>JBCCXN010000015.1:0-121514 GCA_039191495.1 Pseudomonadota bacterium | reverse complement strand
TTTGCGCGCATGGGGCGGGGCCGTCGTTATGAGCGTTGTCGGGGCGCCCTTTGTTTGCATCGGGTTTTATCAAACGTACTTTGTGTGGGAGGGACATCCCGATGCCTGATCCGCGAAACGATGCCATTGATAGCTTGCCGCAGGACCATAATATTGAACTCTGTCACCGCTTTAACAGGCCGTGGTCGGAACGGGAGGAGCTTTGCTCAACATGACCCGACAGCTAATGCTCGCAAGACGGATTGCCTCGCGCATCGAGGTGTCCGAGACATCGATTTATAGAGTCGGTGCAACTCAGACAAAACCAGCTTGAAGAGCCAGCTTCGGGTCAGTTCTCACCTCATTTGCCCTACGAAAACGAATTCTGTCCCTTAAACCCATCTGGTTGTGGCTTCGATCAAGTACCAAACTGCTTGAATCGGCGGAGGAAGCCGACATTCAAACAGATCAGGACACTTTTACTGACCGTATTTAACAGAGCGTCAAAGTTCAAATTCAACCTCGGTTTATTATCAAAATCACGGCGTTTCCGGGCCGTTCGACTTTCACCAGCAAGTCCACAATGCATTTCACGTCAAACCGGGTACGGAAAACACGTCGGTAAAGGATGCGGATAACGGTTACCCACCAGTACTTTAACTCGCTTAAACTCAATCACTTCAGTGGAATGATAAATGTGGCGGAGACGAAGGGATTCGAACCCTCGAGACGATTCCTCGCCTACTCCCTTAGCAGGGGAGCGCCTTCGACCACTCGGCCACGTCTCCGCCGACGGGTATAGCCGCGCAAGCTCGGAAGATACAAGCAGGAAATCGACGGCGTAGAACGATCGGTCGACCGTCTCAGACAAGTTGGCTCTGCCCGCTCGGTGGATAGATAATTTTATGCGCCGTTTGGCTCTCCGCAAAGAGCTATCGGTTTTTGGCAAATCCTGGCATAATTCGCTTTTCGCGCGAAATGCTTAACCTTTAAACAATATTCTGAGCACAAATAATATCCTTGTAATAACTTGAAAAAAAACACTTTTACGATCTCCACCTACGTTGGCACACAAATCGATTTGTCAACAGCTGCGCCACGCGCTAGCTCTTACGTGCTGCCGCTCAAGCGGCGCAAAGACGCGTTTCTCGGAACGCGTTCGAAATGGACTACGGGAGGACACATGTCGAAATCTATTAACCGCAGGAATTTCCTGCGCGGTTCTGCAGTTGCTGGCGCCGGTGCGCTGGCGACCCCTGCCATCGCTGACGGCCATGGCACAACTCTGAAGATGCAAGCGGCCTGGGGCGGCGGCATCTTTCTTGAAAATGCACAATCTTACGTAAACCGTGTGAACGAGATGTCGGGCGGTGGTCTGACCATCGAACTGTTGCCAGTCAACGCGGTTGTGAAAACCAGCCAGATGCAGGACGCTGTGCACCGCGGCGTGCTGGATGCAGCACACTACGTGCCGGCCTACTGGTATTCCAAGTCGAAGGCGGCATCGCTCTTCGGGACAGGACCCTGCTTTGGGTGGTCAAGCCAGGAAGTTCTGGGCTGGGTCCACTACGGCGGCGGCCAGGAACTCTTTGACGAGCTTATGGCGTCTCTGGGCCTGAACGTGGTGTCGTTCTTCAACTCACCAATGCCTGCGCAGCCAATGGGCTGGTTCAAGGAAGAGATCAAAGACGCCAGCCAGATGAACGGTCTGAAGTACCGGACAGTTGGTCTCGCAGCAGATGTTCTGCTGGAAATGGGCATGTCTGTGGTGCAGCTGCCGGGCGGTGAAATCCAGCCCGCGATGAAATCCGGCCTGATCGATGCGGCGGAGTTCAACAACCCGACATCCGACCGCGACTTCGGTATGCAGGACGTCTCCAAGCATTATCACCTTGCATCTTTCCACCAGAGCCAGGAGTTCTTCGAAGTTACGTTCAACAAACAGAAGTACGAAGCGCTGGCGGACGAGCAAAGGGCGATCCTGAAGTACGCGTCCGAAGCTGAAAACTCCAACTTCTACTGGAACAACACCAAACGCTATGCGGACGATCTGGTTACGCTCGCTGAAGAGCAGGGAGTGAACGTCTATCGAACACCCGACAGCGTGATGGCCGAGCAACTGAAAGCCTGGGACATTGTTGTCGATCGTATTTCTGGGGAAGACGAATTCTTCGCAAAGGTTGTCGACAGCCAAAAGGCTTATGCGAAGACTGTTATGAACTACCTCAACCTGAACCAGCCGGACTACAAGCTCGCTTACAAGCACTACTTCGGCTGAAGCAAAAAACAATAAGAAATGGACGGTGGCTGCCCCGCGCAGCCGCCGTTTTCGCAGGCAAATGCGGGGGACTCTACTTTGCTCAAGACTATACATTCCATCGAAAGCCTGAGCCAATGGGTTGGCAAGGCTTTCGGGTGGTGCATTCTCATCCTGACGCTGTCGGTGTCGTATGAGGTTTTCGTTCGATACGTGCTGAATGCACCCACTGTCTGGGCTTTTGACATGATGGTGCAAATGTACGGGGCTCTGTTCCTGATGGCCGGTGCATATGCACTTGCGCAAGACGCCCACGTGCGCGGTGACGTTTTGTACCGTCTCTTTCCGGTCCAATGGCAGGCCCGCATCGACTTTCTTCTCTACATCCTCTTCTTCTTTCCAGGCATGTTGGCTCTATTCTGGTACGGCTGGGAAATCGCCTCAGACAGTTGGCGCTACAAAGAAGTCAGCTGGAACAGCCCGGCTCGCATCCAAATCTATTTCTTCAAAACCCTCATACCCGTTGCCGGCGTTCTGCTGATGATCCAGGGCGTGGCGGAAATGATGCGGTGCATCATCGCGATGCGCACAGGCCAATGGCCGAAACGTATACCGGATGTGAAAGAAACAGAGGACCTTCTTATGACAGAGGAGGCGAACCAATGACCGATCCGCAGGTTGCCATCCTCATGCTCTGCCTGTTCATCGTGCTGGTGCTTCTGGGCTTCCCCATCGCCTTTACACTGATCGCAATGGGGGTCGCCTTTGGTTATTACGCCTATTACACGGGCGCGCCGGAAAGCATCGGTGATATCTTTAACAACAACATCTTCTACCTGCTCAATCAGAACACCTATTCGGTGATGGAGAATGACATTCTGGTCGCGATCCCGCTGTTTTTGTTCATGGGATATGTGGTGGAACGAGCTAACATCGTGAACCGGCTGTTTTACTCGCTGTATCAGGCGGCCCATAACCTGCCAGGATCACTTGGCATTGCGGCCCTGCTCACCTGTGCGGTGTTCTCCACTGCCTCAGGCATTGTGGGCGCCGTTGTGACGCTGATGGGGCTGTTGGCCTACCCTGCCATGAACCGTGCGGGCTACGACCAGAGCTTTGCATCAGGCATCATTTGTGCGGGTGGTACGCTGGGCATTCTGATCCCACCGTCGATCATGCTAATCGTCTATGCGGCAATTGCCGAATTGTCGCCGTTGCGCCTTTACGCCGCGGCGGTGTTCCCAGGTCTGATGCTCGCAGGGCTTTACATCGTCTACGCCATGGTGCGGGTAAAACTCAATCCGGCTCTGGCCCCCATGCCTGATAAAGAGGACATTCCGCCCAAACGAGAGGTCTACCTGAACTTGCTGATCTCGTTTGTGCCCCTGACCGTTCTGATCCTTCTGGTGTTGGGCTCGATTCTGGGCGGGCTGGCGACGCCTGCCGAGGCGGCGGCGATGGGCGCGTTGGGCGGTTTGGTTTTGGCCGCGCTTTACCGGTCGCTGAACTGGGAAAAGGTCAAGCAAAGCGTCTTTCTGACAGCGAAGGCCACCGCGATGGTGTGCTGGCTGTTTGTGGGTTCATGGACTTTCGCTTCGATCTTTTCCTATCTCGGCGGACATGATGTGATCGAACACTGGGTTCTGGCGCTCAATCTTGAACCATGGCAATTCCTCGTGCTGGCGCAGCTTATTATCTTCCTGCTGGGCTGGCCGTTGGAATGGTCAGAGATCCTGATCATCTTTGTGCCGATCTTCCTGCCGATGCTCGAAACCTTTGGGGTAAACCCGTATTTCTTTGCGATGCTGGTGGCGCTGAACCTTCAGACCTCCTTTCTGACGCCGCCCATGGCGATGTCCGCCTACTATCTGAAAGGCGTTCTCAAATCGCAGATTGAGCTGATCACCATCTTCAAAGGTCTGATGCCCTATCTGGCCATCGTGATATTCTGCATGGTACTGATGTATCAGTTCCCGGGCATTGCGCTCTGGTTCCCCGATTACCTCTTTGGAGAATGGGTGCCCTGATGAAAGGGGACTTGACGATGCTTTCGGCGGTGCAATCCGCCGAAGCCATCCGTGAGGGAAAACTGACGTCCGAAGCGCTGGTCTCTCAGTATCTGGCGCGGACAGAACAGGGTGAGCCAACGGTCAAAGCCTGGGTTGCAATCAGCCGCGAACATGCGCTGCAGCAGGCCAGAGACGCGGATCGCGTCCGACGTGCCGGACGCGCGACAGGGCCGCTGCATGGGGTTCCCGTCGGTGTGAAGGACATCATCGACACCGCTGACCTACCGACGCAACGCGGTAGTTCCATTTTTGAGGATCGACAGCCTGATCGAGACGCCCGGATGATCGAGCGTCTGCGCGAAGCGGGCGCCGTGTTGATGGGCAAAACGGCGACAACCGAAATGGCTTACATGCACCCGGCGGCAACAACGAACCCGCATGACACGGCACGCACGCCGGGCGGATCGTCAAGTGGTTCTGCCGCTGCCGTAGCAGCACGGCACGTCCCGCTCGCAATTGGCACGCAAACGGGCGGCTCGGTCGTTCGGCCTGCTGCATTTTGCGGCACCTACGGGTTCAAGCCAACGCGTGGCGTGATTTCGCGCGGCGGTGTCTTTCGAACATCTGCATCGCTCGACCAGATTGGGGTCTTTGCAAACACGCTCGAAGACGCGGCACTGCTAACTGACGTGCTGGGCTGCTACGATCAAACCGATCCAGCAAGTTTTGCCCGCCCACGCCCGGATATCCTGCGAGGTGCGCGCAGCGACGCGCCGGTGGAACCCGACATCGCGTGGTTTGACCTGCCCTATCACGGCCGGCTCGACAGTGACGCCGCGGAGGGGCTGGAACAGGTGATTGATGCCCTGGGCGACAGAGTCGAGCGGTTCGCCACGGCACCACAACTGGCGGGCCTCACGGATATCCATAAGATCATTTACGACTATGAAATTGCGGCAAACATGGCCGAGATCGAGGCGGTTCACAGCGCCAAACTCAGCAATGAAATGACGGATGCAATCCGGCGCGGTCGCGCTATTAGCCGGTCCGAATACGAAGACGCGCTTGATGTTAAGCTCTCGGCGGATAGTTTTTTCAAAAGCCATTTCAACGACTTTGATGCCATTCTTGCACCATCCAGCACGGGAGAGGCACCGCCGCTTGCCCATGGCAACACTGGCGATTCAGTCTTTTGCCTGATCTGGACGCTTGCCGGTTTGCCGAGCCTGACACTTCCGCTACTTGTTGGTGAAAACGGCCTTCCGATCGGTGTACAGTTGATTGGCGGCATTGAAGAAGATGATCGTCTGTTTCGCACTGCGAACTGGATGCAAACCTATCTGGCGCAATCCGCTGAAGAAGAAGGAGACTAGACCCATGTCACGCGGCACAAATATCTTAACCGGCTTCATCGGGATTGCGTTGATGGTGATCTTTATTCTGGGCTTGTCGCACAGTATTTCGACAGGCTTCGCTGGGTTCTGGGGCGGGCTCCCTTTTATGTGCATTGCCATCTTTGTCATCGGACTGGCGGTTTATAACTTTTGGGAAGACACAATCCGGAAAGACGACTGATGTCCGATCGTCCCGTTTTGTGGCTGCCTCGAAAAGTCTCCGATGCCACGGTCGCTCGCGCGCGAAAGAGCTATGACGTTATCCTGAACGACGCCGATACCCCCGGCAGCGCCGAAGATATCATTGAGATGTCTGCCCGCGTGGATGCGATGATGCCCTGCCATTCGGAGCATTTTACGGCCGAGGTCGTCGCCGCGTTGGATCCCCGCCTCAAGATTGTCGCCAACCACTCTGTCGGCGTTGATCATTGCGATCTTGACGCGCTCCGCGCCCGTGGCATTGCGGTGACCAATACGCCAGACGTTTTGTCGGACGCGACAGCAGAGCTTGCAATGTTGCTTATGCTGGGCGCAGCAAGGCGCGCGGTAGAGGGCGACCGGCTCGTGCGCACCGGGGCATGGGATAGCTGGAGCCCGGCATTCATGGTCGGCAAACAAGTGACCGGCGCGCGGTTGGGAATTGTCGGCATGGGACGCGTCGGCCGCGCATTTGCGACCAAAGCACGCGGATTTGGCATGGAAATCCACTACTACAATCGCAGCAGGCTTGCCCCGGAACTGGAAGACGGCGCGCTGTACCACGACACCGTGGACAGCCTATTGCCACACGCAGAGTTTCTTTCGCTTCATTGCCCGGCCACACCCGAAACAACAGATCTCATGAGCGCAGAGCGGCTCGCGCTGCTGCCAGACGGCGCTGTTTTGGTCAATTCGGCGCGCGGTGCCCTGGTCGATGAGGTGGCGCTTGAAGCCGCAATCCATTCAGGCAAACTGTCGGCGGCCGGTTTGGACTGCTTTAAAGTTGAACCGGGCGGCTATGCGCCCTTTGCACAGTATGAGAATATTTTCATGCTGCCGCACATCGGCAGTGCGACCACGCGAACTCGTGATTCCATGGGATTTCGCGCGCTCGACAATCTGGACGCCTTTTTTGCCGGTCGGACACCGCGCGACCTGCTCTAATCACACCACAAGAAAGCGAGATATCGAATGGCTAAAGTTGCATTTCTGGGCCTTGGGGTCATGGGGTTTCCGATGGCCGGTTACCTGCAAAAGGCAGGGCATGAGGTTACCGTCTACAACAGAACCGCCGCCAAGGCGCAGTCATGGGTGGATACCTACGGTGGCGCGCATGCCGCGACGCCACGCGAGGCTGCCCTGGGTGCAGAGTTTGTTATGGCCTGCGTTGGAAACGACGATGATCTGCGGTCTGTTTGCTTAGGCGACGATGGCGCTTTCGCGGGCATGTCGGCAGGTACAGTCTTTGTCGATCATACGACCGTTTCCGCCAAGGTCACTCGCGAACTGTTCGAAACCGCAGCAGAAAAAGGCGTCGCTTTTGTCGACGCGCCCGTGTCTGGCGGACAAGCTGGCGCGGAAAATGGCCAGCTTGTCGTCATGTGCGGCGGGGACGACTCGGCATATGCCAGTGCCGAGCCTCTGATCGACGCTTATGCCAAAAAATGTGTGCGCCTGGGCAACAGCGGCGCGGGCCAGCTGACGAAAATGGTCAACCAGATCTGCATCGCCGGTCTTGTGCAGGGCCTGAGCGAAGGCCTTCATTTTGCTGAAAAAGCCGGGTTGGACGGGCGGGCCGTGATCGATGTGATTGGCGGCGGCGCAGCGGGCAGCTGGCAAATGGTCAACCGCTACGAAACGATGCTGGATGATCATTTCGAGCACGGGTTCGCCGTAGACTGGATGCGTAAAGATCTCGGCATCTGTCTCTCCACCGCCGACGAGATTGCGGCATCCCTGCCCGTCACCGCGGTGGTCGACCAGTTCTACAAGGATGTTCAGAAGATGGGCGGCGGGCGTTGGGATACGTCGAGCCTCTTTAAGCGTCTGAAGGCTCTGGACTGACCAGTTAAGGCTGCGCTGATACTGTTTCAGTACAGCCTGTCGCTTTCATTGTAGGCCATGCGTGCTTCGATGTCCTCAAGCGGCATGTCCATGCTGCCATGATCTTTCAGTGCTTCGGAATAGGTCGGCAGCGCATCAATCGACCCCCACCGCTCCGGTAGCCACATTGCGGAGCGGATCATCGCCTTGCCACAGTGAAAGAAGGCCTCTTCCACCCGCACCAACAGCACAAGGTCCGGTCGGTGTCCGTTCACAACCGTCAGGTCACGCAGAGCGGCATCGCGCACGATCTCGGCTTTTCCGTTGATACGCACGACTTCCTTGCGCTTTGGCACCACCAACATCAGACCAACACGCGGATTTTCCAGCACGTTTTCAAAGGTGTCCATCCGCTGATTTCCAATCCGGTCGGGGATCGCCAACGTCTTGGCATCAAGCACCTTGATGAAACCGGCCGGATCACCTTTCGGCGACACGTCCATCTCTCCACGCGCATTGCACGAGGCGATAGAGACAAAAGTTGTGTGTTCGATCCATGCCCGGCAATGCGTATCGACGTGATCAATGATCTTGTTGACCTGGCTCGGGTGCATCGGCGCTTTTTGCGCATTCAGTTCTTCCATCGACGTGATTGGATCTGTGGCTTCGTACATGGGCTCCTCCCGTTTCTGCTCCCTGTGGCGATGCCACGGATCAGAACGTCAGATCACTCGTTGCCCCATGTCGTCAACAATCATTTGCTATCTCCTTTGTTTGGGCGCGACCGTGGCCAACGATTGAGCAGGTCGCGTACAAATTTCAACGGCCTGCAAAGACAGAAACCCCGTTGTCGGACTACGTGACCTTGACCACCATGGCGCCCAGCCCTTCGACTTCGACTTTCATCTCGTCGCCCTTTTGAACCGGGCCGACGCCAGCAGGTGTTCCGGACAGGATCACATCACCAGGCGCGAGTGTAAAATACTCCGACAAGTACGAGATCATTTCCGGCACCTTCCAGATCATCTGGTTCAGATTGCCTTCCTGTTTGACCTCGTCGTTAACCGAAAAGGTGAGCTTGCCGTCTGACAGGTGACCCACGTCTTCTGCCTTGTGAACAGGCCCGACAGGTGCGGAAGCCGCGAAAGCCTTGCCGATTTCCCACGGACGCCCCATCTTTTTCGCCACGCCTTGCAGGTCGCGACGTGTCATATCGAGCGACAGCGCGTATCCATAAACGTGATCCAACGCCGTTTCGAGCGGGATATCCGTTCCACCCGCTTTCAAAAACACAGCGACTTCTGCTTCGTGGTGAACATCTGTGCTTTTGGGAGGATAGGAAAACGTGCCCGAGGTGTTCAGGTCGTCTGGGTTCTTCTGGAAAAAGAAAGGCGGCTCCCGGTCAGGATCATGCCCCATCTCCACCGCATGCGCCGCGTAGTTTCGCCCGATGCAATAGACTCGGCGCACTGGAAACTGGCCACCACCCTGTACAGGAACGCTGATCGTCGGCGGCACGGGGATCACGAAATCTGACATGGAACTCTCCCTGATACGATTGTAATTGCTACCTTCTATATTGGCGCAAAGTTAAAATCAATCCATACCAATTTTAACATGTTTAGTAATTTGTCATTGATCCAAGCAAGATTTCCTCTATTTTGGCACTTATGGACCAATTGGATGACCAATATAAAACCAATTTGAAAATTGGGCGCACCGGAGATGACACCGATCTTGTCGACCGAGTGCGCAGGTTCATTGATGCGGCCGAGTTTGTTCCAGGTGATCGACTGCCATCGGAGCGGCGTCTGATCGAAGAACTGGGCATCCCCCGCGCTGCGTTGCGCAAAGCCTTTGATTCACTGGAGCGCGAAGGTCTCATCTGGCGCCATGTCGGCAAAGGCACATTCATGTCACGTGAGGCAAGCAGCGAAGCGCTTCCGGCGGGTGATTGGGTTGTCGACGTGGCCCGACAACTGACGCCATTGCGCATGGTTCGCGCCCGACTGTGTATTGAACCGGCCATCGCCAGCGAGGCTGCAGTAAATGCCTCGGCGGAATCCGTGACCCGCATGCGGCTAGCGTTGGAACGCGCCTGCTCAGCCTCGAGCTGGGAAGACTACGAACGTCAGGACGACCTGTTTCACCGCGCGATTGCAGAAGCTTCGGACAACCTACTGCTGCTCGGGTTGTTTGACCAACTGAACAAAGCCCGGCGGGCCATCACGTTTGGCGCTGTAAAACGGCACACAGCCCGGCCCTCGGCAGATCATTCGAGTTTTGGAGAACACGAAGCAATCGCGGCGGCGATTGAGGCGCGCGACAGGCAAGCGGCACAAGACACAATGCGCGCGCACCTGCATTCGGTGTCGCGCAGGCTGTTTGAGGAGAATTAGAGGGCGATCGGGCCGCAGCGCATACCGCAACCTCCGAAAAGAGAGACGCGGCATTCGTTGAAAAAGACAAGCACCAAAGGGAGGAGCGAAATGTCCATTACGAAAAGACTTATGCTAAAAACTGCAGGCGCCATTGCGGCCCTGGCCCTGAGCGCGGGGTCGGTTCTGGCAGCGGACCCACTGAAAGTAGGCCTTGGCGACATCGCAAGCGTCGAAAGCCTGAACCTTCTGATCGCCATGGAGCGTGCAAAAGAGCGCGGCGTCGACATGGATATGACGTTCTTCAACTCCGAAGACGTGGCAGTCCAGGCCGTGCTTTCAGGTGAAGCCCATATCGGCGTAGGTGCGCCATATGCGTTCATGGCCAATTCAAAAGCGCCGATCCGCATGTTCTACCGCATGTCTACCCTGCTCTTCTTTCCGGTTGTGAATTCCGAGATGTATTCCGGCTGGTCCGACCTTGACGGTCAGGAAATCACTGTGCATTCGCGCGGATCCGGCACCGAAGCATTGATGCGCCTGATGGAAAAGGTGCATGAGATCGAATACGCCAACATTTCTTATGTTCCGGGTTCCGAAGTGCGCGCCGGCGCCATGCTACAGGGAACAATTAACGCCTCTATCGTCGATGCTGCGAACTTCCGCCTCTTGCAGGAAAAGGGTGGGGAAAAATTTGCGAGATTGCCTCTTGATGGCGTGAACGCCACTGATGAAGCGCTCTATGCGCGCGCCGACGTTTTGCAAGAGCGATCAGCGGACATGCAAATTTTCGTCGAAGAGTTGCTGGGAACATGGAATGACATCTCGGAGAACCCGGCCATAGTTGGTGAACTGCAGGAGAAATATGGTCTTTTGCCGGACCTGCCCGAAGACGTGATATCCGAAGCGGTTCCGTATTACACCGAAGCGGTAGAAAACGGCATCTATCCCCTGAGTGGCGGGCAACCGTCTGATGCGGCGGACGACATTGCGTTCCTGTCTGCGGCAGGTCAGGTCGAGATGGATCCCGCGGACGTCGACCCGGCAGACTTTTGGGACTTCACAGCCTTGGACGCCGCGAAAACCGCGAACTGAGGGACAGCTGCGCCGCGCCGGGCTTACTGCCGGCGCGGCGCGCGCTGCTAGGGGGTACGTGAATGTCAACGGCACAAACAGACGCCAACCCGATCCAAGGACCAACCAGTCGCGCCTTTGAAATGCTCGGCGGCACACCGTTGCTATGGCGTCTGGCATCGCTTGCGGTGTTTTGCGCCGTATGGGAATTCGCTGGACGAACGAATTTCAACTGGGCCTTCCCGACTTTCTTTGAAACCATGGCTGCGCTTTGGGAAATGCTGGCTGACGGGTCTATGCTCGGCGCCTACGGGCGGACGCTTGAACCTCTGGTAATCGGCCTTGTGATCTCGCTGAGCATTGGTGTTGGCGCGGGCGTCCTGATGGGTCTGCGCCGAGATGCCGAGTGGATCACCCTTCCCGTCTTCATAACCATGCAGGCAGCACCCATGGCTGCTCTCATTCCGCTGATCACCTTTGTCTATGGTATTGGCCTGACATCCAAAGTGCTCGCAGTCTGTATGCTGGCCATGCCAGTTATTGCCATCAACAGTTACAAAGCGGTACGCAACGTACCGCCTTCGCTGGTTGACATGAGCCAGAGTTTTATGGGGACGCGTCAGCAGCAGATTTTCAAGGTAATCCTGCCGGCCGCCAGCCCGATGATGTTTGCGGGCATCCGGCTTGGCGTCGCCGAAGGTTTTTCCGGCGTTGTGCTGGCCGAGCTTCTGATCACACCGACAGGCATCGGCGATCTGATCACCTTCAACCGCTCAATCGCGAAATTTGCCCACATGTATGCTGCCATATTCTCGATTGTTGCCTTTGCGGTAATCACGGTTTCGCTGCTGCACCGGTTGGAGACAACCATATTCAGACCCGAAAAACGAGGCGCCTGATGAATATGACGACACCCATCCAACCACACTTGCAAAGCGCCGCTGATGCCATCATCGAGGTGCGCGGTCTGCACAAAATTTATGGTGGTTCGGTCACGGCACTCAAGGACATCAACTTGTCTTTCAAACGAGGTGCTCTGACGTCGCTGCTGGGGCCATCGGGCTGTGGCAAGACCACGCTTCTGAAAATTATCGCCGGGCTTCTTGAGCCAACCGAGGGCGGCGTCGACGTCAACGGCGCACCTGTCACGGGACCCGGTCCGGAACGCGCGTTTGTTTTTCAGGACTTCGCGCTCATGCCCTGGGCCAGTGTGCTGCGCAACGCGGCCTTTGGACTGGAGCTCCAGGGTGTCGGCAAGGCTGAGCGGGAGGATCGTGCACGTCATTATGTGCATGAGGTCGGCCTTGCCGGCTTCGAAGACAAGTTTCCGCATGAATTGTCTGGCGGTATGCGCCAAAGGGTGGGTCTTGCGCGGGCCCTCGCGGTCGATGCGGATGTTCTGCTGATGGACGAACCCTTCTCGGCCGTCGATGAGCAGACCCGTCGCAAATTTCAGGAGGACCTCATTCGGTTGCGTGAGATCGAAAAGAAAACCTTCATTCTGGTCACCCACTCCATTGAAGAGGCGGTCTATCTGTCGGACAGCATTGTGATGCTGTCACCCCGCCCCGGTCGGCTGAACCGGATTGTAACACCCGATATCGACAGGTCCGGCGACCCGGACCTGATCCGCCGTAACCCGGAATACCTTGATCTGATCGATGAGATCTGGGCCGGGCTCAAGGCCTACGTGGAGTAGCGATATGGAGATCTATGGCTTCAAGGTTCCAAAAATGGCGGCCCTGCTTTTCTGGGCGGCGCTGTGGGAATTGGTTGGGCAGTTTGAGCTGCTGTTGCTGTTTCCGCCACTCTCGGAGGTGCTGATGGCGTTACCCGACGTTTTGACCACGCCAAGCTTCAGCGAGGCCGCACGACTGACAGTTTTGAGTTACCTCGGTGGGCTAAGTTTGGCGATCGTTGTCGGTGTTGGTCTCGGCGTGCTGATGGGGCTGTTCAAGGCCGCCGACAATATGCTGAACATGTGGGTGAACATTTTTCTCTCTGCACCGCTTTCAGCCCTGGTGCCGGTAATCATGATCCTGTTTGGCATGGGGATGCCGACAGTGATCGTGACCGTTTTCATGTTCGCGGTTTGGATCATTGCTTTGGACACACGCGCCGGCGTGCTTCATGTCTCGCCATCGTTGATGGAAATGTCACGCTCCTTTGGTGCATCGCCCCTGGAGCGGCTCAAGATTATTCTCTTGTCCGCAATGCCCGAGATCCTCGCGGGTATTCGCCTTGGTGTAATTCGCGGGGTCAAGGGCGTCGTAATCGGACAGCTGCTGGTCTCCATCATTGGCGTGGGAGCACTGTTTGCACTTTACTCGCAAAACTTTCTGATGGCACATTTCTGGGCGCTGATCCTGATCCTGTTTGCTTTTGCGCTGTCTCTGGCTGAACTCATTGCAAGGCTGGAACACCGCATAGAGTATTACGCCGGGGCACGCGCGTGAGACTGACACTCGCCACATGGGATCATGACCGGGTCATGCCGCTCCATGACGGACGCGTTACCGTGCCGGATGTGGAGTTCGAAAGCCATATCCTGCCAACCGGTCAGCTTTTTCCGATTGCGGTGCAAGAAGCACGCTTTGATATCACCGAATTGTCGATTTCCAGTTACATCCTGCAGGTCTCGCGAGACGCATGCGCCTACACGGCAATCCCTGCTTTTGTCAGTCGAGCGTTTCGCCACAGTGGCTTTTACGTGCGCTCGGGATCCGGCGTTGCGACGCTTGCGGATCTTGCAGGCAAACGAGTTGGCGTCCCGGAATACCAGATGACGGCGGCGCTGTGGATGCGGGGCCTCATGGCAGATGAGTACGGCGTTGACGCTGCCAGCATTCACTGGCGTACCGGTGCTCTGGATCATGGAACGCGACACGAACGCCTCCCGCTGAAGCTGCCCGACGGCATGATCGTGGAGCCGATCAAAGATGGCGAAACGCTGCAGGATCTGCTGCTGAATGGAGAGATTGACGGGCTGCTTGCCCCCAATCCTCCCCAAGCCTTTTTGGATGGCAAAACGAACATCCAGCGGATTTTTCCCGAATTCGCGGCGGAAGAACGCGCCTATCACGCAAAGACTGGATTCTTTCCGATCATGCATTTGATCGCAGTGCGCAAATCGTTGGTCGCCGCGCACCCTTGGCTGCCGACATCACTCATGGAAGCCTTCACGCAGGCCCGGGATATCGCCCTGGAACACTTGCGGAAAATCTGGTTGGGTTCAGCAAACCGCCTGTCCCTGCCGTGGTTGAACGAAACCATGGAAGCGACGCGGCGTGCGCTTGGGGCAGATTACTGGCCATACGGTTTCGCAGCAAACCGCGCTGAACTCGAAGCCGCGTGCCGTTATTCGTCTGAGCAATATCTTGCGGCGCGGCCGGTCTCGCCCGAGGAGTTGTTTCCGGAGGCAGTAAGATGACCGCTGAATTGATTCATGCTGGTCTTGGCTGGCCGATTGCTCTGGGACTGGCGGCATTGAGTTTTGCGGCCTCGTTCATCACCGTGGCCTTTGGAATTGGAGGCGGCGCAGTCATGCTGGCGGCAATGGCCGTGTTGCTGCCCGCCACCGCGATTGTTCCGGTCCACGGACTTGTCCAGTTGGGATCGAATGCTGGCAGATTGGCAATCATGCTGCGCTACGTGAAGACCTCTGTAGTGCCCGCGTTTCTTCTCGGTGCGTTGTTTGGCGTGGCATTCGGCGGATCCCTAGTTGTCCAGTTGCCAGCCGGTGCCATTCAACTGGGCGTTGGCGCATTCATCCTGTGGTCCGTGTTCAGCAGGCCTCCGGCATTCATGCGCCGTTCAGCTGCACTAAACGGAGCGATCTCCAGCTTTCTGACCATGTTTTTCGGCGGAACAGGCCCTTTCGTTGCGACATATGTGAAAGGTCAGGAACTGGACAAGATGCACCATGTGGGCACGCACGCGGCCCTTATGACGATCCAGCACCTTTTGAAAATTCTGGTGTTCGGCGTTCTGGGCTTTGCCTTTAGCCAATGGATTGGTTTTGTCGCCCTTCTGATTGCCGCCGGTTTTCTGGGTACGATAGCCGGACGCCAGGTGCTTACGAAAATTGAAGACAAGAAGTTTCTGCTGTTGCTCAACGCGGTTCTGACCGTGCTGGCGCTGCGGCTGATCTGGTCAGGCGTTCAGTCACTGACCAGCAGTTGAAGTGACTGTTCGCATCGTTCAGACGCCGCGCCACGTCTGGACTTGGAGGAGGACTACGCGGCGCGACAAAGATCTGATTCCAGGGAGGATATCACGATGAAGACAAGAGGACTCAACCGCCGGACTCTTTTGGGTTCCGGACTTGCAGCTTCAGCTATGACGCTGGCGACACCGGGGCTTTTGCGGGCGTCAAGCTTTCCCGACCGCAATCTCTCCGTCTATATTCCAACGCGCGAAGGCGGCGGCGCTGACAGAAACTTTCGCGCCTTCAGCAGTGTGTGGAAAGATAAGTTGGGCGCTGAGTTTGAGCCCGGGTTTTATCCCGGTGCTTCCGGGCGTGTCGGGTATGAAATCTATATGGGTAAGGCCGAACCGGACGCTTACAATCTCATTTTCGGGAACATGGGTCCCGAAGTGCTGAACTGGGCTGTGCAGGCCCCCAGCTTTGATGTGAACGATTACTTCTACTTTGGACGCGTCGACACGGATCCGGGCTGTGTATTTGTTGGTGCGGAAAGCCCGTTGCAATCCATCGAACAGATCGTTGAGGAAGGCCAGAAGCGTACCTTGACGGTCGGCACCAGTCGCATGGCGCATCCCGCATCGATCGGGATTCTGGCTCTTGGCGAAAAAACCGGCGCCAAGTTCAACCTGATACCTTTGTCAGGCGGAAAAAACACCGTGGCGGGCGCCGTGACCGGCGAGGTCGATTTCTCGGTGCTGACGTCCGGCTCTGTCATATCGGCGGGCGACAGTGTCAAAACCGTTCTTGTGTTCGGTAAAAATCGTGTGGGCGAAGCGCTTGATGACGCACAAAACATCAATGACGCCTTTGACATGGATCTGCCCGAGATGTTGTCGTCACGCGCCTTTGGCATTCACCGCGCGGCCGCGGAAGAGTATCCTGATCGTTTCGACACACTCGTCGAAACCTTCAACGCCACGTTCGAGGACCCCGCACTGCTTGAGGCTTACGTGGGTGCGCGCGGCACTCCCGAATATCTTAATCAAGGCGGTGTCGAAGACTGCGCGCAATTCGTCGCGGACATGCTCGAGCTTGGTAACCGCTTCAAGCCGTTGCTGACCGGCGCGTGATATCTTTCACACCGCCTGGCATGTGAAAGCATCCGGGCGGTGTAAATCCTTGAACCTGCGACAGGACAAACCATGGCCAATAATCCAAAACGAGTGCAACGCCACCTCGGCGCAGACTTGGTAATTCCCGTTCTCGCCGTCAGCTTCACGCTCTATTATTTTTCCACAATCTGGAATTCGCCATGGACCGCGCAAGTCAGCGCTTTTGCCATCGGCGGTGTCCTGTTGTTCATCTGCCTTCTGTTTTTCGTAAAGATCACTGGCGAGTACCGCCGTGGAGAGGGTCGGTTCACCTTTTCGAGTCTGGTGAACTCCGACGACATTCGGACTGGACGCGTTGCGCTTTTGGTCACGACCGTAGCGTTTTGCTGGCTGATCGAAGAACTCGGCTTCACGCTGACGACATTCCTGTTTTTGTGGATCAGCATGGCCATTCTGGGTGCTTTCAGGCGTTTGGGATTGGTCACGCTGATTGCCGCTGCATTGTCGCTCGGCGGATGGGCCGTCTTTATTATCGCCTTTAATACCCGTTTCCCACGCGGTTGGTTTGAAAATGCAATGCAATCGGTGCTGGCAAATGGGTGAAACCACCGCTTTGCTGGGCGTAGTCTTTCTTGAGACGTTGAGCTTTTGGTGGGTCATTGTCCCAACCATATTCCTTGGGCTGATCGTCGGTGGTATTCCGGGTTTTTCCGCCGCCAACACAATCATCATTTTGATGCCCCTGACGTTGGCCATGGATTTGCAAACCGGGCTCGTCTTCATGGTCTCACTCTATTGCGCAGCGCGCATGGGTGCGGGTATTCCTGCCATTCTGGTCAACATTCCGGGCACGGCGGGCGCTGCCGCCACGCCTTTGGACGGCTATCCAATGACTAAACAGGGCCGTGGGCAACAGGCGCTCGCAATTTCCTTTGTTGCCTCCTCACTCGGTGGTCTGCTCACAACGATTATTGCACTTGCCGCGATGCCTCTTCTCGCACGTGTTGGATTTTACATGCATTCGGTGGAGATGATCGTCGTTATGCTCTTTGGCATCTCGCTCATTGCCTCCATTGCGGCACAGGATATGCTCAAAGGGCTTATTGCCGGCTTTTTTGGCCTCATGCTCGGGGCGATCGGCACGGATGTCGTTTACGCCACACCGCGCGGCACGATGGGATTTCTGGAGCTTTATGACGGCGTTCCGCTGATCCCGGCGCTTGTTGGTCTTTTCGCCGTGTCCGAGGCCTTCATAATTATCGAAAAGCGGGTAATTCTGACCAAACAGGGACAGGAGGCGATGGCCAACCCATCCTGGGCCGCGACGTTCGAAGGGGTGCGAGACGCGCTCAAAAGATGGACGCACATCGCCTGGACTTCCCTCATCGGGCTGATCATAGGCGTCATCCCGGGCGCGGGTGCCTCCATCGCAAGCTTTGTGGCCTACCAGCAGTCGCGCACCTTTTCAAAGACGCCCGAAGCCTATGGCAAGGGTCATATCGAGGGACTTTTGGCGCCCGAAAGCGCCAACAACGGCGTGACCTCGGGCACGCTTGTGCCGCTTTTGGTGCTTGGGATACCCGGCGGCGCAACTGCGGCAATCATGCTGGTGGTGATGCAATACCATGGCGTCAGCTTCGGCCCGTCTCTTTTTCAGCAAGACCCGAAAGTCGGCTACGGCATGTTCATGGCGATGACTGTCTCTTACATGTTGATGATCCTGACGATCCTGCCGCTGTCGCGGTACATGAGCCGCGTCACGACGGTACCGACAATCTATCTGGCCCCGATGATCATATCATTCACATTGGTCGGTGCGTTTGTGCCGCGCGAGTATATGTTCGACATGTACCTCGCACTGGCCTTTGGTGTGATCGGCTACATTGCGCGACGCACAGGCTATCATGTGGCCGCCATCCTCATTGGGGTGATCCTCGGCCCACTGCTCGAGACCTACTTTCTGCGCGCTCTCAAGAAATCCGAGGGCGACATTTCCGTTTTGTTTTCCTCGACGCTGGGGAATATTCTCTGGGTCGCGCTCGCCGTGTCTCTGATCCTGCCGGTTGTGTTTGATCGCAAACGCAAGAAAGAGGAGCTGGCTGACGCATGACAACAATGAAAGTCGAATACGACATCCCGCTGTCCAAGAACATCCGGCACCTTGGTCGCCTCGAAATTCCGGGGGGAGGGCAGGTCGTTGTGGAGGGCGATTTTGCGTACGTCGGGCACATGAAACCGCCGCACGGCACGTCGATCATCGATATATCAAACCCGACGGACATGCGTGTGATTGCCCATATCGATCCACCTGAATGGTCTCATACGCACAAGGTGCGCGTCGCGGGCGACCTGATGGTCACGAACGTGGAACAGGATCGCCGGCATTTTCTGCGCAAAGGGGATAAAATTCCGGATCTGCGTGCCGCCAATAAATCCGATGAAGAGATCGTAGAGTATCTTGGCGTCGCAGTCACAGACATTCCCGACCTCGATGCGGCACGCGATCGCGGCTACGAATGCGGCGGATTCCGCGTGTGGGATATATCGGACAAATCAGCACCCAAATTACTCTCATACGTCAAAACGCATGGGTTCGGCACGCACCGGTTCGATATGGATGCGCGTTTCGCCTATATCTCCACAGAGATGGAGGGCTATGTCGGCAACATTCTTGTCATCTATGACCTGGCAGACCCAACGGCGCCCCGCGAGGTATCGCGGTGGCACATGCCCGGCCAGCATGTCGCTGCTGGCGAAACCCCCACGGGCATCGGCTACAGCCACCGGCTGCATCATGCGATGCGGTGTGGAGACGAGCTGTGGGCAGCCGTCTGGCACGCCGGGCTGCGCGTGCTCGATTGCGGGGATATGGCCAATTTGAATCAAGTCGGCAGCTATATCTGGCCCACCGCGATCCCAGAGCCCACGCATACCGTTATGCCTTTGGAACAGTTGATCAATGCGCGACGCTACGCGGTAGCTATTGATGAAGAGCATGCCCATGTTCCGGGACGGCTGCACGGGTTCATCTGGGTCATGGACGTGACCGATCTGAATGCCATGGAACCCGTGGCGGCGTGGGATTTGTCAGAGCGGGCCTGCCCTTTCGTAGGCGAGGCGGGAGTGCGGTTTGGCGCACACCAATTCCGCGAAAGGCTCGACAGCACGCTTGTCTTTGCGACATGGTTTGCCGGTGGACTACGGGTGCTGGATCTGGCCAATCCGCTGCTGCCACAGGAAGTTGCATACTTCATGCCGGAGCGTAGCGCGGACGGACTGGCCCCTCAATCGAATGATGTGGACGTGGATGACAGAGGCCGCATCTACCTGCTCGACCGCGTCAGCGGTCTGGACATACTGGAGTTGGACATATGAACACTGCCCCCGACGATCTTTTGCCACCAAGCGTCGATCCAAATCGAAAGGCCTTAGGTATACGCCGTGTCAGTATGCGCAACGAAGCCTCAACGCGCAGCGTTATGATGGTGCGGGATCATATTGTGATCACTGATGAAAAAGAAAGCAATACTGGACCGACACCCCTGGAAATGACGCTGTCGTCGCTTTGCGGTTGCGAGGGGGTCATCATTAACCGCTGCGCCGAAGCGATGAGGTTCGATTATACAGCCGTCGATATTGAAGCAGACGGCGAGGTCGACCAGCGCGGCAGTCGCGGCGTACAAGGTGTGCGACCCTATTTCAACTCGGTCCGGATGCGCATTCGCGTTCATACGGACGAGAGCGATGAGCGTCTAGCGCGGCTGCGACGCAATGTAGAGTTTCGTTGCCCTGTGATGAATCTCTTTTCCTCCGCTGACGTCTCGCTCAATGTAACATGGGAAAAAGTCGCTCCATGCTAAGCCTGCAGGTCAACGGAGAGTTGCAGGAAATCAAGTCCGACCCGGACACACCGTTGGTCTATGTGCTGCGCAACGAGCTCAAACTCAAGGGCACGAAAATCGGATGCGGGCTGGAACAATGCGGCGCCTGTGCCGTATTGGTAGACGGCCAAGCCACGTTCAGTTGTGTCACGCCCGCGTCGTCCTTTTCCGACAGCGATATTGTCACGGTCGAAGGTGTCTCGCAAATACCGGCCGGGCGCCAAGTGCAAGAAGCCTTTATCGCGCATCGTGCAGCCCAATGCGGCTACTGCACAGCCGGCCTTGTGGTGGCAGTCACTGCATTGAAACTCGAAAACACCGGAAAACGGGATCGAAACGCTCTCAAGATGGCCTTGTCTGAATATCTGTGCCGTTGCGGCAGCCACCCACGCGTTCTGTCTGCCGCCGCGGAGGTATTGGAACAGGAGGTATGAGCCTCGAACGCTACCCGTTTGTGCGTGACTGGCTGATTGCCAAAGGCAACCGGATTGAACTTCTTACTGGCAAGGTTGATATTGGCCAGCGCATTTCCACTGCCTTGATGCGCATTGCTGCAGAAGAGCTGACGCTCCCACTCTCATCGATTGATGTCGCTCCGGTCAGGACGGATCGGAGCCCGGATGAGGGCATCACTTCGGGCAGCAACTCGATCCAGCAGTCGGGCGCTGCACAGCGCCGCGCCTGCGCGACCGCAAGAGACTTTGCCGTGCGCGCCGGCGCGCGCCTCCTCAACGCGAAACCTGAACAGATTGAGCTGTCCGACGGCTGGCTTAGTACGTCCAATAGTGGACGTCGCTTGCACTTGATTGAATTGCTGGCGCAGGCACCTGAGAATTTGCGTGTCGATCAGACGGCTCCGGTTCGCATTTCAACGCTTGCGACCGCCGACCTGCCCCAACGCGGCCTCGAAGGCATGGTGGCCGGGACGTTTCAATACGTTCACGACTTGGAGCGGCCAGGCATGTTGCACGCGCGGATCGTACGGCCTCCGGTTTTGGATGCACGTCTTGAAGACTGCGACGAGCAAGCCCTGGCATCAGCGAAGGGTGCCGGGCTGAAAATTGTAAAGGACAGTTCCTTTCTCGCCATCGCGGGCGCCTCAGAGTGGTCGGTCGTCAAAGCCGCAGAGCGTCTGCAACGTGCATGCTCCTGGAAAGCCGACACGGCCTTGCCAACGGGTGACACTTTCAAAAACCTCAGAAGCAAAAAGGCGCAGCGGCTCGCGGTCATTGACGGATCACCGAGCCTGTCCGCTGTCGTCAGTGACCCGCCTGCCGCTGCAACGTATTCTGCCGATTTCGCACGTCCTTATACGCTGCACGGACCCCTTGGGCCCTCAGCAGCAATGGCCGAATTTAAAGCGGGAACGCTGCGTATAAAAACGCACAGTCAGGGCATTTTCTTTTTGCGAGACAGTATCGCGGACAGCCTGGGAATGGAGCCCGACACCATCGTGGTTGAACATCTCCCCGGTGCGGGCTGCTACGGTCACAATGCCGCGGATGACGCAGCATTTGAAGCGGCGCTTATAGCATGCGCTTTGCCCGGGCGTCCTGTTCTACTGAAATACAGCCGCTCAGATGAAAACGGTCGCGCGCCCGCCGGCCCGGCCATGTCCGTCTCCATGCGCGCGCAGTGCAACGCGTTGGGGGGTATATCATCACTCTGGATGGAGACGCGTGGCGACACGCATCGCGGACGCCCCCGCCCGGGCCCGAACCGCGCCGGGGCCGCGCGGCTCGCTGCCAATTGCGCCCGCAGCACCGATATTCCGCGACTTCAACCAGAACCGAATATGAACCGGCATGCCGGGCTGCATCGCAATCTGGAGCCGATCTACGATATTCGCGAAACCCACCTGGTTAAATCGCTTGTTCCGGATGGCCCCATCCGACCTTCAGCACTAAGGTGTCTTGGCGCAACAACCAATATTTTTGCCATCGAAAGCATGATGGACGAATTGGCGCAAAAAGCTAAAGTGGATCCGATTGAATTTCGTCTCGACCATTTGTCGGATCCGAGAGGTCGGGCGGTTCTGACGCGACTGGAGCAGATGACAGCCGAAGGTCCTGCGCCAAACTGCGCGCGTGGGATCGCCTATGCGCAGTACAAAAATGCGATGACGCGCGTCGGCCTTGCTGTCGATCTTGCCATGAGTGACAAGGGAGACGTGAAGCTCGAGCACGTGTGTCTTGTCGCCGACGCAGGTCGCGTGGTTGATCCAGACGGTTTGCGGGCGCAACTCGAAGGCGGCGTGCTGCAGGGCGCGAGCTGGGCCTTGTACGAACGGCTGCGTTGGGGTCCGGATGGACGGGAAAGCCTCGACTGGGACAGCTATCCTGTCTTGCGTTTCAATAACGTTCCAAGGATCGACATTCAGGTGATTGAGGACAGATCTGCGTCATCGGTCGGCGCGGGAGAAGCCAGCCCGCCGCCCACAGTTGCAGCCATTGCAAACGCCATCTTTTCGGCAACAGGAATTCGGTTGCGGCAAATGCCGTTTGACCCTGATGCAATCCTGCAAGCCGCTCTTGAAAGTTGAGGTCCGTTTATCCGACGAAAAGAGGCGTGCTTGCCGCGATCGACCAGGCAAGGATCACGCCAAGCCCAAGCGCCGCCGTCTCAGGGTTTGTGCGACGCGCCACGGCGCGGCCCATTGTCCCGTAGACGGCGAAAAACAGGACCAGCACCGGCAAGACGGTAAACAGCAATCCCATGCGCGGGATATCAATCAACATCGCACTCAGCAGGGCGGCCACGGGCATGGCCCGGCTGACCAGCCGTCGCCAAACCGGCGCACCCGCGACCAAAGCCCTGTCTGCCGCCATAAAGGGAACCGTGGCGGTCAAGAATATGACCATCAGCTCAAGACGCGATCCCGCCGGGACAAACGCCGCAGCATACCGATCCAGCGCGAGCGCAAATACGACAAACCCCCAGATGACAAGAACCGCAACGCCCAGCACATGCGGAACATGTGGACGGTAACCGACGCGCCACAGTACCGCCCAGGCAACGCCGCTCCAGACAAGCAGGAACGCAAACAAACCACCAAATGCGGCGCTGCCAGCCAGACTACCGCCCAAAAAAACACTGGCCGCCAGTGCGGGTATGACGGGAAAAAGAGTAGCCGCAAGAAATGCCCTTAAACTCAGCGCGCGTGGGGGAGGTACTATGGGACCAAGGCCGCGCGTCACTGGCCAGAAAAGCACGATCAGACCAACCAGAACCACGGCTATCGGCACGCCCATACCCCACGCGGTGCCTGAATATGACCGGTTTAGTGCATCTGAAATCCAGACATGGGTTTCCTCCAGCGTCACGGGCGAAAACAGGACAGCGACATGTTCCGTCCGCGGCACCGAGACGGCGCGACGTACCACATCTCCTTGCCGCACGGTTTGTCCTTCGCGCGCCTCGGGATCGATCTGGGCAATCGCTGAACGTCCAAAAACACGCAAACGGGTTTCCCATTCGCCGGACAGGATCAGCAAGCGCGACGGAAAATCGGCGCTGACCTTCTCCGAGTACATTGAGATAGCAACAATGCCGGCGACCTCTGGCAGTTTCTCCGATGCGCGGATGACGATGTCGGTGGCCATGGAGTGCCCGACCAACGCCTCGACCGGTCGTCCAATGGTTGCCTCAATCAAATCAACGGCTGAAAGGGTCTGGCGCATCAGTTGTTCGGTCGTTCCTTCTATACGCGTGACATCGGAAGACATGCGCGCGGTGCTGCGGCCCTGCCCTGCGAAATCCATGCTGGCCACGGCAAAGCCGCCGCGCGCCAGATCGCGCGAAATATACTGCATCATCTGGCGCGATCCGGCGAACCCATGGGTGACCAGTACCAAAGGACCGGGGTCCGCCCGTTTCGGCACATAGATCGACAACGGTCCTGTCTCTGTCGACACGACGGATGTCTCTACCGTCCGCCGTTCCCGCTCAAGAACGTACAAACTGCCAAGAACCGCAAGGCATGTAACACTCCAAAATGCTGCTTTCAGGATTTGCAAGGGCCGTGCCCAACGGGCGGTCATAGCGGTAAACTGTGCCTGCTGAGACCAGCCGTCGCGGGCGTCTCGACGATGGTGCTACCCCGCGCTAGTTTTCCAAACACCATGTTCATTGTCTGTCCGTCCACACTTATGAATCGCCGCGCGCTTGAAACCCGCACTGTGCCCAAAAGGATGATAGGGCGGATTTCGATCATTCCACGCAGAGGCGCACGTGTCGGAACAGTCTTTCGGCTTCTCTTCGAAGTGCAAGTGCTGCGATATTTGGGTGCCCTGACCCCATTTGTCATCGCAATGTTTGTCTGGCCGCACTTGGCTTTGCCGATCTCTCAAGCCCCTATCCCTATGCTCATTGTAATCGCGATTGTGGAAACGCGCGTGCTCAGCATTCCTTTGAACAAGCGCGAAGGTCTCATCAGCGACGAGGATGTGGCGCGCACAGAAGATGCTTTGGCCTTTAACGCAAGGCGCGTTTTGACACGCATCATTGCGCGCAAAGGGCTCAAAAGAGGAACGGTGCACCTTGTTTTGGAACAATCCGAGCTGGCCCGTATTGCGCCTCTGACTTTGGTTTCGGTGCAACTGGCCAGTGCTGCGCCGGAAGTTCTCGATCTGGATGCCACAGAACGGGACCTGATAACCAAATTGCTTTTTGACAAAACGTTGACCGAGGACAGCCTCCAGCTTGTCGGACTGCGGCAAAAACAAATGCTGCGAAGCGTCGTTCTGGAAGCACAAGAAATATCCGCGCACGCGAGGGTGAGCGCTTTGATGAACGTGGCTCCCAAATCTGACATCGCGTTTGGAGCCACTTCATGAGCGTCAACGCACAAGTTCTTTCCGCAGGCGCGGCGCTTGCGGTGCTGAAAGAAGCCTGGCGCGCGCAGGAGGCTGATAAGCTCACCGGGTCCTGGATGCTGCACGGACGCCCCGGCGTTGGCAAATCGCAGATCGTTCAGCAGCTTGCCGATAGCATCGGTGCGCGACTGTTTGATCTGCGGCTGACAACGATCGAACCTCAGGATTTGCGTGGGCTGCCGTACTATGATCACGCCGCTCGCAAGACGGTCTGGTACCGACCTGAGGATCTGCCGGACGATCCCGAAACGCCCGCCATCCTGTTTCTGGACGAGTTGACCGCAGCCTCGCCCTATCTGCAACCCACTGTCTATGGGCTTTTGCAGGAACGTCGGGTTGGTCAACACGTGCTGCCAAAAAGCGTTATGATCCTTGCAGCCGGCAATACGGTCGAGGATGGCGCCATCGCCTACGAGATGGGCACCGCCCTGTCAGACCGTCTCATTCATCTGCATTTGCAACCGAATGCGCGCGATTGGTTGGAGAATTATGCCGCGCCAAAGGGGCTCCATCCTGCAGTGACCGCTTTCCTACGTGCGCGACCGGACCTTCTGGATACAACCGAGGATGCGTTGCGCAACGGTCAAATGATTGCCTGCACGCCACGTGCATGGGAAAAAACCAGCACGATCCTGAACGCGGTTTTTGACTGGCCAGCTCGCACTGCGATGATCTACGGCACCTTAGGGGATGCTGTCGGCGCGGAGTTTCTGAGCGTCGCCGAAGAAGTTGAAACTGCCGTGCACATTCCCGAACTTCTGCAAGCCAGCTACAAGGAGCGCATTGCCCTTTTTCCGGACAGTATGAACGCGTTGAACGCCATAGTGTTCGGGCTTGTGGGTACCGCGGATGGCGACACCGCAAAAAAGGTGATCGAAGTGATGGAGCAGATCAGACATCTCGACACCGAGCGTGAAACGGAGGTGTTTGCGCAATTCCCGTTGGCTGAGTTAAGTGCATTCGGTTTCGAGGTTCTGATGCAAAAGGCGCTTCGTGACGGGTTTGCTAACGCCTTTGCGCAATCCGACGCCTATCGTCGCTATGCAGCCGATCGTCAGACGCTGGGGCTTGAGTAGCAGATGCGGCACCGGTCACGCAGAGCCGCCATGGCTCTGGCCCATTTGCCCGAAACAGATCCGAGCCTGGCCAGCCTCGCCCTGTGGTGTACAATAAAAGACGGCGATGGCCCGCATACATGCGTGTCGGGCGACGTCATACATATCGCCGATAGCTTCACCGCCCTGCCCCTTCGCGAGCAAATTGGCGTCCTTGGGCATCATGTTCTTCACGTGGCGCTTCGGCACGAAACCGCGTTGATTGACCTGCAGGCGCGCTTGGGTCACCGGTTTGCCCCCGACCTGTTCAACTTGGCTGCCGACTGTATCATCAACACCTGCCTTGACCGTGCGGACATTGCGCTGCCGCGACCAGCTGTGCTGCTTGCCGAGTTGACGAATGCGGTAGATTTCGATGTGACGACAGACATAGGTAAAGAACCAGCCGCATGGGAGATCGAAAGGCTCTACCATTGCCTTGCCAGACGAGAAGAGGATGTCGCCGCCTCGGCCCGCGATTACGCTGCAATTCATGGTTTTCAAGCGGACATATTTCCTCACTCGCATGATGATCGCGTCGCTGAAGATGCTCTGGTCTGGCGCGCGCGCCTGATCCGTGCAGCACAAGCCGGAGGAGCAGCTGGTCGTGGAATTGGGTTTTTGCTTGGGCAACTGGCCGAGATATTTGCAGGCCGTGTCCCGTGGGAGCGGATTTTACGAAAACTCCTCGCCCGCAACCTTCAGAACATCCCGCGACGCAGCGACCGCAGGCCGCGCTCCGCCTGGATTGCGGCCGATAGTGCCGCACGTCATTCTGGCGGCCCCGAGCCCGTTTATGACCCTGCACTGATGCGCCAGTCGCTGCAACCGCGCATTGTTGTCGGACTGGATACATCCGGATCGGTGACGGAGACGACAATGTCTCTGTTTGCCGGCGAACTCGTTGGCATCGCATCCAAAACCGGCGCGGAGGTCCATGTGATGTGGTTTGATGAAGCCGTTTACGAAGAACGCGTGGTATCCGCGGTCGAGATGCGCAAAACACTGACAGAGCGGCGTTTCACCCGCGACGGCGGCACGTCATTTGTTGATGTTCTGGAACGTGCCAGGCAACAGCATCCGTCCGTTGTGGTGATCCTGTCCGACATGGCCGGACCAATGGGGCCGAACCCCAATGCCCCGGTGATCTGGGCCACGCCGAGAGCCGAACATCCGACGCCAGCGTTTGGTCAAGTCGTCGAGATACTGGGTTGACCCAGGAGCGCGCTACTCCGCGAGTGCACGAAAGACACCAATAATGCGGCTTACTGAGCCCGTTTTGTCCTTGCGCGCCAGTCCGAAAGATTCCACCGTCACCGTGTTTTCTTTGGCCGAGATGATGCGCAACTTAAAATGGAACTCGCCCCCGTTTTGCGTCACCCGCTCGACTTCCTGCGCGACCTTTTCACGATCATCCGGATGATAAAAGTCCAGACCCTCTTTCAGGCTTGGCCGATAGTCTCCCGGTTCCAGTTCATGAATTCGAAAGACCTCATCTGACCAGAAAACCGATTGATCCTCCAGATCAACGGACCAGAAACCCACCTTGGCGAGCTCCTGGAGCAACATCAATTGCGCCAGAGAATCTTCTGATTTATCGCGGGTTTCCACGACCTCAGTTATATCCTGACCCACTGTGTATATAGAGGGCTCGTCGACTGCAGGATCATAGAACAGGAAGTGTTCGATATTGAGCCAGCCTTC
Organism: Pseudomonadota bacterium; assembly: GCA_039191495.1. Classification (GTDB taxonomy): domain Bacteria; phylum Pseudomonadota; class Alphaproteobacteria; order Rhodobacterales; family Rhodobacteraceae; genus Roseobacter. The sequence continues at coordinate 93,589 of JBCCXN010000015.1, read as the reverse complement.
GGGTGCTCCGCTCCGCGATTCAAGTTTAACAACGTCGCGCAAATGCCCATTCGTGCTTTGCGTTAGTTTGTCGTCGTTCTCTTGGGCAATGGTTGCAAATGCGGGTGGAGCGATGTTGAAGAAATTGGCACCTTCTGCCTTGGATCTCGTTGTGCCAATGAGTTTCGCACATTTTTCACTGATCCGCAGGATGGTTCCGTCTTTGGCCCGGTTCAGCATGAAGACCTCGCCATGATCAAGGATCAGGTCCAGTTCCTGCGCAAGGCCCGGGAATTCAGAGACGACCATTGTCACGCCCTTGATCTGACCCCGCATATCGAAAAACGGAGAGCTGGTCAGTTTGTATCGCGATCCGCCGGTTGTGAACTCTTTTGAAATCGGCTCACCCAGTTTCAGCGTTTCATTGCAGATTGGCGCGAGGGACGGAAAGTTTTCAGGCAATACGCACTGGCTGATATGTGGATTGGACACCGGAAGGGTCAGATTGAACATATATGCGGCGGCATTCGTCGCCTGAGAGATCTGAAGCGCCGTATCGAGTACCATGATGGCGAGCGGCGCCGTCTCCAAAACCGACATCAACTCACCGGTGCGTCCGCTAAGCTCCGCCGCCGTTACCTGTAATTCTTCGTTGACGGTGATCAGCTCCTCGTTGGTCGATTGCAGTTCTTCGTTCGAGGTTTCAAGCTCTTCGTTGGTGGCCTGCAATTCTTCGTTGGTTGACTGCAATTCTTCGTTCAGCGATTGCAACTCTTCGTTGGATGTTTCAAGTTCTTCAATGGTTTGCTGTAAAGCTTCCCGCGTTGTCGCGACCTCATCCTCAAGCAGGCGAATGCGATCATCTTCAATGTCCGTTCCGCCCTCCTTTGTGCCGTTGCCAACATCCTTGGCACGGTCGACCTGGACCTCACTGAAAACCACAAGGGCTGCCCGCTCATTGATGTCGCGCGCAATGATAGGGTACACATCCAGACGGATTTCCTCGTCTGCGTCTTCGGCCAACAGATGGCGCACGCCGCTGCGGTGTTCATCATGTTTAAGCGCCAGCGTCACAAGACTGCGTGCCTCTTCGCGGAATGGTCGTCGCAACAAATCAACGTGCATTTTCAGGTTGCTTGCGTCGCTCATCTCGATGTAGGCGCTGACATTTCCGAAAACGCGCACGATCGAATAATCTTCGGTGACCAAAATCGAGTTTTTTCCCAACGCTTGCGCGAGTGCTTCAAACATCTGACGCTCGGTGGATTGCGCCGCCGGTTGCGTCGTCGGCACCGGAGCTATTTTGCGCGCGGTGGGGACCGCCCGCGTGTTTGCAAAGGGCGTTTGTTCGTTGCGGCGGATGGAACGACGACGATAAATATGCGCGGAGTTACTGTCCTGGATAAAAAGCTCGTCGGAGCCGGCCACCGTCTCGGCAGTGCCCAGAAACATCAGCGACGTCTCTGTCATAGCATAATGAAACCGTGACATGACTTTGTGCTGCAAGGCGTTTCCAAAGTATATCAGCAGGTTGCGGCAACACAAAAGCTGCACCTTTTGAAATGGCGGGTCCTGACAAACGTTGTGATCCGAAAAGAGAATTGCCGACCTAAGTGAATCGATCACTCTTATCCCGTCGTTTTGCTGCAAGAAGTACCGATCCGCGAGGTCCCGGGGGATGTCGTTCAGCGCCGCCATTCCGTAAACCGCCTTGCGCGCGACTTCGAGGGCATCCTTGTCAATGTCTGTTGCAAATATCTGCACATGGTCTTTCAATTGCACAGTCGGGCCGCCCAAAGCCTCGGCCAAAAGAATAGCGATAGAGTAGGCTTCCTCGCCCGTTGCGCAGCCGGCCACCCATACCCGAAAGGGAGTATTGGTTTTCTTTTTCAGCAATCCGGGAAGCATTTCTTTGAGCTGCTCAAACTCAGATTTGTCACGAAAAAAACGCGTAACAGAGATTAGCAGATCTTTGAAAAGCGCATCGACCGCATTCGGATTCACCCGGCAAAACTGTGTATATTCTTCATGGCTTTCGATTCCCAATGCCAGCATGCGTCGTTCGATCCTGCGATTGATTGTTGTTTGTTTGTATTCGCGAAAATCTACGCGTGTCCGCGCCAGAAGAATCTGCAGCAGGTCAGATGTGGGACTGGTTTCCGACGCCTCTTGACGAAAGGAGTCAAAGTCGCGCGCTGATGTGAGAATTTTCTGCAGATGAGTGCCGATTTCGAATGGGCGTAAGACCAGATCCACACAACCCGTTTGCATGGCCGCCATCGGCATACCATCATACTTTGCACTTTCAGTGTCTTGCGCGATCGTGATGCCGCCTGCTTCGCGAATGGCCTGCACACCGTAGGCACCATCCGTACCTGTGCCCGAGAGAATTACCGCCATGCTGTCTTCGCCATGTTTGTCGGCAAGGCTCAGCAGAAAACGGTCAACGGACGGTTTCGGCGAGGCCACTTCATGACTGGGCTCTACCAAATGAAGCATGCCGTCATCGTAGACTATATCCGTGTTGGGCGGCGTCACGTAGATCACGCTTGGTTGCGGTTCGACCCCGTCTTTGACATCCTCCACCTTCAGGCTTGTCTGCCGCGCGACCAATTCTGTCATTAGGCTTTTGTGATGCGGCGACATGTGCTGCACAACCACAAAGGCAACATTCAGGTTTGTTGGCAGAGTGGCAACCAGTTCACGTATCGCTTCGAGACCACCGGCGGATGATCCAATGCCGATGATCGTTATGTCTTTGTCGTCCTTATTCAAAATGCCAGCCCCCGCCTCTCTGCCTGCCCGTTGCCGAAGTCGTTTTAGGTTATGGCATCGACCGCTGCAATCGGCAACTTTTGGTTGCGTCGATTGAAATTGTTCCCGCCAGACGAAACGACGCCGCGCAACACCCAGCGTACGGTGGGTTTACTCTTTTCCTACGCCAGCCGCGCATGATCACTTTATATTTTACAGAGCGCGGTGCACGTTCATGAATAGCTTACCTGAGACCCAACCATTGCCGTCCGATTTGTCGGATCGATCCGTAACTTTCAGCTTTTTGCTCCATGATCAGGATGTCGTTTCCTTGCGCTCCTGCGATGTGGTGGGGCGCGGATTCCGTAACCGGATTTCGTTTCATGACAACAACCCGATGGAGGATGTTCTGGTAGAGCGGCTATCAAGTGCCATACGTGTCAGCCTTCGCAATCTTCCGGATGGCGCACATGTTCTTTCGCTCCCCGATTTTCTCGTCGAATTGCCCGGATTGATCCTTGCGGGCGCCCGCGTGATGGTGTCGGACATTAAAGACGGCTCACGCAGCGCGATTGTGCGGTTCAAGGAATTCGTCGGCGCCGTAACGCCTGCTTTTAAGTCAGACGTAGGTCTGCAGGAGTATCACGCGTCGTACAGCGAAAAGCTGGCAATGAGTGTGCTGGAGGAGATTTGTCTGCCAATCCTCAATATCTGCCGAACGTTGGACGTGCCGCAACTGATGCAGGAGCGGCGTGTAAGCGCGGATCTGAAAGACCGAGCGCGTGAGTTCGAATTCCAAACTGAGCTGTTGAAACGGTTCGTATTCAACTCCGGCCTGAGTAAGAAGAACCAATGCGTAGGACATTACATAGAGAGCGGGCCCTATGTTCCGCCTCAGGTTGCACTTTGAAAACAGACACGATGGCCAACACAAAAAGTGCAATGTATAGCTTGCGCTATGCGTTCGACGGTCCCTGAGATGATCAAGCTTCGTTCGAAGCACGTGCAGGCCGCGATTGTCCCACGCGGTGCGAGCCTTTCGGGACTGTGGCTTGCCGGGCGCGCCCGTTCCTTGGTTCTGGGGTCTCCGGACCCTTCGGCGTATCGAAACCACTTGACGTATATGGGGGCTGTGGTCGGACCCGTTGCCAATCGGATCAGCCTGGGTCAGGTCAGAATTGCAGCGCAGATTTATCAAATGCCGCAAAACGAAGGCACAGCCTGTCTGCACAGTGGACCACGTGGGTTGCACGCCTGCGACTGGGACGTCACCGATCTGTCGGAAAGCTCCGTGCGCTTGTCTTGTGCCCTGTCTGACGGGGACAATGGCCTACCAGGGGAACGTGCCGTAGAAATACGGTACAGGCTGGACCCGCAAGAAGCGGCCCTGCATTTTACGCTACGTGCAACAAGTAACCGAGACACGGTTATGAACCTTGCGCATCACCCGTATTGGACGCTTGACACGAACGCCGATATTTCGGCGCATCGCCTGCACGTCATGGCGGAACGATATTTGCCTGTTTCACATCATAATCTGCCCAACGGCGATGTCAGGCGGGTCGACGGTTCTGAGTACGACTTTCGAACGCCACGCGTCGTGCCCACCGATCGCGCGCTCGATACAAATTACTGTTTGAACATAGCGCGCTGCACGACGGCGGAGCACGCCGCGACACTGACGGGTGAAGACGGCGTGACGCTTGACATCCTGACCACCGAACCGGGTTTGCAAGTTTACAATGGCATCGGGCTTTCCGCAGAACCCGTCGCAATGCATGCGGGCCAGATCCTTGGGCCCTGCGCCGGCATCGCCCTTGAGCCTCAAGGCTGGCCAGATGCCCCAAATCAACCAGGTTTCCCATCGATCACGCTTGCCGCAGGCGATGCATACGAGCAAAAGACCACCTATCGGTTTTCCTGAGAATTGCATCGGAAAGCCCAAGTCTGGCCATTTGTGGGCCTCTTGAACGGCAGAAACCCATGACACGCTGAAAATCAGATGCACCTGCGTCTGAAATCAGAAAGGACCGTTCGCATGTCCGAGAAAAAGGACCCCAAACCGACGAAAGAGACAAAACCGCAAACGCCGGCCACACCGCAACCGACGGCGCAAACGCCTCCTATCACGGATTATGCCAGTATTTGACAGCAAACGAATGGCGGCGGCTCGCAAATCCGACTAAACTCCGCGTATGCCAGACCCGGTTTCCTCCATTCGCAATCTTGGCCCGGCCTTTGAAGCGGCTTGCGTGAATTCAGGTATTTTATCCGCGCAAGACGTTCGATCGCTCGGCGCCGACAACACCTATGCGCGGCTTTTGCGCAATGGTATGCGACCACACTTTATAGGCTATTACGTTTTGGTGATGGGGCTTCAGGATCGGCCCTGGAACGATTGTCGGGGCGAAGAGAAGAAGGCGTTGCGCAAGCGTTTTGATGCCATAAAGGCGCAAGCGCTCGATACGCAAAAAGATGGTTTCGAACGCATTATGAATGAAATTGGGGTCCTTCCCGTCGAACCAAAAAAGGGCTAGCCAAATAGCTGACCCCGGTTTCGCAGAGAACAGCGCCGCCGTTAGCCAACCAATTCCAGGCCGGAGAAGAAATATGCAATCTCCAGGGCAGCTGTTTCCGGTGCGTCGGAACCATGAACTGAGTTTTCTCCAACACTTTCAGCGAATTCCGCGCGAATAGTCCCCGGTTCTGCGTCCGCGGGGTTGGTGGAGCCCATGACTTCGCGGTTCTTGGCGATCGCACCCTCGCCCTCCAAGACCTGCACCACCACCGGCTCAGACGCCATGAACTCGCACAATTCATCGTAAAACGGACGTTCCGCATGCACGGCGTAGAAAACACCGGCCTGCGCTTTGGTGAGGTGGATGCGCTTTTGTGCAACAATGCGCAGACCGGCCGCTTCGAATTTGGCGTTGATATTACCAGTAAGATTGCGGCGGGTGGCATCTGGTTTGATGATGGACAGGGTGCGCTCAAGGGCCATAGAAGCTCTCCGGTAAAGATTGAATTTGCGGCGCGTCTAACACGGGTGTCCGCGCTCGAAAAGAGTATAAATCGCTCGACGATTGGCCGCGCATGACCCGCATTGACATGGCTGCGCCAGTGGTTCAGTGCAAATCATATGTTGCGCATTCAGGACATTAGCTTCAGTATCGATGGCCGCCCTCTTTTGGAGGAGGCCAGCGCCGTGATCCCCGAGGGACACAAAGTTGGACTTGTCGGGCGCAATGGCGCGGGCAAAACAACGCTTTTTCGTCTTATACGCGGGGAACTGACCTTGGATGGCGGGGCGATTTCTCTGCCCACCCGCGCCAAAATCGGCGGGGTCGCGCAAGAAGTGCCATCTTCGTCCACGTCCTTGCTCGACACAGTTCTAGCGGCTGATACCGAACGCGCAGCCTTGCTGGAAGAGGCGGAACGCACAGAAGATCCTGCACGTATCTCAGAGATACAGACCCGGCTTGCGGACATCGACGCATGGTCGGCCGAGGCGCGCGCCTCAACCATCCTCAAGGGCCTAGGATTTGATGACCAGGAGCAACTTCAGCCCTGTTCCGACTTTTCCGGCGGATGGCGTATGCGCGTGGCTCTGGCCGCCGTGCTCTTTGCGCAGCCGGACGTGTTGCTACTGGACGAGCCAACCAACTACCTGGATCTTGAGGGCGCGCTGTGGCTCGAAGCGTATTTGTCGCGCTACCCGCACACCGTCATCATCATCAGCCACGACCGCGGACTGCTCAACCGCGCGGTGGGTGGCATCCTGCATCTGGAAGACCGGCGGCTTACGTTTTACCAAGGCCCCTACGATCAATTCGCACGCCAGCGTGCAGAACGCATGGCCGTGCAGGCAGCGATGGCCAAGAAGCAGCAGGCACGGCGGGCGCATATGCAGTCGTTTGTGGATCGTTTCCGCTACAAGGCTTCAAAGGCGAAACAGGCGCAATCGCGTATCAAGGCCATGGAAAAAATGGAAATGATCGCAACGCCGGAACAGGCGGCAAAGCGCGTTTTTACGTTTCCGGAGCCGGAAGCGCTGTCGCCACCGATCATCTCTATCGAGGGCGGGTCCACGGGCTACGGCGAGACGACTGTGCTCAACCGGTTGAATCTGCGCATTGACCAGGATGATCGCATCGCGCTTTTGGGCAAGAACGGACAAGGCAAATCGACATTGTCCAAGCTCTTGTCGAACCGCCTTGTGCTGATGTCCGGCAAGGCGGTCAAATCTTCCAAGCTGAGGATCGGTTTTTTCGCGCAGCATCAGGTTGAAGAACTGCGTGTCAACGAAACGCCATTGCAACACATGATCGCCGCGCGCCCCGGTATCATGCCTGCGAAACTGCGGGCGCAACTTGCAGGTTTCGGACTGGGCCCGGAACAGGCCGAAACCGAAGTTGGGCGCTTATCGGGCGGACAAAAAGCGCGCTTGTCGCTGCTGCTGGCCACGCTGGACGCGCCACATCTGCTGATCCTTGACGAGCCGACAAACCACCTTGACATTGAAAGCCGCGAAGCCCTTGTGGAGGCTCTCGCAGGTTATTCTGGTGCTGTCATCCTGGTCAGCCACGACATGCACCTCTTGTCGATGGTCGCAGACCGGTTGTGGCTCGTTTCAAACGGCACCGTGACACCGTACGAAGACGATCTGGAAAGTTACCGGCGCATGTTGCTGGCGGCTGCCAAACCGGTCAGCAAGTCGGCTGGAAAAACCAAAACCCCGCCAAAACCTAAAGCGTTCTCGCGTGATGCGGTGCTGGCGATGCGGGCTGAAGTGCGCAAATCAGAAGCGCGCGTCGACAAGCTGAACGAGATGCGTGACAAACTCGCGAACAAACTCGCCGACCCGGCGCTTTACGAAGATTCAAACATTGGCGAGTTGGAAGTGTGGAATCGCAAATACGCCGAAGTCATGGAGGCACTGGACCGGGCCGAGAACATCTGGATGCAAGCACTTGAAAAGCTGGAGAGAGCGGGCGTCAGTTAACGCGACCTTGGCGAGAGCTCTGCGCACAAAGCAGTGTTTAGAGTGCAATCCCAGCTCGCCTGCGGGCTTGATCACACACTTGAGGAACAAAATACTGCATGGACACCGGTTTTCTGATCACTGCCTTCGTGACGATGTTTGTTGTCATTGATCCGATAGGTCTTGCGCCCCTGTTTGTTGCGTTAACGCTGGGCATGCCGGATCAGGCCCGACGCCGTATCGCGTTTCGCGCAACACTCATTGCAGTCGCCCTCCTTTTGGTTTTTGCAATCTTCGGGGAGACACTTCTGGAATTCATCGGCATTTCCATGCCCGCCTTTCGAGTGGCAGGCGGCATCCTCCTGTTTCTGACCGCACTGGACATGTTGTTTGAAAGGCGCACGAAACGGCGCGAAGACCGTTCTGACGATGAAGATCGCGAAGATCCATCCGTCTTTCCCCTGGCCATACCCCTTATTGCCGGCCCGGGTTCCATCGCCTCTGTTATTCTGCTGATGGGTCAGCAGCCGGGTCTGGAGGGCACGGCGACGGTACTGGGTGTAACCGGTCTGGTCATGGTCATCGTGCTTGGGCTGTTCATGGTGGCCGGACCAATGGAACGCGCGTTGGGAAAAACCGGTATCACGGTTGTAACACGGCTTTTGGGCATGTTGCTGGCTGCTCTTTCGGTCCAATTCGTGTTGGATGGGCTGGCAGCTTTCGGATTTGTCCCCGGCGCGGGCTGACATGACCAGAGCAGTGCTTATATGAGTACGGAAAGGGACGTTTCGTGGACAGTTTTGATATAGGACGGCTGATTTACCTCATTGTGCTGGGGGCGATGGTGATCGGCTGGTTTATCGCACAAGGCAGAACCTCTTGGAACAAGACGCTGCAGCAGGCCGCGATCTGGTTTTTCCTTTTTGGCGGGGCTATCGCGGCCTACGGTTTGTGGGATGACATTTCTCGCGAAGTTCGCCCACAACAATCCGTTTATAGCAATGAGGGCCGGATTGAGGTGCCACGCAGCCCGGATGGCCACTACTATGTGAATATGGCCGTTAACGGCGCGGCCGTCCGCTTTGTGCTGGACACGGGCGCAACATCGCTGGTTCTGACCAAGACGGACGCGGCCACAGCAGGACTGCAGCCTGATGATCTGGCCTATGTGAACCGGGCTATGACGGCCAATGGCGAGGTGAGAACAGCCCCCGTCCGGCTCGACAGCGTTGCGCTGGGTCCGGTTACGGACACCAATGTTGCTGCCGTTGTCAATCAAGGTGACATGCCTGCGTCTCTTCTGGGCATGACGTATTTGCAAAAATGGGGAAGCATCGAGATTGCTGGGGACACACTGACCCTCACGCGGTAGATCGCCCGCCAGACTGCGCTTTTTTCTCCCAGCGGCCGCCGTCTTCAGACCAGTATTCGGCTTCGACGCCTGCCGCCGTCAGCGTTTTCCATTGGGCGCGCGCAACTTGCAGCGCGTCCACATCGTTGCCATCAAACAGAACGCACACACGGTCAAGCTCGTTGATTTCAATGGCGCTGACGTCTGCACCATCCACCGACATAACACAGGTCGCCCCGTTAGGCCGATCCGCATTTGTTGTCAAAAGAACGGGTTGCAACGCATCGTGCGGACCGCCCGAGCGTCCGTGAGGCAAGAAAACATCGTCGGCACCCAACCATAGTTTTTCGTCAAGCCAGTCCATGCGCGGGTCATCGCGACCGCGCACTGACACGCGCCAGCCTGCCTTCAGCGCCTTGCCCAGCAGCATCTGCAGCGTGTCTTCCATCGGGCGACGGCTCAGGTGGTAGAACATCACCTTGCCCAAGTCTCACTCCGTTTCGTAATTGTTCGCGATCAACCGGTCGAGCGCGCGCACGCCCCAACCCGTCGCACCTTTTGGGGCAAGGGCTGTCTCCGACTTCACGGACGCAACGCCGGCAATATCGAGGTGAATCCAGGGCATGTCTTCCTTGATGAAGCGCTGCAGGAACTGAGCCGCCGTTACGGATCCGGCCGCGCGGCCGCCGATGTTTTTCATGTCGGCGATAGGTGATTTCAGCAGGTCATCATACGCCTGACCCAGCGGCATGCGCCAAGCACCTTCGCCCTCTGTTTCAGCCGCTTTCAAAAAGGCTTTGCAGAAGTCATCGTCATTGGAGAAGACTCCGGCATTCTCATGACCCAAACCGATGATGATGGCACCCGTGAGCGTCGCCAAATCAACGATGCCGGCAGGCGCAAAGCGCTCTTGCGCGTACCAAAGCGCGTCACACAGCACCAAGCGGCCTTCCGCGTCTGTGTTGAGGATCTCAACGGTATCTCCTTTCATGGACGTGACCACATCACCAGGGCGAATGGCCGTGCCCGAGGGCATGTTTTCTACCAAACCGACGATCCCGATGACATTGGCCTTGGCTTTGCGCAGCGCCACAGCGCGCATCACGCCCGCGACGGTGCCCGCGCCCCCCATGTCCATGGTCATATCTTCCATGCCGCCTGCGGGTTTCAGACTAATACCGCCCGTGTCGAAGACGACGCCCTTGCCAACGAGTGCAAGCGGCGCGACACCATCCGCGCCTCCGTTCCATTGCATGACAACGACCTTGGACGGGCTGGCCGACCCCTGCCCGACCGCAAGCAGTGTCCGCATCCCAATCTCTGCAAGCTGGTCTTCTTCGAGAACCTCGACCGTCAGACCAATGCTCTCCATCTCTGCAAGACGTTCAGCAAAACTGGTCGTCGTCAGGATATTTGCAGGCTCATTGACCAGATCGCGGGTGAAAAATGTACCTTCCGCAACGGCCTGAAGCGGCGCCGCCGCAGCTTCTACTGCCGCTGGATCATTGCACATGACTGTGACGGATCCGACGGGTGCCTCGGCTGCGGTTTTGTGATCCTGAAAGCTGTAGTCGCGCAGCATGGTGCCAAAGGTCATGTCAGCGGCCCACTTCGAATTGCCAAGCGCCATCAGCAAATCCGCTTTGCCGCGGTTGCGGCCAACTTTTGCACCTGCAGCGCGGGCTTTGTGGACAGTACTGCTGCGCGGAACACACATCACGTCGACAGCTTCGGCCTGCATGCCCGCCGGATACGCGAGCGAAAACACATCGCCCGGCTTCAGCCCGGCCTCCGCCTTGGTCTCAAGAGCGCGTTTCAGCGCACCTTTGGTGAGCCGGTTTACCCGCCGCGCCGCGACATCCATTCGGCCGGTTTCATCAGTGAACAACGCGACGCGCCCTTCATGTCCGGCAAGACGTTCGATGTCGGTTTCGGCAAACGAGACGGGAGTGGGCGCGGTCATAGCATTGGCTTTCTTTTTTGAGCTCTCCAAGCACCTAGCGCGCCGCACCGCTAAAGGCCAGATAGCAGTTTGCGGTCCGCAGAGTTTCCGCTAGGGTGCAAGGAACCAAAAGAAACGGGTGAAAGAGGGAATCGGGGTGGTCAAACTCGACAGATACATGCTGTCGCAATTCCTCATCCTCTTCGGTTTCTTTTCTCTTGTTCTGGTCGCCGTCCTGTGGATTAACCGTGGTGTGTCCCTCTTTGATCAGTTGATCAGCGATGGCCAGTCTGCGCTTGTTTTTCTGGAGTTCACGGCTCTTGGTCTGCCCAAGCTGATTGCGACCGTCCTGCCGATCGCAACTTTTGCGGCATCGGTTTACGTGACCAACCGCATGAGCAGTGAGAGCGAGTTGACGGTGATACAGGCCACGGGATCGGGCCCTTTCCGGCTTGCGCGACCTGTGCTTGTGTTTGGACTGATCGTCTTTTTCATGGCCTCTGTGCTGCATCATGTGCTGAATCCTCTGTCAGAGCAGCAACTGACTGTTCGCCAAACAGAAATCACGCAGAATACAACGGCACAACTGCTGACCGAAGGACGATTCCTACACCCGTCAAACGGGATCACTTTTTTCACTCAAACGATTGAAGAAGATGGTACTTTGCGCGACGTGTTCCTCTCCGATCGGCGTGATCCGGCCGAAGGCGTTATCTACACTGCAGCCAAAGCTTACCTGATCCGCAACGGAGCCGCGACCACGCTGATCATGGTCGATGGGATCGCACAACGCCTCACCCAGGAAACAAACCGCCTGTCGACAGCCAACTTCCGCGATTTCTCGTTCGACATTACATCCCTGGTCCAAAACAACGTGAACCTGCGCCTCGACCCGACCAAGATGACGACGGCAGCCTTGCTTGTACCTTGGCAAGACTTGTCTCTTGTGACCGGTGACAGTGTAGGCAAGATTTCTGAGACGTTCCACTCGCGCTTTGCCGACCCGATTTTTTGCGTCGTTGCGGCGCTGATCGGTTTCTCGACACTGCTTTTGGGCGGATATTCGCGCTTTGGGATCTGGCGAGAGGTCATGTTTGCCTTTCTTTTGCTCGTCTTGATCGACGGGATTGGCAGTACATTGCAAAGCCCTGTCCGAAAGGACCCCAATATGTGGCCGCTGCTGTACCTTCCATCGGCCGTTGGCGGGTTTCTTGTGGTCTGCATGCTCTGGTTGGCAGCCCGGCCAAGCGGTGGATTCATCGGCAGGCGGAGGGCACCTGCTTGACCCTGCACTTCTATTTCGCACGCCGCTTCGCGGGATGGCTGGGCATCGTCTTTGTGGCTATTCTGACGCTCATCGTTCTGGTTGATCTCGTCGATCAAACCCGGCGGTTTGCCGAACGTGGCGTGGCCGCGGGCCAGATCTTTGAGCTGACGCTCCTCAACCTGCCCGCAACGCTCAACCTTGTACTACCGCTGATCGTTTTGTTGGGCACAATTGCCTTTTTCGTGAGTTTGTCGCGATCATCCGAACTCGTGGCCACACGCGCTGCAGGTCGGTCTGCAATTTCGGCACTTATGGCGCCGGTCGGCGTAACGTTTCTGATCGGGATTTTCGCCACCACCATGCTCAACCCGATTGTCGCCGGAACCTCAAAAAAGTATGAATGGCTGACCGAGAATTATCGATCAGGCAGCGCATCGACGCTGTCTATTTCCAGTGAAGGGCTGTGGCTACGGCAACCCACGGCTGACGGGCAGATGGTGATCCGCGCGTGGCGGTCCAATAACGACGGCTCGGTGCTCTATGATGTAACCTTTCTGGCTTACGAAGATCCGGGCTCGCCGATCTGGCGTATCGAGGCGGCGAGTGCGACATTGCACGCTGGAGAATGGCGTTTGCGCAATGCGAAATCTTGGCCGCTGGCGCGAGAATTGAATGCCGAGGGCAATGCGACAGAACATGAAACGCTTGTCATTCCGTCATCACTCACCATCGAAGGCATCCGGGAAAGTTTCGGGCGCCCAAGCACGATTTCGATCTGGAAGCTTCAGGACTTCATTGACCAGCTTGATCGCGCAGGGTTTTCTTCGATTCAGCATCGGGTTTGGTTACAGTCCGAAGTGGCGCGCCCTCTCTTTATGATGGCGATGGTGCTGGTTGCGGGCGCCTTCACCATGCGTCACGCGCGCGCGGGCGGCACCGGTATCGCAGTAATGTCAGCGGTCTTGCTGGGATTTGCACTTTATTTCCTGCGAAGCTTCGTGCTGATCCTGGGAGAGAATGGCCAACTGTCTGTTTATCTGGCCGCGTGGGCGCCGCCCATCGCCTCCATTCTGCTGGCATTCGGTCCACTTTTGCACAAGGAAGACGGCTGATGCGACGCGCGCTCGTCTTCATAGTCTTGCTACTGTGGCCGGGATGGGTGCTGGCGCAAGACGCGCCACCACAACCCTCTTATCTCGTCGCTGATGAGGTGTTTATCACCGAAAACCGCGTGCTGATCGCGCGTGGCAACGTGGAAGTTTTCCAGGGCCTTGTCCGAGTTCAGGCGGAAGAAATTCGTTATGATCGCGTGACCGGTGAACTTTCGATCATAGGGCCTATCAGATACAGGGACGGCGAAGACATCACGGTTTTGGCCAGCGCCGCGGATCTTGATGCGAACTTGAGGTCCGGTATTTTGCAAAGCGCACAGGTTGTCATTGCAGAGCAGTTGCAATTGACTGCCGCCCAGATGCATCGTGTCAACGATCGCTACAGCCAGCTTTACAAGACCGCCGTCACTTCATGCGACGTATGCGAGGACGGAAAACCGCCGCTTTGGCAGATTCGCGCCAAAAGAATCATTCATGACAGGCAGGAAGGTCAGTTGTACTTCGATCAGGCGCAGTTCCGGATCCGCAATATTCCCGTTGCCTATATCCCAAGGCTGCGGTTTCCGGACCCGACAGTGGATCGTGCGCGCGGGTTTCTGTTCCCATCTTACCGCGCAACGTCCGAATTGGGATTTGGGTTAAAAATCCCCTATTTCATTCCAATCGGAGATGATCGCGACATCACCGTAACGCCCTATTTATCAAGCCGCACGACCACGCTTGAGCTGCGGTACAGGCAGGCGTTTGTGAATGGCCGCATCCAGTTTGATACCGCTGTCAGCCGCGATGACGAAAGATCTGGCGAGACCCGCGGTTACGTGTTCGGCAATGGCAATTTCAGATTGCCGAACGATTTTGGTCTATCGTTTCAGATTCAATGGGCCTCAGATGATGCGTATCTGCAAAACTACGGCATTTCCGAAGCCGACCGCTTGGTCAACTGGCTTTCGATTTCCCGCGCGGAACGCGACGAGTTCATATCAGGGTCGTTTTTCGTTTTCGACTCGCTGCGCGATGACGAAGACGCCGATACGATCCAAAAATACATCGCCGATGTCTTTTATGAGCGCCGCTACGATGTGCCCAATGTCGGTGGAGAATTTCGTCTTTACGTGAACGGACACAGCCACATACGTCCTTCAAGCGACGATGTCATTGGACGGGATGTTTCGCGCATTAACACAGAAGCGGAATACCTGCGTGGTTTTATCCTGCCTGGCGGTGTTCGCAGCGAAGCACGCGTTGGTCTGGCGGGAGACATCTTCAACATCACGCAGGATAGTTCGTTCGAGCAGAACCAGACCCAATTCACACCCTACACAACGGTTGCATTCCGGTACCCTATGACACGGGTAACGGAGAGCGGCGCAACGGATTTTCTGGAACCCATTGCACAATTGGCGTGGACCGGATCCTCGCAATTGAACATTCCGAACGAAGAAAGCACGCTCGTGGACTTTGACGATGGCAACCTGTTGGCGCTTTCACGCTTTCCCGCACCCGACCGACGCGAACGCGGCACCGTCGGAGCATTCGGCGTAAACTGGTCTCGTGTCACACCGTCGGGATGGGAGGGTGCAATGACCCTCGGTCAGGTATTCCGCAATGAGGCAGACGAAGACTTTACGCGGTCTTCCGGCCTGTCCGGCACCGAATCCGACTACCTCATCGCAGGACAGCTCAGAACACTGAATGGTTTGGCGTTCACCGCACGCACGCTCTTTGACAGCAGTTTCGACTTCACGAAAGCAGAAGTTCTGGGACAATATGTGCGCCCGAAGATGGCGGTTTCAGGCAGCTATATCTGGCTGATCAAAGACGAGGTCGAAGGCCGGTCCCTTGACACGTCGGAGATATATCTCGATGGGCGGTACAACGTTTCTGACAGCTGGGTCGCCAACGCCGACTGGCGCTATGACATGGTGGAAAACCGTTCGTCCACCGCCGGCCTGAGCCTCGTCTATTTTAACGAATGCGTGGAGGTCGATTTTTCGGTGCGTCGGCGATATACCTCGTCTTCAAGCCTTGAGCCGTCCACCAGTTTCGGCTTAACCATCGGGTTGCGTGGGTTTTCGGCCCGAACCAGCGAGCAGACGACAACAAAATCATGCGGATAATCAGAAACCAATGACCCTCAAACATGTGTGCGCCTTCATATTGATGATCGTTTCGTGCGGGCCTGTTATGGCGCAGAGCCTCTTTAGCCCTTCGATTTTGGTGAACGACAGTGTCATTACCGAATTTGAAATCGAGCAGCGGCAACTGTTTCTCAGCCTTCTCAATGCACCCGGAGCGTCCAGGGAGGCGGTGATTGAGGCATTGATCGATGATCGCTTGCGCACCCAGGGCATCGCCAGCGTCGGTTTTGCGGTAAGCGAAGAAACGATTGAGGCGGGTCTTGAAGAGTTTGCCGGGCGCGTGGATCTGAGCGCCGAAGAATTTATTGTCGTTCTTGAAGAAAACGGCATCGCAAAGGAAACATTCGAAAACTTCGTGATAATAGGCGTGACATGGCGCGATTACATCCGCGCGCGGTACGTTCCCAGACTGCAAGTGACAGAAACTGAGATTGATCAGGCGCTTGGCAGCGGGCGCGGAACGACGGATATCCGCGTTTTGTTGTCCGAGATCATCATCCCCGTGCCGGCCGGTCGCGAACAAGAGGTCGAAGAAGTCGCAAGCGCGATCGCAGCTTCCGGGTCGCAGGCCGAATTCTCCAGTTTTGCGCGCGAGTATTCTGCCACGGCCACGCGGGAAAATGGTGGTCAATTGCCCTGGCAGCCCCTGAGCGATCTACCGGCAGTGCTTCGTCCAGTGATCCTTGCACTGGCGCCTGGAGAGGTTACGGAACCCATAGCAATTCCTGATGCGGTCGCATTGTTTCAACTGCGCGGGATACAGGAAAGCGGTGAGGTCGCCGAAAGTTACGCAGCGATTGACTATGCGCTTTATCTGATACCCGGTGGTCGAAGCGAACGCGCTTTGGCACAAGCGCAGTCCTTGCGCACCGAGGTGGACGTGTGCAATGACCTTTATGGGATTGCAAAAGACCAGCCTCCTGAAATCCTGGAACGGGTTACCAAGGCACCTTCAGAAATTCCGACTGATATTGCTCTGGAACTCAGCAAGCTCGACATCGGAGAAAGCTCGGTCGCACTGACACGAAACAACGGTCAAACGCTGATTTTTCTCATGTTGTGCGGGCGCACATCGGTAGCAAATGAAGAAGCTGACAGAACGGATGTTGCGAACGCGTTGCGCGGTGCGCGGCTGAACGCCATATCCGAGAGCATTTTGGATCAGCTGCGCGCGGACGCGCGCATCGTTATTCCATGACGGACCGGCCCGCCCCGGTTGTGATCAGCTGCGGCGAGCCCTCTGGTATCGGGCCTGAGATCGCGGTAGGCGCGTGGCGCGCCTTAAAACACCACGTGCCGATATTGTGGGTGGGCGACCCCGCGCATTTGCCGAATGACACGCCCGTTGCCGAGGTCGCGACGCCCCAAGCCGTGGCAGGCCTCGACAGTGACGTATTTCCGGTTCTGCCACATTCCTTTCCGAAACCGGCTGTTCCGGGCAAACCTGACGGTCAAAACGCGCAGGCGGTCATAGATGTAATAGCCCGTTGTGTCGATCTGGTTCAAAGCGCGCAAGCCTCGGCGCTCTGCACCGCGCCGATCAACAAACAAGTTCTGAAAGATGGCGCGGGTTTTCTGCATCCAGGCCATACCGAGTTTCTTCAGGCCCTTGGCAGGGACGAAACGCGCGCGGTCATGATGCTGGCGTGTGAGGCTTTGAAGGTGGTGCCAACCACAATTCACATCGCCTTGGAGGACGTTGCAGAGACGCTCACGCCCGGTCTTTTGCGTGATACGATCATGATCACCCACGATGCGCTGCAGCATCGTTTCGGCATTGCAGCTCCGCGATTGTCCGTCGCCGGGTTGAACCCTCATGCAGGCGAAGGCGGCGCTATGGGCAGACAGGAATTGGACTGGATCAGCCCGCTTTTGGGCGCGTTGCGCGATGAAGGCTACGATCTGCGAGGCCCTTTGCCAGCAGACACTCTTTTTCACGCGCAGGCTCGTGCGCGCTATGACGCGGTCATCGCCATGTACCATGATCAGGCGCTGATCCCGATCAAAACGATAGATTTTGACCGCGGCGTCAATGTTACGCTTGGACTGCCATTTATCCGGACTTCACCCGACCATGGCACGGCATTTGACATCGCCGGCACAGGGCGCGCGTCGCCCACCAGCATGACAGAAGCCATTCTGATGGCCGCCCGGATGGCTGCACAACGTCCCTGAGGGGACGGGGTTTGTTTTCACGGCTCAGGCCGGGACACTAAAGGATCAAAGAAGATGAGTGCCATAGATAGTCTGCCGCCGTTGCGGGATGTAATACAGCGGCACGATCTCCGCGCAAGAAAGTCCCTGGGACAAAATTTCCTTCTTGACCTCAACTTGACGGCTAAAATTGCTCGTCAGGCCGGGGATTTGAGCGCATGCGACGTATTAGAGATCGGACCCGGACCCGGGGGATTAACCCGAGGCCTGCTGGCAGAAGGCGCGCGCCGGGTCATCGCAGTGGAAAAGGATGCAAGGTGTTTGCCGGCTTTGGCTGAGATTGCTGATAACTATCCGGATCGGCTGGCGGTGTTGCATGGCGATGCGCTCGACACTGATTTGGCAAGCGTGTTGAAACCACCGGTCCGCGTGGTGGCCAATTTGCCCTACAATGTCGGAACGGAACTTCTGGTTCGGTGGCTGACGCCACGGGAATGGCCGCCTTTCTGGACAAGCCTGACGTTGATGTTTCAGCGGGAAGTCGCAGAGCGCATCGTCGCGCAACCGGGCACTAAGGCGTATGGCAGGCTGGCAGTCCTAGCGCAGTGGCGCGCGGACGCACGCATCGTCATGCAACTGTCGCCTGAGGCTTTCACACCGCCACCAAAGGTCTCCAGCAGCGTGGTACATCTCGGCGCGCTGACAGAGCCCCGTTTCCCGGCCGAGCCAAAGGTTTTGTCGCAGGTGGTGGCACTGGCGTTCAATCAGCGTCGAAAAATGCTCCGTGCGGCATTGAAAGGATTGAGCCCCAACATCGAGGACCATCTTACGGCAGCGGGGATTTCTCCCACCGCGCGCGCCGAGCAAATCTCATTAGAAGAGTTTTGCGCTTTGGCGCGCGTTGTGACCGCGTCCTAGAGATTGCGCGCCCTACTCCGCGGCGCGTGCCGCATCGTCGCTGCCATCCGGTTGTTCGCCGGCGGGTTCGTCAGGTGCGCTGGCTTCTGGTTCCGGTTTCTGCCTGGGTTTGCGCCTTGGCGCCCGTTTCGGTTTAGGCTGGCTTTCGGGCGTTTCGACCAGACCGCTGTCAGCAACTTCCGGCTCGTTCATGACGTCTGCATTTGAATCTGACGGCGGTTGTTGACCGGCAGAATGAGCCGCTTCCCGCTCCTGACGCTCGGCGCGTTCGCGATCACGTTCCGCCTGACGCTCCCTGTTTTGACGTTCTTGTTCTTCACGCCGTTGTTCTACTTCGCGCTGCGCCTCGCTCAACAGGCGCGTGTAATGTTCGGCATGCTGCTGAAAGTTTTCAGCCGCCACGCGGTCGTTGCTCAGCTGTGCGTCACGCGCCAGTTGATTGTATTTCTCAATGATCTGCTGCGGTGTACCGCGCACCTTGCCTTCTGGCCCCGAACTGTCGAACACCCGGTTTATAACGTTTCCGCCGCTGTTGTTTGACCTGTTGCGGTTTCCCTTGGACCGGGACCGTGATCTTGAAGATTTCATGAAGTTCGCTCAGCCTTCGTGCTGTTTGTCGTGTGTCCGGATGTGAAAAGAACGCGTTCAACGTCCAAAGTTGCGATGTGAAGGGCTTACTGCCGCGCGGGACCACCGAACCGGATCCACTGCTGCAACGCTTCTGAATAAACACGCCAGAACGGCTGCTGCAAGAGAAATCCGGTTCCAGGGGCGAATTTTCGCCCGATTTCCGACAAAAGCGGGCGCATTCAACCCGGTTTTGACGCGCTGATCACGCGGTCACGGCCATCCAGATCGGGAAGAATCGCAATTTCAGCCCAACCCTGGTGCGCAAAGATGCGGCGCACATCGTCGGCTTGCGTCGCCCCTATTTCCACTAGAACGCGACCTTGCGCGTTGAGATAACTTTGAGCGTGTGACGCAATAATGTGGTAGGCGGTCAGCCCGTCTGCACCGTCCGTCAAGGCAATACGCGGCTCGTGATCGCGCAGCTCCGGCTGACTGTCCGACATTTCTTGTTCCGACAGGTAAGGCGGATTGGACACGATCAGGTCAAACCTGCCTTCAACAGCATTGAACCAGTCGGACTGGAGAACCGATGCGCGGCCGGCCACACAATGACGCACGGCATTCGCGCTGGCCTGAAGGCATGCAGCCTCGCTGATATCGACGCCAATTCCTGTCGACGCCTCACGTTCTGCAAGAAGCGTTATCAAAATGCATCCCGATCCGAGACCCAGATCAAGCACGGTTTGAAACGGTTCTGACAGTGCCACTTCAATCAGGCTCTCGGTTTCCGGGCGGGGATCCAGAACGTCGCGCGACACTTCAAAGCGTCGTCCATAAAACTCGCGTCCGCCGATCAGTTGCGAGACCGGAACGCGCACGGCACGTAAGGAAACGAGATGCTCGTAGCGCTCGGCGATCTCCGGCGCGATGTCTTCCGGTGCGATCAGGGTCACGCGCGCTGCATCAACGCGCGCTGCATGCGCCAGCAAAAGACGCGCGTCGCGCGCAGGATCCGGCACCCCCGCCGCGCGCAGACGAGCCACCGCGGAAATCATGGCTTCTGCGGCAGTCATTGCCCCATCTCGGCGAGCAAACGCGCTTGCGCGTCGGCTGTCAGCGCATCGATCATCTCGTCAAGATCGCCCTGCATGACGGCGTCAAGTCTGTAGAGTGTCAGATTGATCCGGTGGTCCGTCATGCGCCCCTGCGGAAAGTTGTAAGTCCGGATACGTTCTGATCGGTCGCCCGAACCAACTTGGGCTGCTCGGTCGGCGGAGCGTTCGCTGTCCACTCTGCTGCGCTCAAGATCATAAAGTCGCGCCTTGAGAACCTGCATGGCGATCTCGCGGTTGCGGTGTTGCGATTTTTCCGAGCTCGTCACGACAATGCCGCTGGGCAGATGTGTGATGCGCACCGCCGAATCGGTGGTGTTCACATGCTGTCCGCCCGCGCCGGAAGACCTCATAGTATCGATACGCAAATCGCCCGGGTCGATCTGAATATCCACGTCTTCCGCCTCGGGCAGCACCGCAACGGTCGCCGCGGACGTGTGAATGCGGCCACCACTTTCCGTCGTGGGCACCCGTTGGACCCTGTGCACACCACTTTCATATTTGAGCCGCGCAAACACATCGGCTCCTTTGATATGCGCGACAACTTCCTTGATGCCCCCCAGCTCGGTTTCCTGAAGCGCGACAATGTCAAAGGCCCAGCCATGCGCGTCTGCATAGCGCTGGTACATGCGCAGCAGATCGCCGGCAAAAAGCGCCGCCTCATCTCCACCGGTGCCCGGTCTGATCTCCAGCATGGCCGGTTTCGCATCCGCCTTGTCCCGCGGCAGCAATGCAATCTGCAAGGCCGCCTCGGCCTCTGGCACTGCTGCCTGAAGACGCGGAAGTTCCTCTTCTGCCAAGAGCGCCATGTCAGGGTCATCCAGCATTGCGCGCGCTTCGTTGAGGTCGTCCATAAGCCGCTGGTAGGCTTCAATCTGAACAACCACAGGACGCAAATCTGAGTATTCCTTGGCCAGCGCCGCGATATCATCCGTGCTGCTGCCATCAGCCATTACAGCCTCCAGATACTGGAGCCGTTCGGTAATCTGGCGCAATCGTTCGTGCGGGATCATTCTTTTGCAATCCGACATTGCGCCCCATTGGTCAAGGGCGCAATCCGTGCTATCCAATCATGATGAAGCGTTTGATATTACTCGTTTGCCTTCTTGGCACACCGGCTGTCGCGGATGTCACCTCCCCCAGCGGGAAGACCGTGGAATGCTACTGCACGGACCGCAGCGGATCGCGGATCGAAATGGGTGAAACAATCTGCATGCAGGTGGATGGTCGGATGTTCATGGCACAATGCCAGATGTCTTTGAACGTCCCAATGTGGCGCGAGATCACCGAGGGCTGTTTGTCATCTTCCCTGGACGGCCCCCAGAACCTGCTCCAGTCTTTCGCGGTTGACGCCGAAATCTGAACGCCCAAACCGCAGCCGCGCGTGCGCTTTCAAAGTGCCATCTGCATATTGCAACGTTGTGTAATCCGGAAAGCCGAACGCCAATGAGCGCGTGACATAGGTGATCCGCCCGTCCTCCAACGAACCCGCCAGAACACGCGTTCGCGGCAGCGTCCGCAGGGCAGCGTCCGCAGTGGCAAAATCATCAAGCGATGCGCCCAAAACGCGGATCGCGCCGCCGTCAAAATCCGCGTCCGAAGACGCATCAATCGCCACATTCCAACGCTCCGGATCGCCCGGCGCCAGCCGGATGTAGGCCAGCACGCCGACGCCGGCCAAACACAGCACAATAAGGAACAGGCGCATATTAAACCCTTCTTTGATCGATAAATATCCCCCGCGGAGCGTTCCGCAGCCTCAACGCGTGGCAACGCCAGGCACGACGCACAGCATCTCAAAAAGCAGATTGGCACCAACCAGCGCCGTGTTGCCCGACGTATCATAAGGCGGAGAGACTTCGACCAGATCGCACCCCACGACATTCAAGCCTTTCAAACCGCGGATCAGCTCCATGGCCTGCGGCGTGGTCAGACCGCCGATTTCCGGAGTGCCGGTTCCGGGCGCAAAAGCGGGATCGAGGCTATCAATGTCGTACGAGATATAGACCGGAACATCCGGACCGATACCGCGCCGGATTTCGCTGCTCAAAGCTGCAAGGCTGCGATGCCACAGATCTTCCGCAGGATACTGCTGAAACCCCCAGCTGCGTGCTTCGCTAAAGTCCTCGGCCGTGTAACCCGTCCCGCGCAATCCGACCTGATAGGTCTTGTCCGGCATGATCAACCCTTCCTCGTAGGCGCGGCGGAAGACCGTGCCGTGGGTTTCACGCTCGCCGAACATTTCGTCATTGACGTCGGCATGCGCGTCCACGTGAACCAACGCAATCGGACCATGGAAGCGGCGCATCGCGCGCAGGATCGGTAGGGTAATCGAATGATCCCCACCAATCGCCATCGGAACAACTTTGTGGGTTAATATCGTGTCGTAACTTTCTGCAATAATTGATAAACTATCAGAAAGGGAAAACGTGTTTATTGCCAGATCGCCGATATCCGCAACCTGCAGGCTGTCAAAGGGCGCGGCCCCGGTTCCCATATGGTATGGTCGGATCATCGCGCTTTGTGTTCGCACGTCTTTCGGTCCCATGCGCGTACCCGAACGCCACGACGCACCGATGTCCATCGGCACACCCAGAAAGACCACGTCCAGACCAGACAGATCGTTGACCATGGGCAGCCGCATGAAACTGTTGGGACCGGAAAACCGTGCGAGATCATTTCCACTGATGGGTTGGTTCTTGCCCGTCATGCCACCCCGCTGCGCAAGCGCCAGGCAATCAGGCTGAGCAGTTCCGTCGCAACATGCGCACCGGCAATCGCGGTCGCGCCCGTTGTATCAAAAGGCGGTGACACCTCGACAACGTCTCCGCCCACGATGTTGATACCTGCCAGATCGCGCAGTATTATTGATGCCTGCGCCGAGGTCAATCCACCCCAGACCGGCGTACCGGTCCCCGGCGCATAAGCCGGATCCAACGCGTCGATATCAAAGGTCAGATAGACCAGGCGACCCCCAAGAACCTCTTTGATCCGCCCAACCGTCTCATGTGGACCGTTTTCGTGGACAAAGCGCGCATCAAGCGTTGTAACGCCCATGGGGTCAGGGTTTGTGGTCCGAATGCCCACCTGAACCGACGTTGCCGCATCTATAATACCGGATTTGATGGCTTTGTAGACAAACGTTCCATGGTCAATGCGATCAAAGTCATCATCTGGCCAACTGTCAGAGTGCGCATCAAACTGCAGAAGGCTTACCGGGCCGTATTTTTCGGCGTAGGCCTTCAGGATCGGATAGGTAATGTAGTGATCTCCGCCCAGGGTGACTGTCGTCACGTCAGCGGCCAGAATGCCGCGGATATGCTCTGTCAAAAGCCCTGGAAAACTGGGCGTGTGCCCGTAATCAAAGGCAATATCGCCGTAATCGATGATTGCACATTCGCTCAACACATCAAATGGCCATCCATAGGGCGGGTCGCAAGGTTGAAGCGCACTGGCCTCCCGAATGGCCCGTGGACCCAGCCGGGTACCGGTCCGGTTGGTCACTGCCTGATCGAACGGAACGCCCGTGACCGCGATGTCCGCAGCACTCAGATCCTTGGTGTAGCGCCGGCGCAAAAAAGATGTGGCGCCGCCAAATACATTCTCGAAACTGGGCCCCTTCAGGTCGTCGCGCGTAAAGGCGTGATCAATCTCTGATTTGGCATCTTCCAGTGCCACAGATCATGCGCCTTTCGCCGGCTGCGCGCGTTCGACAAGACGCGCAAAAAACGATGCGCCCACGGGGCCGATCTCATCGTTGAAATTGTATTTGGGGTGATGGCACATCGGACCGGATCCCTGACCGAGGTTTATGTAGGCGCCGGGCCGCGCTTCAAGCATATAGGAGAAATCCTCTGCCCCCATGATCGGGCGGCTCTTGGTATCTACATGTGCGTCGCCTGCAACCTCCGCTGCAACAGTCGCTGCGAAATCCGCCTCTGGCGGATGATTTATGGTCGGCGGATAACCGTATTTCATTTCAAGACGCGCTTGAACGCCAAAGGAGGCCGCCTGACCCGAAATAATCTCTTCAATGCGCCGCACGGCCATGGTCTGCACATCCTTGCTCAACGTGCGGATCGTGCCGCAGATATGGCAGTTGGCAGGGATGACGTTGTGTGTTGTCCCTGCATGGATCTGCGTGACCGACACCACAAGTTGCTCAAGAGGGTCCGTATTTCGGCTTACGATGCTCTGCAGCGCCTGAACAATGGCGCATCCTGCAAGAAGCGGGTCAGCAGCCGTATGCGGCATCGCTGCATGACCGCCGACACCTGAGACGTAGATATTGAACTCGTCCGCCGCCGCCATCATGGCCCCATCATTCAGGTGAAACGATCCGGTTTCCTGATCGGGCGCATTGTGCATCGCAAAGACCTGTCCGATGTCGAAACGCTCCATGATCCCCTCTTTGACCATGACCTCGCCACCGCCACCACCTTCTTCATCCGGCTGGAAAATCAGCGCTGCGCGACCCGAGAAATTTCGTGTTTCGGCAAGGTACTTCGCGGCCCCCAGTAGCATGGCGGTGTGCCCGTCATGACCGCAGGCATGCATTTTGCCCGGATGCGTCGACGCGTAATCGACACCTGTTTCCTCGTCGATGGGCAGCCCGTCCATATCCGCGCGCAGCCCGATGGTTGGTCCTTCGCCCTGCCCGTTTATGATCGCAACAATACCTGTCTTGGCAATCCCCTCGTAGATTTCATCGACACCAAATTCACGCAGCCTTTCAGCTACAAAAGCCGCCGTTTTATGGCATTCGAGTCCCAGTTCCGGAATCGTGTGCAAGTGCCGGCGCCACGCCGTTATGTCGGCGCTCATGTCAGCGATCCGGTTAACAACGGGCATGGTCTGGACTCCTCGTTTGTGTTTCTGTCTTGTCGCATCTGACACCGAAGCGACGGGGACCGCAATGGCTGATGATCTTATCCACGACAGTAGCGCTGGAATCGAGCGCCTGCTGGAGATAATGCGCCGCCTGCGCGATCCCCAGACTGGCTGCCCCTGGGATGTCGAACAGACTTTTCAAACGATTGCGCCTTATACCATTGAAGAAGCGTATGAAGTTGCGGACGCTATCGAACGCGGCGACTGGGCGGAGTTGGAAGGCGAATTGGGCGATTTGTTGCTTCAATCGGTCTATCACACAGCCATTGGCGAAGAATTAGGCCATTTTTCGTTCCAAACGGTCGTGCGTGCCATCAGTGACAAGATGGTCGCGCGCCATCCACATGTCTTTGGCGACGAAAGACGCGACAAATCCGTGAAACAGCAAAGCGCCGACTGGGAAAAGATCAAAGCTGTGGAGCGGGCGGGCAAAGCGCAAAAAGGTGCGCTGGACGGTGTGGCGATAGGCCTGCCCGCTCTGCTGCGCGCGCTAAAACTACAAAAACGCGCCGCGCGTGTCGGGTTTGACTGGCCGTCCACCGACCAGGTCATCGATAAAATCGTCGAGGAGGCGCGTGAACTGGTCGAAGCCCGCGATCACCTCAGCCAATCCGAAATCGAAGAGGAATTCGGCGATTTGCTCTTTGTGGTGGTCAATCTCGGAAGGCATTTGGGATTGGACCCCGAAGCCGCACTGCGCGCGACTAATGCGAAATTCACGCGCCGCTTTGAAGGTGTGGAGGCCAAACTCAACGAATTGGGCAAAACACCGAGCGACAGCACACTGGAAGAGATGGACGCGCTTTGGGACCTCGTTAAAGAAGAAGACCGGCGATCTTAACGGCGCTCAACGTTGATATCCCGCGCGCGCAATTCTCTTTCGAATATGCGACTTGGCGGCCGATCTTGATCCGCAACGCTGATCTTTTCGCCATCATTCAAGCAGATCACCACGTCGCAACCGTCACTCCAATCTGTCATCACAACTTTCGCAATGCCTGCCAGAGGTAACACGCGCGGATTGCGGAAAGGAGAAAACGTCAGCGTCTCGTGATCCAGCCGCAAACCAGAATGCCCGTTGCAAAGCAACAGACACGCCAGCCAAACGCCCACCCCACCCCACCCCATATACACCAGATTTACCAAGGGGCGTCTGCAAACCAGGCTAAACTCAAAAGCCCACAGGCTATTGCAAATGCGCCCCAAGTCAGGGGGCGGCGTCCGGTTAGATGATATTCATAGACGTCACTCACGCGATGTCTCTATCGGCAAAATATGACCGATGTTAGGCAATGCCAGGGGCTAGACAAACCCCGGGCCGGACGGCATTGAAAAGCCATGAGCAAGCGCAAAATCATAATCGATACGGACCCCGGGCAGGACGACGCAGTTGCGATACTGCTGGCCTTGGCAAGTCCCGACGAACTTGACCTTTTGGGAATTACGTGTGTCGCGGGCAACGTGCCACTTGATCTCACGGCGAAAAATGCGCGCATCATATGTGAACTCGCCCGGAAGACAGATGTACGCGTATTCCCGGGATGTGACCGCCCGCTTGGTCGCGCACTCGTAACGGCGGAGCACGTTCACGGTAAGACTGGGCTGGACGGCCCCGTTTTACCGGACCCAACAATGCCCGTTCAGGACCAGCATGCGGTGGACTTCATCATCGAAAAGCTGCGTGAAGCGCCGGAAGGCACTGTGACGTTGTGTCCGCTGGGCCCGCTGACCAATATCGCAACCGCCTTTGAAAAAGCGCCAGATATCGTCAGCAAGGTCCAAGAAATCGTCCTTATGGGCGGTGCCTATTTTGAAGTTGGCAACATAACGCCGGCTGCGGAATTCAACATTTACGTCGATCCTCAAGCTGCTGATATCGTGTTTAAATCTGGCGCTCCTATCGTCGTTATGTCACTCGATGTCACGCATCAGGCGCTGGTCACAAAAGAGCGAAACGATGCCTTTCGCGCGTTGGGCACACCTGTCGGTGTTGCAGTGGCAGCGATGACCGATTTCTTTGAGCGATTTGACAAGGAAAAATACGGCTCTGTCGGCGCGCCATTGCACGACCCCTGTGTAACGGCCTACCTGCTGCGTCCGGGACTGTTTTCAGGAAGACACGTAAACGTCGAGATCGAAACAACGTCTGAGTTGACGATGGGCATGACGGTCGCAGATTGGTGGGGCGTCACGGATCGACCCAAGAACGCCCTCTTTATCGGTGACATCGATGCAGACGGTTTTTTTGAAATGCTGACCGAACGGCTGGGGCGACTATGAGCGCGTCGCTCACACTCGCGGGACCCGCACATCTGGACAAACTGGAAGCGCTTGTCACCGCTTTTCATGCCGAAGAAGACATTGATCTGGATGCTGAAAAGCGCCGCGAAGGACTGGTTCCACTGCTGGACGGAGTTCCGCATGGCGCGGCTTACTTGATAGGCCCGGAACGAGCGCCCATTGGGTATGTGGTTATTACATTCGGGTGGTCGTTGGAATTTGGCGGACTGGACGGGTTTATCGACGAAATCTACATCCGACCCGGCGTGCGCGGACGCGGGATTGCAACGGAGACGTTGCAAACTTTGCCGCGCGTGATGGCACAAGCCGGGCTGAAAGCACTGCACCTTGAGGTCAATCGCAATGCCGAGCGTGCACAGAGATTATACGCGCGCGCGGGTTTCACACCGCGCACAAACTACATGCTGATGACACGCAGCTTTTAAGGCCGCTGCGGCTGGCGTTGCCAAAGAATGCCGCCTATATGTGCACCATGACCTTGACGGCGAACTTCGACAACAGCTACGCGCGCCTGCCGGAGGCGTTCTACACAAGGCAAAACCCGGTCCCTGTCAAAGCGCCGAAGCTGATTGCATACAACGATGAGCTGGGCGCACTGCTTGGGTTTTCGACCGCGAGCGAGATGGAGCGTGCGTCGGTTTTTGCAGGTGTCGACGTGCCAGAGGGTGCCGCACCGTTGGCTCAACTCTACGCTGGTCACCAGTTCGGGAGTTTCAATCCGCAGCTTGGAGACGGGCGCGCCATTTTGCTGGGTGAAGTACTGGGCACGGACAGTCGGCGCTATGACGTACAGCTCAAAGGATCGGGACGCACACCATACTCGCGCATGGGCGATGGCCGTGCCTGGCTGGGGCCGGTTTTGCGCGAGTATGTGGTCTCTGAGGCGATGCACGCTCTGGGGATACCCACAACGCGTGCTTTGGCGGCAGTATTGACCGGCGAAGATGTTGTGCGCGAAACGCTGTTGCCGGGGGCCGTGCTGACACGCGTGGCGTCAAGTCATCTGCGCGTCGGTACCTTCCAGGTTTTTGCGCACAGGCGTCGGATCGCCGAGCTCAAGCAATTGACTGATTACGCAATCGAACGTCATTACCCGCAAGCCGATGGACCTTTGGGTCTTTTGCGCCACGTGTGCTACGCGCAGGCGGAGTTGATCGCTGCCTGGATGTCGGTGGGTTTCATCCACGGTGTGATGAACACCGACAACAGTGCAATTTCCGGCGAAACCATCGATTACGGGCCATGCGCCTTTATGGACACCTACCAGGCGGACATGGTCTTCAGCTCAATTGATCAGATGGGACGTTATGCCTATTCCAATCAACCGCGCATCGCAGTCTGGAATATGGCGCAGCTGGCAACATCGCTACTACAGCAACTGGACGACCCGGAGGCTGCGGTGCCCGAGGCGACCCAGATCGTGCATGGCATGCCAGGTCTCGTCGAAGCCGCGTGGCTGCGACGCTTTGGGGCAAAGATCGGTCTGCAAGAGGCGCGGACCGAAGATATAGCTCTGATAGAAGACCTGTTGCGGCTTATGGAAGATCAGCAGGCGGATTTCACGAACACGTTCGATGCGCTGGCCCGTGGTGATGCGCGAGATCAATTTCTGGATCGTGACACGTTCGATGCGTGGGGCCAGCGATGGCGTTCCAGAATTGACCTGGAACCCGATCCAGAGCACGTCATGCAAAAGGCGTCGCCCCGTGTGGTACCGCGGAATCACCGAATAGAAGAAATGATTGCTGCTGCTGTGGCTGGCGACTACGGGCCTTTTAGACGTTTGTTGTCTGCCTACGCTGATCCTTTCGCGACTGCAGACAGCGACCTTATGCGCCCGCCTGCGGAAAACGAGCGTGTTCAGGCAACCTTCTGCGGAACTTGAAAGATCTGTACGCCGGACCATCGCTGTGGACGAGCCACGACGTCGCGCATTTGAATTTCATGCCTCCGGCGGGGATATTTGAAGATCAAAGAAAATCATCTCAGGGCTTTCCGGTTCGTTTTGAACCCGGGCGACGTCGGCGCCGCTTGGGTGGGCTTTGGGATGGTCCCGAAGGCGGACCCTTTCGTCCTTGTCCTGGCCTTTTGCGCCGACGCGCCGGCGTTTTTGCGACCGGTTTTTCGGGCTCCCAAGGTCGGCCCGAACCAACCGGTATCGAGGCGTGCATTGTTTTTTCGATA
The DNA here is from genome assembly GCA_039191495.1 of Pseudomonadota bacterium. Lineage (GTDB taxonomy): Bacteria > Pseudomonadota > Alphaproteobacteria > Rhodobacterales > Rhodobacteraceae > Roseobacter. The sequence continues at coordinate 63,936 of JBCCXN010000015.1, read as the reverse complement.
TCGCGGAGGGCGTCCATTTCATCAGGCGCGCAAAAGGAAATGGCTGCGCCGTCTTTGCCTGCTCGTGCTGTGCGCCCGATACGATGCACATAGTTGTCAGGCACATTCGGCAAATCGAAATTGTACACATGCTTTACGTCCGGAATATCCAATCCGCGCGCGGCAACATCTGTGGCAACCAGTACGCGGGTGTCTCCGGCAGTAAACGCCGCGAGAGCCCGGTCGCGTTGGCCCTGACTTTTGTTGCCGTGAATGGACGCTGCCGCAAAGCCGGCCGTGTTGAGCTGCTTCATGAGGCGTTCTGCACCATGTTTCGTGCGGCAGAAGACGAGCGCGCGCTCATGACGGTGCGCATCAAGCATTTCGATCAGCAACGCGGGTTTCTCCGATTTGGCGATAAAATGCACTTCCTGAGTGACTTTATCGGCTGGTTTTCCAGGCGCTGAAACCTCCACACGGACCGGGCGGTTGAGGTACGTTTGCGCCAATTCGTTGATCTGCTTGGGCATGGTGGCGGAAAACAGCATGGTTTGGCGCGTCTCCGGCAAGATCGACGCAATTTTGCGCAGATCGTGGATAAAGCCCATATCGAGCATCTGATCGGCTTCGTCCAGAACCAGAAAGACCGTTTCATCGAGGAGAATGGCGCCCCGATCGAGCAAATCCAATAAGCGACCGGGCGTCGCTATCAACAGGTCCGTGCCGCGCTCGAGGCGTCGCACTTGCGGTCCGATGGCCTGCCCGCCGACAACCATGGTCACGCGCACGCGGCTGTTTTCGGCAAGGCCGCGCAGGTTCTGCGTGATCTGGTTGACCAGTTCGCGCGTGGGTGCAAGCACAAGCCCGCGCGCGGATTTTGGCGCTGGTCGCGCTTTCATTTCGAGCATCTGCGCGATCAGTGGCACACCGAATGCAGCCGTCTTTCCGGTGCCAGTCTGCGCCAGACCCATCACGTCCCGACCGTTCAGCCCATGCGGGATGGCCTGTTTCTGGATCGGCGTGGGTGTGGTCAGACCCAGTTCATCCAGCCTGCGCGTCAGCATCGACGGCAGGCCCATCATTTCAAAATCGCTCATGTCATCCTTTCGGCGCGCCCCTCGCTCGAAAAGGCAACCGCGTTTTTCTTGCCGTCGCGATCACGCGCCGTTTAGCGCGGCACCTGCGCCCTTTGAAAGGATAAGTCAACCGAAAGCGCGGCAAGTGACTGGTACCTTGCGTCAAACAGGGCTAAGACACACGACACGGTGTGACAGGAAGGACATGATGGACAGTTCGATCATATCGCGGTGCGAAGCCAAGGGACTGCGCATGACCGGACAGCGAAGAGTTGTCGCGCAAGTCCTTGAAGACAGTGAAGACCATCCCGACGTGGAAGAACTTTACGCCCGCGCCTCCGCGGTTGACAACGGTATCTCTCTGGCCACGGTGTATCGCACTGTGAAACTGTTTGAAGAAGCCGGGATCCTCGACAAACTTGAGTTCGGCGATGGTCGCGCAAGATATGAGGACGCGGAACGTGATCATCACGACCACCTGATAGACATCAATTCCGGCGAAGTTATTGAATTTGTGGATTCGGAGATCGAAGCCCTGCAGGAAAAGATTGCGCGGAAACTGGGCTATGAGCTGCGCGGCCATCGCCTTGAGCTCTATGGCGTACCTCTGAAAAAATGACGCCGTTGCGCGACGACGCGACCATGTCGTCCGGGCGCACTGGACACCGGCTGACCGGAGCGTTAGGCGGATAACAAAGACCCAAATCCGGGTAGAACTGCTATGGACAACCTGCGTGGCGCAGCACTGATGATTGCCGCGATGCTGCTTTTCGCCTTTGAAGACATGTTCATCAAAATGATGGCGGTCCGCCTGCCTGTCGGTCAGATTGTTGGTATGCTCGGGGTTGGCAGCACACTCGTGCTTGGGCTCATGTTGCGGGCGCAAGGTCAGGCTTTGTTCTCGCGCGACATGCTGACGATCCCCATCCTCTTGCGTGCCGTGGGCGAGCTTATCGGCACGTTGGGGTTTGTCACAGCGCTCGCGCTGATACCGCTTTCCACCGCGTCCGCCATCTTACAGGCGACACCCCTCTTCGTGACCCTAGGCGCGGCCTTGTTTTTACAAGAACAGGTTGGCTGGAGACGCTGGTGCGCGGTTTTTGTCGGGTTTTGCGGCGTTCTGCTGATCATCCGGCCCGGAATGGAGGGGTTTACTTGGTCGTCCCTGTTTGCAGTGCAGGGCGTCATCGGACTTGGGATCCGCGACCTCGCCACGCGCCGTGTTCCTCCGGAGACGTCCACATTGCAACTGAGCTTTCTGGCCTTCATTGTGCTCATTCCCACCGCCGCTTTAATGACGCTGATGAATGCCGGCCCTCTTGCGGTGCCAAACGCTTTGGAATGGCTCTACCTCGCGGCCGCTCTCTTTATTGGAATTGCTGCTTACTACACCATCGTGTCGGCCATGCGTATTGGCGAGATAAGCTTCGTGACGCCCTTTAGGTATTCGCGCATTTTGTTTGCTCTGGTTATTGGCATCAGTGTGTTTGGCGAAACACCCGACACGCTCATGCTTGCTGGCTGTTGCGTCGTTGTGGGGTCCGGACTGTACACACTCTGGCGCGAAAGGCGTTTGCATTCCAGCTGAGGCTTTCCAACAGACGAACATCCCGCTATCACGCGGGTGACTGCATTCAGGGAGCTGGCCATGAGCACCATCATCGATATCCACGCGCGCGAAATTCTTGACAGTCGGGGCAACCCAACCGTGGAAGTGGATGTGATCCTCGAAGACGGCACCATGGGTCGGGCCGCAGTTCCGTCCGGCGCATCAACCGGCGCATATGAAGCGGTAGAAAAGCGCGATGGGGACAAGACGCGCTATCTAGGCAAAGGCGTTTTGGAGGCCTGCGCGGCCGTAAATGGCGAGATCGCAGAGGCATTGGTCGGCATCGACGCCACGGAACAGGTGGATATCGATGCCGCCATGATCGAGCTTGACGGCACCGCCAACAAATCGCGCCTTGGCGCCAACGCGATACTTGGTGTGTCGCTTGCGACCGCCAAAGCCGCGGCGGACTATTGCACACAGCCGCTTTATCGCTACATCGGCGGAACCTCGGCGCGGGTGCTTCCGGTGCCCATGATGAACATCATCAATGGCGGCGAGCATGCCGACAACCCGATCGATATTCAGGAATTCATGATCATGCCCGTCTCGGCGGAAACGATCCGTGATGCTGTGCGGATGGGGTCAGAGGTGTTTCACACACTCAAGAAAGAACTATCCTCGGCTGGGCTTTCTACGGGCATCGGTGACGAGGGCGGTTTTGCACCGAACATTAATTCCACCCGAGATGCCCTTGATTTTATTTTGAAGTCTATTGAGAAAGCCGGATACTCCCCGGGCGATGACATCCACCTGGCGATGGACTGCGCCGCGACGGAATACTTCAAGGATGGCAATTACATACTGGCAGGTGAAAACAAAACTCTCAGCTCCGAAGAGAATGTCGACTACCTTGCGGCGCTTGTTGCGGATTACCCGATAATCTCTATCGAAGACGGAATGTCCGAGGATGATTGGGACGGTTGGCGCGCTCTGACGGAAGCTTTGGGCGACAAAGTTCAATTGGTCGGCGATGACCTCTTCGTCACCAATCCCGAGCGTCTTGCCGCAGGTATCGCCCAACGTTCTGCTAATTCCATGCTCGTAAAAGTCAATCAAATCGGTAGCTTGACAGAGACGCTTAAAGCTGTCGAAATGGCTCACCGCGCAGGGTTCACGAATGTGATGTCGCACCGTTCCGGTGAAACCGAGGACGCCACGATTGCCGATCTGGCGGTCGCGACAAACTGCGGGCAAATCAAGACCGGTTCGCTTGCGCGCTCGGACCGCTTGGCCAAATACAACCAGTTGATCCGCATAGAAGAGGCTTTGGGCGAAACCGCTGAATATGCCGGTCGGTCGATTCTCCGGTGAATACAGCCCTGCGCGTTCGCCTTGCCCAGTTTCCGCAGGACATGGACGTTGTCGCCCGGTTGTGTTGGAATTACCGCGCAAATCTTGCAGGCCTCGGCCCGATCATGGTCGAGATTCTGGATCGGTTTTACCCTACCGAAACCTACGGCGCGCTGATCGCAAGCCTGCCGCAGAAACACGCCCGGCCGAAGGGGTCGATTCTGCTAATTGAGACAGCGAAAGACGTGATCGGTTGTGGAATGATCCAGCCGATGAATGGCGATGACGCAGAAATCAAGAGGGTTTATATTGAAGATGCAGCCCAAGGCCTGGGTGCAGGCAAGCAACTGTCCAACGCCCTGATCGCGCAAGCGCTAGCCGATGGGTATAAACGAATTCTTCTGGATACATCAAAAATATCGACCGCCGCGCAGGGGCTATATGAAAGCCTGGGTTTCAAAAAACGCGGCCCCTATTCGGAAATGCCTGCTGATATGATCGAGGTATTGGTGTTCTATGAGTTTGAATTGTAAGAACGCACGACAGAAGAGACCGGGTTGTGTATGCGCAGTCTTGCAGGCTGCCTTGCACAGTACTAATCCGTGACCATGACAGGCCAGGATATCATCAACGCCCTCGGCTTGATCCCGCATCCAGAGGGCGGTCATTACCGGGAAACATGGGCCGCCCAAAACGAAGGTCGCGCCACGGGAACCTGTATTTACTTCCTGCTTGCGGCTGGAGAACACAGCCACTGGCACCGCGTGGATGCAACGGAAATCTGGCTCTATCACGCGGGCGCCCCGTTGATCCTTTCCCTGAGTAAAACGGATGAAGGTCCGGCAACCGAACACACGTTGGGCCCTGATCTGAAAACCGCGCGCCCGCAAATCATCGTGCCCGAGAACCATTGGCAGGCGGCACACACCACAGGTGAGTACACGCTGGTCAGCTGTACGGTGTCACCGGGGTTTCAGTTTGACGGGTTTACGCTCGCCGAACGAGGCTTTGACATTCCCAAGGCCTAGCCCGGCAGCGCGCGGTCTACGGTGCTGGTCTGAGGGTAGCTTACCGTGCCGCCGCCCACTGCGGCGCGTACGCCCGTTGTGGCCGGGCAGGAGGTCGGCAAACCGCGTGCCACCCGAACGGCCAGATAGGCAAAGGCCTGCGCCTCCAGCATGTCGCCATCCAATCCCACGTCTTCTACCGGGACCACGGGACAATCGAGCGCCACCTGAAGCATCTCCATCAGCACGGGGTTCTTTCGCCCGCCGCCCGTCACAAGAATGCGGGTGGGCGGCGTCGGGCAATGGCGCACGCCTTCCAGAACGCCCACGGCGCACATACCCGTCAAAGTCGCCGCCGCGTCTTCATCCGCGAGCTCGTTCACCAGATCGATCATCTGGGCAAAGTCGTTCCGGTCCAAAGACTTGGGCGGCATCCTGCTAAAGTAAGGTTCTGCCAGAAAGAGCTCCAACGCTCCTTGCTCCACCGTACCGGCGCGCGCTGTAGCACCGTCTTTGTCAAAAGGTTGCTTAAGGCGCTTTTGCATAAGGTCATTGACTGGAGCATTTGCAGGGCCAGTGTCGAAGGCAAGTAGCGCTCCGGGCATGTCCGGGTGATCATAAGCCGGATCGACATACGTCAGGTTCGCAACACCGCCAAGGTTCAAAAAACCAAGCGGTGCAGTCGCCTCGATGTATTTGGCACATGCAAAGTGGAAGAACGGTGCGAGTGGTGCACCTTCCCCGCCCAATTCCACGTCTGCGCTTCGAAAATCCCAAACAACCGGAGTTTCCAGGGCATTGGCCAGCCAGGCACCGTCGCCGATCTGAAGAGTACCTTGTGTGCGCGGCGCATGCGCCAGCGTCTGGCCATGAAAACCCACGATGTCGATGTTTTCAAAGGTCTCCAAAACCGCCAAATGTGCCGCCTCAACGACATCCGTGGCCGCCTCAACACTCTCTCCCGTCCATCGTCCCAAAGCGGACGACACGCAGGCGCGTTCCTCCTCGGAATAGGCGCGATAGTCGCGTGATCCAAAGGCGTCTATCCGGTGCCCGTTTGTGACAACAACCGCAGCATCTACGCCGTCCAGCGATGTGCCGCTCATGGCGCCAAGCGCAGTCAGCGTACCTGTTTTTGCGATGGCCCGTGTCAAAGCCTTTTCCTTCGCCTGCTCTGCCCCTATAGAGTGCCCCAGATTGCAAGCTGAGAGCAAGGCCATGACTTACCATCCCAAGTCCGATTTTGTTTCCGTGATGATGGAGCGCGGCTTTCTTGCCGACTGCACGGATTATCAGGGGTTGGACGAAGCGCTGCTCCGGAATGGGCAACCGGCGTATATCGGATTTGATGCCACAGCGAAGTCGCTCCATGTTGGCTCGCTGATCCAGATTATGATGTTGCGCTGGTTGCAAAAGACAGGCCACAAGCCGATCACGCTTATGGGCGGCGGCACAACCAAAGTAGGCGACCCATCGTTTCGTGCAGATGAGCGGCCACTTATAAGCGCAGAGGCCATTGTTAGTAATATCACGGGGATTAAACGCGTATTCTCCGCTTACATCGAGTTCTCGGATGCATCGAATGGTGCGCTGATGCTCGACAATGCAGAATGGCTCGACGACCTCAATTACCTCGATTTTCTGCGCGACATCGGGCGGCATTTTTCGATCAACCGCATGCTCAGTTTTGAAAGCGTGAAATCGCGTCTGGATCGTGAGCAGTCGCTCAGTTTCCTCGAGTTCAATTATATGATCCTGCAGGCCTATGACTTTATGGAACTGCACCGCCGGTATGGCTGCATTCTGCAGATGGGCGGGTCTGACCAGTGGGGCAACATCGTGAACGGGATCGACCTGACCCGTCGGGTGATCGATGGTGAAGTCTATGGGCTCACATCTCCGCTGCTGACGACGTCCGATGGCAAGAAAATGGGCAAGTCCCAGTCCGGAGCTGTCTGGCTGAACGCCGATATGCTCAGTGCTTACGAGTTCTGGCAGTTTTGGCGCAACACCACGGATGCGGACGTCGGACGCTTTCTGAAACTTTACACCGAACTGCCAGTGAGCGAGTGCGACCGATTGGGCGCTTTGCAGGGATCTGAGATCAATGATGCGAAAATCCGGCTGGCGAACGAGGTGACAACGCTCTTGCATGGCGCGGATGCGGCGACTACGGCGGAAGAGACGGCGCGTGCGGTTTTCGAAAAAGGCGGCGTCGGAGACGATTTGCCGACGCTGACACTCAGCGCAGCGGACATCGGGGACGGCATCTCCGTCGTTCAGCTCATTGTCAGGTCGGGTTTGGCCCATTCCGGCAAAGAAGCAAAGCGACTGATTGCGGAGAACGGCGCGCGACTGGACGATGCGCCGCTGACAAACGCGGGCCTGATGATTGATACGGCGGCGCTCTCGTCGCCGATCAAGCTCAGCGCGGGTAAAAAACGGCATGCGCTTGTACAATTGGGCTAAGCACCACGCGCTGTCGGGAGGAACAGGCCATGAAGCTTGAAAACGCAGCGGCCCTCATTACCGGTGCGGCGTCGGGTTTAGGTGAGGCAACCGCGCGTTGCTTTGCTGCCGCTGGCGCGCATGTCACGCTGCTGGATCGGGATGCGGAACGCGGCAGGTCTGTGGCTCGGGAAATCGGCGGGACATTCATTAAAACAGATGTCACAGACGAGACCTCCGTCAGCGCCGCCATCGCAGAGGCGCTGGACGCAATGGGCCACATAAACGTCGCGGTAAACTGCGCCGGTATCGCCTACGGCATAAAAACAGTTGGACGGGATGGCCCACATCCATTGGATACGTTTGCCAGAACACTCGACGTGAACCTGCTGGGCACGTTCAACGTGGCAAGGCTGGCAGCTGATGCCATGCAAGCCAATACTCCGGACCCGGATGGTGGCCGCGGCGTGATTATCAATACCGCGTCGATTGCCGCTTATGACGGCCAAAAGGGACAGGCGGCCTATGCCGCATCCAAAGGGGGCGTCGTTGGGATGTGCCTGCCGATGGCGCGGGACCTCGCGTTTGTCGGCGTGCGCGTTATGACGATCGCGCCGGGCATCTTTATGACGCCGATGCTGGCTGGGTTGCCACAAGAGGTGCAAGACAGCCTTGCCGCAGACGTCCCCTGCCCGCCGCGTCTGGGGGACCCGGCAGAGTACGCACAACTGGCCGGTTTCATTGTGGAGGCCGGGTATCTGAACGGCGAGGTCATCCGCATTGATGGTGCCCTCAGGATGCGCTGATGGTTAGGCAAAACCGCGTTCAGCCTACCGGCGACATCGTCGCAGAGCCGACGCGTGGGTCTTACATGGGCAATCGCGGCATTTTGCACAACGAGGCGGGGCAATTGGGTGCAGCGCGATGGCGTCATAAGGCTTGGGTGACGTGCGTTCTTGAGTTCAAAAACCGCCGTCGCAAGCTTATGCAGCCCGGAAATTACACAGAGCTCTTTTTTCATGACGAGGCTGTGGCTTTTGCCGCCGGACACCGCCCGTGCGGTGAGTGCAGGCGCGCGGACTACAACAGGTTTCGCGACACCCTTGGTATTACGGGGAAAATCACGAACTTCGATGCGCTACTGCATCAAGAGCGCGCCATTCCAAGGCGCGCCATGCAACGCAGACATCAAGCCGATCTGAGGGACATGCCCACAGGCGCGTTTGTTTTGGATGAAGACGGGACGCCGATGCTAGTGCAAGACGACGCATGGGTTCCGTTTCTTTCAACCGGCTATGGCCGCGCCCGGATTAAACCACGAAACGGACAGGTCGCACTTCTGACGCCACCCCTGCTCGTCGCGGCACTGAAAAACGGCTACACTTTGGACGCACGCGCCTAGCCTTGCGCTTTTTCTTCAAGCTGCAGCCACTCTTCTTCGGCATGCGCCAGCTTGCCCTGTCGTTCCAACAGCGCGTCTGTCGCTTTCTGGAACTTCACCGGATTTGCAGTGAAAAGCCCCGGATCATTCAGCAATTCGGAGAGCTTGCCGATTTCCGCCTCAAGCCGTTCGATTTCGGCAGGTAATGCGTCAAGCCGGTGCTTTTCTGTAAAGCTCAGGCCGGTTTTCGGTTTCACCACCTCAGTGTCAGGATCAGACGTGGGTTTTCCCTTTGGCAAATCTGACTTTGCAACGTCGGGTGTGCGCCGTTGGTTGAGGTAATCGCTCCACCCGCCAGCGTAAACGATCGCACCTCCGTCTCCTTCCATTGCGATTGTGGTTGCGGCAACACGGTCCAGAAAATCGCGATCGTGGCTGACAAATAGGACGGTTCCGTCATAGGTTCCCAGCAATTCCTGCAACAGATCAAGCGTTTCCACATCCAGATCATTGGTTGGCTCGTCAAGGACCAGCAGGTTGCTCTCACGCGCCATGATCCGTGCCAGCAAAAGGCGCGCTTTCTCTCCGCCAGACAAAGACCGGACCGGTGCGCGCGCCTGCGCCTCGTCAAAAAGAAACTCTTTAAGGTACCCAACGACATGTTTGGGCGTGCCGCGCACCATGACCTGATCCGCTTTGCCGGACACGCGCATCTCCGGATCGCTGGTCAGATTGTCCCAAAGGCTCAGATCGCCGTTGAGCTGGTCGCGTCTTTGGTCAAGCATCGCGATTTCCAGGTTCGTGCCCAGTTTGACCGTCCCGGCATCTGGTGGCGTCATACCGATCAGCATGTTGAGCAGCGTGGTCTTGCCAACGCCGTTGGGGCCCACAAAGGCGATACGATCGCCGCGTTCCACCGTCAGATCGAAGGGGCGCAATATTGCTCTTCCTTCGAATGTCTTGGAAATGCCCCGCGCTTCGATCACCTTGCGCCCCGACTTTGGCCCCGCTTCAAGCGCCATCGCTGCCCGTCCCTGGCGCCTGATTTGAGCGGCGCGTTCCGCCCGAAGCGCCTGCAGCGCCCGAACGCGGCCCTGATTGCGTTTGCGCCGCGCCGATATCCCTTCGACGGCCCAAAGCGACTCTGCCTTGATCTTTCTGTTGAGCTTGTGGCGCTGGGTGTCCTCTTCGTGCCAAATCGTGTCGCGCCAGGCCTCGAACGCATCAAACCCTTTATCCTGACGGCGCACGGCGCCACGATCGATCCAGAGCGTTGCGCGCGACAAGGCGCGCAGAAACGCCCGATCGTGACTGATCAAGACATAGCCCTGTCGGCTGTGGCGTAACTCATCCTCGAGCCAGGCAATTGCCTCAATATCGAGATGGTTGGTCGGTTCGTCCAGCAGCATCAGATCAGGCGCATCCGCCATGACGCGTGCCAGTGCAGCGCGTCGCCTTTCACCCCCGCTCGACGTTTCAACCAGCCTGGCCGGATCGAATTTGAGCCCCTCGCCCGCTCTTTCGACCTTGTAAAGATCAGAAGCTTCCAGGTCTTGCGCGGCAAAGTCACCCAGCGTGGCAAAACCGGTCAAATCCGGGTCCTGCTCCATATATCCAACCGAAACGCCAGCCCCGCGCACGATTGTGCCACTGTCCGCCTCGACCAGACCGGCCATAACTTTCATCAGCGTAGATTTTCCGGTTCCGTTGCGCCCGACAAGCGCGATCCGATCCCCAGGCTGGACCACGAGACTGAGGTTTTCAAAGACAGGATCGCCGCCAAAAGTCAGAGCGATCTGGTTGAGTTGCAAAAGCGGAACATGCGCCATAGAGCGCAGCTATGCCTATGGTGAGCTCGCGTCAATCCCTGCCGGTTCATGCAGACGATAGAGCGCGCAACAACCGCTTGCGCGCAGGCGGGATCGCCGCCACTTCGACACCGGTAAACACATGCAACGTGCCCATGCGGTCGTCGACAACCGCATGATCGCTGACCCAGCCACCCATAGACAAATAGCTGCGCAACAGCGGTGGGATCTGCTTTAAGCCATTTTTTAGGTCTGTCTTACCGTCGCCTGCCAGTTGGGCAAAGCGATGCACGCGCGGCGACTTGATTTTGGGCATCCAGTGCGACGGCGCGAGATGGCGCGCCTTGAGCAGCGCAAACGTGTCCGTGTAGCCGGCGACCGCGGTGCCCTTGAACGACGAACAGCCAAACAAGAGCTGGACGTCATGCATATCGACAAAATCAGTGATTGCGGCCCATGCCAAGCGGAGCACGTCTGGATCTGCACAGGCAGGATCGGTACAAAATCTGCCCATTTCGAGCATACCGCCCTTGTAGTTTTTGAGCGCGGACAAGTCGTAAAACTGTGCCGAATAGCTTTGCGCAATACCGCTGCCGCTCAGGTGCAGTATTCTAAAGCAGCCGACCAGCTTGTCGTTCGCCGTATCGGTTATCAAAACGTGTTTACACTTGCGATCGAAGTCATCGCCGTCAACTTTGTGATCAACACAGAAACAACGGGCTCTGAACGCCCATGCCTGCGCAAACTGAACTTCCGTCTTCGCGACCTCAGCCGTATAGCGGTGACGACCAAAACGCACCATATCGCAATCAAGTCCGATCACATAAGCCGGAAGCCGAGACACGCTGGGAGAAGGTGCATGTGTTCATATGACCGACGACCTCCTGCGCGGCTATCGTGGTATAGACCCGGGCCCGATCGCACCCACATTGCCAAAGAGTTGTTGGAAGAAGCTCTTGCCAGCAACGCTGGAATCCGTCACCCGCTGGGTCAGTTGGATCGGTCTGCCACGCTCCAGCCCGAATGTTTCAACATTCGACACGATGCCATTGCTGTCAAAACTGACGGCAACAACTTCGCGTTCGATGACTTCCGGCTCCAGCATTGCAAAGGTCCTTACACGGCTGCGCACAAAATAAATGGCATCATCTTCGAGCACCGAAGTTGCGCCAGTCGATCCAAGGGTCTCTTCCACGCTTGCACGGGTGTCGATGCCAACCGCGATCTGATCGAGCTCTTCTTGCGGCGGCACGTAACCGTGGTTTCGGTAAATCGGAGAACATCCGGCAACGGCCGCACACACAAGCACTGCGCAAACAACACGCTTACACTGCGCGGAGATTGGTCCGACAGGTAGACGGCTGAACATTTTCTCGACCTCTTGCCCTTGAGCCTTACCGCTTTTACGTCGCATACACCAAGCAGGCCCTTGGGTTCAAGAAACGAAAGTACAACAGATGAAACCTGCTGCCCCGTCCGCGTATGCGTTGCGTGTGTCCGCCCTGTCGCAAACGGCAGCGACGGCTTTCGCTATCCGTCCGGATCCGGCGGCGCTGCGCACGCTGGCGGAAAATCTGGATCTGCTGGACGCTCGAAAAGTCATTTTTTCCGGAGAAGTCGTGGCGGCGGGCGACGCAGACTGGCGATTGACAGGCAAATTGGGCGCTACAGTGGTCCAGCCTTGTGCGGTGACGCTTGAACCTGTCACGACGCGCATCGACGTACCGGTCAGCCGCCTTTACCAGAGAGATTTTGCGGAAGTGGAAGCGCCCGAAGCAGAAATGCCCGAGGATGACAGTAAGGAACCGCTGGGGACCTGGATTGATCCAGAAGCTGTAATGCACGAAAGCCTCGCGCTGAACTTACCGCTTTTCCCGCGCAAACCCGATGCGGTTCTGGGCGAAATGGTGCTGAGCGCACCAGGAGTGACACCGATGCGGGATGCGGACGTCAAACCATTCGCGGGATTGGCCGGTTTGAAAGCGCGTTTGAAACAGGACGATACCGACGGCGATGCTTGATCCTCAGACCCATTGAGTCGCAAGTCGACCAAGCGCGCGTGACGGCGCGACAAATCATCAAAAAACCCTTGCACATTTGAGCAATCAAAGTATTTTGCGCCGCTCACCCAAATAGGGTTGGACAAAGCGTTGGCTTGGGCCTAAACGCACGTCACGCCCGACACTGGGACATATGGATGAAACTTGGCCCCGCTGGCTTTCTGCACGACCAGCCAGGCCCTCAACAACAAAAGGCCCAAGACAATGGCTGTTCAACAGAACAAAGTCTCGAAATCGCGCCGCAATAACCGCCGCGCGCACGATGCATTGCTGGCTGCGAATCCGAATGAATGCTCCAACTGTGGTGAGCTGAAGCGTCCACATCACATCTGTGCGGCCTGTGGCCATTATGACGACAATGAAGTGATCGCGTTGACGGAAGAGATTGATCTGGAGGACGACGCAGCCTAAACCTTGGCCTTAATGATAAAGGCAGCGAGGTTCGGGGGCAGTCTCTCCATGTCGGCGCAGACCGATACAACACACGCGCACTCTGATCGCACCGTAATTTCCATAGATGCGATGGGCGGGGACGATGGCCCCGCTGCTATTATTGCGGGTTGCGACAGATCAGCACGCAAGAACCCAGACATTTTTTTCCTGCTGCACGGGCCCAAAGCACAGCTTGAACCACTTATTCAGCGCCGCAAAGCGCTGAGCGGACGGTGCGATGTTCGCGAGGCCACCGACGTGGTCACAATGGAAGACAAACCCAGCCAGGTTGTGCGCAATGGCAAAAGTACGTCAATGTGGTCAGCGATTGAGGCAGTGCGCGACGGAACGGCCTCGGTGGCGGTTTCCTGCGGAAACACCGGCGCGCTCATGGCGCTCTCCATGATCCGGCTACGTAAATTGCCCGGTGTGAACCGCCCTGCGATTGCCGTTCTGTATCCTTCCAGCAATCCCCAAGGCTTTAACGTGCTTCTCGATGTCGGCGCGGATGTGCGGGCGGATCCAAATGATCTGGTACGCTTTGCCTTGATGGGGATGTCATACGCCCGAAACGGTATGGAGCTGGCGCGCCCAAGGGTTGGTCTGCTAAACGTCGGGACTGAAGAGCATAAGGGCCGAAACGAGCTGAAAGAAGCCCACGAGCTGATCGCGTCGCAACAGGATCATGCAGGCTTTGAATTTGTTGGCTTTGTGGAAGGCGGGGATATCTCCGGTAATATCTGCGACGTCATTGTGACCGATGGCTTTACTGGCAACGTTGCGATCAAAACCGGCGAAGGCACAGCGAACCTGATTGGCGCGCGTTTGCGGGAGGCATTCAAATTCACCCCGATGTCCCGACTGGCATCGCTGCTGGCCTATCCTTCTCTGCGCAGACTGAGAAAGAAAATCGACCCAAGACGTGTGAACGGCGGCGTGTTCCTTGGCCTGAACGGCACGGTCGTAAAGTCACACGGCGCGGCGGATGCAACCGGCGTATCCTCGGCGATCAAGCTGGCAGCCCGGCTTTCGCAAATTCAATTCACCGATAGACTGGCTGCCCGTGTTGCAAGCGTGCCTGTCGAGGAGCCTCCGCAATGACATTGCGCGCGGTGGTTAAAGGCGTCGGACACTATCTGCCGGAGCGCGTGGTCCCGAACAGCGAATTCGAAAAAACACTCGACACCAACGACGAGTGGATACGCACCCGCTCAGGCATTGAGCGCCGCCACTTCGCAGCCGAAGGTGAAACAACGTCCGCCATGGCAGCAAAAGCAGCGCTGGCAGCGCTGGCCAATGCTGGTTTTGGCGTCGAGGATATCGATGCCATCATTGTGGCAACATCGACCGCAGATCTGACCTTTCCGTCGGCTGCAACGATGGTGCAAGCAGAGTTGGGCATGACACACGGATTTGCCTTTGACGTCCAGGCTGTCTGCGCAGGGTTTGTATTTGCGCTCGCAAACGCAAACGCCATGCTCATCTCCGGTCAGGCCAAGCGAGTCCTCGTGATCGGAGCAGAGACCTTCAGTCGTATCATGGATTGGTCGGACCGGTCGACCTGCGTACTCTTTGGCGATGGTGCAGGCGCGCTGGTTTTGCAAGCCCAAGAGGCGTCAGGCCGGCCATCCGATCGCGGCATCCTGTCAACTGATCTGAACTCTGACGGGCGGCATAAGGATCTGTTGTACGTTGACGGGGGAGTATCGACCGGCACGACCGGATACCTGCGGATGCAGGGCAACCAAGTATTCCGCCACGCGGTCGAAAAACTCGCAGCAACCGCGAATACCGCGTTGGAACAGGCGGGCGTGACAGCGTCAGATGTCGACTGGGTTGTACCGCATCAGGCCAATATCCGGATCATTCAGGGTACCGCCAAAAAGCTCGGGCTACCGATGGAAAAAGTCGTTGTCACCGTACAGGACCACGGCAACACTTCAGCTGCTTCGATCCCGTTGGCGCTCTCCGTGGGATTCGCGCGCGGACAGATCAAATCCGGCGATCTGATCGTAACCGAAGCAATCGGCGGCGGGCTTGCGTGGGGTGCGGTCGTACTCCGCTGGTAGGTGTGAATTCCTGCTGACGTGCGCCCCAAGCGCGTAACATTGTTGACTCCCAATTTCTCCTCCCCTTATTGTTTCAATAAAACAGGGGGATAGATATGGCTGAGAAGACTTTGACCCGAATGGATCTAAGTGAAGCGGTGTTTCGGGAAGTCGGATTGTCGCGCAACGAAAGCGCGCAACTGGTCGAATCCGTGCTGGATCATCTCTCTGACGCCCTTGTACGGGGCGAACAGGTCAAAATTTCATCATTTGGCACCTTTTCGGTTCGCGACAAGTCTGCGCGCATTGGACGGAACCCAAAGACTGGCGAGGAAGTCCCCATTAACCCCCGTCGTGTGCTGACCTTCCGCCCGTCTCATCTGATGAAGGACCGCGTCGCTGCAGGCAACAAGTCCTGAGCAGATGGTAAAATCTCCCGACGCCTTTCGCACCATTTCGGAAGTTGCCGATTGGCTGGGTGTACAGGCGCACGTGCTGCGCTTCTGGGAAAGCAAGTTTTCACAGGTCAAGCCGATAAAACGCGCCGGCGGCCGGCGGTATTACCGTCCGTCCGACATGCTTTTGATTGGCGGGATCAAGAAACTGCTGCACGAAGATGGCATGACCATCAAGGGCGCGCAAAAACTGTTGCGGGAAAACGGTGTGGCTTATGTCGCCGACATGTCCCAGCCACTCGATGATCTGACAATTGCTGTCATCGAAGGACAAGCGACCCCAGTCGATGAGGGGGGGACCGAGCACATGGTCGAGGAGCCTGGTCCCGCCGCAGCCGCTGACACGCCAACCGATGCACCGGAACAGGCTTCTGATATCACTCAACCGGCTCCGAGCACGTTCGAAGATATAGCTGCAGACGACAGAACAAATGATGAAACAGGCGCCTCTGACTTCGAGGAATTAAGCGAACTGTCCGCAGTTGCAGAAGAAGATTTGGCAACGGACGCAACGTCAGATGACGTGGCCTTGGCGGACGCTTCCGCGCCCATGGATTCGGCAGAATCCGGCGACGACGCAATTTTGGACGCGCGCGGGTCACCGACAGAACCGGATCAGGAAAGCGAACCGGAAGAGGCTCCGGTCATGCCAAGTTTCCGGTCACGGGCGCGCATGTCAGCTGAAAAGGCCGATACAGACGACACGGTGGCGCCAAATCCAGTAGAGGCCCCGGCAGTCCCCAACGACGCATCAGTTGAGGATTTTCCTCAAGAAGCGCCGCCCGTTGAAGCCACCGACGCCTCAACAACAGATGCTCCGTCCGCGCCGCCAAGACCGCGTGCCGTGGACGTCCCCGCGGTACCTCTGCCCTCTGAGATCAAGGTTGACCCATCGGCTTTGGCTGCTCTGATACACCTTAGATCGGTATCACCGGAACAAGCCCGTCAGATCCGCCCTCTGCTGGCGCGTCTCACCCGCCTGAGGGCCAGTATCGCAAGCCCGCGAAAAGAGATTTCCAAAGACTAAGGCATGACAATTCTCTCTTGCCACGACGCCCAGATCGGGTATGAAGCGCGGAGTGTCGGGCTATGGCGCAGCCTGGTAGCGCGTCCGTCTGGGGGACGGAAGGTCGCAGGTTCAAGTCCTGCTAGCCCGACCAAAAACACCACTTGGCCCGATGCCCGCGCTGCCACAGTGCGGGCGTTTTTACATCAAGGAGCCTGAGTATGAGCGGCGTGTTGCCAAATCAAGCCATCGCGCAGATGATCGCCGACAACCAGATCGCAGGCACGCGCCCTGTGACGCCAGCTCAGATACAACCTGCCAGCCTCGACTTGCGCCTTGGGCGAACGGCCTACCGTGTGAGGGCCTCCTTCCTAACCGGCGAAGGTGCGCGCGTGACAGACAGATTGCGCGACTTCATGATGCATCGTGTTGATCTCAGCGACGGCGCCGTCCTCGAAAAGGGGTGCGTATACTTAGTCCCGCTGATGGAATCCCTTGCGCTGCCTGCTGGGATGCACGCGGTGGCCAATGCAAAAAGTTCCACCGGACGGCTCGATTTGCTGACCCGCACAATCACCGACGGGGGCACTGAATTCGACCGGATAACACCAGGGTATCACGGCCCGCTCTACGCCGAGATCTGCCCAAGATCGTTTTCCGTACTGGTGCGTACAGGTATGCGGCTGAACCAGATCCGGTTTCGCAACGGCCAGTCCGTACTGTCCGATGATGAATTGCGCGCGCTTCACGCAGAAAGCCCGCTTGTCGATGACAGTCCCATGATTGACGACGGGTTGGGATTTTCTGTTGACCTGCGCCCTAACGCAGGCACGCTGGTCGGCTACCGTGCGAAGCCGCACACCGGGGTCATCGATCTCGACAATATTGCGCACTACCGCATCGCAGATTTTTGGGAGAACGTGCACAGCGATACCGGCCAGATTGTCCTTGATCCGGGCGCGTTCTACATTCTTGTAAGCCGCGAAGCCGTGTCGATCCCGCCCGACTATGCCGCGGAAATGGCACCTTATCTTGCAATGGTTGGCGAGTTCAGGGTCCACTACGCCGGGTTCTTTGATCCGGGGTTTGGTCACGCGACGGCCGGTGGTTCAGGATCACGCGGTGTGCTGGAAGTGCGTTGCCACGAAGCACCCTTCATACTCGAACATGGTCAGATCGTCGGGCGTCTGGTCTACGAACTGATGTCCGACACACCCACACTGCTTTATGGCGCCGACATTGCCTCAAACTATCAAGGTCAGGGCCTTAAACTCTCAAAACACTTCAAAATGCAGGCTTAGTCGCGCTTAAAAGCGACTGATGCGGCGCATCATCTTTGCCGAATTTCGCGCCCGCGCCAGCTCTTGCTTACCAATGTCGGCGGATGCATGACCGCGATTTGCGCCCTTCGACGCCTTTGTCAAGAGAGACAATCCTCGACGCATCAGAAGCCGCAGCAGCATTTTGACAACCTGTTCCATGACGTCTCCTTTCTGTTGCTCCAAAGGAAACGATAACCACAAAATACGGCAACAATAGGGTCCCGCTCAGTCTTCGAAGAGCTCACTTTGACCTTCGACGCTGTCCTCGTCTTCTTCGGTGCTTTCGCCGAAGGCCAGCGCACCTGGCGGCGGACGGTTCTCAAGCAGTCCGGCGGCGCGCAGTTCCTTCAGTCCCGGAAGATCGCGCGCGTTCTCAAGACCAAAGTGATCCAGAAACTCTGAGGTCACTACAAAAGTGACAGGGCGACCGGGCGTCATCTTGCGACGACCAAAGCGGATCCATTCCATTTCCAGCAATTGATCCACAGTCCCGCGTGACACGGAAACGCCGCGTATTTCTTCAATTTCCGCGCGCGTGACCGGTTGGTGATAGGCAATGATTGCCAGTGTTTCGATGGCCGCACGGCTCAGTTTGCGGGTCTCGACGGTCTCACGCTGCATCAGAAACCCGAGATCCGGCGCTGTGCGCAAAGCCCAGGCGTCACCGATCTTGCACAGGTTGACGCCCCGTCCCTCATATCGGCGTCGCAAATGCAGCAAAGCCTCTGCAGGATCCGATCCATGTGGCATACGAGACGACAATTCGCGCAAGGTGACCGGTTCGGCCGTGGCAAACAAAATGGCTTCGACCATGCGTTCTTGTTCACCCATGGGCGGCGCTTCAAAGAGGCTCTGTTCGTCCTCCTTACGCTCTGTCTCTTCGGGGGTGTCGGTCACGAATGGCGGTCCTTTTTGCGCAACTCGATAGGGGCAAATGTGTCGGCCTGACGTATCTCCAACTGCCCCTCTTTGACAAGTTCAAGCGAGGCCGCAAAGGTCGCGGCAGTGGCCGAGCGCCGCCGCGCCGGATCAAGCTCCCAACCTTCGGGAAGATAGCTGGAGATATCCGTCCACTCTCCCGCGTAGCCGATCAGGCCCCGCATACGATCAAGCGCCTGTTCCAAGGTATATACGGCGTCACGGTCCATGACGAAGGGACGGAAATCGTCTCGTGTCCGAATGCGGGCATACCCCTGCATCAGGTCAAGCAGCGTCGCTGTGTATCGGATCTTGCGCGTTCGCGTTACTTCGTGCGTCTGTCCACGCGCGAAAAAATCGCGACCCAACCGATCACGACCCATCAACCGCGCGGCTGCATCACGCATCGCTTGCAAACGTTCCAGTTGGAAAGCCAGGTGCGCTGCCAATTCTTCTCCGCTCGGGCCTTCATCCGTCGGGTCGGGTGGCAGCAACAGCCGCGATTTCAGAAATGCCAGCCACGCGGCCATCACAAGGTAATCCGCGGCAAGCTCCAACCGCAGCGCCTTTGCACGCTCGACAAAGGCGAGATACTGCTTTGCCAGAGCGAGGACCGAAATCTTGCGCAGATCAACCTTCTGCGTACGGCTCAACGTCAGCAGCACATCGAGAGGACCTTCAAAACCATCCACATCGACGATGAGCGCTTCCGCCGCAAGGCGGTCCGCCACAGACAGCTTGTCTTCTTCGAATGGAACTTCAGCCATGCGCCCTGTCGACTTTCACGCCCCGTTCAGGAGCGCCTCAAGCTGAGCGTGCAGGGCACGAATGTCAATATCATCAGGTGTTTTGCGCTCAGCCAATGCTGCATCTGCGCGGGACTGTGCCGCGTCCGTCATCTCGTCAGCTGCAGCGGCAACTTCCTGTCTGGCCTCAAAGGTGCCGTTGCAATGCAAGACCACATCACAACCAGCTTTCAACGCGCCTTTGCTGATATCTGTGAGCGTTCCGGAGAGAGCCTTCATGCTGATGTCATCCGTCATGATCAGCCCGTCAAACCCTATGTTGTTCCGGATGACATCCATGACCGCCGTTGACAATGTGGCGGGCCGATCATCAAGCGCGTCATAAACCAGATGCGCGGTCATCCCCATCGGCAGGTCGTTCAGCATCCGGAAAGGTGCGAAATCGCTCTCCATGAGCGTCTCCAGCGGCGCGGAGACTGCCGGCAATTCGAAATGGGTATCCAGTGTCGCGCGCCCATGGCCGGGCATATGTTTGATCACCGGCAGCACCCCTCCATCCAGCAAGCCGTTCGCGCAAGCACGTCCAAGTGCCGCGACGTTGCCGGGTTCGATCCCATAACACCTATTGAAAAGAAAACTGTGTGTTTGATCGCTGGCAATATCCACCATCGGGGCACAATTGCTGTCTATGCCCAGATCAGAAAGTTCAGCCGCGATCAACCGATACCGCAGGTACATGGCGCGTGACGCCTTGTCGCCGGCCTGCTTGGCAAAATCAAGCGGTGGGCTCCATTCGGTCCACGTCGGTGCGCGCAATCGTTGAACGCGACCACCTTCCTGGTCAATGGTAATCGGTGCGTTGCGGCCCACTGCGTGGCGCATTTCGTCACAAAGGGCGCGAACCTGGTCCGGCGTGTCAATGTTGCGGGCAAACAGGATGAACCCAAAAGGATTTGCGTCGCGAAAAAATGCCTTTTCGTCCGCGCTCAAGGACATCCCAGTCGCATCGGTTATAAGCGCGCCAAACTTTGCCATTCTATTTTACCTGTACAGGTATGCAGTCAACACCCTCCGCCTTAAAGGCTGAACAGAAACGCCGAGCGTCGCTTAGATCGACAAAACCCATCGCTCGCAGGCGATAGAAGGTACGTCCGCTTGACTGCGCCTCTTCAATCACACGCGACTTATCCTGCAAAACATCGCCAAATCGCAGGTCCAGCCGTGCCCACTCCGCCCGTGCGACCTCGGGCGTCTCAAACGCGCCCAATTGGACCAGCCGCGTACCGGAGGGAATTTTTGAAGCATCAATTTCAGAGGTCGCCGCTAGCGTAAAGGAAGCTTTCTGGAGCAGGGCCGTGGAGTCTGCCGGGCGCAAACGCGGGCGGGCGGAACGGCGCGGCCCGGGCGCGGTGATAACCTCATTTGTCCGCGCCACGGCGGGCGTGGAAACCAATTCCCTTTGATCAGACACCCCTGTGGCGCGCGCCGAAACGGTTTTTGGACCATCAAGCTCTGACAAAGATGTGGCAGCGCCGCTCAATTCAGCCATGACGGCGTTGATCGCGCCCTTCTGCAGCGCGTCCGCATCGGTTTTCGCACGCGTCTTAGCAGCGACCTCCTCGAAACGGGTAGCCTCGCCTGCCGGGGTCAGCGGTGCCGGGTGCTCAATGGGTGCCGTGCGCGGGGCAATCATCGGTTGATCTTCTTCTGCAAGAGCAATGGACTTCGGTGCCAACGTTACCTGGTCGACCGGGCCTGACGCAGAGCCTTTGGCCGCAATCTCATTCACTGCCAGCCCTTGATGCTGTGCAAGAACGCCGCCTGGCTCTTCAGGTCGGACACGCATCGCGCCTTCTGCCGCTCGAACCACAGGAACACCGCTCACATCCCGCACCATCAACTTGTAACCCCAAACGCCGACGCCCGCGATCAGTGCCAACGATATCAAGGCACCCGCGACGTTGGTCAGTGTTGTCAAAGTGTTCGCAGCTGCCGTTTCCGACTGGGGCCCATCGGCCTCATAACTGTATGCTCCCATCCCGTGGGAGAATTCCACATCCGCCATTTTTGCCTCACCGCCCGCAGGGTACATTGCCCATTGGATCTGTCTTGGTTTGTCTGCTCGGGCACGAGGCTGCGGTTATACTAGCGCATTTCCTGTGCCGGTGTGACGCCAAGAATACCAAGGCCGGCTGCAATTACAACGCTGACGGCCCGTGCGAGCGCGATTTTTGCCTGTGTGACTTTTGGGTCATCCTGCACAAACCGCAGTTCGGGGGTATCATTGCCCCTATTCCAAAGTGCGTGGAAGACACCTGCCAGCTCGTAGAGATAAAAGGCCACCCGGTGTGGTTCGTTGCTGCGCGCCGCGGTTTCCACCAGCCGGGGCCATTCTGCCAGCTTGGCGACAAGGCCCAGCTCCGCCTCGTGATTGATCAGACCAAGATCTGCCGACTGCAACGCCTCGTCGCTCACCTCCGCACCCGCGTCCGTGGCGCGACGCAAGACGGATTCCACGCGGGCATGTGCATATTGTACATAAAAAACGGGGTTTTCGCGGCTTTGCTCCATCACTTTGTCAAAGTCGAAATCGAGCATTGCGTCGTTTTTGCGGGTCAGCATGACAAACCGCGTCACATCAGGGCCAACCTGATCGACCACATCTCGCAGAGTCACAAACGTCCCTGCCCGTTTGGACATCTTGAAAGGTTCGCCATTTTTATAGAGCTTCACCAGTTGTGTGAGCTTGATATCGAGCGGCGTTTTGCCGTCAGACAATGCGGAAACCGCCGCCTTCATCCGCTTGACATAGCCACCATGATCAGCGCCAAAAACATCGATCAGAGCATCAAAACCGCGGCTGACCTTATCGTAGTGATAAGCGATATCCGGCGCAAAGTAAGTCCAGCTTCCGTCAGACTTCATGACAGGGCGATCCACGTCGTCGCCATGCTCTGTTGATTTGAAGAGCGTCTGCTCGCGTGGCTCCCAATCCTGAGGCTTTTTGCCTTTGGGAGGTTCCAGAACGCCATCGTATATCAGGCCCTTGCCGCGCAAATCCTCGATCGCGGCTTCGATCCGACCCGTGCCGTAGAGTGATTTTTCCGAGTAAAATACATCCATTTCCACGCCAAGCGCTTTCAGATCAGCGCGGATCAGATCCATCATTGCATCCGTGGCGAAAACCCGGACATCCGCCAGCCAATCTTGTTCCCCTTTGTCGAGGTAAGCCGTACCAACTTTTTCCTTGAGCGCCTCACCCACAGGGATCAGATAGTCGCCGGGATAAGTGCCATCGGCAAACGCAACATCCTGACCATGGGCCTCCAAATAGCGCAGATAGACAGACCGGGCGAGCACATCGACCTGCGCGCCACCATCATTGATGTAATATTCGCGTGTCACTTCGTAGCCAACAAAATCCAACAAGGAGGCCAAGGCGTCGCCAAAGACGGCGCCACGTGTGTGACCGACGTGCAAAGGGCCCGTTGGATTTGCTGAGACATATTCGACATTTACAGTCTGCCCTTCACCCAACTGGCCACGACCAAAAGTGTCGCTTGCATGCAAGATTGCCGCTAAAACATCCCGCCAAGCCGGTGTGGACAACCGAAGATTGAGAAATCCCGGCCCCGCTACCTCGGCTGTTTTTATGCGCGCATCCTTTGCAAGCCGTTCGGCAAGCGCTGTCGCGATGTCGCGAGGCTTCATACCCGCCGGTTTGGCCAGCACCATCGCCGCATTGGTCGCCATGTCGCCATGCGCCAGATCGCGGGGAGGCTCGACCGTGACATTTTGCGTGGAAAGTCCCGCCGGCAGCTCCCCTTCGGCGACCATCTGGTCCAAACATGCGATCACTTGAGCACGAATATCGGCAAAAAGGTTCATCAGGCAGCCCTGTCAGTTCACTTTTGCGGGGTTTATCATGCCGACTTGCCGGGTCAACCGTCCCCCAGCGCCACTTTAGTTCGACTTGAGCAGTGATTTGTGCTGTTGGAGCGCAAACCGATCCGTCATACCGGCGATGTAATCCGAAACAATGCGCGCCAAATCCTTTTCTGTGGCAGTTTGTTGAACATCTTTCCTCCACTGTTTTGGTAGTTTGTCCGGATTCGCCATGAAGTAGGGAAAGAGATCACGTACCACCTCTGTAACGTTCTGGCGCATCGCAACGACACGCGGTGCCCGATACATGCGGTCAAACAAAAAAGCGCGTATCTGTTTCAGGTCCGAAAAAACAGCGTTTGAAAAGTAAACAACCGCACCGTCTGCGTGCCGGACGTCACCAACCGTTTCAGGATTGAGCGATTTCAGGTTCATTGATGCCAACGTGATGACATCTTCGACCAATATACCAAAAAACCGCCTCAACGCTTCGTGACGGCGCCGATAATAGTTCAGGCCTGTGTATAACTTGTCCACCTCTGCAAAACAGACGTCCAGGATAGGAAGTTCGGCCAACTCGTCCGTCGAAAATAACTCTGCCCGTAGTCCATCGTGTAAATCATGATGATTGTAAGCCACGTCGTCTGCGATCGCCGCAACCTGCGCTTCCGCGCTGGCGTAAGTATCAAGTTCCAAATCGTGCAAAGCATTGTACTGCGCAAGCGCCCATGGGATGTCTCCCGTGACCGGGCCGTTGTGTTTGGCAATCCCTTCAAGGGTTTCCCAAGTCAGGTTCAACCCGTCAAACCGCGCGTAGTGACGCTCTAGGTGGGTCACTATGCGAATAGCCTGAGCGTTGTGATCGAATCCGCCGTAAGGCACCATCATCTCCGATAATGCATCCTCGCCGGTATGGCCAAACGGAGTGTGACCCAGATCATGCGCCAACGCCACCGCCTCCGTCAATTCAGCGTTCAACCCCAAAGCACCGGAGATCGTCCGCGCAACCTGGGCCACTTCGATCGAATGCGTCAGACGTGTGCGATAATAGTCCCCCTCATGCTCGATAAACACCTGCGTTTTGTGTTTGAGACGCCGAAACGCGCTTGCATGAATTATTCTGTCCCGGTCGCGCTGAAAGCACGAGCGGAACGCGCTTTCCTCCTCTGGCACACGCCGCCCCCGCGCATGTGCCGGATCGGAGGCGTAAGGTGCTGTCATGACGCGGGGTCCTTGTCGCCTGTTCCGCAAGTTTCTATATTGCACGCAGAACACAAATGAAACCGTCTGACGGAGACCGGTCATGCAACTGCCCCCAAAGGTCACACCCCGCGCCTTTGAACGTCTTGCCGAGATTGGCGCGGCGGTCGAAGGCAAAGCTTTAAGGGTCGCTGTGGAAGGCGGCGGGTGTTCGGGATTTCAGTACGAAATAGAGTTGGACGAGCCACGCTCAGATGATCTGGTTCTGGAAGGTGCGGGAGAGAAAGTCGTCGTAGACGCTGTGTCGTTGCCATTTCTTGCGGACGCCGTGATCGACTTTTCAGAAGAATTGATCGGTGCGCGGTTTGTGATCAATAATCCCAATGCCACCAGCTCTTGCGGGTGCGGAACGTCTTTTTCCTTGTAATCAAGGCAAGGGCTGAAGCCTCCCGATGCCGCATCAGTGCGCGCGGGCAAACCGCTCGAAAAATGCATCAAACCGGTCTGACGACTGTGCTGCGCCCTCCAGTATAACATGCTGTTCCGGATCAAGCGATCTTTGCAGTATATGACGCATTTGATGCCAATCACTGCTTCGCGCTGGCCCCAATTGATACATCACCTCTGACATTGCGCGCAGAGCGCCCTTGCTTGCGGCGCATCGAACAATTTTCATGCCATGCTGACACGGCTTCCCTGCAAAACCGCTCATGCCTGCCACATGCGCCCACCAGCTCGTCACGATGTACTCATGATAAGCGTCGGACACCGGCCCATCGGCCGCGGCAACGATTGCAAAGCCCTGCATTTCCATAGCGAGCCAGTCTTCCCAGGTCGAACTTGGTGTAATACCAATCAATCGCAAGGCGACGCAAACCTCGGAAAGCAGATCAATATCCTGATCCAAAAATGCCAACAGACCTGCATATTCAAGGCTTGTGACCGTTTGCCTGTCGACTTGACGCTGCTTGCGTCCGTATTGCGTGTCGTAGAACACGATATGGGTCAATTCGTAAGCGGCTTTCTTGTTCGGAACCGCGAACGTGCGGGATCTGCGGCAAAACGCGGCCAACCTACCGCTCAACGACGCGTCCATCGCATGATCAGACCGCCGACTCAGTAAATGCGCGGCTTCGGCCCGCTGCAGATCCGACAACTCGGCCTCAACCAAACCAGATCGCGCCACATGCTCACAAAGGGAAGAGCCCTTGTCGCCTTTCAGTCCGAGATCCTCCAGATCCAGACAAATTGACAGCAAAAACCGATAGTATTGAGGGAAGAAACGCAAGCGTTCTTCCAGCCCTTCATAAAAGGGACGGTAGACGTCCAGACATTGTGTGGGCAGCGTTGCCTGCGCTGCCGCCAAGATGCTTAGCAGTTCCGCGTTTTCCTTCAGCCAAAATACGTCGTCCGTTCCCCTGCGATGCCTTGCAAAGCTCTCGACAAGCATGGCTTGCCGTTGGGCCAAATTAGGACGGCGCGGCAGCCCGATCGGAATGACGTTCGACATCTTTCGCTCCAGATTCCGGTGGTGTCCGGTCTGCGCTGTACCCCAGTGCGCAGACCGGCTCATGACGTTGGTCTCAGCTCACATGCTGGTGCTAAACAGACCCGTCGCTTCTCCAGAGAGCACGTCGCCACCCCGGTTCATGCTTGTTGAAAACAGGCCGGTGTTCGCCCCGCTCATTGTCGATCCTTTTGCGACCATAGACGTCGAGTAAAGTGCGGTGCCGCCGCCGTCCAACATGTCACCGGAGATCGGCGTCATGGAAGTTGAATACAGCTCGGTGCCAGCGCCGAGCAGTACGTCGGCTTCGACGGTAACGTCTTCAAAAGTCTCGCAGGCAAGAATTGCGGTCGTCTTCATGGTATATCCCTTTCGCAGTGAAGTTTTTTTCGCCCTTCAACGCTTGCCCGTTTAGCGAGAACTGAAAAGGAAAATTCACGTTAACCGTCTCTTAACGCTGGCTTATCCACAGGATCTATGACCGACCGGAGCGAGACGCTTCACCGCCAAACCCGCAATTACGAAAGCTTTAATATTTTTTTATCCACAGGGGATAACTCTGTGGATATTAACCAGTTAACTTCTTGCGTTACGGAAAGGTTAACAAGAATCATCTCCTGAGAAGCATCGCTTTGACAAGCTGTTCGGCTTGCTCTGAGCCGCCTCTTGCGCGATATCGAAAGGGACCGATGCAGGGAGGCCCGCCATGAAAATCGCCACGTTCAACATAAACGGCATAAAAGCGCGGTTTGATGCGCTTCCCGCGTGGCTCGATGAGGCAAAGCCAGATGTAGCGCTCCTACAGGAAATCAAGTCAGTTGATGATGGCTTCCCGCGCGAGATTTTCGAAGATTGCGGCTACAATGTCGAAACGCATGGGCAGAAAAGTTTCAACGGCGTGGCTGTTTTGTCGAAGCGTCCGCTTGAGGACGTCATGCGGGGGCTGCCGGGCGACGACAGTGACGAACAAGCACGATACATCGAAGCCACAGTGATGGGAGACAATGCCGCCATACGTCTGTGCGGACTTTATTTGCCCAACGGCAACCCAGCACCTGGACCGAAATACGACTACAAGCTTGAATGGATGGAAAGACTGCATGCGCGTGCGCAACACTTACTGGCGGAAGAAATACCATTTGTTATGGCGGGTGACTATAACATTATTCCGCAAGCCGAAGATGCCGCAAAGCCCGACAGCTGGCGAGACGATGCCCTGTTTCGGCCTGAAAGCCGAAGAGCTTTCCGGCGGCTTTTCAATCTCGGTTTGACGGATGCCTTTCGCGTTCGAACACAAGGTCCGGGTCACTACAGTTTCTGGGACTACCAGGCCGGAGCGTGGAATCGCAACAACGGCATTCGCATCGACCACCTGCTGCTGAGCCCGCGCGCAGCCGACATGTTGCAGGACTGCCAGATCGACAAGGAAGTGCGTGGACGCGAGAAACCGTCAGATCACGTCCCGGTCTGGATCGACCTTGCCGCCTGATCCAGATCAGCGGTAGATGCGCGGTGCGCCCATTCCGTCGTGGATTTTGTTGACCTTGTCGGGCGCCAGCCCGAGCCCTTCTGCAAGGCTGTGCAGGTACCGTGCTTCTTCCATGTTATCTGTCTGGATTGCATTGACGGACAGTGTGTAGACTTGGCTTTCCAGTCCTTTCGGCGTGTCACTTGCCAATCCAGCAGCATCCACCGGTGCTTTCATCAGGTCCTGGACCATTTGCACGTCTTGTGCGTCTCCGTCCTCTAATGCTTCGATCAGCTTGGACGTTTCATCCGCATCGACATCACCGTCAGCCTTTGCCGCTTGAATGATAGCCCGCAACATAATGCTCGCCATCGCGTCGTCTTCGGGGGCCGATGGCGGGTTGTCTTCGTTGAGCAGCGCTTCAAAATCAGACGCGGCACCACCGCCCCGCGCGCCTGCAAGTTCACCCAAGAGACCGCCAAGACCCCCCAGCCCTGCCGTCTGAACATTGCCCGTGCCTAGCTTGCCCAGAAGGCTTTCCAAACCGGCCGCATTCCCACTCTGACCGCCGGTCAATTGCCCAAGGATGTCGCCGAGCCCGCCGGAACCGCCGCTCTGACCGCCGGTCAGATGGCTGAGCATTCCACCAAGTCCGCCAGTGGCCGAGGCTTGCGCCGTGTACTCGCTGGCCGCTGTTTGCAAGTCCTTCATGACAGCACCAACTCCGCCACGCTGCTGGATTGCCCCAACGCCCTTGGCCATGGCGTATCCGATGGCCAGTTTTGTGACCGTTTTCATCAATGACATAAAAAATCCTCCCAGTTTCCATTAAATGAATACCGAGAACCCTAAAGGGATATGACAGCGATAGACAATTGATCCGACAAGGGGCGGCAAATATTGGCCTCCGCGGATGCTCTGGCCGGTTCAGGCCTCGAGTTCTGCGTCCCAGTACAGGAAATCCATCCAGCTTTCGTGCAGATGGTTTGGCGGAAACTTGCGCCCCATATTGCGCAACTCTTCCGCTCCTGGCTGCCGCGGGGGTTTGCGCAGTGACATGCCGGTACGGTGCAAAGGTTTTGAACCCTTCTTGAGGTTGCAGGGGCTGCACGCCGCGACCACGTTTTGCCAGCTGGTCACGCCACCGCTGGCGCGCGGCACGACATGGTCAAACGTCAGCTCTCCCCGCGCCCCGCAATACTGGCACTGGAATTCATCTCGCAGAAATAAATTAAAGCGCGTGAAGGCCACGCGCTTTTGAGGTTTTACGTAGTCTTTCAGGACGACCACGGATGGTATCCTGATCTCGGTACTCGGGCTGCGGACCGTTTCATCGTACTCAGCCACGATGTCGACCCTATCAAGCCAGGCCGCTTTTATCGCTTCCTGCCATGGCCAAAGCGACAGCGGGTAATAACTCAAAGGTCTGTAATCCGCGTTCAGAACCAGTGCGGGCCTGTGTTTCAGGCTTGCGGGGCTCCTTGTGAATTCTGTCCTGAAATCACCATCCATGACTGTACTGCACCTCAATCCGTTCCGCGTCCGGTCCGGCGAGTCCGTCCCGCCGATAGTTGGACTATATCTCGTGGTTTTGGCCTGACAAGTATTTATAAACCACTAGATGTCGCCTTTTGGATACGCCAACTCAGTAAAGGTTTGGTGACAGTTATCCACAGGGCAATAATGGCCCAAATCTCACAAAAATCGGTTTCAGCGGCGTTCCCAAGTTGGAATCGCAGTTTTTGAACGGCGATCTGGACATGTTTCGACACGCTTAAGGCGTTCGATGTCACTCAGCTCGCGCATCGCGCGAAAATCTCAAAGCACCTCTGCGCAAAAGTTATCAAAAATCAGCGTTTTGAACGACTCATTTTTCAACTTTGGGCATAAAATGGCAGCACATTTTTTGGGCGTTTCAATACACGGATGAACAACGGAAGGTTTGTTTGTGCCGGAAGAGTGACCAAGGGGCACGTAAAATTACTGGAAGACCAGAATGTGGGCGTTTGGAACGCGCATGTTGTTTGTCTCGTCGACGGACACGCATGCGGCAACAATCACACCAACAAAATAAACGGGTCTCAAGACGCATTTTACTGGAACAAAACGGATCCGCGCGGCGCAAGCAAAAAAGGAAACGATCAAGATGTGCTCGATAAAGAAAATGCGTGAGCGCGTCAGATATAGTATCCCTTAAAATCAGCTGCGAAACGGCAATCACAATCGACGCATTAAGCGCAACCGTTGGCTGCGACGATAACAAGGTGGACTTTTTTCATCTTGCTTGCGGATCCACATTTCGCCGTCAAAGACTCACGACCTCCCGCTGCGGCAGGGCTTGGTTTGAACACGGTAATGATCATGGCCAAGGCGGAAAAACAGGGCAAGCCTGGTCCGATCTACTACCACGCCCACCGACGCCGCGTTTCATCATGGAACTTTCCTAAGGTCGGCCCGCAGAAACGCCATGTCGAGAGGCATATTTTCCTTTCACAGCCCCAGTTTGTCGCGCATGAACGCCAAAGCGACCGACAGACCATCAGGGGCTATCCCGTGGCCTGTACCTTTCATGATATGCGCGTAGACGTCTTTCCAGCCGGCCTCCTGCAGAGCTTCCGCAGCCTGCGGCAGCGATTGCGGGGGTACGACATCATCCGCGTCACCATGCACAAGCAACACAGGTGGGCGCACGACCACTTCGTCTGCCAGTGTCTCGGGAGACAACAACCGGCCTGAGAACGCCACGATGCCAGCCACCTCGTCTTCCCGGCGGGGCGCGACATGCAGCGCCATCATGGTGCCTTGTGAAAAACCGAAAAGGACGACCTGTTCCGGCAACACGTCTTCATCCACCATCAGCGCATCGAGAAATGCATTGAGATCGTCCGCGGCCTGCATCATGCCGCGCACGGATTCTTCCTCGGACGAGCCATCGATCCAGGGAATTGGAAACCATTGAAAGCCAAATGGCGCACCCGCGCTGGCCTCAGGCGCATCGGGCGCAACAAACACCGTGTCGGGCAAATGTTCGCCCAAAGCGTCCGCCAGTCCAAGAAGATCCGCGCCGTTTGCACCATAGCCGTGCAAAAAAACGACAACCGACCGCGTCTCTCCGGAGAGCGGCGCGCGCCGCTCGGCGTTCAAAACCCGTGTCATGAAACCCCCTCACGCTGCTTGATGACGCGGTAGTACGCAAAGAGAAGCCGCGCCGCAACCGACCGCCACGGCGACCAGTCCGCCGCCATCATGCGCAGCTGCGCCTCTGTCGGGCGCGCATCCAAACCGTAAAGCTCCCGCGCGGCTTCCTGCAGCGCCAGATCTCCTGCTGCAAAGACATCCGGACGCCCGAGTGAAAACATCGCGTATATTTCGGCTGTCCAAACCCCGATCCCCGGAACCGCGACAAGGGTCTTCACCACATGTTCGTCAGACGCGCCGCGCAGCGCATCAAAATCAATGCGCGCGTCCGCCAGCGCTTTTGCATACCGTGCTTTTTGGCGGCTCAGGCCGAGCGCGCGCAAGTTCTCCGGTGACGTATGCCGTATGGCTTTGGCGTCGGTCATGCCAGCCACCTCAAGTTTGGTCCAGATCGCTTTTGCCGAAGCGACACTGACCTGTTGACTGACAATCGCATTGAACAGGGCTTCGAACCCATCTGCGCGGCGCCTGAGTGGGGGTGGCCCGGTCATCTGCAGTGCGTGCGCAAGCCGTGGACACGCGCGCGCCAGCCAGTCCGCACCCTCGGCCACGTCTGCTTCGGTTTCGATTGTGTGCCATTCGGTCATGGATTGGCCTCCCACGCCAAAGCGTCCCGAACCGTTTCAACATGCGCAAGATGGTCGGGCAAGTTACCGCGCGACACCATGATCACCGGCAGTTGCATCTCGCGCGCGGCCAGCAGCTTCGACATGCTGGCCGCGCCGCCAATGTTTCGGCAAATCAGATGCGTGATGCTCAGATCCTCGAATGTGGCTTGTTCCTGAAACTGCGTGAAAGGCGGCATCCCGTACACAAATTCGACGAAACCCGGAGACGGTGGTGTCTGGGCGCGCTGAGTTTGGCGCATAAAGAGTCTTTCGCCGGAAAAGTTTGCGTAGTCGAGCAATGTCGCACGCCCTGTATTCGCAAAAACACGCGCTGTGTCTGGCACTGAGCGCGCAGCGACGGCGACCGAGGACACATATTGCCACCGGTCTTTGATCGTTTTCGTCCAGGGCGGTCGCAGGACACGCAGGTAGCGCAGCATCTGACGCGCGCAAACCGCCTGCGCCATTGCGGATGTTTGCGTGTCAAACGCATGGGCGGCGTCAATCACCGTGGTGACATCGTGGCCCGCCATCCAATCGGCGAGCTCTGTTGTCGTATCGAAAGCGCCCAGACGCGCCGGAACGGGCAAGTTGTCCACGCCCCGCGCAGGTTCGGCAAGGCAGGCAACGACATTGCGCCGCCGCATCTGCAGCGCGGTTAGCAGAGCGTGCGCCTCGCGCGTGCCCGCGATAACAAGAATGGTGGAGCGCTCTGGTCTCATGATCGTGACTTTAGGGGTCTGAAAAAGAGGAGCAAGAGGTCTTGCCCGCTGCTCCTGCCAGCAGTAGGCACGTGCCATGGACAATACGCAGGACACCCGCGCAAAGCGCAACGTGGTCATACTTGTACTCGCGCAGGCTGTTCTTGGGGCGCAGATGCCCATGGTCTTTACGATTGGCGGTCTGGCGGGGCAGTCACTGGCGTCAAACGTATGTTTCGCGACGCTGCCGATCACCTTGATCGTGCTGGGATCGATGCTGGCAGCGACACCGGTGTCCGCGATCATGCAACGCTTCGGACGACGGGCCGGTTTCATGCTGGGCGCAGCGGCAGGCGCGCTTGGCGGCGCGGTCGGCGCATACGGGCTTTACGTTGCCTCGTTTCCCATTTTTCTGCTCGGCAGCCTGATTACCGGCGTTTACATGTCAGCCCATGGGTTTTACAGGTTTGCCGCTACGGATACGGCCTCCGACGGGTACCGCCCGAAAGCAATTTCCTACGTCATGGCGGGTGGGCTCGTTGCCGCGATCGTCGGCCCGCAGTTGGTCAAGGTGACGGCAGACGCGTTCGTCATCCCCTTCATCGGAACCTATGTGGCGATCATTGTTCTGAATTTACTGGGCTCCGGACTGTTTCTTGGCCTCGACATCCCCAAGCCCGTTGCGCCCCCCAAGAACGCGCCACAGGGCCGGACGAGACGGGAATTGCTGTCCAATCCACGCATTGCGGTCGCGGTCATCTGCGCGACCGTCACCTATGCGCTGATGAACCTCGTCATGACCTCAACACCGCTGGCCGTTGTGGGGTGCGGCTACACCACAGGAAACGCAGCTGATGTGGTCACAAGCCATGTGCTGGCGATGTATGTGCCGTCGTTTTTTACCGGACATCTGATCGCCCGTTTCGGCTCGCAAAAGATCATGGCCCTTGGATTGGGCATCCTGGGTGCTGCCGGCGTTGTTGCATTGTCCGGTGTAGCATTAAGCAACTTTTTCGTTGCTCTCGTTCTTTTGGGGTTGGGGTGGAACTTTGGCTTCATCGGCGCCACGGCGATGTTGGCAAGCGAGCATACGGATGCCGAACGCGGACGAATGCAGGGCTTGAACGACTTTATTGTTTTCGCAGGCGTCACGCTTGCCTCTCTGTCGTCCGGCGGGTTGATGAACTGTTCCGGTGGAAGCGCCGAGGCTGGCTGGGCGGCTGTCAATCTTGCAATGATCCCCTTTCTTGTACTGGCGGGTGCGGCGTTGATCTGGCTGATGTTCCAGACCGCGTCACGCAAAGGCCAGCCAGGCGGGGGCGCTGCCCCCGACCCTGCGGGTCTCCCTCGGGATATTTGAAGATCAAAGAGGTGGCTCACCGCCGTGAGGCGCGCCAGAGCAGCCAGGAGCGGTGCAACGGGGCCAGCGTAAGCGTGCCATCTGCCACGTTCTGTGGTGTGTGCGCGGCTCTTTTTAACAAAGCGGCGGCCTGAAAGGCCTCTAACAGGGCCGGTTTGGCCGCAGCGGGCAGAGCCTTGTGATCTGACTGCATCTTGCCAAGTGTCTGTTGTGCGTTGTGAGCGAGCGCGGCGATCGCTTTTGGCCGCCCGTCAATCAGCGGAATGCGGCCCTGTGCCTCGAGCGCGGCAACCGCCTGCAAGTATCGGGCGAGCCCGTTGGCCTGACCAACCCTTCGCACCATTTGTTCGGACCAGGCTGGTGCACCGAGTAACCGTGCCGCTGTCCACATGAGCGTCCCGGCCGTTCGGTCAAGGTAGATGTCAAGCGCGCTCTGATCTTCAAAAGTGTTCTGTTTGATATCTTGTCGCCGCGCGTCCACCAAGTCTGCAAGGTCGCGCGCTGCCTCAACGTCGATCAACTGCGCCAGAGGTGTCACGATTTCATGTCTGCGGACAGATTTGCTTTCAACGATCTCATCAAATGCATCGCGCCACCACTGCAAACGCATTTCGGCAATCATGGGTTCATTGCTGACCCAAGGCGCGCGCGCAATCTCCAGATTGGCCGCATAGAGTGAAAAAAGCACGGGGCGTGCGGCAACCGGGCTGATCATAACAGCGGCAAAGCGGTCCGGATCGCCTGCCTCCACACGCTGCGCGCAGGCTACAAAGCGTTCATCAAAGGTCACGCCGGTCGGACGACACAGAGCAGATAGCCAAACGCGGCCCGTTCCGCGCGCCAGAGCGCGGCCTCGGCCCTTGCATCGTCTACCACCTGCGCCAGGGCGGTGTCGGGTTCCGGGTCAAGCATTGCAATGCGTTTATCCAGCGGCGTGTAGTAGGCTTCCCAAGCGGCATCCGATAGACGTCGCTGGCCCACAACGCGAAACCCTGCAGATGCGACCTCCATCAGAACTCCTGCCTCATCGGTCATATCCGCGTAGTTGGCCCAGCCTGCACGCGCGGCTTCTGACGGTGTATCGGTAAACCAGCAGACTTGCGAAAACGCAATTGCGCCCCCGGGCGCCAACTGCTGGCGCCATGCCTGCAGTGCTGCCGGTATGCCAGGGAAATAAATCGCGCCTGCGCACCAGATGAAGTCAAAGGGACCCGCGATTTCAGTCATCTCCCCTTCGTAAACGTTGACCAGATCATTGCCCGCATGGCGGGCCCGCGCCTGCGCCACAAATTGACAGACTTTGTCGACCGCGACGACGGTCCCGCCAGAAGCGGCATCCAAAAGTGCCCCGATGTCGTCACCGGGTCCGCAGGCCGCGTCGCAGATGCGCGCGTTGTGCGGCAACCCGGCCGTTTGCGCCGCCCACAAAACGTCTTCGGCGACACCCGGTCCCTCTCGTGGCAGATCTTTATGCAACTCAAAAAATGCAGTCCACTCGGCCTCGGTCATGCGGGCGCCCCGTCGCGCAGCAATTTCCAGCGGATCGCGTCTAGAAGCGCTTCAAAGGACGCATCAACGATGTTTGCGGAGACGCCTACGGTCGACCAGCGCCGTCCGCTGCTGTCTTCGCTGTCGATGATGACACGGGTCACCGCGTCAGTGCCGCCTTGCGTAATGCGGACCTTGAAATCCACCAGTCGCATATCGTCGATGATGCCCTGATAGGGCCCGAGATCCTTGGCCAGGGCCTTGGCCAAAGCATTTACGGGGCCCAGGTCATTGCCGGTTTCATCCATCGATTCAGATACTGAGAGCTTTTTCTCGCCATTGATTTTGACGACGACAACCGCATCCGACAGGCTGACCATACGGTCATATTTGTTTTTCCGCCGCTCCACCGTGACACGGTAGCGTTTGACCTCAAAAAACTGCGGCATCTTGCCCAGAGCCTCGCGCGCAAGGAGCTCAAAACTCGCCTGCGCGGTGTCATAGGCATAGCCCATTGCTTCCAATTCCTTGATCCGGTCGAGGATCAGCCCCAACGCAGGATCGCCTTTTGCAACCGTGAGGCCCGCAGCTGCGAGACGTTCGCGCAAATTGGACTGGCCAGCCTGATTGGACATCGGAATGATCCGGGCGTTGCCGACCTGTGCCGGGTCCACGTGCTCGTAGGTGGTGGGATCTTTCAGGATGGCGGAGGCGTGCAGACCTGCTTTGTGGGCGAAAGCGGAGGAGCCGACAAAAGCGGCCTGTCGAAAAGGCACGCGGTTGAGGATCTCGTCGAGCATCCGGCTGGTGCGGGTCAAGCCCGTCAAAGCCTCCGGCGTGATGCCCGTCTCAAAGCGGCTGGCGTAGGGCTCTTTGAGCAGGAGAATGGGGATCAGCGTGGTCAGGTTTGCGTTGCCGCAGCGTTCGCCCAAGCCGTTGAGCGTGCCTTGGATCTGGCGCGCCCCGGCATCGACAGCAGCCAGAGAGGCGGCCACCGCACTTTCGGTATCATTGTGCGTGTGGATGCCAAGATGAGTGCCGGGAATGCCGGCGGCGATCACCTCTGCCGTGACGCGGCGCACCTCTTCCGGCAGGGTGCCACCGTTGGTGTCACACAAAACCACCCAGCGCGCACCGGCTCCGTAGGCTGCTTTGACCGTTTCCAGCGCATAGGCCGGATTGGTACGGTAGCCATCAAAAAAGTGCTCGGCATCAAACAGGGCTTCGCGCCCCTGTGCCGTGATGTGGGCTATAGATTTCGCAATGTTTTCCGTGTTTTCCGCAAGCTCAACGCCAAGGGCCGCCTTGACGTGAAACGCATGGGACTTGCCCACAAGACACACGGCTTCGGTCTTGGCATTCATCACGGCGGCCAACACGTCGTCATTGTCGGCCGACATGCCCGCGCGCTTGGTCATGCCAAAGGCGGTCATGGTGGCGCGGGTGGCAGGGGCCGCCTCAAAGAAGGCGCTGTCGGTGGGGTTGGCGCCGGGCCATCCGCCTTCGATATAGTCCACGCCGAGCGCATCGAGCGCGGCCGCTATGGTCTGCTTTTCGTCTGCGGAAAACTGCACGCCCTGGGTCTGCTGGCCGTCGCGCAGGGTGGTATCATAGAGGTAGAGGCGTTCGCGGGTCATGGCGCAAACCCCGCCGTTTTCGAACGTCGGTATAACGTCGGTATTGGGTCGGTATAAGGTTGGTGTGGTTTCGGTGCTGCCTCATTCGCCGAACAATGTGCGCGCAACGCACGCGCAGCGCCCGACCCGCCCCCCCACGGGGCGGGCGCTTCCCGCCCACCCCGCGCGGTCCGGGCGCTGGTCTTACAAAACAACATGCTCATTTAAAGGAACTCAGCTTTGTTTTTAACCAAGCCTTGGTCTCATCCCTGTTCACGCCTGTAACTCGGTCAAGTCTAGCATCTCCTTGGTCTCGAAGCATTTGATGATAAGCTTCAAACCAATCGACAACTATTTCGACGTCATCCTTCTTCATCATCACTTTCAACCCGATTTCAGACGCTGCATGCTTCAAGTGGTCGACTGCAGAAAAATCCTTTGAAATGAAAGCCTCTTTCCGTGCTGCTAAAAGTTTGGATCTAAAAGAGCCAAAGTCCAAATCAGAAAACAAAGCCCACGCGGGTACGGACTCGTCGAAGAGTCCAAGCAACCTTAGGTTTCTAAACAGCATCATATCATCTCCAGCGTTGGCCAATCGATGGCAAGCTGTCAGAGCAAGCGGAGTGTTGAGATCGTCGCTCAAGGCATTATCCACTGCTGGATCATCAAAGTTCGAAGTTGAACCCTCATAAAGACTGTACCACTTGCGCAGGGTTTTCTCAGCTTCCGCCCGCTTCTTTTCCGTCCAGTCCATCGGCTTGCGATAATGCGTGGACAGCATCACAAAGCGGATCACTTCGCCCGGCACGCCCTGATCCAGCAGATCGCGCACCGTAAAGAAATTGCCCAGCGACTTGGACATCTTTTTGCCCTCGACCTGCAGCATCTCGTTGTGCAGCCAGTACTGCGCAAACCCGTGGCCCGCGCATTTGCTTTGCGCGATCTCGTTTTCATGATGCGGGAACATCAGGTCATTGCCGCCACCGTGAATGTCAAACTTATCCCCCAGCAGGTCCTGCGCCATCGCGGAGCATTCGATGTGCCAGCCCGGACGCCCCCGGCCCCACGGGCTGTCCCAGCCCGGCAGATCGTCTGACGAAGGTTTCCAGAGCACAAAATCCATCGGGTTGCGCTTGTAGGGGGCGACCTCGACCCGGGCCCCCGCGATCATGTCGTCAACCGAGCGGCCCGACAGCGCGCCATACTCGCTGTAACTTTCCACCGCAAAGAGCACGTGCCGTTCTGCGGCGTAGGCATGCCCTTTGGCGATCAGCCCTTCGATAAAGGCGATCATCTGAGCGACATAGGCCGTGGCACGCGGCATCGCGTTGGGTTCAAGCGCACCGACGGCGGCCATATCCTCGAGAAACCACTGCGTTGTCTCTGCCGTGATCTCACCTATATCACGGCCGGTGTCCGCCGCGCGCGCGTTGATCTTGTCATCAATGTCAGTGAAATTGCGCACATAGGTCACATGCTCGGGCCCGTAGACTTGCCGCAGCAGCCGGTAGAGCACATCAAAGACGATCACCGGGCGGGCGTTGCCCAGATGCGCGCGATCATAGACCGTCGGACCGCAGACATACATCCGCACGTTTTTATCGTCGATCGGCGCAAAATCCTCTTTGCGGCGCGTCTTGGAGTTGTGAAGCTTGATCTTCGTCATGGGACGTGTCCTGGCGCAGTCTGTGCGCGGGCTTAGCAATCTCGATCAGAAATGAAAACGACCCTTTTGCCGCCCGCAGGTGGGGTTCAGCAAATAATGCAACAAATATGCGGCGTGCGGGTCATGGCGTCTCTTAATCGGTGTGTCGCCCTCCGGTCAAGCCTGATTGACGAATCGTGCGCCCTCTGCGCCTCTCGGCACATCGCATTGAAAGGACGTGTCATGCAGTTGTCACAGCGCATTACAGGGCTGACCGGTGGCGGATCGGACGGGTGGGAAGTGTTCAACAAGGCCCGCCAGATGATTGCGGACGGTTTGGATGTGACCGAGCTGACCATTGGTGAGCATGACATTCGCACCGCTGCGCCGATCCTGCAGGAGATGCACCGGACCGCGATGGCCGGGCACACGGGCTATGCCTCTGTGCCCGGCACAAACGCGCTGCGCGACACCGTGGCGGCCCGGGTGAGCGCCCGCACCGGCGTGCCGACAACGCGGGACAATGTTCTGATAACACCGGGCGGTCAGGCCGGTTTGTTTGCTGCGCATCTGGCGGCCTGTGATCCGGGTCAGACCGCGCTTTACATCGATCCCTATTACGCCACCTACCCCGGCACGTTGCGCGGTGCCGGCGCCGTACCGCTGGCGATCGGGGCACAGCCCGAGGATGCGTTTCAGCCCCGCGCCGAAGAGATTGCCGCACACGCGCCCGGTGCGGCCTGCCTGCTGATCAACACGCCCAACAATCCTACTGGCGTGGTCTATGCGCGCCAGACCCTTGAGGCGATTGCCGATGTCTGCAAGACCCACGATCTGTGGCTGATTTCGGACGAGGTCTATGACACGCAGGTCTGGGACGGCGGCCATCTGAGCCCGCGCGCCCTGCCCGGCATGGCGGACCGCACGCTGGTTGTGGGGTCGATGTCAAAGTCGCACGCGATGACCGGGTCACGCTGCGGTTGGGTCGTCGGGCCGCAAGAGGTCATTGCGCATCTGATCAACCTGGCCACGCACACCACCTACGGCGTGCCGGGCTATATTCAGGATGCGAGTTGTTTTGCACTGGATCAGGGCGATGCCTTTGAGGCTGAG
The DNA here is from genome assembly GCA_039191495.1 of Pseudomonadota bacterium. GTDB lineage: Bacteria > Pseudomonadota > Alphaproteobacteria > Rhodobacterales > Rhodobacteraceae > Roseobacter. The sequence continues at coordinate 24,559 of JBCCXN010000015.1, read as the reverse complement.
ATCGCGGCCCCCTTTCTGCGCCGTCGCGCGCTGGCACAAGACGTTCTGGCCCGGCAGAACACCGTTGGTCTGGTGCCTGCGCAGGGGGCGATGTACCTGATGCTGGATGTGCGCGCGACAGGCATGACCGGCGAGGCGTTTGCCTATGATCTGCTGGACACGCATCATATTGCCGTGATGCCGGGCGAGAGTTTCGGGGCCTCGGCCGCCGGTCACATCCGCGTGGCCATGACCGTTGAGGACGCGGCCTTTGTCAACGCGCTGAAAACGCTGGTTGCGCATGCGGAGGCCCTGACCGCGCGTTGCGCGCAATCCGCATGAGCGGCGCGGTCTGAAAACGACGCAAGGTCGCAAACGGACTAGACCGTATCGCCCGCGCCTTTCACCCTGACCGGAACAGGGAGGCCGGATGCGACACGACCGGATCAAATTCGTTCTGATCACCCGCACCATCGGTGCGGAACGGGGACGCGCAGCGCGTGGCGGGCCGGCACGGGGTTGAGCCCTTGCCCTTCCCCTCTCTCAGGACCTTGATATGACACAACGAACCACTTCTCGCAGCGGCGGCCGGTCGGCCCGTCGTGCAGCGCGTGCAACGGCGTTGCCGGAGCACCTGCGCCCCATTCGCCCCGGTATGGAAGGCGGGCAGTATGCGCCGATGACGGCGGCCCAGCTCGACCGGATTCACGAGGCTGCGCTGACCGCGCTGGAGACCATTGGCCTTGCCGATGCTCCGGACAGCGGCATCGAGTACCTGACCGGCGCGGGTGCCGAGTTGGGGGATGACGGGCGCATCCGCTTTCCGCGCGCTTTGGTCGAGGATGCGATTGCGGGCGCAAACCGGTCGGTCACTTTGTGCGGGCGCGATCCCAAACACGACCTCGATCTGACGGGCACGCGGGTCCACTACGGCACTGCAGGCGCTGCGGTGCATCTGGTGGATGCTCAGGGGCGCAATTACCGCGAATGTGGTGTACAGGACCTGCACGATGCCGCGCGTATTACGGATGTACTTGAAAACGTGCACTTTCTGCAGCGCCCGATGGTGTGCCGGGACATCCCCGACAATCTCGAGATGGATCTGAACACGGTCTATGCCACGTGCTCGGGCACGACCAAGCATATCGGCACCTCGTTCACCGATCCGGCACATGTGGCGCCGGCAATCGAGATGCTGCACATGATTGCGGGCAGCGAAGCGGCCTGGCGCGCGCGGCCGTTTGTTCTGAACTCGAATTGCTTTGTTGTACCACCAATGAAATTTGCCACCGAATCCTGTCAGGTGATGGAGGAGTGCATCCGACACGGGATGCCGGTTCTGCTGCTCTCCGCCGGTATGGCGGGCGCCACGGCGCCCTCCACCATCGCAGGGGCAATCACGCAGGCCGTGGCCGAATGTCTGGCCGGTCTGGTTTACGTGCAGGCCGTAAAACCCGGGCATCCGGCGGTCTTTGGCACATGGCCCTTCGGGCTCGACCTGCGGTCCGGCGCAATGACCGGCGGATCGGGCGAACAGGCGCTGCTGACCGCAGGCTGCGCACAGATGCATAAGTACTACGACCTGCCCGGTGGCGCAGCAGCGGGGATCGCCGACAGCAAGCTGCCCGACATGCAGGCGGGATGGGAGCAGATGTGCTCCAACGTCATGGCCGGGCTGGCCGGGCTCAACATGGTCTATGAGGCCGCGGGCATGCACGCCTCGCTGCTCGGCTTTTGCCACGAGAGCCTCATTCTGGGAGACGACCTGCTGGGACAGGCCATGCGCTGCGTCCGCGGCATCGAAGTCAACGACGACACGCTGGCGCTTGATCAGATCCGCGAGGTCTGCATCGGCGGGCCAGGCCACTACCTGGGCACCGAACAGACGTTGGGACGCATGCAACTCGACCACGTCTACCCTGCCCTCGGCGACCGCACGTCCCCCAAGGAATGGGACGAGAACGGCAAACCTGACCTGATTGAAAGAGCGACCGCCCGCAAGGAAGAGATCCTCGGTCAGCGGTCTGGGGCACGGTTCGACCCTGCGCTGGACGCAACGATCCGCAAAAAGTTCAACATCCACCTGCCCGCCTGACCGCGGGCACGGGACACACAAGAAGACCTGAGCGGCGAAAGGGCGATGCCGCTCAGGCCGGCGCGGCTTAGGCTGGCATTAGCCCGGCCTCTTGCGCTGCCTCAACTTCGGCGGCATCCAAAGCACCATCGGCGTTCAGGTCCATGGTGTTGAAAGTGTCTGCCGTGATGTCAGGCATGACAGCCTGCACTTCATCGATGGTCAGCACACCGTCACCGTTTGTATCTGCCGCCGTTGCGGCCAGAACAGCGCCACCTGTGCCCAGTGCAAGAGTGATGGAGAGAAGTGTCGTACGTGTCATCATTATTACTCCCGTTTGCCTGCGGAACCATTCCGCACGACTGAGATGGCATGAAGCCGACCAGCCCGCATCCACGATCGCCGGATACACGTAAAACTGGCATCCCGATGCGCAAAACACCAAAAACCATCGGTCAAACCCTGCCGGGCAAAATCCTGCCACCGCCCTTTTCGGCAATCTGTGACCGATGGGACGGCGAAAATGGCACCTTGCCGCCGATCGCGCCGTGCAGTTGACGCGCATGGGTTGAAGATAAAGGTCATCGAACCGTGTGATCCGCACCGGCTCGCCAAAGGTACGCAGACCGCCAACGCGAACGCAGGTCAAAGCGGCGCGGCCATAAAAAGGCCCGCAAACACCGGAAAGGGGAACGGTGCCGCGAATGGGAAGGACAGCACCACGTAACAAAAGGAGCCAACCGTCTGGTGGGTTAACGCGCGAAACGACCGCGCCAGAAACACTCAGTTGAAGCCCTATTTTGAGGACGTTTGCCGTGCCTCTGGACAAGAAATGCCGAGCGAAATGGCCAGATTGAGCAGAACCCTCGGTGGCAGATGTGCGCCCTTGGCGCCCGAAAACAGCCCCCGCCAAGTACGTTGGCACTATCCCAAAGTCTCTGTAAAAGAGCGCGGCATTCCTGATTTCTCGCTCATCACAATGGGGGCGATCCTCATTTCCGAGGCGATGAAAGACATGCTTTCAGGCTTTAACCTTGGCGAAATGCAAATGATTGAACTGCCGCTTCATGACGCCTCTAAAGCCTATGGGCGCGTTCGGGCCGATCCGGATTTCAGCAAGAAAGAGTCGCGCCGGTGGTTTGTTGCTGCATATTCTGGAGGAGCGCTACATACAGATACCCCGAAGACAGCGTCGGTCTTTTCAAATCGATGCAATCTACCCGGAACAAGCGGCCAGTTGGTCACTAAATCGCAACGTGCCACCCGAGCTGACAGTCAAGCCTGACGCGGCCGACGCAGCGCATCCGTGGTGGGACCTGAAGGCAAAGCAATTTCTGTTGTTCGCCGACGCGCTCAAACGCGCGATCAAGGCGCGGAGAATGAAAGCGCGGCTTTTGATTTTCGAGGGCTGCAGGTTTGCCGTTGGTTGAAAGGCGGCAGCTTAAATGGACCGTTTCCCGGCGGAGTAACTGGCGGGACAGATCGGCGAGCTGAATGCGGCGGCAAAGCCAGACACGTGCAAGACCGATGCAACACTTGATGCTCAGGTGAGCCCGGAACAATCCCACGCTGGTCTCAATGTTCCTTCTCAGTGAACATGTGGCTATCTTCGGCAGTCAAATCGGGTCATGGACCACTGCTATCCGCTTAACAGGCGGTGGGTTCTTCCGTTATAGGGAGTTTGCCTGCGACACGTTTGCCCGAACGCCATTGAAAGCAGATCTTCATTGCGCTGAATGCGCAAAATCGATTGCGCGCATCGCTTCGGCGCCATCATGGTCCGGACCACGCAACGCGCTGTCTATGGACGCGGGTTGATGGATGTCATTATCTGGCCGCATGAACACTGTCGCATCCTCTGAATCGCCAAAAGACAATGTTCTCGCCGGTGTTGCTCTGATGCTGGGGTTTTGCCTGACCGCCCCCCTGCTCGACGTGGCGGCCAAGCTCGCATCAGACAGCATACCGGTCGGGCAGATCACAGCCGCGCGCTTTGTGGTTCAATGCGCACTCATGACCCCGATTGTCCTTGCAATGAAGCTCTTTTCGCGCATCGGGCGCGGGCTTTGGCTGGCGCTTACTCTGCGCGCGGCGTTCCTTCTTGCCGCAACATTCTGTTTCATCGCCGCGATCCGCGTCATGCCGCTTGCTGATGCGCTCGCGATCGTCTTCGTTGCACCCTTTGTCGTGCTTTTGTTGGGCAAGTTTTATCTGGGCGAAGACGTGGGACCACGCCGTGTCACAGCGGCTGTGGTGGGTTTTGTGGGTGTCTTGTTCGTGATCCAGCCCAGTTTTGCGGCATTCGGTGCGGTCGCCCTCTTTCCCCTGGGCACGGCGGTGGCTTTTGCATTCTATATTCTGGTGACGCGCGGTCTGTCCCGTCGGGCGCATCCGGTGACGCTACAGTTTTACACGGGTCTGATTGCCAGCCTGCTGTGCCTGCCGGTTCTGTTGCTCGCACAAGGCAGCGGATCGGACTTGCTGGATCCGGTCAGGCCGACGGGGATCGCATGGGGGTGGCTGTTGGGCGTCGGCTTTTTCGCGACGGTGAGCCACATGATGATGACTTACGCTTTGTCTCTGGCCCCGTCTGCCACACTGGCACCGCTGCAGTATTTCGAATTGCCGGTGGCAACGGGCCTTGGATTTCTGGTCTTTGGCGACTTTCCCAACGCGCTCAGTCTGGTCGGTATCGCGATTATCATCGCAGCCGGGCTGTACATGATCCACCGCGAGAGGATCACCGCGAAGGCACTGGTCACAGAACGCGCAGCCGCGCCGAACTAGAGGTTTGGACGCCAGCGAACTTCTGTAGTCGCAGGTTGGCTTGCGCCTTTTTTTTGGAGCAATCCGCCAAAGACTGGAAATGGCCCTTGGAATGCCAGACAGGTGCATGTGGACAGACCTGAGCACAAAGTGCACATCGCTTTTATGTTCGCCGGAGCGTGGCGCGTTTCGCAATTTCGAAAGAAACGGCGGCGCCGGAGGCATACCCGAGGCGCAGCGGGAAACCGCTCTTTCGGTTGGTCCGTCACGGCACTTACTGCGCCGCCAGCCTGCATTTGACAAAGAGGCCATGCCTGCGCTGTTTCGATCCCACATTCACTGGGAAACCCGTCTTATCTCAGCGCACAACGCGGCAGACGGGCTAGGTCAAAATCGACTTTTGGGAGAAACGATCATGAGACACATAAAATCGCGCCTATTGAAAATCACTACCGTGCTGTGGGTCATCTGGGGGTTGGTTCACGCCCTTGCGGGTGTTCTCACGATCTCGCAGGCGGCACCTGCTTCCATTGCTGGCGTCGCTGACGCTGTGGACCCGGCGGTGTTTCATACCACATATCAGGCAGCAACCGATGCATTGGTCAATCAGCACGGTTTTAACCTGCTCTGGATCGGCATATTCACGGTCATTGGAGGTATTTTCATCTGGCGCGGCAGCGAGACTTGGCTGTTCTTCACCGCGATTGTTGGCGGCGTGACAGATGTTGGTTACTTCGTTTTCATGGATTTGGGCGGGTTCGTCAAATTCTTTCCCGGAACCGTGATGACTTTGATATCGGGCTCCGCGATCATTCTGAGCATCATCGCCTATTTTAGCCCCTCCGAAAACCGATCAAAACATTCTGAATCAGTCAGTTAAAGGCTCGGAACAACGGGCTGCTATCGGGTCGGAGCTGTCCGTCGGCGGCGTGCCGAGAAACCGGGCGACAGCCTTATGTCATACAGATCCAATGACGTTTTTTGATGTTTTTGCTGTCGTAACTGACAGCAAAATTTGCCCGAGCGGGCGTCGCCACGTAGAGCAGCCTTGCAAGAAGAGATACGCATCCGCCTATTCGAGCCGGGGGTTGGTGCTCAAAAAACCGCCTTACAGGGGTTGCCGCCCGAAAAGACCATAAATCGCGGCATGTCCATTCGTGCACAACAAATCCCGCCGGACTCTTTTTAACGCTATACCGTTTGGCCCCGAAAAAAGGGGCCCCGAAGGGCCCCTGCCAGTTTCGCCGTTCAGGCTCAATATATTAACCGCTCGGTGTTTTCTGCCTGCGGCCTGAACGTCGTCGGGAGCGAGCGCACCCGCCCCGTGTAAAGGTGGGAAGAAACCGAGTACCGTTCCCACCCTGTCTCGTCGGGGGGCGGACCGGCTGGTGGTCCGGCCTGATGCCCCCCTACACATCCCCCAGGGATGTGATGCCCTAGCTACACCCGCTGGTTGCGCCGCAGGTGTTGCATTTCATGCAGGTGCCGTTGCGCACCAGTGTGTAGTTTCCGCATTCGCCGCAGGCCTCACCCTCGTAGCCCTGCATTTTGGCCTTGGTCCGCGCGTCCATCAGCGTAGACGTCAGCAGATCGCCACCGTTGGCCACCGACGCAACGTTACTTTCGGCAACCGCAACCACGCCGTCATGATAGGAGGCGGCGTCAGCGGCAAGCTCCTGCTGACCGCCCTGCAGCACCACCAGCTCTTGTGGCAGGCGTTTGCGCAGGTACCCCGTCGAGCTGATCTGCTTGAGCACTTCCAGCGACTTCGTGGCGGCTGTCTCGCTGATCTCGGAAACGTTGCTAACGCCTTCCTCTTCGCCCCGGCCCAGATCGTCGAATGTGTGCCCTTCGGGCTGCACATGCGCCAGATCGGTGCGATCGAGATAGGACACTGCAAGCTCGCGGAACACATAATCGAGGATCGATGTCGCGTTCTTGATCGTCTCGTTGCCCTGCACCATGCCCGCCGGTTCAAACTTGGTGAAGGTGAACGCGTCCACGAACTCCTCAAGCGGCACGCCGTATTGCAGGCCGACGGAGACGGCGATGGCGAAGTTGTTCATCATGGCCCGGAAACCCGCACCTTCCTTGTGCATGTCGATGAAAATCTCGCCGAGATTGCCATCCTCATACTCACCGGTGCGCAGGTAGACCTTGTGCCCACCGACAATCGCCTTTTGCGTATAGCCTTTGCGCCGTTGCGGCATCTTTTCACGATGCGATTTGATGACTTCCTTGACGACAATCTTTTCGACGATCTTTTCGGCCAGCACCGCCGCTTTCTCCTGCGGAGTGCCGGTTTCAAGCGTCTCTGCCGCCTCTTCGTCATCCTCGACAAGTGCGGCTGCCAGCGGTTGGCTGAGTTTCGAGCCGTCGCGGTAAAGTGCGTTGGCTTTGACACCCAATGACCAGCTCAGTTCATAAGCTTTCTGGCAATCCTCAATCGTCGCGTCATTCGGCATGTTGATCGTTTTAGAGATCGCGCCCGAGATGAAACTTTGCGCCGCCGCCATCATGGTGATGTGGCTGTCCACGCTCAGGAAACGCTTGCCTTTCTTGCCACAGGGGTTGGCGCAATCAAAAATTGGCAGGTGCTCCTCCTTGAGATGCGGCGCGCCTTCGAGCGTCATGGTGCCGCACACGTGATCGTTTGCGGCGTCAATGTCCTGCCTGGAATAGCCCAGATGTCTGAGCAGGTCGAAGGTCGGATCATTGAGTTTATTCGCTGGTATGCCCAGCACCTGCGTGCAGAAATCCCCGCCCAGCGTCCACTGGTTAAAGACAAAGCGGATGTCGAACGCCGAGGCCAGCGCACCGTCCACCTTTGCAAGTTCATTGGCGCCAAAGCCGTGACCTGCAAGGGTGGTGTGATTGACACCCGGCGCGTTGCCGATCGTTGCGTGACCTACGGCGTAGGCTACGATTTCTTCGATCTCGGCTGAGCTGTAGCCCAGTGTCTCGAGAGCTGCTGGCACCGACTGGTTGATGATCTTGAAGTATCCACCACCCGCGAGCTTCTTGAACTTCACGAGCGCGAAATCCGGCTCGATCCCGGTGGTGTCGCAATCCATGACGAGGCCAATCGTGCCGGTTGGCGCAATCACAGTGGCCTGCGCATTGCGGTAGCCGTGCTGCTCGCCAAGTTGCAATGCCTGATCCCATGCGCCGCGCGCCACTTCGATCAGTTTCGCGTCCGGGCAGTTCTTATAGTCCAGCGGCACCGGATTGACGGACAGCGCCTCGTAACCGCCCACTTTGCCGTACGCGGCCGTGCGGTGGTTGCGCATGACCCGCAGCATATGATCTGCGTTTTTGGCATACCCCGGGAACGGGCCCAGCTCTCCTGCAATCTCGGCCGACGTGGCGTAAGCGACGCCGGTCATGATCGCGGTCAGCGCGCCGCAGAGCGCCCTGCCTTCGTTGCTGTCATAGGAGTAGCCCATATTCATCAGCAAGCCGCCGATATTGGCATAGCCCAGACCCAGCGTGCGGAAGTCGAAGGAGCGCTGTGCAATTTCCTTGGACGGAAACTGTGCCATCATGACCGAAATTTCCAGTGTGACGGTCCAGAGGCGGGCGGCATGCATGTAGTCTTCGACCTGAAAAACCCCGTCCTTGAGGAACGTCAGAAGGTTCATCGACGCCAGGTTGCACGCCGTATCGTCGAGAAACATGTATTCCGAACATGGGTTGGAGCCGCGAATGGCGCCGTCTGCAGGGCACGTGTGCCAGTCGTTGACCGTATCGTGGTACTGAATGCCAGGGTCTGCACAGGCCCAGGCCGCATGTCCCACTTTTTCCCAGAGATCGCGCGCCTTCACGACCTTCGCGACAGAGCCGTCGACGCGGTTGATCAGCTCCCAGTCGGCGTCTTTCTCGACAGCCGTGAGAAACGCGTTGGTCACACGGATAGAGTTGTTGGAGTTTTGGCCGGAAACGGAGTTGTATGCTTCTGAATCCCAGTCCGTGTCATACGTCGGGAATTCGATCGCGGTGTGGCCTTGTTTCGCGTAGTCCAGTACGCGCTTGATGTAGGTCTCAGGAATAGCGACTTTTTTCGCCTCGCGCACGGCCGATTTCAGCGCATCGTTCTTGGCCGGATCATAGGCGTCATCTGTTGCGCCATCCCATGTTCTGATCGCGTCAAAGAGGCCATTGAGCTTTTGTTCGTGCATCTTGGAGCCAGCGACGATGCTCGCCACTTTTTGCTCTTCGACGACCTTCCAGTTGATAAAATCCTCGATATCGGGGTGGTCGGCGTCGACGATCACCATCTTGGCTGCACGCCGCGTCGTACCCCCGGATTTGATAGCGCCTGCCGCGCGGTCACCGATTTTGAGAAAGCCCATCAGGCCGGAAGATTTGCCACCGCCGGACAGCCCCTCGCCTTCGCCGCGGAGGCTGGAGAAGTTGGTGCCGGTGCCGGAGCCGTATTTGAACAGACGTGCCTCACGCACCCAAAGATCCATGATGCCGCCGTCGTTTACCAGATCATCCGCAACGGACTGAATAAAGCAGGCGTGTGGCTGCGGGTGTTCATATGACGATTTGGATTTGGTCAGCTTGCCGGACTTGTAGTCGACATAGTGGTGACCCTGTGCCGGACCATCGATGCCATACGCCCAGTGGAGACCTGTGTTGAACCACTGCGGCGAGTTCGGTGCCGCCCGCTGGCTGGCAAGCATATGCCGCATCTCGTCAAAGTACGCACGCGCGTCGTCTTCCGCGCTGAAGTAACCACCTTTCCATCCCCAATACGCCCAAGCGCCTGCGAGCCTATCGAAGACCTGCTTTGAGGAGGTCTCACCGCCCATCTCTGCGTCATCGGCAGGAACAGAGCGCCAAAGGAATTCCGGGACATCTTTCTCGCGCACTTTCCTTGTCTTGGACGGCACACCCGCTTTACGGAAGTACTTCTGCGCGATCACATCACTGGCGACCTGGCTCCAGCTGCCGGGTACCTCCACATCATCCAGACGAAACACGATCGTTCCGTCCGGGTTGCGGATTTCTGAGGAGGTTGTGACAAAGTCGAGCGCGGCGTAGGCGTCCTCACCGGCTGTCGTAAACTTGCGTTCAATTTTCATGTGCGCTGCCTCGTATTCAGCTTCTTCACTTCCTGAGAGCCGCTGTCATTGCAGCAGGACCCCCGCCCAGTTGCCATCGGTCAGGAAAAATCTCGTATGATGCGGCACCGCGTTTAGCCATGCCCGCTGCGGTCAAACCGCGCGATTGCAACCTTGTATCTTCCCTGTCCTGCCGCGGTTCCCCGGAGTGGTTTTGCCCACTACATGTTGTGGCCCCGTCGTCGGCCCACACAACCTGACGTATCTTGCCCTATTCGGTCAACGCTCTTTTTGAAGTTTTTTACAATCTTTTGTCTTGACGCTGAGCGTTTTTTCGTCGCCGGCATCAAACTGGTGATTCAAAGCTTTAACAAACTAATAACCGGCGCACCGAGCGGGACTCACCGCGGTCAAAAGCGAACGACAAAAATTTTTAAAAAGCATATATATAAGGCTGTTTCTTCAAGTTAACACATTGAGCGAAGAAGGTTAACGCGCCGTGCGCCGCGATTGACCTCGTTGCAGCTGCAACGTCTGATCACACCCGTATTGCGCGTAATTCTGTGGCGCATGGAACACAGAGCATGCCTGAGGGCAACATTTGCGGCACGTGCAAAGCGAGGATTGCACGCACACACTACATATAGTGGAAATCACGCTGCATGATGCTGGAAGTTTCAGAAGTGGTCGGAGCGAGAGGATTCGAACCTCCGACCCCCTGTACCCAAAACAGGTGCGCTACCAGGCTGCGCCACGCTCCGACGAGCGATTCTTTAGACACCTTCGCATGGTTTGAAAAGCCCTAACACGGCAAGGTGGCGGTTTCCGGGCTAAAACTCGGGTGTTGCACCTGCGTGCCGGGCCCGATCCCCAAACGTTCGGCCAGCCCCCCGTTGATTTCAAGAACATGTGTCAGGTCCTGCCCGCCGAAAATCGGCGTCTCGTCCAAAGGTTGCGCGCGATGGTGAATATGGCGCACCACACCCTGTGCGTCGATGAACAGCATATCGAGCTCAATCAGTGTATTGCGCATCCAGAACGACAGCACCTGAGGTTTAGGGTAAACAAAGAGCATACCTGCCGACATCGGCATGCTTTCGCGGTGCATGAGCCCCTGAGCCCGCTCGGCATCATCGTCAGCAATTTCGATATTGAAGCGCGCCTCGCCCCACGCGCCTTTGAGCGTCACGGCTTTGTCTGAACAGTTTTCCGCGGTCGCCGCGGTAGCAAGCAACAACCAGGCCAGCAAGCCACGGATCATTATGTGTCGATGTCCAGCGCGGCTTCCCATGCGAAAACTTCCGCGGCCATGTGCCCGCGTTTGCCTTCGATGACACGGAGCGCCAATGCCTCCCCCGGTGCCAGATCCGACAACCCGGAGCGCCGGAGCACTTCCATGTGCAAAAATATGTCATCCCGGCGCCCGAAAACGTTGGCAAAGCCAAATCCCTTGCCTTTGTCGAACCACTTTACGCGCGCAGGTTCAAGCGGAGCAGAAGCAACCACGTCCGGATCAAGTGCCGCGATATCGGACAATCCAACGGAATCATTGCCTTCGGGCGGCAGCAACGTCAGCACATGCGTTGCTTGAACGCCCCGATCAGTCTTTTGGACCTGCAATTCCACGCGCGCGCCATCCGCGACCGAGCTTTGCCCGAAATTGCGTAAAACGTTGACGTGCAACAGTATATCCGGCCCGCCCGCATCCGACACCACAAAGCCGAACCCTTTAACCGGATCAAACCATTTCACCACCCCTGCAACAGGGTTTGTCATGTCTGCACTATCGTTCACGTACTTTTTTACCCGGATACATGGGTCCCCACACACAGTCTTGCGCGAAACCAAGACCCGTAATCAAGCGAAAAGCCTTACATTTTTTTGATTTAGCGCCACAAACCTGTAATTTTAGGCGATACACCGGTCGTGCTTTCGTGAAAAGAGTTAATCTTTTTTCATTTACGGGAAAATCCTTTCTACGGCGCGACCTTGCCGATATATTCGAGCATTCGCACAGGTACTGTGCAAAAACACACATACCCTGAAAGATCGCCTGAAAGCGTCAGGGATTAAGACGCGAAATCGTCCAATCGGTATCGAGGGCCGACCTTCGCCATACGTATCTGTCGTGCAGCCGGAATTCTCCATCCGCCCAGAATTCGATTTCCAGTGGCGCGATGCGGTACCCGCCCCAGAACGGAGGACGTGTTGGTGCAGAGCCGTGACGAGCGGTCATCTTGGCCACTTCTGCCATCAGAGCGGCGCGGCTGGACAGCGGACGCGACTGTTTGGACGCCCATGCACCCAACCGACTTTTCAGCGAGCGTGACGCAAAGTAAGCATCCGCATCAGGCCCGTCTTCGCGGGAGACCAGACCGCGGACGCGAATCTGCCGTCGCAAACTTTTCCAGTGCGCAACAAATGCGGCCTTGCCGGCAAAGTCTAATTCACCAGCCTTGGCGCTTTCGTAATTTGTATAAAAGACAAAACTGTCCGGATCGATCCCTTTCAGCAACACCATCCTTATGTTTGGCAGGCCAGACGCATCTACGGTGCTGAGCGCAATCGCGTTCGGATCGTTGATCTCTTCGGCCTCGGCCTCTTTCAACCAAGTCCGTGCAATCTCAAAAGGGTTGTCTCCGGCAAACTTTCCGCTGCGTTTTTCCATATCATGCGCCACCTTGCTGTCTTGTGATCAGAGGTGATGGAATTGCACCAAAGGTCAAGTAGTCCCGTATTTTTTGGCGCTGAGCTCTCAATCATCCGCCTTGATGGCCCCAAAACAATGGCCTAAACAACGACAGATACACTCAAAAAGATGTCGTGAGGGAATGGCATGGCAAATTCGCTGCTCGCCGGCAAACGCGGCCTGATCATGGGACTGGCCAACGATAAATCCATTGCATGGGGCATCGCAAAAGCCTGCGCTGATGCAGGGGCTCAACTGGCATTTTCCTATCAGGGCGATGCCTTGAAAAAGCGCGTTTTGCCGTTGGCCGAGCAGTTGGGCAGCACACTCGTGTTGCCTTGCGATGTGGGAGACGAGACCTCTATTGATCGCCTTTTCGACAGTCTACGGGAGACCTGGGACAGCCTGGATTTTGTGGTGCATGCCATCGGGTTTTCGGACAAGTCCGAACTGCGCGGGCGATATGTTGACACCAGCCGCGCGAACTTCGCCATGTCGATGGACATTTCCGTTTACTCATTTACAGCCGTGGTGCAGCGTGCCGAAAAAATGATGAATGAAGGCGGATCATGCCTCACGCTGACGTACTACGGGGCAGAGCGGGTGATGCCGCATTATAACGTTATGGGTGTTGCGAAGGCCGCACTTGAAGCGTCCGTCATGTATATGGCCGAGGATCTCGGAAAAAAGGGCATTCGCGTGAACGCGATCTCGGCCGGCCCGATCAAGACGCTGGCTGCGTCGGGCATCGGGGACTTCCGTTACATCATGAAGTGGAACGAATACAATTCGCCGCTGCGGCGCAATGTGACCACCGAAGATGTGGGCAAGGCCGCATTGTTCTTGCTCTCCGACCTCGGCTCCGGGACGACAGGAGAGAACCTGCATGTTGACGCGGGGTATCACGTCGTCGGGATGAAAGCGGTGGATGCACCCGATATGAGCAAGGATTGAAGCGTGACGCTTGAAAGTCTGATTGCGTTCAACCTTGTCCTGCTGGCAGCGATTGCCAGTCCCGGCGCTGCCCTGCTCTATTTCATAAAAACCTGCGTGAGTGCCGGGCGGCCTGCGGGCATTGCGACCGGTTTGGGTCTGGCTTTGGCAGCCGCGCTCTGGACGCTTGCCGCGCTCCTGGGCCTTGAAAGCCTGTTTCGGCTGTTTCCCTGGACATATGGTGCGCTTAAGGTGGCCGGCGCGCTCTACCTGCTCTGGATCGCGTATCATACTTGGCGCGATGCACGTGCGCCACTTGCGGAAAGCGCTTTTGCAAAACGGCGCGCCTTTTTGTCGGGATTTCTGGTGAATGTCGGCAATCCGAAGTCCATGCTCTTTGCTGCAGCGGTGATCGTCGTGGTGTTTCCGCAAGGATTGTCAGCGCCCGACATTGCGATAATCGTGGGCAACCACTTTGTGCTCGAGGTGCTTTGCTACTCCGGGCTCGCAGTGCTTCTGGCAAGCGCGCCGGCGCGCCGCCGGTATCTCAGCGCGAAACCTCTTTTTGACCGCATTGCAGCGACGCTGCTTGGCGCGCTCGGCCTGCGTCTTCTGATCGAAAGGTGACCCGATGTCTGCAAATGAGCCAAACCGTCTGCCACATGAAAAAGGCTTTCACATCTCCTGGGATCAGATCCATCGAGACAGCCGCGCGCTGGCCTGGCGTCTTGATGGTCAGGGGCCGGATGACGGTGCCTGGCGCGCGGTTGTCGCAATCACACGCGGCGGCATGGCGCCAGCGATGATTGTCGCACGAGAACTCGATATCAGAACAGTGGATACCATCTCTATCAAATCCTACGACCATCAGAGACAGTCAGAGGCCCAGGTTCTGAAGTCGCCTGACAGTGCGCTGATGTCCGACGGCACCGGCATCCTGATCGTCGACGACCTTGTCGACAGTGGCAAAACCCTTGAAGTCGTCCGTTCGCAGTATCCAAAAGCGCATTTCGCAACGGTCTATGCCAAGCCCAAAGGGCGACCACAGGTTGACACGTTCATCACAGAGGTCAGTCAGGATACGTGGATTTTCTTTCCGTGGGATATGGCTCTGCAATACGTCCAACCCTATCGTGCAACAGACTAAATCCTTTATTTCATGCCTCCGGCGGGGATATTTTGGGATCAAAGAAAGACGTGCGCGTCATACACTCTTTGATCTTCAATTATCCCCGCCGGAGGCTTCCGAACTCTCCGTCAAGCGCCAGGGGTGATCAGACACAATGGTATTGCCACGCACGCAAAACACCTTTCGTCCGCCTGTTATGGAGGCACGACGCTGGTTGGAGGGGGTCTCCTTTTCCGACGAACTGCCGTTGATCAATGTCAGCCAGGCCGCGCCGGTTGATCCACCACCGGACGGCTTGCGCAAAGCCATGGCAGAGATTGCGCTGACGCGGGATGACGCGCATCTTTACGGACCAGTGCTTGGGCTGCCGAAATTGCGCGCCGCACTCGCGGATCGCACAGCTCTGATTTACGGCGGCGATATCGACGCGCGACAGATCGCCATCACATCGGGTTGCAATCAGGCTTTCGCTGCAGCCATTGCGGCGCTTTGCGGCGAAGGCGATGAAGTAATCCTGCCAACCCCTTGGTATTTCAACCACAAAATGTGGCTGGACATGACCGGGGTGCGCGCGGTCGCTCTACCGACTGGTCCGGACTTGCGCCCCGATCCCGAGCACGCAGAGGCGTTGATAACGCCGCAAACCCGTGCAATCACGCTGGTCACGCCCAATAACCCGGCGGGTGTCGAATACCCCTCCGAGCTTTTAACGGCCTTTCTCGCGCTTGCGCGGCGCTATGGTCTTGCTTTGATTGTCGATGAAACCTACCGCGACTTTCACAGCCAAACTGGTGCACCACACCTGCTGTTTCAGGACCCGGACTGGTCCGACACTCTGATCCATCTTTACAGTTTTTCCAAAGCCTACCGTCTGACCGGCCATAGGGTCGGTGCGATTGCGGCTTCCACGACACTGCTTGGTGAAGTTGAAAAATTTCTAGATACTGTGGCCATCTGCCCGACGCAGCTGGGCCAGCACGCAGCGCTTTGGGGTATGCAAAATCTGGCGCAGTGGCTGGCGGGCGAGCGTCAGAACATCCTTGACCGGCGTGCTGCCATTGCGCAGGGCATGGCCCGGATCGAAACCGAAGGATGGAAACTTTTGGGCTCGGGTGCGTATTTTGCGTATATGGCCCATCCGTTCGAGATAAGTTCAGCAGATCTGGCACCTCAGATGGTAACCGAAAGCGGCGTGCTTTGCCTGCCCGGCACGATGTTTATGCCACAAGAGGATACCGCGGGCCGCACGCAGCTGCGGATTGCATTTGCCAATCTTGATGTTGCGGGTATCAACACTCTGTTTAAGCGCCTCAAAGCCATGCAAGCCTGAGTGTTTGAGCCTCTTGCTCCTGCCCGCGCCACCGCATAGATAAGCCTGCAACAGGGAGCATGGGACGCGCATGGCCAAAGGTTCGAGTATTTCAAAAACAGCAATCTGGATTCTGATGGGATTTCTGATCCTTGGGCTCGCCGGGTTTGGGGCTACAAACCTTTCAGGCAACATTCGCACCATTGGGACCGCAGGCGACATGCCGATCTCGGTTGAAAGTTATGCGCGCGAATTACAGCAGGAAATGCGCGCCGTCGAACAGCAAACGCGCCAACCGCTGCCTTTTGCGCAAGCCCAGCAGATCGGGCTGGATCGTGCTGTTTTACAGCGCCTCGTGGCGACCCGTTCGCTGGACAACGAAGCGGCACAGCTGGGCTTGTCGATCGGCGATGAGGAACTGCGGGAGCGCATTTTAGAAATCGGTGCCTTCCAAGGCATCAATGGCTCATTCGACCGGGAAAGCTATCGGTTTTCCTTGCAGCAAGCGGGCTTGAGCGAAGCCGAATTCGAGACACAACTGCGCGAGGAGGTTGCACGCACGATCGTGCAGGGCGCCATTCTTGGTGGGATCGCGATGCCACGCACATATGTGGAGACGTTGGTTAACTATGTCGGAGAGCAACGCAGCTTTACCTGGAGCGTTCTGGATGCAGCAGACCTCGCATCGCCAATCGGGGCGCCGGACGAGGCGACCCTGCGCGCGCACTATGACGACAATATCGCGGACTTCACGCTGCCTGAGACAAAAGAAATCACGTATGCAGTTCTGACCCCGGACGCGCTGCTGGACGAGATCGACGTCGAGGAAGACGCCCTGCGAGCAGCCTATGAGGAACGCAGCGCCGAATTCAATCAACCGGAACGTCGGTTGGTGGAACGGTTGGCCTTCCTTGACGCGCAAACGGCACAGGCCGCCGCCGACAGCCTTGCCGCCGGCGAGACCTTTGCAAGCCTGGTCGAAGCGCGCGGGCTGAGCCTGGGTGATGTGGACATCGGGGATGTGAGCGAAACGGATCTTGGCGACGCAGGTGCGGATGTGTTTGCAGCTGAGGTAGGTGCCATTGTCGGGCCACTGCCCAGCGCACTGGGCCCGGCGCTCTATCGCGTCAACGGAGTATTGGCGGCTCAAGAAACATCGTTCCAAGATGCCGTCGAACAGCTCCGCCCGCAGCTTGCCAATGACCGCGCCCTGCGGCTGGTTGAAGCACAAGCCGAAAATCTCGACGATCTGCTGGCGGGCGGCGCTACGCTGGAAGAACTGGCCGACGAAACAGATATGCGGCTTGGCCAAATCGACTGGACCGCGCAAAGCACTGAGGACATGGCGGCCTATCAGGCATTCCGCGAGGCTGCTGCAGCGGTCACGGAAGAGGATTTTCCTGAAATTGAGCGCCTCGATGATGGCGGGTTGTTCGCGCTTCGTCTGAACGCGGTTTTGCCACCGCGCCCGGCGCCTTTCGCGGAGGTACGCGAGGACGTGCTTGCGCATTGGGAAGCGGCTGAAACGACGCGCCGCCTTGTGGCGCAGATCGAACCGCTCGTACCGCAATTGGCCGGAGGTTCAAGCTTTGCCGATCTGGAACTTGACGCCGATGCGGAAGAAGATTTGCTGCGCTCGGACTTTGTGCCCGGAACACCGCCCGATTTCATGGAGCAGGTCTTTGCCATGGCGGTGGGCGATGCGCGGGCCGTTGAAAGCGAAGCCGCGGTCGTTCTCGTGCGTCTCGAGGCAATCACGCCGCCTGCCCAGGACGGCGAGGCAGCCGCACTGGGCGTGCAACTTGAAGATCAGGCCTCGCAGGCTCTGGCGCGCGATCTTTACGAGATTTTTGTCGGCGACGTACAGCGACGGACAAATCCGCAAATCAATCAGCAGGCCATTCAGGCTGTGCACGTGAACTTCCCCTGAAGCGCCATGAGCCTGACACCCGAGTTCGATGCCTTTGAGACGGCCCACCGCCGGGGTCGCAACCAGATCGTCTATACCCGGCTTGCTGCGGATCTCGACACGCCGGTGTCGCTGATGCTGAAACTGACAGGCGCACAAAAAGACGCTTTTGTTCTTGAATCGGTGACCGGCGGAGAGGTGCGTGGCCGGTATTCGATCATTGGAATGAAACCCGACCTGATCTGGCGGTGTCACGGCGAAACAAGCGCCGTCAACCGCGCCGCGCGTTTCGATGCGGACGCATTTGAACCCCTTGATGGCAATCCACTCGATCGTTTGCGCGATCTGATCGAGGAAAGCCGCATCGATCTGCCTGCAGATCTGCCGCAGGCCGCGGCGGGTCTGTTCGGCTACCTGGGCTACGACATGGTGCGGCTGGTCGAACATCTGCCCGACATTAACCCTGACCCGATGGGATTGCCCGATGCTGTGATGATGCGGCCCTCGGTGGTCGCGGTGCTTGACGGGGTCAAAGGCGAAGTGACCGTCGTCTCGCCGGCGTGGGCGTCAGACGGGCAGTCGGCGCGTGCCGCATATGCGCAGGCTGCAGAGCGTGTAATGGATGCGGTGCGCGACCTCGAGCGCGCAATGCCCGCAGCGACGCGCGATCTGGGCGAAGCTGAGACGCCGGGCGCGCCGGTCAGCAATTTCAGCCATGAGGATTACAAATCCGCCGTGGAGAAAGCCCGCGACTATATTGTTGCGGGCGATATCTTCCAGGTGGTGCCGGCCCAGCGCTGGACACAGGATTTCCTCCAGGATCCCTTTGCCCTCTATCGGTCGCTGAGGCGCACTAACCCGTCGCCATTTATGTTCTATTTCAACTTTGGCGGCTTTCAGGTGATCGGTGCGAGCCCCGAGATCCTTGTCCGCGTTTTTGGCGACGAAGTGACAATCCGTCCGATTGCCGGCACGCGGCCCAGAGGAGCGACGCCCGAAGAGGACAACGCACTGGAGGCGGATCTGCTGGCTGATCAAAAAGAGCTTGCCGAACACCTGATGTTGCTGGATCTGGGCCGCAATGATGTGGGCCGTGTAGCCAAAATAGGCACGGTGCGCCCAACCGAAGAGTTCATCGTCGAGCGCTACAGCCATGTCATGCACATCGTGTCCAACGTTGTCGGTGAGTTGGAAGACAGCAAGGACGCGATCGACGCCTTCTTTGCCGGAATGCCTGCGGGCACGGTCTCCGGTGCACCCAAAGTGCGCGCCATGGAAATTATCGACGAGTTGGAGCCCGAGAAACGCGGGGTCTATGGCGGCGGTGTGGGATACTTCAGCGCGGGCGGCGATATGGACATGTGCATCGCGCTGCGCACGGCGGTCGTGCAGGATCAGAAACTCTATATCCAAGCGGGCGGCGGTGTTGTTTTTGACAGCGACCCGGAAGCTGAATATCAGGAAACCGTGCACAAATCGAACGCGATCCGTCGCGCCGCAGCCGATGCCGCGCGGTTTTCCGGTCAGGGCAACAGCTGAGCCATGCCGCGTGCGCCCTTCGAGATTGCGGGCGCTCTGATCGCGCCTGGAGGATGTGAGACGGTTCATCTTCCCGTCTCCTCCCTGCCCGATCACACGCCGGTCAACCTGTCGATACAGGTTCATCATGGGCGACGCGCGGGTCCGACGCTTTTTGTGTCCGCAGCCGTACATGGGGACGAGGTTATCGGCGTTGAAATCGTAAGACGCCTGTTGCGGGCGCCACAACTCAAAGCGCTACGCGGCACGCTTCTGGTGGTGCCCGTGGTCAACGCCTTCGGCTTCCTCAACCGCTCGCGCTATTTGCCGGACCGCCGCGATCTCAATCGTTGTTTTCCGGGCCATCCGTCTGGTTCACTCGGAGCGCGACTGGCGCATATCTTCCTGAACGAAGTTGTCTTACGATGCGACGCCGGCATTGACTTGCATTCGGCAGCCATCCACCGCACCAACCTGCCGCAAATCCGGGTGTCCCCGGATGACGCGGCAACGCGCGATATGGCCCGCGTTTTTGGGGCACCTGTGGTACTGACATCGCCTCTGCGCGAAGGGTCATTGCGCGCGGAGGCCGCAGAGCGCGGAACAGCGGTTTTGCTTTATGAAGCGGGCGAAGGCTTGCGGTTTGACGAGATGGCGGTCAGGGCGGGCCTTGCCGGTATTCTGCGTGTTATGCGCGCCAATGACATGCTGCCCGCGAAAGGCATCGCGCAAGCACGCGTTGCGCCTTATGTGTGCGAATCGTCCAATTGGCTGCGTGCGCCAGAGGGCGGCCTGCTGCGCACGTTCCGGGCCGAAGGTGAGCTTGTTGAGGCAGGTGACCTGCTTGCCTCGGTCTCAGATCCCTTTGGCGCGACGGAAACCGACATTCTGGCGCCCGCATCAGGTATCCTGATCGGCCGCGCCATTCTGCCAGTGGTCAATGAAGGGGACGCGGTTTTTCATCTTGCGCGGCTGGCCCCTACGGCGGCGGACGACACTGTCGAAGGCCTCGCACAGCAGCTTGAATCCGATCCGCTGTTTGACGAGGACGAGATCATCTGAACCACGCGAGTTGGCTCGTATTCTCAGAAAATCGCAGCTATTTTCTGGCCTGTGATTTTATCCGGGTAGAGATTTCATTCACGACGTTCTGCGACTTTGCCGCGAGGAGTCCGTTTCACCAAAGCCGGAGTCAGGGGATGATAACTCGGAAGCGAATGTTTATGCGGTGGCGCCGCAGAGGTCTGCGCGCGCTATGCATAACAAGACCGCACGACTTATGGAAAAGATACGCGCTGGCGTTCAGCCTTATTGCGGTGCTGATCGGCTCATCCCATTATGCGTCACTCGTTTCGATAAGCGAATCTGACGGGTTCGCCGAGATGATAAATGTTGCGGGTCGGCAGCGCATGCTGAGCCAACGCATTCTATTCTACGTCAACGAAATCCATCTTGGAGCGAACGCCGAGGCAAGACAGGAATTGCGCCTTGCGGTCGAAGCTTTCGAACGGGGTCACCAGTGGTTGGTGACCCGCCCGGACTTGCCAATGGAATTGCGCCAATTCTATGACACATCGACCCCGATCCCCCTGGACGAGTTCAGTCGGCGCTATGCGGCGATGGCGTTGTATTATCCGCAAGCCGACGCCTTCGAACAGTTCAATATCCGGAACCAGCTAACAGCGTGGGGCGAACATGATCTGCTGGAGCGTTTGAACGAAGCCGTCGGTATGATCGAGACACATGCCCACGAGCAAACCGCGCGCGTTCTGTCGATCCAGCACTGGACAATTCTGGGTGCAGCAGGAATTCTCCTGATGGAAGCGCTGTTGATCTTTGCGCCTGCGCAATACTCAGTTTCGCGTTCGATTCGTCGGCTCGAGGCGCGCAAACACGCGCTCCATGCGTCTCTGTCCATCTTGAAAAAAAGAAACGCGCAACTGCTGGCCGCGCGCGAAAGCCTCGCGTTCGCCGCCAACCACGATGTCCTGACCGGATTATACAACCGCCGCGCTGTTTATGAGCACCTCAATGCTAAAGGAACAACGGAGCAAGGCGCGGATTTCGCGCGCTGTATCATGAAAGTCGATCTCGACGACTTCAAAACGGTCAATGACAGTCTTGGACATGACGCCGGCGATTTACTGTTGGTCCATGTAGCCGACGTGTTGCGGCAACACGTGGACGCCGGCGATGTTCTCGGACGCATCGGGGGAGACGAGTTCGTTCTCATCTTTGAAAACCCGGAGGGCGTAGATGTGATCCAGGCGCACGCGGACCGGATCATCCGCGCCTTGCGAAAGCCGGTGCGGTTGCAGGACAGCGAAGTTCGCGTGGGCGCCAGCATTGGACTTACGATGGCCACATCCACAACAGCAACACCGGGCCAGTTACTGGTGGAGGCTGACCTTGCACTCTATGAAGCCAAACGCGAAGGCCGCGGGTTGGCGCGCGGGTTTTCGGATGACATGCTGCAAGAGATCGAGACGCGACGGCTGCTTTTCAAAGAGATTACAGAAGCGCTGGCCCGGGACGAGTTCGAGCCGTTTTTCCAGCCGCAGGTCTATACGCATGGCGGCGCGCCTTATGGATGCGAAGTTCTCGCGCGCTGGCGCCATCCGGAGCGCGGCCTGATCCCACCGGCCACCTTTATCGCCGCCGCAGAAGAGGCTGGCCTGGTTGATCAGATTGACCGGCTGATGATCGAAAAAGGACTGGATCGTCTTGAGGAGATGCGCGCGCAGGGGCTGGACGTTCCGGCCATTTCGATCAACGCCTCGCCGGCCACCCTACGTGATCCCCATTTGACGGATCGGCTTTTGCAGGATGTGCACGCCCGATTGCTTGAGCCGTCCGATCTGGTCGTCGAGGTCTTGGAGAGCACTTTGATTGAAAACGACGACGACATAGCTCTTACTACTGTGGATGCTCTGGCAGATGCAGGCTTTGCCGTGGTTCTTGATGATTTCGGCACAGGCTACGCGTCAATGTCCACCCTCTCGCGGCTGCGCTTGCACGGGATAAAGCTCGATCAGTCCCTGATCCGGCCCGTTCCCGATCACCGGTCCGAAACGATCATTTCCGCGCTGGTGTCCTTGTCTAAGAAACTGAATATGCGCGTCGTTGCGGAGGGCGTTGAGACGCCCGCGCATTTTCGAACTGTAAAGCAACTGGGTGGAGACGTGGTGCAGGGCTTTGGCATCGGCAAGCCGATGCCTTTTGACGAGTTCACAGCATGGTATCGGACCTACGTGGAGACGCGGGCGAAAGTTTCGCTGAGCGCCTGAGTACAGAGTCTATTGCACCGCCAGAGCCGCAGAGACGGGCCCCACCGCAACTGTTCTGGCGCGATCTTCAAGCGCCCAGACGACGATTGCGGCGACGGTTTCCTCACGAAGCCGCCCCAACATGATAACCTGCCCCTCTTGACGTGCACGAAACGCGGCCTGATCGAGAAAGCGGCGGATCACAGCAGCATTCTGCCCTTTTGCGTCAAAATCGCGGAACACCACCCCGGACGGAACTCCGGCGCGCGCAGCAAGCTTCTGCACTGTGTTCAAGCCCCTGTTTTGGGTCACAAAACCATGGCCAGTCTGCGCCAGAATTTGCGCCACCTGCCGCCCGGCATCCGGCGTTGTGTGCACCCCCGTGCTGACACCTTCGATCACGCCGACAGCTTCCGGCATCGCGTCAAGCGCAACGCCCAGATTCACCTCAGCATCCTTGGCCGTGGCGCCTTGGGGCAGATCAACCATCGCCAGAACCTCAAACCCTGCGTCCCGGTACGTCGCCATGCGTGCCGCAGCGTCTGGTTGCAGCGCATCAAATGCAAGGCTGACCGGGTAAGGCAAGTCACGCAACGCTGCCAGGTCAACGACCGCGCCCGGCGCCTCGGTGCCATCGTCTATCAGGACGACGGACATGATCGGTTTGTTTTCAGGATTGTCAAAACGCGCCGCATAACGCGCCACAGGTGGTGTCTCTGACGGCGCGGTTATCGTAAACGCCTCCGGTGCTGGATCTTCTGGCTCGGCACCGACAACGGCCTCTTCCGGAGCATTCTGCCCCAGCGTCGGAAGCCGGTTGACCTTGACGCGCGCGTCTCCCGCCGGAACCTGTTCCGAAACCCGGGGTTCCGGCGCATTGGTGCTTTGCACAATATTAAGGGCGGACGTATCGAGTGTTTGCGGCTCCGGCAGTGCGACGGATGCTGTCTGGTTGTCCGGTGCCGGCGCGATCTGCGCGTCAATCTCCACGCCACCCTCTGGTTGTTGGGCAGTGTCAGGTGCATCAACGATCTGTTCGGCTGCGACCGGTGCTGTGGTGCTTTGCTCGGTTTGCGGCGATTGCGGAATGCCTGCCGGATCTGTCAAAGACGCTGTCACAACCGCCGTCTCCGGGGCATCCGCCTCTGCAACGGGCACAGTGTCCAGCAGCGAAGCGCCTGCGTTGACCGGGGCTTGAGACGGCTGCAGTGGTGCTGCGTCACTCACATCAGACAGCGCTGGCGCAATGGCCGCTGCCTCCGGAGAAGCGGCAGGCGCAAGGGCTGTGATTTCTGATGGTGCCGGGCTAGGCTCTTGTGCAGAAGGCGGCGCAAACCCGCTGGATTCTGCTGAAACGCCCGGAGCCTGCGGCTGTGCCGGCTCGTCCGGTAAGGTGGCCGTCAGCGCAGGCAAGCTGTTTTCCGTATCCTCTGGATCAGCAAAGGCCGTGGCTTGTGGCGTCGGCTCGGGCACGGCCGGTTGTGCCGGGTCCGTACTGATGGACAACTTCGGTTCGGTCGCCGGCGTGTCCAGAGTGGCAGTGCCAGTGTAACTGACAGAGGGAGCGGAGGTTGCCGGCGCGGAAATCCCGTTTAGAGCCGATGCTTCGGGCACTTGCGTTTCCGCCAGATCGGTGGCCGCACCCGTGACCGGAACGGCGGCTGTGCTGAATGTCTCATCAACCAGTGCCGACAACGTATCCGGCGCCGGAACATCTTTTGGAATGACCGATACGAAACTGCCTGTGTCCGCGCGATTGCCGGCTCGATCAAGCGCAGGTCCCAAGCTTGAGCGAGACCCAGATGCGCCGCCATCCGTTGACGCACCATCGATCGCAAAACCGACCGTCAAGGTGGCCAGGCTTATGCCAGTGCCCCAGAGCACACCTTTCAAGAACCCTTTCGCCATGTCCTGCTCT
>JBCCXN010000014.1:0-125322 GCA_039191495.1 Pseudomonadota bacterium | reverse complement strand
CCACGACCGGTCCCGCAAGCGGTCCGCGCCCCGCTTCATCAACCCCCGCAATGACCCACGCGCCATTTCGTCTGGCAGTGTTCTCATGTTCGAAGCTTGGACGCATGCTGTGATCTCGCGCATCCGCCAACCAGAGGCAAGTGGGTCGCTTTG
The DNA here is from genome assembly GCA_039191495.1 of Pseudomonadota bacterium. GTDB lineage: Bacteria > Pseudomonadota > Alphaproteobacteria > Rhodobacterales > Rhodobacteraceae > Roseobacter. The sequence continues at coordinate 125,169 of JBCCXN010000014.1, read as the reverse complement.
TTCTGCTTAGATGAAATTCCCAGCATCACGAAGATTTTCTTCCATAATTTCGTGCCGAAACCCACTGGACACGCCCCAACACCTCACATAGAACGCGCTGACGTGTACGCATGTCGTTCACCCGTGCCCGGGTAGCTCAGGGGTAGAGCAGTGGACTGAAAATCCTCGTGTCGGTGGTTCGATTCCGCCCCCGGGCACCATCAACCTAAAGCCTTGTATTAAATAGTAAATATTGACCTTCTTCCGTGAAGAATAGGTCGTGTTATGGACTGAGACGCGGTATTATAGCACCTCAAAATTGCACCAAAATGCCGTCTTTCTCGGATGAAATGGTGAATCACGTGAGTCAAACGTGAGTCACCGTGAACGCAGAATTTCACCTGTCTCGTTTACCGTGGCTGCCCACTATCACCGCCTAAATCCATACCAGTGTAACAGTCATCAGCGAGGATCGCCGACGGTTGGAAGGAATTCGGTCGAAAGAATCCTTTGTAGCAGTAACTGCGGAACACCGTGCCCACGCCCCTAGGCGGTGCGTCACGTACCGGCTACTCCCCTTCAATCGCACGTGTAGATTATCAATTAAATAGCCATCTGACTGTTGATTGACTGCGGCCTAAGGTTCATATTCGGCCCATATATATGGTGGTTTGCGCCGGAGATAGGCACAATGGATTGGGAAAAAATTGTTGGAAATGTTGGTGCCACACAGTACCAAGATCGCATCACCTCATTGAAATCTAACGGCATTGACACGACTTCGATTGAAGACACGGTCGAACGGACACTCACGAATCTGCGGCAGCGCAATTCGCGCTCGCTCGTGGTGTTCGGCGAGCCGCAAAGCGGCAAGACTGAAATGATGATTGCACTCAATGCGAGGCTGCTGGACGAAGGTTACCCGATCTTGGTGAACCTTCTTACTGATAGCGTCGATCTGCTTGAGCAGAGTCTTACTCGCTTCCGTGGTTCGGGCCTCAACCCCTCACCAAAGCAGTTCAGCGATCTCCCGTCAGACTACAAAAGGTTGCGGGGAAGGAAGTGGGTAGTTTTTTGCAAAAAGAATGCCCGGGACTTAGAGAAGCTCATCGAATACCTCCGGCATGAAAGCGGCCTCATTGTCATCGACGACGAAGCAGACTACGCGTCGCCCGATGGCAACGTGAATAAGCCTGACTACGACAAAACAAAAATCAACCGGCTAATTACTGATTTGCTGGGCGATGATGGCTACTACATTGGCGTCACGGCTACACCCGCAAGGCTCAATCTGAACAATACGTTCCAGAACGAAAGTGAAAACTGGGTCGATTTCTCACCCCACCCAGCTTACGTCGGGCAAGATTATTTTTTTCCAAGCGACGGCACCGTGAATTTCCGTTTGCATACCTTCGAGGCCGACGAAGGCAACGAACGAGCGGAAATCGAAAAGGCTGTTTTACACTTTATGTGTGGGGTCGCCGAACTTCACCGATTGGGAGAAAAAAAGAACTACACGATGCTCGTGCATACGAGTGGCAAGCGTGTCGAACACGACGAGGATGTGGGTTACGTTCGCGCCACCCTTGACATTCTGGCGAACCCCAGCGGCACGGGTTTCGAAAGGCTGAGGAAGCGGCTTTTTGAGATTGCCAAACAGTATAGCGATAGTGATGGATCAGACGTTGGGGAGTTCGTTCTCAGAAATATTGAGCGGAACGTAGTCGTAAAGATCAATTCCAGCCCGAAGAAGTCGGGTAAAGTTTCGGATATAGCAACACCCACAAGCCTTTTCTCGTTTGGCGTCGGAGGGAACATTATCTCACGGGGAGTTACATTTGATAATCTATTGTCGATGTACTTCACAAGAAGCGTGAAAGGAAAATTCACACAGGATACCTACATCCAGCGTGCTCGGATGTTTGGCTCCCGCCAAAGCTATAAGGACCAATTCCAACTATGGATTCCGAAGGACCTTATGGGCAATTGGAGTAAGTGTTTCGCGTTTCACAAGCTGGCACTCGAAGCGCTTAGAAGCGGTGCCGGCGCACCTGTTTGGCTTGCAGACCACAAAACAACCCCGACCTCGCCTGCTTCTATTGATAAATCGAGCGTAGATTTTGAAGGCGGGGAAATGTCGTTTGGGATTTTTGACTATGATGACGCAACGGTATCGGAGCTATTCGCTCGCGAGGACAGAGATGATGATCAGGTGCTCAGCGCTTTGAGGGAGCATTTCAACGACCAAGAGCTTCCTGACTATGTCTTCAATTATCTTCGGCAAGAGTTGAAGCCCGGGACTCGACGGATTTCATTCCACAAACCGAGTGGTTTTGGCACCGCCGGTAGCAAATATACTGATGAAGAGAAGCAAAGTATTCGACGCACAAAGGGAATATTCGCCACCAATGAATATCGCAGAAGCGAATTACCGGATGCTCGGCATCACTTAAAAGTTTTTCACAATGGCAACGGCAGCGCGCGAATTTTCTACAAGATCAACGGCGGTGCCATTAAATTCATTCAGAACAGAAGATGATTTCGGATACAGCAAGATCGCACGGCGCATTTTTCATTTTGCTTCTTGAGCATCTGGACAAGCCCATTTCGATTGAGAAGATGGATCGCTTTGGTAGCGGGTACTATCTGCTCGGAGGTAGTGCGCCAGTCTACCTCAAGATGTCGTCGCGGCGAAAAGGGCCGTGGACTTTCAACTTTTTTCGATCCCATCAAGAGAACCAAGAGATGCTCTTTCGTGAATTTGGCGAGTGTTTCACTTGTCTTGTGTGCGGCAAGGACGGCGTCGCAGGTTTGAGCATGTCAGAGTTGCGACAGGTTTTGGATGGAGAGTTCGAAGAACAAGAGTGCGTTTCAGTTCGGCGCAAGTTAAAGGGTATGTACAGTGTCAAAGGGCGTGATGGGGAATTGAACAACCGGATCAGTCGTCGTTCGATTTTTGACAAGCTGCGATTGGTTGTCGAAAAGGATAAGGCGATATGATTCATATTCATCCATTTCCTGCACGAATGGCACCAGAAATTGCGCTTTCCGGCTTGGAAAACTTGCCAAAGGACTACACTGTTCTCGATCCCATGTCGGGCTCCGGAATGGTGCTTGGAACTGCAGCAAAACTGGGACTTTCGTCAATTGGGTATGACCTTGATCCGCTGGCCTGCTTGGTTTCGAGGGTGAACGGAACAAAGATAGATGACGAAAAGGCTCGAAAGGCTTGTGACACGCTACTCTCAGTCTGCGGGCAAATAGAACCTGATGTGGTGACTTTGCCTTGGGTGGACGAGGAAACTCAGAGTTATATGGATTTTTGGTTCGCGCCAAAGCAGCAAGCACAATTGAAGGTCCTTAGTCAGTGTCTGGTGAACCAACCGTTCACATCCAACAGGAAGCTGTTGGATGTTTTGAAGGTTGCGGTTTCGAGGCTGATTGTAACCAAGGAACCAAAGGCGTCGCTTGCACGGGACACAGCCCACAGCCGACCGCACAGAACGATCTTGCAGAACGACTTTGATGTAATTGGAGCGCTGCCCAAATCGCTGGATCACGTTCTCCGCGCACTTGATGCCGAGAGAATACGGATCGACGTGAAGGCGTATCGAGGTGACGCGAGACGTATCGGGCGCGTCCGGGATGCGACTGTGGACAGTATTGTGACCTCGCCGCCATATCTGAACGCAATAGATTACATGCGTGGTCATCGGCTTTCACTTGTTTGGCTTGGCTATAGCGTTGCACATCTACGAAGTGTTCGTGCTAGATCAGTAGGCGCGGAGATCGTGGACAATTGTGAGATTGACGAAGAAATACAGAGCTTCTTTGCGAAATTGCATGACGACGTCGATCAAAAAAAGAGAAAGATGCTCAGACGGTATTATCGCGACCTGCGTGGTCTCACGAATGAAGCATATCGCGTCCTAAAACCCGGAAGACGAGCGACCTATGTAATTGGTAACTCCCGAATTAAAGGTCACGAGATTGCAAATTCGGAGTTGCTTACGCTGGCAGCACAAAAGGTAGGATTTGAGATTGTCGAGCAAACAGTGCGCGATATTCCGGAGAACCGGAGATACATGCCGCTCTCAAATTCGGAAGGAACCACTTTGGCAAAACGAATGAGAACTGAGCACGTTCTGGTCTTCGAGAAAGCTCACCAATAACTCATTTTCTTTTCTATCTTGTCTCGTGGCTGATTTCTTATCCAAAGACGATATCATTGAACATTCGCGAGTTGAATCCGTTGAACGGGCGAGGCGGCGGCGGCGTAGGTGGTGCAGGAGCTCCGCCGGTATCGGCACCGAAAATCCAAGTGTGGGAAATGTAGCTACCGTCCTTGGGGAGCACGGGAGCGAATGCCCAGAATGGTGTCCGAACGGTCGCGTAGACAGGCGAGCGCGTGAAGGCCATGTCAGTTGAAGCGGTGCATCTGGGACGATAGCTCGCCTATCGCGACGTCCACGTCCGTATTCGACCCTGCACCCGTCGTGCGCACGAAGGCGGTGCAGCGTGGCAGCCAAATGATGTCAGAGCTAGGTGCGGTATAGCTGATACCGATGGGGACTTCGTTTGCCGGTCCCAAGGTGATGAACAGTTCGATTGTCGCACCGTCGAAATCGCCGCTCATACCTAGAAGGTACTGACCTTCGACGATTGCCGGAGTCGTGGTAGTGTCGCCGTCTGTTGTTATGTTTTGGGCGACGGATTGAGTTGCCATAGAATCTACCTCTTTGACGTTTCGACTGAGCCTCTTTGAAACGGGAATTTGGGGGATGTTTTGAGCCGGGAGGGAGGTGGCGGCCAAGAGGGAAACCGCCACCAGTCCCGTTCCCGAGGATGTCCGGCGCTTGGACTTCGGACACCCAAAACATACCATAATTCGGGATACGGACCTAACCGCAACGGGTCATTTTAAGGGCGGCAATAGTAATTTTGCTCGACCTAACATTTCCGAATTGGCGGCTAAGACTTCGGGAATTGAACGGCTAAGTTCTTGAGCATAGGCTAAGTGAATTTTGGAACTGGCTAAGTCAGCTTCCGGGGAAGCTCAGGCTTGAAAATTCGAACATTTGGCCCCCACACAGCTACTACGCGCCTTGATGGGGGCACCCGGTATCCCCCGCGTGGGTCCCCATGACACAAGATGTAGGTACCATCCTTACAGATCATTGCGCGCTAACGCGCGCTTCTCACTCCAAACGCATCAGAGCGTTGCGCACACCGGACGCGTACCATGCCCGTCCGCCCCCCGGTGTTTGGACGTTCGCAGCGTTCAGTGCATCAGCGATGGCCTGATAGCTCTTGCCCGCTTGGCGTAGGGGTACGGCGATATCTGCGATCCTGTGTGCCTTGATATCTGCGACGGTGCGAGCGGCTTGGTTACGCTTGTTTGTCTTGTCTCTCAGACCACCAAGTGCCCGCCCGCGTGAGCGGGCTGCCTGTAGTGCCGCTTTTGTTCTAAGACTGATGAACTCTCGTTCCTGTTCTGCAAGGCTGGCATGTATATGTAGCTGGAATCTATCGGCAAATGGCATTGATGCGACTGTGAAATTTACGTTCTTGTCATCCATCAGCGTTGCGATGTGCGATACCCTGCGACTGAGTCTATCTAGCTTCGCCACGAGCAGAGTCGCCCCCGTCTGACGGCACAATTCTAAGGCCTCAGACAGGCCCGGACGGTGCCGGGGGTCGTCATGCTCTCCCGACGCAATGTCTTGGAACTCGCCCACCACATCACCGTCTGCGTAGTTGTCGACGAACAGTTGGACGTCGCGGCGCTGCGCCTCAAGGCCAAGGCCTGAATGCTCTTGTTGCCGGGTGGAGACGCGGAAATAGAGCACAAATGGCCCCTTTATCTTGCTCAAATCGGTCATGGCGCGCCTCTCTACAAAACATCAACGGTCGTTGTGCCCAGTATATCGAATTCGAGGCATGATTCGCTATTATAAACAATGGCTTGAGTCGAAACAGTGTGGTTCCGCTTTGCGAATTGAGGGAGATGGTGTGCTCGCGTCAGCGAGCCTCAACATACCATATCTTGTGGTCGTCTGTTTCGGGTCAAGGTCTTCGCGACTGCGTCGGTTGTCTGGCCAGTAGGGCACGCGAAACGAACTTGCGCCGGTTGTGTGGTTGGTAGCGGATTGCTCGGTGCCGGTACTATTTTTTCGATAGGAAAAATACTTGTTGACGGTTTCGTTTCGAGCGGCAGCCGGAAGCCAGAATTTGATCAAATGGCATTAGCGGGGCGATTGCGGGGGCCAAACTTTGCCCCCCGCATAAAAAAGCGAATGCAATCAGCGCAATGAATGAGTTTGCGGGGGGTGCGGGGGGAAGCGGCTGCTTTCACACCTCTATAAAGATTTTTGTTTTTGGGCACTCCTGATCAAAAACAAAAAAAAAGTATTTCACTACACGCTAAGAACAGAAAACCCCCCGCCCCCCCCGCAAAACTGTCCAAACATCCGTAATCATTAGAAGAATCCTGCGGGGGGCAAAATTTGCCCCCCGCAAGCCTCCCGCATAGTCCCCGCAAGCTGCCTGACGGCAGCCGTCCTACACCGCCGCGCCCTCTTTCTCGGTAGGCGTCTTCGATGCCAGTTGCCCTTCCCAAGCCTCCATGTCTGAGCACCAAGGTTCACCCGGAAGCCGCATTTGCATTCGATAGTTGTTGATCTTCTCGTGCGCGTCTTCGCCTTGCTCAAAACTGACTTCCACATCAATCGCAGCTTCGCCGACAAGCTTCCGGGCGCGGTGCGGTCTGGTGGCGTGCTTCTTAAACTGCGCACCAACCTTTGACGTGTTGTAGCTCATGCCGTCGTCGCTATAGCCCCACGTGTGGATGTGAATGTTGTGTTCAAGCAGAAGGTCTGTGACACCGCATTTGTCGTCACGTTGACCCGTATAGAAGACCGTGCCCGGATCGAAGTCCGCAAGCACATCATTGATCCGCTTCAAGGCGTCGTCTTTCACCGATTTGGTCTTCTTGATTAGCTCATCTCTATTGGTGTCATGGCCTTCAAGGCCAGCGTCTCGAAGGATGCCACCAATCACGTTCTGCCAATTCTCAAACTTCCCACGCGGTTTCTTGGGGGTGAACGTCTTGCGGCCCTTCGCAATCCAGTTCTGAATGAGAGTCAGCGCAGCCCAGATCAGTTCGGCGCGGTGCTCGCGGACCCACGCCAATACATCAGGGTGACGCCACACTTTCCCCGGTTCCGGTCCTGTCCGTTCCTCGGGGTGAGCTTCGCCGCTGTCTAACGAAATCAGGACGGTACGGCGGGGCATCTCATCATTCATGGTGACATTGATGCCCGTGAAGATCATGGGCACGCGCATTTCGACAGGATCAACGGCACTGCCATCGTTCTTGCCAAAGACCCGCGCGTCAACTTCACCTTGAGTCAGAGCCGTGCACAAAAGTGTGGAGTCGATGTTTACAGCGACATTGTCGAACAGAAGGTAAGATGTGCCAGAGCGAAGCTTTGCGATCAGGGTCTTGGAAACCTCTGCTTTGTCCGAAGGATATTCCATCGCGGTTGCAGGCTTGCCCGTCCAAATCTCGGCAAGTATGTCCACCACGAGTCCTGACCCTTCCCCCCGCGAAGGTTTGTTGATCAAGTGTGCCGGTATCGGCCCATCGATCAAATCACGGCCAAACAACAGCAAAAGAAGACCTATTAGGTTCTTGCGGGAAACTTCATCAAGAGGAAAATCACAGAAGGGCTCAAGCAAGAGTCTTAGCGCACGTTCGACCTCTTCCTCAGAAGGCTCCCTGCTAACGCAGGGCAGTACAAGTCCTGACTGCGTTGCAAGGTATGTCTGCGCGCCTTCGTGGTAACCATCATCAACAACAATGCCATCAGGCACGACAAAGGGTACTTCTGCGAAGCGTTTGAGCGGCATTGCAATTTCAGACAGATCAGATTCCAACAAGTTTGAGGCAATCTCCTTCTGAGGTGCGATACTGACCGTTTTGAAGTTGTCACCAGAGATTGTCGGTTGCTCATAACCAACTTCGCGCGCAAGAAATTCACGCAGCGCTTCCACCTTGTCCAAGAGCTTAAAGACCTTACGCCCGTCTTTTCGTTTTCGAACGCACGCAAGCTTCTCATGAAATTCAAACAGAATGGGCTCTTTAGCGTTGAGTTGGCATAGTCTCTTTTTGGTTGCCGCAAGGGTTTCATTAAAGCCCGCGCTCACGTCAATGGCGGTGCTCTTTCGCTTTGCCTTTTCGAGTGCGCGGTCGCGGGAAGCAGCTTCCGCCTTCACCGCGCTTACAATGTTGTTGAGTCCACGCTTGCCCAGCGGATGAAACTTAGAAATCCGCAGAACCTCATCCGCAATTGTGCTGGTGTCTTTTGCTTCGACCAATGGTTTGAAGTGGGCTTTCAGGTCGTCGTCCTTGCTCTTTGCCGTGATATCTGCGCCCGTCTGAGCCGCCATCTCTTCGTCAGACATGGGCAAGAGGAAAGTGTCGTCGAACAATACCTCTTCCGGGAACCACTCTTGCGCCAGCATCTCTTGCAAGAATTCGAGCTTGTGGCGACCGGTGCACGCATCGTGACGGCAGAAGATCGACCAGTAGCCTTCGATGTTGGCGTCTGGGTTCATGACCAGCGTGCCGGTACCGCCGGTCGAGGAATGCTCATGTTCGAACGGGCATTCAATTGTCACGGTGCCGGGCTTGTCTGACGCCGGACGTATCTTGTCAGGGCAATACGTTTCAATGACGTTTGCCATTTCAAAGAGGTGCTTACGCTTACGATGCCATTCGTTCAGGCTCTTGCCAGAGGGTGTGAGGTAAACGGCAACGTCACCCGGCCCGGCAGCGTCTCCTACTGCAAAGGGATCGCCAATTGCCTTGCGGTCGCGAACGTACTTGTCCTTGGACGCTGGTTCGATCTCATCGAACGACAACGGCTTGCCAAGAATGACCGCGCTGTACCACTCCGCGCCCTTTGCATGACGTGGGGTGTAAAACAATCTGTTAACATCACACGATGATGCGTCGAAGTCCGCGCCGCAGATGTTCAATGCCACGCCGCTCACGGCGTCAGCCCAGACACCTTTCCATTCGTTCATGGTGGTGGCGAGGTCTGCCAGTTCAACTGGCTGAGCCAGCGGGAAGATGACACGGAATTTGTCGATGGGCGGGGTCTTGAGAACAATGCGCAGACCTTCGGCAGTGTGCTTGCGGAAGTCTGTCACTTCGATGTTCGCGATGAAATCGCGGTCGCAACGATCCTTGTGGTGAAGGCGCAAGTATTCCTGCACCTGAACACGGTTCGGCGTCCCGTCGAGTTGGAGCTTGCGCACAACATCGTCGTGCTTGAGTTCCATGTGCGTCTTGCGGTGATTAAACGTCGTGTAGATCAGACAGAAGTACCCGGCTTCGAGCAGGTTCGCCTTGACCTCTTCCAAAGTCGAACCGCTGTCGATGTCGATGCCGACTGCGTACATCGTCTTGACCGCCGCGTCTTTACGCTGCCCATTAAGGTTTTCTGACGGCACAATGCTCGCGCCTTGCTTAGTTTTCGAGACTGGGTGCTTGGTCAGACCCCAACCGTCGCCGCCTTCCAACCATTGGTAGACGGACATAACTGTCCGGGACCATTTGCCGTCACGGGTGTTGCGCCGGTCGCCCTGATCGTAGAGTTCGCCGGTCATGAAGACCAATTCCTGTTGCAGGAATTCTTCGAGGTCCGGGTGATCAGAACCCAGAACCTCAGCGTCGTTCATCGGCTCGTGAATTTCATCCCCGAGGATGATCGTGTTTTCTTGAAGCTGGCGGTCGTATTCCGTGCGCCAGTCAAACGGATCGTCGGCACCGGCCTCTTCGGCCTGCCAGATCGAAAGTAGTTCCAGCGCTTTTGGAGAGGGCATGGCGTCTGGGGAGTGCACGCGATCAGTGGAGATCAGTTTGGCGACCGAGTCCTCAGGCGTGAGGTCGAATGAAGATTCATCAACCTCACGGTAGTCAGAATCCACCTGTGCGTCTGTTACTTCGGTACTCAATTTTCACCCTCTTTGGCCAAGCAAGGCCGATCCTCTTTTGATGGAGTTCAAGCGCGCCCGGCGTGTGATCTGTTCGCACGGCGGGCATCTCATTTTCGGAAGGGTACATACCCCACCCGAAAGCATGAGTCAAGAATAAGTCATTATTTTCAAACAGAAATTTGTTAGGTTGAGGGAGTTTATTATTCAGAATCCCGCGAAATCATACGCTTGCCAGTGGCAGATTTGGGGGCCTTGTCTTGCCTTTGTGGCCTCGCCTCGCATCAGCGTCGCAGCGGATGCGCGACCATCGTCAGACAACCAAAGATGCCATATCTCCACGTCCCCTCGCAGGATGGTTCCGGCGCGGGCTTGCGCCTCCAAGAAGGCCTGTAGCTCGGTCTCAAAGTCGGGAGCTTTGCGGTCGAAAAGGATTGTCTCGCCGGTGGCTTCCGATTGCAGCAAACTTCCGTCCTCGACGATGGCGCAGGTGTTTCCGGCGATGATCTTTTCAAAAAGAACGGTTTGCGTACCGGGTTCGTTCTCACTCATCGTTTGTCCAATCTTCGAAGGTGAGAAAGATGGGGTGACCGACCCCGTCGTCTCGCCATTGGTCACCATCGATCCAAGCGCCGCAGAGCTTGCAGGCGACTAGGGCGAGGTCGTAGCTGCCAACATGTTCGGCTAGGGCACGGACGTCGTAGATTGCGGGTTCTCCGCCGTCGCAGATGGTGTCCCGGTACGCCATCAGGCGGTCAGACAGCGAGAACACTTCGCCCAGCGAAAACGATGCGCCGTGGACGTAGCTCAGCGCTTCACATAGGCCCTGCTTAGCCGCTGTTTCGCTATCGCGTGGGTGTTCGTTCTTTGGGAGTTCGAAGGCCCCATGGAGTGCCATGAAGCGTACCGCCTCTTGGTGGCGGGTCGCGGGAATGGGAAGCATGTGTCCGTCTCATTGATTGATCCTTCGTCGGGTAAAGGAAGGTGATGGCCAGAAGGCCGGTTAGACCCGCTAAACGCGGGCCATCGGGAATTCTATTCGGGCGAACGGCAGACGCCGCCACATCTCTCACATGGGCCATGGTCGATCAGGCTTCGCAGGCGGGCCGCGATTTCCAAACCACGCGGGTCTTTGACCGGCATGGGCGGCGCAATCTCAGATATGGCAATCGTGTCAGTGTTCTTGGCTAGGCGCGTCAGCGCCGCTGAAAGACTGTCACAGGTTTCGCCGATACTGCGCACTACGCCCGCAACGACTGGGCCGCGTGCTTCCTGCAAACGCGCTTCGAGTTCGTTCAAGCGCCGAAGATCGGCTTCGATCACTTGGCGAAGGGCGGTGATAAAGTGGCTCAATTGCTCGCTCCGCTCGCGCACGTGCAAAGACGCAAGCGCGCCAATACTGCATCCAAATCCAAGTCGCACTTGGTCTCTGCTTCTGGCAGGAAGCGGTGCAAGCGTTCCGCTCTGCCACTGTGCACGACGGTTGCGCGGCGCAACTTTGCTGCCAGTTCTGACAGGCCGAGTTGTTCCGCCAGTTCGCCAATCGCAAGGAACTTCGCCGTCACGCGTTCCATCAATTCGCTGACGCTGTCGGCGTCGATTTCTGTGTCCGCCAGCACCGCCGCGCGTTCCGCTTGGAGGAAGGCGATACGGTCTTTGACGTCCCGTCGATTTGCATTTCGACTCGCGGTCACACCGCGACCTTTCGTCGGCTCAGGTTTCACCGGGTTCGGATCAGATAGGCACCAGCACTCAACAGCACTGCGCCGCTCTGGTGATGCCAAAAGCTGCGCATAGCGCTCCAGACGCGCGCGAAGTGGTTTCGATCCGGGCTGATCTGTCATGCTTCAACGCCAAGTTTGACGTCTCGCCAAGAGCGACGTGCGCGGCTGCGCAGGTACTCTTCCTGCGTGTCCGAAAAGTTTGTCACCGCGCGCTTGAACAACTCCACGACTTCGTCAACCCGCCAACCTTTGACCGTTGCGCCGTCGCAGGCGTCATTCGGAATTCTCTCTGCCGGGATGTGGGCCACGCCTATGCATTTCAGGCACTTGGCGATGTCGCCGCGATAGACGCCCAATGTCGCCGCCATTGCATCCAATGAAACGTACAAGTTCATGACGCCTGTCCCCCATGCTGTTTGCGAAAATGCGCGATCCTCGCCGCAGGCCGCATGAACCGCGTGTCTTTCTGAATCTCCTCGTTCAGGACTTCGTTCTTTTTTCGGTAGGCGGCCATGCGTCGACTCGGATCGGTGATGGCTGCGATTTCCGCATCGTTCAGCTTGGCGTCGATTTCTGCACGGCCCGTCAGGCCGTTTTCACGCGCGAAGCGCATCTTCTCGCGTGGCGTCCCGCCAATCTCTTCGGCGGCGTCGGGGTCACCCGCTTCAAGGCGTTCAACAAGGCGCTGTACCGCTTTCCATTCAACAACGGCAGGCACCTTGTCGAGTTCTCCGATCACCTCGTCAAAATCAAGGTCGTGGTTGCCGTAGACGCAGGTCCGGAAGGACAGGCTGCCAATGACATCTTCATCGGACAGATGAACGCCAAGAGACAGAGCTTGAGACTTTACCTCTTCCAACAAGGCTTCGTGCCGCTTTGTCAGGTGCGCAGACAATCCGACCATCTTTGCGAATTGGTCCTGCATCAGATCACCGTCACCCAAGCCGTGCCATCAGCGCTGACGCGCACAAAGTGCAACTCGTCAAACGGACCGAGGTCGTAAAACTCGACATGATCGGCGGGCACACGGGCATCCGACGTCGTTGCAGGCCGGTTCCATGCAACGTGGAAATCAACGTCCGAGACGACGCGAACGCGAATGGGGTTTTCGTCACTCTGGGCACCGGTCACGGGCCGAGCGAATTGAGTGTTGGTTGCAAGGACCGGAACGGTCGCAGAGTCGCCGTAGCGAACAGCGTCAAAAGCCATCGGATCACCTATGTTGGAGAAGATGTATTTGGGCACAAAATTTGACCCGCTATGTGGGCAGATATACGGCAAAACGAATCAAAAGTCAATAACACCCGACATAACGGGCCATATGTCAATACTATTTATTGCGTGCGGTCCAAGGGCAGTCATTGACCGCACTACCGCGCCCCCGTAAATATATGATGACATGTGGAATCATGAGTGAGTCAAGTGGCGTTCATTGCGAAGATCAAGACGCGGGCGGGCAAGCAGGCCTACGCTGTTCGCTGGTCAGAAGGTGGCAAGGTAAAGCAGAGGCAATTCCCGTTTGCATCGGATGCAAAGAGCTTTGCCGCACAAAAGGAAATTGAACAAAACCCGCAACAGACGCGACGCGAACAAAGTCAGGCGTGGTCTGTGGCGTTTGGGAAGTTCGGCCCAACATTCAACGACATGAAAGACGAGTGGTTGGTTCTGAAAGAAGAACCAACGGACGGCAGTGAGCCGCTTGAACCCTCAACGCTGCGTGCCTATCGCAGATATCTGGCCAACGTCGGTGAGTTGATCGGCGAAGAGCGCGTTGCGCGTATCAGGGAAGATCATTTCGAGACCGTGCTGGCTGATCGAAAGGCGGCAGGTAATGCGAACAGTACGATCAAACTGCACCTTTCACTAACTACCAACGTGCTTGAGCACGCCCGCTCACGAGGGGTCATTAGGGAAACTCCGACCCATGGTATCAAACTGACTCAAGGTCGGCGGGAACGTATCGTCGCCAAAAAGGAGCAAGACGAGAAGCCATATTCGCCAGATGAAATTTATACGATGCTTGCGGCGGCGGACGACTTGGCAAAGGACGACAACTTGGGTGTTGCGCGAGCATGGCGCAGATACCGCCCTTTGACTTACTTCTTGGCGTACACAGGTGCGCGGATTTCTGAGGCGCGCGCGTGGCGATGGCAAGACTACTTGCCTGACGAAAATCGCATCCGCATCCACCAGAAGGCTGGTGATGGTACGGACATAGGTGAAGTTAAGACCGTGGCCGCAGTGCGGAAACTGCCTCTGCATGAGCCTCTACGCGCAGTTCTTGATGAGTTGAAGCGACCGGAAGGAGACGCGCTTGTGTTCGCGACTTCTAAGGGTACGCCGGTCAGCTATGCCAATCTCTTGCGGCGTATGCTTGCGCCCCTCAAAGCCCGCACTGCCGTACTTGCAGAACGCGCCGAAGACCCGCGTTTTGTGAGGGTAGGAGAAGACCGCGCATTTCACGCATTCCGTCATTTCTATGCTTCCAATCTGGTGCGTTCGGGTGCGAATTTGAAGCAGCTTCAAACGTATTGCGGGCACAGCAATCCGGCCTTCACCCTTCTAGTCTACGGACACCTGTTCGATGACGACGGTGACGCTTTAATCGGGGCCTTCAAGCTGTGAAATCTGATGCTCTTTATGAGGAAGACGTGAGTCATACGTGAGTCAACACAATTCTCTGAGGCAATACTCATCTGGAATTATTAAAGAAATCTACTGGGTCAGCTAGGGATTGAAAATCCTCGTGTCGGTGGTTCGATTCCGCCCCCGGGCACCATTTCAACTTTAAGCACCGTCCAGCTGTGTCCAAAAAATCTGGTAACGTCATGTTTTTGCTGCATTTGCAGTCCATGGTCGCTCAGCACTATCCGGAGGCAGCCGGCTCGTCTGGGGGTATTTTCGGGGGTGCAGACCTAAACCACATCAATGCGATTCCCATTTTATTCCCGTAACGGATACCACCATCAGAAACGCGCTAAGTAATTGAAAATATTATAAAATCTCTGATGGAAGCGGGTTGCACCTCTTGGTGAATCCGCCGACTCCAAGCTCTGGCGCCTAAATTACCGGTTTGGGGGTAGAGAAAAGCTCCTTTCTTTCGGCCCTTACGCGCACGCCGTCAGCTCGATTAGCGAGCCATCACCTGAGGCTCAGGAGCCCAGGAGCGCCAACATGGCTGAGGAAAACTTCGTGCCGAGGATCGCGCCCACGTGCGGCTTTGGCCCGCTGATCTCGTTGGCGTTTCCGGCCGAACCGACTTATTATCGGGTTCTGCTCGACCGATCTGAAATGGAGTTTTTAAGCTGCACAAGGACAACACGATCACGAGAGAGCGAATTAACATTTTTTCCCGTGCCAATTTGATACAGACTGCTACAACCAACCCATCACCGGACAGCTCACGCAGGCATTTTGGGGGAGGTTGAGGCGGCTCAAAGTGGATCGAACCAGTCTTTGTAAAACTGCCTGACCGGAGGAAGGAGATCCCGCGAGAGGCGGCGCATCGCCTCTTCGTCAGGTGTTTCGGGCCGCGCCAAGGCTGCTTTGATTGCCGCGTGAACAGCCACCCGGTCGACTCCCGGAAAGCGGCCTTTGTGGTACACAGTCCGACCGCCGATTATCACGGTTTCGATCGCTTCAGGCTTTGCTCGCCGAACCAACACGTCGGCCAGCGGCATCGATGGGTCCTGCCAAGGCCGCGTCACTGCGTCCCAGTCGAGCAGCACGATGTCGGCGAGCATCCCGGGAGCCAGTTGCCCGATCCGGCCCGCGAAAGGCGTTGTGGTCCCGCCGTGTTCCGTCGCCATACGGAGGATCTGCGCGGCGGTAGGACTGGGAGCGTCGTGTCCAGGAGGACGATGCAACGTCAGCGCAAGCCGCATCTCCTGCAACATGTCGCGATCGTCGTTGATTCCGGCCTCGTCGATGCCAAGCGCAACAGGCACGCCAGAGGCGAGGAAGGCATTCAGATCGGCTTTGCCGCTCTTCAGGCGGAGGTTGGACGAACAGTTGTGACAGAGACAAGCACCTCGTTCTGCGGCAAGGTGCAGGTCGTCCTCAGTCATCCAGACGCTATGACCTAAGGTTGTCTTGGGGCCGAGCAGCCCGTAGCTGTCGAGATGCGCAAGGGCCGAGTGGCCCGTTCGCCGTCGCGCATATTCCATCTGATAGGGTGTCTCCAGCAGGTGGAGATGCATGGGCGCGCCGGTCTCCTCTGCCATTCGAGCGGCGCTTTCCAGAGCGGCGTCAGACAACCAGTGGAGGTTGGAGGGTGCTATTTGGATCGCGGCCAGCGGCTCGTCCGCCCAAGCGTCGCGCAAGGCGTGGAAAACGGCGATCTGATCTGTGAGTGGCAAGGCGAAGTTGCTCAGGTAACGCGCTGTCGGCGCGCGGAGCGGTTCGGGCAGGGAAGCAACGAAGGCTTCGTCATCGCCATAGACCAGTCGGTTCTGGTCCCGCAGCGCGAAGGAATAGCTGACCCGCATGCCCAGTTCCCGATAGGCGT
This sequence comes from Pseudomonadota bacterium, assembly GCA_039191495.1. Taxonomy (GTDB): domain Bacteria; phylum Pseudomonadota; class Alphaproteobacteria; order Rhodobacterales; family Rhodobacteraceae; genus Roseobacter. Next base: position 108,957 of record JBCCXN010000014.1, on the reverse strand, counting down.
TCAAGATCATACCCGCCCGGGCGCAAACCGCATCTACATCGCCAGGGGCACGGCTATGAAGGTGCTGGACAGTGGTGACGCCTGAGGCGACCATCTCGAGCGCTGAAAAGAGCGTGTCCAACCTTGCGTCAAGGTCTCGCATGACGAGGCGCTCGGGGAACCACAACTCCAGCGGTTGATCGCGCGCACCCATTTGGAATGGCGTTAGGCCGACATGATGATGGGCGTTGATCAGGCCCGGGATCGCCACGCGGCCCTTACCGCCAAGGCGCTCGGCATCTGGGTGGGAACGTGCGAGGTCGTCGGAGGGACCTATCGCGGAGATGGTCTCGCCCTCGATCAGGACGGCGGTGTCATTGAGGATCACCGGCGTGCCGTCGAGCCCGAAACCTGTCACCACGTGATCGGCATGAAGGAGACGGGTCATCGTACAGCTTTCCTGGCAAGGCGCGCGCGGGTCAGGCGCAACGCGGCGGCGATCGGTTCTATGAGGGGTACTGGGGCGTGGGGCGCGATGGCGCGTGCTGCCACGGCAAGCGGACCGCCACCGATGACCACGACCTCAGCTCTGCTTTGGGCAGCGCCGTGGCATGCGGTCAGGAGTGCCTCTTGCAGTGCACGCGGGTTGGCGTGGAGTTGCGCTGGAACACCCTTTGTGATCCAGGTGCCTACAAAGTTCGTGAGGTCGAGCGATCTGGCGGTGGCCGCAATGCTACCGCTCAGTTCGGGCGTCGTCGTGACCACGGCGACACGACCAACGGCGTCAGCCTCTCTCAAGCTCGCCTCCGCAATCCCGGTCACGGGCACCCTCAGCCGCCGGCGCAAGGCGACGCATCCCGGATCACCGAAGGCTGCCACGATCACGGCACGGTCGGTCCGCAAGTGCGGGCCAAGGTGCGCAACGGCTCGCGCGGCGTGTGCGAGCGCGCGGGGCTCGGTGATAAGCGGTACGCCAAAAGGTGCGGTGACGCCGCGAAGGGGCAGGTCCGGTGCCGCGCCCCTGGCGATGCGCAGCATGGCCGAGGTGGTCGCGTGGGATGTATTTGGGTTCACGAGCGCGATCATACAGGGCAGGCTGCAACAAATGCACGTGCGAATTCGCCGCGCCGCGCATCGAGTAAAGCCAGAATGCGCTCAAAGGTTGCAAAGCGTCCGGGGCGGCCGACGATACGTAGTTGAAAGCCAATAGTGAGAAGGCGCGGCAGACCGCGCGCTGCCTCTGCTTCCAGTACATCGAGTGCGTCTGTGATGTAAGCGACCATATCGTCCGCGCGGACCAAGCCGTTTGGCTGGAAAAATTTCATTTCGTTTGCATCGAGCGCGCACGGCACAACGATCAACCCCGACTGGCAACGATAGTGCAGGTCGTCGTCGAAACCGTTCGAGGTATAAAGATAGCCGCGCTCCACCAGAAGCGCGCGGGTCCAGGGGCTTTCGGCACCGCGGCAGAAGAACCCACTTGGTTTGGTACCCGTCGCAGCCTCGATTGCGGCGGCAGTGCCATCTGGATGCGCTGCCTCGTCCTCTGGGGCGTCATACTCCGCATGAGGCTGCCAGAGCCAGCCGTGGCTGGCGGTCTCGTGCCCGTCCTTTGCCAACATTTAAGGACGGGCGCTGCGCAATCGGCGACGCGGATGCCATAGGCAAAGATCTGGGCTTGGCCCGGATCAGGGCGTCCTTCCGGCACGACGGAGACGACCTCTCCGATCCGCTCGCTGACCGGGTCGCCATCGCTCACCTGTTGCTCCGCGCCTTCCTCGAAGTTGATGATGACCGACACGGCAAGGCGGTTTCCATTGTGCCAAGTCAGATCGGGCCAGGCGCCATCGTAGCCGATCAGATCCCGGCTCATGGGGCGAAATCCATAGGGGCCGGCTGCGGGGACCAGGCCGGCAAGCCAGTGGCACTCCGCCAGGCCCGGGCGATCTCGGCCCGCGTCGCGATCCACGTATCTTTCCCGACGATATGATCCAGGAGTGCTTCCAATCCGCCGATCCGGGCCGGACGCCCGATGATCCGCGTATGTAACCCGATGGAAAGCATGCGCGGGGCATCGCGCGACTCCGCCAAAAGCCGATCGAACCCGGCGATACAGTAGCGCGCGAAATCTTCCGCGAAGACGAAGCCACCGTTGTTGTAAAAGCGCATGTCGTTCGTGTCGAAAGCATAAGGAAGGACGACATGGGGGCCATGAGCTGTGTGAAACGTATAGGGGATGTCGTCGTTGTATGCGTTCGAGTCGTAGAGAAATCCGCCCTGTTCAATCAGCAAGTCGCGGGTCCGCGGTGAGGTGGCAGAACGGGTGTGCCAGCCCAGCGGCGGGGTCCCTGCGGTGCGTGTGATGGTCTCTACCGTACGGGCAATGGCGCGCCGTTCGGTCGCCTCATCCATGCCTGCGTGCCGCTCCCATCGCCAGCCATGCGCCGCAACCTCGTGGCCATCCGCAACGGCCTCGGTGGCGATCCACGGTGTCGCCTCCAACGCACGACCACAGGCGTTCAGAGTGGCGGGAAAGCCCCGACCGGCAAGCGCGGCGCGTATGCGCGGCCAACCGGCACGGGGGCCATATTCAAAATGGCTTTCCATGCACAGGTCCGGGGCATATTCAACCCGCTCGACCGCTTCGTAGATATGCTCATTGCGCTCGTCACCGTCCGTCAGGGATAGCTCCGCACCTTCTTCGATGTTGACGACGAGCGAGACGGCCAAACCGGCACCATTCGGCCATCGGACCGGTGGCGGCGCACCACGATAGCCGACGAAATCGCGGCTCATTGAGCACCTCCGACGGCGTCCATGAAGCGGCAGCAGAGATTGGCGTCCCAGCGGACAAGGTCATCAGCTTTCGTCTCTGTCCGCATCAACGCGCTGGAGACGACGACGCCGTCTGCAATGGCGAGGGCTTGTGCAACGTTTTCTTCCGTTACGGCGCCACCGATCAAAAGCGGGCGGTGGGTGCCGTTGGCGCGGACTGCGTCGACCCGGGCGAGGCTGTCTGCAAAGTTGGAACCGGTGACCACCAGGCCGTCCGCACCGGTTTTCACAGCCCAGACCGCAGCGGTTGGCTGGTCCTCGTTGGAAAGAGGGCGCACGGTACGGTCATGGACATCGGCTAGGATGGCGACACTATCCGCGTGCAGGGCGGCGCGGTGTGCAACGGCTTCTGCACCAAGCGCTTGGCGTGTTCCTTCGGCGCCGACAGCACTACCTACAAAAACTTTCAGGCGCACGAATGACGCCCCTGATGCCTGCGCCACCGTCACAGCTGCGGTCGGGTCATGCGCTTCGATGATGATCCCGAGGCCGAGGCGAGGGAATTCCGCGCGGATCAACCGAGCCAGCGCTGCCATGCGGGCAATGGTCTCGGATCCGGCGAGCCCGCTCGTCCGCGTTTGATCCTGAAGCTTCACCCAAGGAACCCCAGCCTCGGCAAAGACGCGGGCATTTGCGAGCGCGTAATCCTCGTACCAAGCCGGTGAGAGGTCACGGTTCAGACGAAAGTCCGGCAAATGCAGCGCGGCGATGACAGGTTTCGAGCCGGCAAAGAACTCGGTCATGCGATTGCTCCCGCAACAAGAGTGCCGTCTGCGCCGAAGCATTCGACGACGCGCCCAGCGGCCCGGGCTCCTGTCTGCGCCGCGCGCATCGGGTCGCCTGTGCGGATCAGGCCGGCAAGGAAGCCACCGCAGAAGGCATCGCCTGCCCCGGTCGGATCCAGCGCGCGCGCAGGTGCTGCAGGAACCATCACAGGTGAGGCCGCCGCGCGGTCCCAAATTAGCACACCGTCTGGACCGAGTTTGATCGCAACAGCGCCAAGACAATGGTTGGCCAAGATCGCCAGGGCGTCTGCGGGAGACGCCCCGGGCACCAGTGCGCGTGCTTCGACCTCGGAAGGCAGGAACGCATCGAGTACTTCGAGTATATCGGCGATGGTGTCGAGTGGCAGACCGGAGAGATGCGCCCCGGGATCTGCAGTGATCTTCGCGTCCTTCGGCGCAAAACAATTAATCATCTCCCGCATCACGTCAGGACCACTAGGCGCGAGGTGGACACCACATGCGTTGAGCCAATCTTGGGGGATTTGGTCCGCGCGCAACGGGTGAAGCTGGCGAAATTCGGAATAGCCTGTCTCGGGCGCGCGCGCGACGAGTATTTCGCGCCAGCGTGCCGCCTGCGTAGTGGTCAAACGGTCGGTGGGAAAGCCAGCTTCGGTCAAGGCGGCAGCAGGCGCGGTCAATCCTTCCTCGCGCTGGCCATCAGCGTCGTAAAGAAACCAGGATCCGGCTGTGAGCCGACCGTCGGAAAAGACGACGCCACCCAGATCGACGCCGCTTGCCTCCAACCGGCGCAGCGTGTCCTGCGGGTAGCTTGCCACCGCGTGGCTAACCAGCCCGACACGGTCGACCAGGTTGAGCGCGCCCACTGCCGCATACGCGCCGTTACCACCTGCCCGGTCCAGTGCGACCGTGCCATCGGCGGCAACGACATTATCGACGGTCAGCCCGCCGACGGTGACTAGCTCTGGCCTCACGCGGGCACGCCAAGTCGCGGCGCACCAAGTCCGAGCGCATCTCGTTCAACCGCGGCGTGAAAGCCGAAGAGGTGCAGCGGCACGGAATAGACGATGGGCGCGGTCTCGGCTGCGACCTTTGGCAAGTGCCAGGTTATGTCTGCCAGGTCCGCGATCTCGGTCTCTCCTTCTGGCACCAGCGCCACGCAGAAGCCATCGACGCCGCGGGACATCACGGCTGTCTCGACGGCCCGCGCATGGCTTGCGTCATCACCGGCCACGATGAACATCGGGTCGCCTGCCTTTTGGCTACGGTAATGGTGATACTCCTCCAATGGGAAAGCATAGGCATGGATCGGGGCCAGTTCGCGCAGCTTGGCCGTGCCAAATTCCGCTGGCGCAAAAAATGGCCCCGCCCCTGTCATCAGTATGAGATCAGCGCGCGCGAGCGTTTTGCCGACGGATTTGGCGTTTTCATAGTGGGCATTGGATACTGCATCGACCTGCTCTGGTAAAGCTTCGAGCGCGTCGGTCAGGGCCGTTGCGTCCCGTCCCTTGGCGGTACGGATGGCGGCGGCCATCGCCAAAATCAAAGCCATTGCGGCGGTTGAAGACTGTGTTGGCCAGCCACCCCGCGTCGCGCGGATGTGGAGCGCGCCGGGGCACTGCTCCATCAGCGGTGACCCAAGGGTGTTGGACAGCGCGATTGTGTAGGCACCCCGCTCAGTGGCACCCGTCAGCCCATCGATAACCGGCTCGGTCTTGCCCGAGCTGCTGAGCCCGATCACCACCGTTTCTGCATCGATTGCACCCAGGCCGTAGGTTGCGAAGTCGAAAGCCTCGACCGGCTCGCAGGGCGCGCCAAGCGCCTCTTCAATGGCCGGGCGGACACCATGGCCCGCGATCCAACTGTCGCCGCACCCCACGGTGACAATGCGGCGGATCGTGCGGTCTGCAAGATCTCGGCCAATAGCGCCAAGTGGCGCCTCATTTGCATCGAGTGTTGCGCGGATCGCCGCGCCCTGGGACATCATCTCGATCTCGGTCAGCGCCACGCGACGGAATCGCTCAGCGTCCCTGGGCGCGTCCGAGGAAGATTCGCGACGGATCTCAATCAGTCTTTGCTCTATGCTCATGGTCATCTCCAGAAAGGGGAGCAGAAAAGGCGTGCATTGCCGCTTTCCTTTCGATATCTGTCATTCCAAACGAAAAAGCAAGTCAAAGGCAAAAGAACAGATGGAAGAAGCGCTCGACGCCCCGCTCCCCAGTCGCCACAGGAAGATATTGGAGATTATTGCGCAGGACCGCTCGGCCGAGGTTGCGACCCTCTCTGATGCCCTTGGCGTGTCGGTGGTCACGATCCGCTCCGATCTTGATATTCTGGATCGGCGGATGCTGCTGCGCCGCGTGCGGGGAGGGGCCGTTGCGGTTGAGGCCGCCCGTTTTGAACGTCCCGTCGATTTGCCGGGCCGGAGCTTTACGGATGAAAAGGCGCGAATCGGTGCCGCTGCGGCGGCCAAAGTGCGTGATGGGGAGACGATCATCCTCGATGCGGGGACAACAACGCTCGCAATGGCGATGGCGCTGCCTGAAGCGTTGACGGACGTAATGGTCATTACGTCCAGCCTCGATATTGCGATCGAGCTCGAAGAGCATAGGGGCATCACAGTTGTCGTTACAGGTGGAACTCTCAAGAAATCGGGGCGAAAAAAGCGATCCCGTTCTTTAATTCCGCCGCTTGCGGGCCTGCTACTAGAGAATTTGAATGCGGATTGCGCCTATCTCTGCTGCGCTGGTGTTGACGCGGCGCGCGGCTTTACAAATGCGCATCCCGAAGAGGCGGAGGTTAAGCGCGCGATGATCGCGTCGGCGCGTCAGTCCGTAATGCTGGCCGATCATGGCAAGATCGGCCACGTGGCTGGCGCCCGGATTGCGCCAATCCGCGGCATTGTCGCACTAATCACCGATCGCGGCGCACCCGCAGCTGATGTTGCGGCGTTGGAGGCCGCTGGTGTGTACGTCACCCGCGCGTGATAGCGGCGCCGCAGAGCCTTTTGCTCGAAATTTGAGCAACTCCACTCAGAGGGTGCGTGCTTTCTAAATTTTATCTTGATATTTTTTTCGAAAGTATTCTGTTCATGGGAGACGTCGTGCAAGCGGCGCATAACAACGCAACCGGGAGTTTTATATGAAACTGACAAGAAGAAGCGTCGTGGGTGGACTGGCTGCCACCACCGCACTCGCCAGCCCCGCCATCCTGCGCGGCGCGACGCGCGAGTTGGTCATGACCGGCTACGGCAACGATTCCGATGCGCCACTGATCGCTGCAGGCGAAGAGCTTGCGCGCCGCAACCCAGGCGTCTCGCTCACGATAATCGGCGGTCTGTCGGCAGAAGCATTGGCGCAGATTAAGGCCGCGCGTGGCAATTCTCCCTACGATTTGGGTGTAATGGGCTCGCCCGCCATCGTAAACGCGCTGGCCGAAGAAGTTCTCGTTCCTCTCGACTTCTCGCAGATTCCGAACGCGGCCAATGTAATCGAAAAGTTTCCAGGTTATGGGTACGACGTGGGCCAGCCGATATGGTTCGAGGGTATTGGTGTCGCCTACGATACCACCCGCATAGATACGCCGCCGACGACATGGGAAGCACTTTGGTCTGGCGACTTCAACGGACGGATCGGCATGTGCCGTCCCCAATCGAACCTCGGACTTGGCGTGCTGGCCGCAACCGCAGAGGCCTTTGGAATGCCGCAGGACGACATGACCTTCGCTTTGGAGAAATGGTCGGAGCTCGACCCGCTTGTCGGGCGTTCTCCACCGTTGCTCCAGCAGATGATCGAGCGTGGCGAAGTTGACCTCGCACCGCTGTGGCATGTGAACTCTGCTCTGGCCGCGTCTTCCGGTCTTCCAATTGGTTACACAAAGCTGACAGGGCCGGGTCCGCTGATGCTGCCGACGAATATCGTGCAGTTCATCAACACACCTGACGGCACCGCGGACCTTGTGCACGAATTTACGGATATTTTGCTGTCGCCCGAGATCCAATCCATGGCCAATAGCGCACCAATTTATTTCGGCACAGTGGTCGAGGGTGTCGAAACTCCGCAGGAGGCAGCGCCCTACGTGCCATCAACGCCGGAAGAACTGGCAACGACCACCTCGCTGGAATGGCCGAGTTTTGCACCGTTGCGCGGCGAAACGGTTGAAACTTTCGACCGCATGTTCGCAGCGTAATGATGCACGCAACCCGCGAGTCCCTCTCGGGTTCGGATATTGCCGCCCCGGTCCTTCGGATCGGGGCAGTATCAAAACGGTTCGGTGACACGACCGTCTTACGCGACTGCGACCTGGACATCGCAGAAGGCGAGATCGTCACGCTGCTCGGTGCGTCCGGGTGCGGAAAAACCACTTTGCTGCGCTGTATCGCGGGATTTCTGGACCCGGATTCAGGAGCCATTGACATTGACGGACGAGAGATGGGCGATGTGGCCGTCAATCGCCGTCCCGTCGGCGTTGTGTTTCAGAGCTACGCACTTTTCCCGCATCTGACGGTCGCGAGGAATGTAGGCTACGGCCTGCGTATGCGCGGGATGCCGAAAGCCGAGATCGCAAAGCGGGTCGCCCGGGCGCTTGATACGGTCTCGCTCAGCGATTTTGCCGACCGTTATCCAGCACAGCTCTCCGGCGGCCAGCAACAACGGGTCGCCGTCGCGCGCGTGCTGGTGCTTGAACCGCGCGTCCTGCTTCTGGATGAGCCGTTCAGCGCGCTAGACGCGAAGTTACGGGCAGGAATGCAAGTGGAGTTGCGGCAACTCATCAAGCGCCTGGGGCTCACCGCAATCTTTGTCACCCATGACCAAGAAGAGGCGCTGACGATGTCCGACCGGATCGCAGTCATGCGCGATGGCAGGATCGAGCAGGTCGGCCCCCCGGATACCGTGTTCGACCGCCCCGCCACCGCATATGTTGCCGATTTCATTGGGTCGTCAAATTTCTGGGACGCCGAGGCAGACGGCGGCCACATCCGTCTTCCCGATGGCCAGTCTGTCCAGACCGCGCTCGACGGTGCGGTCCTCGTGATGGTCCGGCCGCATAACCTCGCGCTCGCACCCGATGAGGCGGGGAGTTGGCGTGGACGCGTAGCCTTCCACAGGACGGTGGGCGCGTTGACCGAATACCATGTCGAATGCGGTGACGGCACAACCTTACAAGTAGTGGCTATGCGCCAGGAGCACGCGCGCACACTGCATGACGGCGCCGCGGTTAGCCTCTCCGTTATCGACCCAAGCGGCTGTTCGGTCTATTCGGCATGACCGCCATTACCGATATTCCCGCGCCCAGATCCGGCCAGATCGACCATCTCCTCGACAAGCTGCTCTCGGGCCGTGGCATCTGGCCCGCTGTGCCTGCCATTGTCGTTTTGGCAATCGTAGCGGTAATTCCTTTTGCAATCCTGTTATCGCTCGGCTTCTCCGATGTAGAGGTCGAGCGTGGCGCCATCGTCTCTCAGGAATTCACGCTCACACATCTCGGGGCCGCTCTTACTGACCCGCTCTACTGGATCACCTTCCAGCGGTCGCTGAGCCTGGCTCTTACCACGACAGCACTCAGTGTCCTCCTCGGTTACCCGGTAGCGTACATGTTCGTGATCGGCGGAAAATTGACGCGGCGCATAATCCTCATGCTGACCATCGCACCGCTGCTGACCTCTGGCATTGTGCGAACCTATGCCTGGCTGGTGATCCTGGGCGGGCGCGGTGTGGTGAACTCGACGTTGATGAACCTCGGCCTCATCGACCAGCCGCTCCGCATCATGAACACCCACTGGGCAGTGCTGATCGGCATGGTCCAAATACATCTTCCAGTGATGATCCTGCCGTTGATCGCAGTAATGGCCCGTCACGATGGCGGCCTGCTGGAGGCCTCGGCCAACCTTGGTGCCTCGCGCCTCGACACCCTGCGTACCGTGATCCTGCCGCTCAGCGCACCGGGGATCGGGACAGGGGCTGCGCTTGTCTTCACGCTCAGCTACACGACCTTCGTTGTGCCGCAGCTTTTGGGCGGGGGTAATTACCTGAACGCAGCCACGATGGTCTATGAGCAAGTCGTTTTCTCGCTCGATTGGTCAAAGGGGTCCGTCAGCTCGCTGATCTTGATGGCGACATGCCTGATCGTGCTGGTCTGCATCGCATTGCTGACCAATCTGGCCACGCGCTGGACGAAAGGGCGCGACGGATGAAAGCGCTAAGAAAGTCATCCGTTGGCGACATCCTGGGGATTGGCCTTGTCTTGTCCGTAGCTGTTTTCTCGCTCCTTCTTCTGGTAGCGCCGTCGATCGTCGTGCTCATCATCTCTTTCGACACGCGGGCTTTTGTCAGCTTTCCGCCTGCGGGGTTCACCTTGCGCTGGTACGCTGAGGTGTTTGAGCAGGGGGAACTGGTCGGCGCGATGTGGACCTCGCTCAAAGTGGGTCTGATGGTGACGCTGCTCTGTATCGCACTCGGCGTTCCGACGGCATTGGCCTGCGTACGCGGGCGGTTCCGGGGGACGACGGCACTGTCCGTCTTTGTTCTTCTGCCGCATATGGTCCCGGGAATCGTTCTTGGCGTCGCCGTGTTGTTTGCCGGTGCATTGATCGGCGTGTCGCCGTCCATATGGCTTCAGGCAATCTCGATTGCAGTCTTCGTCATGGCGGTGATGGTGCGCACAGTTCAAAGTCGCCTCATGCGATTGGACGCCGCGCTAGAGGAAGCGGCGACCAATTTGGGCGCAACCTCCTTCCAGGCGCTGCGGACAATCACCTTCCCGCTGCTCCTGCCTGCGATCCTGGCAGGCGCTGTATTCACATTTGTGGAAGGCTTCGACAATCTTTCGGTCGCGATTTTTACGCACGGCTTCCGGGACCGCCCACTTCCTGTGGAGCTGTTGGCGCTCGTCCAATACACGAGCACGCCGCTTGTGGCCGCAGTGTCCGGAGTGCAGATACTGCTCGCGCTTCTTGCCTTGGCAATCGTGGCTCGGACGATCGGGTTGGACGGTGTCAACGAATAGGCACCTGGGTGTGCTCAAGGTGGGTGCGCCTGAAAGTGTCTTCTAGTTCGTCCCTTTGCCCGTCGTCCCAAAACATTGACCAGAGAGCGGTGGAAGTGTCGGAACAAAGAACACCGCCAGCACTGGATTTCATGTGTCTAGCGAATGTGTCCTCTGTCCCTTCGCTTTCTCACAGCGGCGCAATCTTCGTGCTGTCGGCGCCAGAGGATTTGGTCGATGGTCTGTTTAATTTTGTTCCGGTGACGACCCGAAAGTGGATGAGTTGGGGACTACGAGGTTTCCAGTAAACTCTGCGCCCATTTGGTCAAAACCCTTGCAGCGCGGTGGAAGTCCTCAAGTTCCATGTCCTCATTGGGGTTGTGGCTCCCGTTTTCGTTACGGATGAACAGCATTCCCGAGGGCACGCCAAGCCCAGCAAAAGTTGCACAATCATGGCCACCTCCGGATGGCAAGCTCATGTAGTCCACCTTGCAGCGACGCGCCGACGCTGCGAGGCTTGATTGGACCGTGTCATCCATCGGTGCAGGCGCGGCACGGGTCTTAGACCCGAGGTTGATCTGGACCCCGCGCTTTGTTGCAATTTCGGTGCACTTGGCTTGCAAGTCGGCGTCGAACTGTTCCAGAAGGCCTGGATCTTGGCTGCGCATATCCAGCGTAAAGTCCACACGGCCGGGGACCTTTGTAATCCCATGCTGCGCGGGATCGGTTGCGAATTCGCCAAAGGTCAAGACTAAATCGCCGTCGGAGGCTTCGATCTGGTGCCACGAGCGTTCAAGGGTCGTAACCAATTCGGCGCCCGCCATCACGGCATCACGGCATCACGGCGGCTTGTACGAGGGACGCCGCCTGCATGGGTGGTCTCGCCCACGATGCTGGCAAACCTGTACATGATGTTGCCGCGAATACCGGTCACAATGCCGATTGGCAGACCCGTATCGACAAGGACAGGACCTTGCTCAATATGCACCTCGACAAATGCGCGGAGGCGCGCCGGGTCCAGTTGCGCAGTGCTTTGTCGGATCGCCTGCGGGTTAAAGCCCGCCTCGGTCATGTGGTCGCCCAGCGTCCTGCCGGTGTCGGAGCGCCTGAGCCGATCTGGCGTTTCCCTGGGCAACAGGCCAAAGGCCGCCCGGCTGCCAAGGTAGTGTTCCGGGAACCAGATCATTTCTTCGGCGCGGATGACCATCAGGACGAGATCACAGGGTAAGCAAGGGCCAGCTGCAATCTCTTCCAGCATGTAAAGACCGGCAAGAACACCTGCTGCGCCATCATAGTTCCCACCGTGCGGCACGGAATCGAGATGTGACCCCGTCATCAGAATTGGTGCAGACCGGTCGCGGCCCGGCACGGTCACATAAAGGTTTCCGATGGCATCCGTCCGATGCTCAAGCCCAATCGCTTCGGCTTCACGCTGGATCATCGCATGGGCCGCATCCTCAATCGGCCCAAAGCTTGCGCGCGTTACGCCTGGCGGATCGGCACTTATCTCGCCCAGTTCAGCAAAGAGCTTCTTTGCCCGCACGAAAGCGCTCAAAACAACGCCTCGGGGATGACCATAACTATCTGCGGCCACAGGATGATCAGGCCGACCATGATCAACATTGCGGCGACAAACGGCAGAATGCCGCGGTAGACATCTGCAAGCTCACCTCGTCCTCGGACACCTTGAACCACATAGAGGTTCATGCCGACCGGCGGTGTGATCAGGGCAAGCTCCATCATGATGACAAGGAAAATGCCGAACCAGACCGGGTCAATGCCAAGGTGCAGGATGACCGGCATCACCACGGGGATGGTCCCGACCATCATTGACAGGGTCTCCAGAAAGCAGCCCATAACCAGATAGAACAACACGAGGATCAGGATCATCTCGGTTGCGTTGAGGCCAAGATCAGTGACGGCACGGCTCATCTCTTGCGGCACGCCCAGAAGACCCACGATGAAATTTAGAAAGAATGCGGCAGTGATGATGAACAGCAGCATCGCCGAGGTTTTGATTGTTGCGATGAAGGCGGCGTGCAGCATGGCGAAGCTCAGCGCGCGGTTTACCGCGGCAAGCCCAAAAGCGAGAACCACACCCAGCGCCGCCGCTTCTGTTGGAGTGGCCCAGCCGCCATAGATCGCGCCCATCACAATGACGAAGATCCCTAGGGGAGGCAGCAAATATCGCAGCCGGCGCAGGCGCTCCGCTCGGGGCGGTACTTCAGCCACTTGCTCCGCCAGAGACGGTTTCCAAAGGACAGCGACGGCAATGATCACCATGAACAACAGGGTCAGCAGGATGCCGGGCAGGATGCCCGCCGCAAAGAGCTGCCCGATCGAGGTGTTGGTCAGCGCGCCATAGATGATCAGGTTGACCGATGGCGGGATCAGAATGCCCAGTGTCGCGCCTGCGGCAATGGTGCCCAACACAAGCGGCTCGTGATAGGCGCGTCGCTTGAACTCGTCCAGGGCGACGGTGCCAACGGTGGCGGCGGTCGCCACTGAAGACCCTGAAACGGCCGAGAACATCGCACAAGCGCCGATATTGGTGTGCAAGAGCCCCCCAGGCAAGCGGCTGAGCCAATCGGTCAGGCTTTCATACATATTCCGGGTTATGCCGGCGCGGAGCAGCAGCTCTCCCAGTAAAACAAAGAGTGGAATGGTTGTGAGCAGGAAGTCATTCATCACTGCCCAAAGATTTGTTCCAAAGGACAAAAGAACCGGTGGTCCGAAATAGACCAGCGCGCCCAGCACACCTGTCGCAAGCATGGCAATACCCACATGTAGGCCGATGAACATCAGCCCTAGCATCATGACAAAGCCAACAAGCGCGCCCGCCAGGTCGATCATTTGCGGGCCTCTTCGATTTCTTCTGCCACCGTGGGCGGGGCCAGCACGCGGTCCGCGTTGGCCAATCCATGGCGGAGGGCGAGAAAGCCTCTAAGCGCCGTCCAAAGCGCGGAAAGGGCAAAGATAACCAGTCCCGCCATCCACAGAGATTGCGGGATCCAAAGGGGCACTTGCAATGGACTAGAAGAGACAGAGCCGAAGGTCAGGCTATCGTCCAGTGTGCGCCAACTCATATAGCCCATAAAACCCGCGCCTATCCCCAAAGCGACGTATGAGACCAGATTTAATCCAGCCTGAACCCGGCCCGGCAGACGCAAGAGCAGCACGTCAATCCGGGTATGCGCACGTTCGACCGCCGCCAGCGCCATACCAAATGTGCCGGTGATTGCGACCACATAGCCGCCGATTTCATCTACCCCTTGTAAGGAGTGATTGAACAGCTTTCGGGCGAATATCTCGAATACAATAAGGAACGACAGCCCAAGACAGGCATATCCACCAAGTATTCCGATAATGCGCATAAACGGCTCTCCATAGATGAGGGCGCGCCTTTGCAGCGCGCCCCTTTTGGATTACTTCAGTTGTATTCCGCGCGCAGCGCCCACAGTCGCATTCCAGATTGTTGAGCAGTCGGCAAAGCTTGCATTGCAGCTTTCGGCCCAACCCGGCAGTACCTTCTCCATTGTAGCAGCGGTGACCTTGGCCTGGTCTTCGGCCGAGGGTTCAACCAGTGTCATATTGAACGGAGTATAGTTCTCGCAGCCTTCGCCACCGGTGTTGCAGGCGATGGCCCAGCCGTTGTTCTCGCGTGCAAGCGCCCAGAACGCGTCTTCAAAACCTGCGAATTCGGTCTCAAGCGCGGCCTTTTCTTCGTCAGAAAAGCTGTTCCATTTGTCGAGATTTATGAAATGCGCATTCACAGACCAAGAAATGCCCAAGGGCAGGAAATGTGTTGTCACTTCTGGCCAGTTTCCGGTGTTGCCGGATGTGGGTGACGTGATCGAACAGTCAACCACACCGCGTTGCAGGGCCGGATAAACCTCTTTGAAGCTCATGGTCACCGGCGTGGCGTCCAAAGCTTCGATCAGCGTTGACATTGACGAGGTGTAAGAGCGGATCTTCAGCCCTTCGAAATCGTCAAGGCTGGAAATTTCCGCGTTACAGTAAAACACCTGCGGGCCATAGGGCCAGACAGCGAGCGGCTTGGCATTGAACTTCTCTGCCACGCGCTTTTCCAGTTCCGGCATGAACGCATCAACCGCCTCTTCAAGCTGTTCCATTGAAGTTGAGACCCCGATCAAGTCGATCCCCTCAAGAAATGCATCATCTCGCGCCGCGGCACCTACGGTGCTTTGCACGATGTCAAAAGCTCCTGTGCGGACCATGCGCAGCGTGTCCTGCATATCCACGCCAACCACGTCGAGCGGGTTAAAGTTGATCGCAAGGTCAATGCCGGTTTTTTCAGAGAGGGTCGCGTAGAACTCTTGTTCCAGCGCGGTATGGAATTTATGAGTCGAGACCAGCCCGGTGGCCCGGATGGACGTCTCGGCCAAGATCGGGGTTGCAGCGACTGCAAGACTTGCGGCGGCCAGAATGCACTTCATCTTCATAGTTTTTCTCCGTGTTGGTTTGTGGTTTGGCTGCTGGGAGGTAACGCAGCAAAGTGGCGGACAATGTCGATGCGACGTGCGCGCCAGATCTGGCCGTCGAGGCTGGCCAGAAATTCAAGGATTTCAGCGACGGCGCGGAACCGAGCCGGGCGGCCCGTGATCCGCAGGTGAAAGCCGATAGAGAGTGTGGATGACTTGCCGCGCTCTGCCTCTGTCAGCAGTTGCAGAACGGCGTCCTTTACGTACTCGACCATTTCAGACGACCGGGTGAAACCGTTGGGATGAAAGAACTTCATATCGTTCGTGTCGAGATTGTAGGGGATTACAACCAGCCCGGACGGATCGTGATATGGTAGATCATCGTCAAACGCATTTGACGTGTAGGCGTAACCTGCCTGCGCTAGCAATTGGCGGGTCCAAGGGCTTTCCGAACCGCGACAAAAAAAGCCGATAGGGCGCTGGCCTGTGGCTTCCTCGATCGCGTCCGTTGCGCTCGACAAAGCTGCGCGTTCGGTTTCCGGATCGGTGAAATCCGCATGTGGCCGCCATAGCCACCCATGACAGGCCGCTTCGTGCCCGTCCTCCGCGATGGCGCGGGCCAGATAGGGGCTGCGTTCGACCGCGCGCCCGCACATATAAAACGTCGCCGGTGTCTGCGTGTCTTTCAAAGCTACCAGAAAACGCCAAAGTCCGACCCGGCTGCCATAGGCAAAGATCTGTTCCTGTCCCTGATCGCGGCCACCGTCGGGGACAACGCTCTGCACTTCGCCAACGCGCTCAGTTGCGGCATCGCCATCGCCCACCTGCATCTCGGCGCCTTCTTCGAAGTTGACCACGATGGATACTGCAACGCGCGCGCCGTTCGGCCAGATGATCTCGGGCGGCGCCCCGGCGTATCCGATCAAGTCACGCTCAGACATCAAAAAGTCGCCCCCAACCCTTAATGCGGGCCGGGTTGTCACCCGCTACTTGCATGGATTTCCATAAGGCGGTGGAGACACTGTCGAGCACGGGAATGCCGGTTTCGGCCTCGATGATGGGAGCCAACCGCGCGCCCCGGAAGTTTGTACAGTAGATGGTGATGGCGTCGGGTTTTTTGGCGGCCACCGCGCGGCACAAATCAAGGATGTCCGCCTCGGAATAAGTTGCAAACGAAAAGTTGCCGGGATCGCCCAGATGCCTTTCGGAGGCAATCTCATACCCTTCCGCGCGATAGTTCGCGAGAATTCGGGTTTGGATTTCGTCGAGATACGGTGTCACGAAGGCCACCCGCCTCGCTCCCAGTTTTTCCAGCAATTCGTTCATGGCCAGGATCGATGAACAGGCTTTGACCCCAGTGCGCACCTCGATCTCGGCGATCAGCGCTCGGTCGGTGTCAAAGCCAAGCCATCCCGATGATGTGCCATTCCAGCAGATGGATTGCACCTGGGCATCCGCCAGGAGCTCCGCCGCCGCCAGCATGGGTTCATTGTTGAATTGGCCAAGCGCGTCTTCTTCCATCGAGATTTTCAGAACCCGGAACCGCCCAAAATGTGCAGAGGCATCTGGAAGATCCTCCAGCATTGCGGCGGTGAGCGGCTCTAGGACCGTATTCGACGAGGGCGTGAGCATGCCCAAACGAGTGCTGGCCAATTCAGCTGTCATGCGGGATACCTTTCGTTGTGGAAACTGTCTTGGTTGTCAATCCGAACAGTTCGAAACAAACGACAGAGGCGATGCTCAGCATTGTTCATGGGTATATGCCGGATGCGCAGGCATGGACGAATGTCCATGCGCCCAACATGATCACTGGACCCGAGGCTTTGGAGGAGGCTGCGCAACACATCGCGAAAGCCGTCTTGCCAAAGACCCGCGCAGTTATTGTCGCGGCCTTCGGAGATGTAGGGGCGACGGCCTTGGTGCAAAAGATGGACGTTCCGGTGATCCGTATAGGCGCTGCCGCTGCGCGCGCGGCGGGGCAGGGCGGCGCGCGCTTTGCCGTTTTGACCACAACGCCAAGGCTCGCCCCGGCCATTGATGTCTTTATGCAGGCCCAAGGCGTTGGCTATCTGGATTGTGATCTGACCGACGGAGACCCTCAGGGGCTGTTGGCGGACCCTGCTGCGCTTGACCGTGCCCTCATTTGCGCTTGCCAGACCGCTGCTCGGGCCTGAGCGCAGCGGATCATAGTTGGCGGTGGCCCATTGGCTGCGGAGGCAACTCGCATCGCCAAGCAAGTTCCGGTTCCTTTGGTGCAACCACTTGCGACCGCCTGTCAGGAAGTCGCCGCTAGAACAGGACATCCGGTCCCTCCCGCTGCAGATGTATGCCTATCGGCGGACTGACCGGCTTGCCAAATTGGGCGACCGTGACACCACGCAAGATCGTTCGCACAGGCCAGCCGGTGACCTCGAAACCTTCCCAGGGCGTGTAGTCTGAACCGTGATTCAGGTCGGCTTGGCGAATTGGTTTGGTCAGGCCCGGATCCCAGAGTGCTATATCGGCGTCTGAACCAACCATGATCGCGCCTTTGCGCGGGAACAGCCCGTAAAGCTTGGCGTGATTGGTCGCCGTGATCGCGGCAAAGCGTTCAAGGCTCAACCGGCCTTTGACAACACCTTCGGAGAACAGGATCGGCAAGCGGGTCTCGACACCGGGAATGCCGTTGGGAATGTTACGAAAGCTCTGCCGTGCTCCGGGTGCGTCCTTGCCCGCTGGATCGTTGAACCGGAACGGGCAATGGTCGGACGAAAAGAGATCAAAAGCGCCCTGTTCGATGCCCGCCCAGATCTTTGGCCATTCGTCGGAAGTGCGCGGCGGCGGCGAGCAGACATATTTCGCCCCGTCAAACCCATCGCGGTCCAAATCCTGTGCGGTCAGGGTGATATATTGCGGACATGTCTCCGCAAACACCGTCAGGCCGCGGCTTCTGGCGCGCATGATCTCTTCGGTCGCCTCGCCGTTGGACACATGAACAATAGTCAGCGGAACTCCGGCGATTTCGGCCAGCGATATGGCGCGGTGAGTGGCCTCGCGCTCGACCGGAACAGGGCGCGTTGTGGCGTGATGGTAGGGGCTGGTCTCGCCCGCGCGTTCAGCCTGATCGCGCAGAAACTCAATGGCGTCCTCGTTTTCGGCGTGGACCATAACCATGGCGTTCTGTTCCTTGGCCACTGCCATGACATCAAGGATCTGCCGGTCGCTGAGCGCCAGTCCGGCATAGGTCATGAAGACCTTGAAGCTCGTGTAGCCAGCCTGGATCAAAGCGGGCAAGTCCTGGCCCAGCGTTACGGGGTCGGTTTCTTTCACGATCAGGTGGTAGGACACGTCCGTGAGGCAGTTGCCCTCGGCTTTGGTGCGATAGGCCGCGACGGCCTCGCGCAGGGTCTGGCCCTCTTCGGGCAGACAGAAAGGCAGCACGGTGGTGTTGCCGCCGCATGCAGCGCTGCGGGTGCCTGTAGTGAAGTCGTCAGCCATCTCGATGCCCGGACCGGAGGGTTGCGAGATATGGACATGGCTGTCGATGCCGCCGGGCAGGGCAATCAGGCCCGCGGCATCGATGATGTCATCCCCCTGCAGATCGGTGCCAAGCGTCGCGATCCTGCCGCGGGTGATCCCAATATCGCACTGCGTTGTCCCACTGGCGGTGACGACGCGGGCGCCAGTTATGACTGTGTCATGCATCACTCTTTCTCTCCGGCTATGATGGCTGCAAGCGCGGGGCTGAGCCCAGTTGAAGCTTTGGCAGCAGGGGAGGCCGCGCGGTTGGTTAAGTTCGGCGAAAGTACAAGCATGGCAATGGCCTGAGCCGTCGCGGCGGCGATAGGGTCGATCAGAATGCCAGTTGTTTCCTCAGCGATTTTTGGGGCCAAGCCCGCCAAAGGCGCGCCGCCCATGATAATCACGTCGGCGCCATCTTCGGATGTCGCCTTATGGGCAAGAGCGATCAATTCGGATTTGAGTTCCGTCGCGATGTTATCGATGGTGTTCGGCGGGTCCGCCGGGCAGCGCACCCCGGTGAAACGTGCGCCAAGGCCTGTTTGCAGTACGCAGTCCTGATACCACCGCACCATGTGAGGCGAAAACGTCACCACTGAAAAACGCTCACCCAGCATCGCAGCAGTCAACACGGCAGCTTCGGCCATGCCGACGACCGGGACTTCAAAGAGTTCTCGTGCGGCGACCAGTCCGGGATCACCGAAGGCGGCAACGATCACGGCGTCCACCTGTCCCTGGTGTGCCGCGATGGTTTCCAGCACATGAGCGCCCGCGATCTGCGCCTCTGCGCGCGAAGAGATATAGGGGAAGCCGCGTGTTGCAGTCGACGGAATTATTTGAGCAATGTCTCCGGCCGTGTCGATGGCCACTTCGGCCATCGAATCCGTCATGTTTTGGGTCATGTTGGGGTTGATCATCAAAATGCGCATGTCACCCGCCTTCTCGCAAATCGGGCTTGAAATGGTTCATGACGTGCGACCGTGTTGTTTGGCCCAAGAAGCGGCGATATTCTTTCGTGAGGAGATCCAGAGATCAGCTTTGGCCGCGATATGGGACAGAACTGCTTCGAGCCCGCCAATCCTTGAGGGCCGACCAATGATGCGGGTATGAAGCCCAATGGACATCATCCGCACCGTCTTCGCCCCTTCGGCGTGCAGCCTGTCAAACCCTGCTATTACATTTTCCACAAAGTCACGAGCGTGCACAAACCCGCCGCCCGGTGTGAACCGCATATCGTTGGTGTCGAAGGCGTATGGAAGGACGACCAGATCACCTTCCATATACAGGGCATCATCGTCATAGGCGTTGCTGTCGTGAGAAAACCCATCGTGATCTTTCAACAGATCGCGAATCATAGTCGAACCGGCGGTGTATCGACGCAGTTTTTCACACAAATCCCCCTGAACATTTCAGGGTTTCAAAATGGCATGCCATTTCGTTGTGCAGAGTCCAAACATGCATGAGACCCAGACAAGACACCCATTTGAGCGAAAATTATGCGCTGGCCCAGAGGGTTTGCTTGCTTAATGACCTATTCGGAATCGCGCAGAGCGGCAGCAACAGTCTCGCCGGTATGCCGCAAATGGCGCTCCCAGACGGTTGCGGCCTGTCCGACATCGCCGTCGCGAAACATCTGCATCAGCGTTTCGTGTTCGCTCACCGCCTGCGACAATCGATCCGGGTTCATGATCGCCAGAAACCGGCCACGCCGGGCCCGAATCATCAAACGTTCATGTGTTGTCGCCAGCACCGGATTTGCTGCATGCCGAATGATGAAATCATGAATGACAGTGTTCAGGTCAAAATAGGCATTTCTGCGTCCGGCGGCATGGTGTGCCAGCATGTCGCCATGCATATCCTCCAGTTGTTGCAGCAGGGATGCCGTCATGATCTCGCACACACGCTTCGCAGCGAGGCTTTCCAAAACCGCGATCACGTCGAACAAGGCAAAGGCATCCTCGGGTCGGTAGTCCGAGACGATCGCGCCGCGATGCATTGAAATCTCAATGAGCCCGTCCGCCTCAAGTAATTTGAGAGCTTCCCGGATGGGGGTCCTTGAGACATTGAGCTCTGCGGAAAGATGGCGCTCGACCAGACGTCCCCCGGCTTTGATCTTTCCCTTGATGATGCGGTCTCGCAAGATGTCGGCAACCTGTGCCGCTCCTGCTTTCAAATCTTCCAAAGGTCGCATTGGTGCCTGCTGCATCATATGAAAAGTCACCCAGTTTATATTTTGAAACAGCCGAAATTCGCGGGGACTGTCAATCCTGCATTGTGGGCAAGAAGTAAGAGCGATTGGAGTCGCATGCCGGGCCAATCCGCAGCTCTTTGAGAAAGACCGCCAAAGAGTGAAGTGTCAGCACATTTTTTTAGCAGGCAACTCAACGGCCGCCTAATTTCACTGCAAGCCAATAATAAAAGCGTCGTTCACGTTTCATTTTCTTGCGTGACACCGGGCTGTTTCCAACGGTTTTGCCATCGCCAGCCCGATGGCATGCCATTTTGGGCGTTCGACAACTCACAAAATCAAACCCGGGGGTTCTGAAATGACGAGACTGAAGATTACACGACGCACAATGCTGGCCGGAGCAGTTGCAGGCCTGGCTACACCGATGCTCGCACCGACGCGTGTATTTGCCGCTGGCAAGACCTTGGCCGATGTGAAGGCTGCAGGTGTGCTGCAAATTGGGTGCGAAGCCACGTATCCGCCATTCACTTTCCGCGACAAAGGTGAAATCGTCGGCTATGATGTTGATCTGGCCGCATTGATGTGCGCCTCGCTTGGGGTCGAGCCAGAGTTCATCGACACCCAATGGTCTGGTGTTATCCCGGCACTTTATGCAGGACGATTCGACGTCATAATGTCCTCAATGAGCTATCGAAAAGAGCGTTTGGAAAAGGTCGCCTTCTCGATCCCGTATGCTGAAGCGGCTCAGGCGCTCCTAATCCGTGCTGAAGACGCGGGCAAAATCACATCGGTTGAAGGTTTGTCCGGCAAGGTGCTTGGCGTTAAGCTCGGCTCGCCGGGCGAGATGATGAAGCCCGGTTTGGACGAAGAGATTGCAGCTGCAGCCGGTGAAGGCTTCTCGGACGTGAAAATCTATGATGATCACCCGTCTGCCTATCTTGCTCTTAGCCAGGGGTCTGTTGACGGCGTGCTGAACACCTCTTCTACATTGGGACAAGTGATGAAAGATCGTCCTGGTGCTTACGCGCTGGTTCGTCCCGTCGGTCAGCTCAATTGGGCGGGGATCGCAGCGCGCAAGGAAGATCCGGAAATCGTTGTATGGATGGATGAGGAACTGACCCGTTTGAAGGACAACGGCGAGATCTATGCCCTTCAGGAAAAATGGTTCGGCTTCAAGATGGAGCTGTCGGACACGATCCCGACCTTCTCTTGATGGATGGCTGATGCAGGATTGCGCGCGCGCTGGAACGGTGCGCGCGTTTCGCACGGGGCGCATACATGACCATTGACTGGGGTATTATCCTCGAAAGCATACCGCTGCTTGCAGAGGGCGTGATCGTCACGTTGCAGGTCTCCGCCTTGTCCGCAGTATTGGGACTGGCGTTTGGGGTTTCCTTGGGCCTCGGCGGTTTGTCTCGCAACCGCGCTATCCGTTGGGCCGTCGCCGCCTATGTCGATTTTATTCGCGGCACGCCGTTGCTAATCCAAATTTTTCTTGTTTTCTTTGCCTTACCGATGATCGGCATTCGTTTTGATGAATTCTCCGCCGGGGTCGTCGCTCTATCGCTTAACGCCGCCGCCTTCGTGGCTGAGGTTGTCCGGGGCGGAGTCGGCTCAATTGAGCGTGGCCAGTTTGAGGCAGCAAAGGCCATCGGGATGCGTCACCGTCAGATTCTCGTATATATTCTCTTGCCGCAGGCCTACCGTCAAATGGTGCCTCCGCTCACCAACGAACTCATCAGCCTGGTCAAGAACTCGTCACTGCTGTCAGTCATTTCGGTCTATGAATTGACGCGGGCGGGGCAGGCTATCATCTCTGTCCACTTTGTGCCGTTCGAAATCTACACGCTTCTGGCGCTGTACTACTACGTCCTGATCAAGGTGCTCAGTTGGCTTTCGGTGCAGCTCGAAAGAAAGCTGCCGACATGGTGACGCCCGTCATTCAGGTTCACGCGCTCAGCAAAAGCTTTGGTGACAACCCGGTTCTGCGCGGCGTCTCTCTGGATGTGGCTGTGGGAGAAACCCTAGTGATCATCGGCGCGTCGGGGTCGGGAAAAACAACCTTTCTGCGCTGCCTGAACCGGTTAGAAGAGCCATCGGACGGAGCGGTTCGGCTCGATGGCGCTTTGGTCGGGGCCAGTGGCTCGGAGAAAAAGGTTGCGGAGCAGATCAGTCAGTTCGGATTTGTTTTCCAGCGCTTCAATCTGTTCCCGCATCTGACCGCGCGCGACAACATTGCGATCGGCCCGGAAAAGGTGCGCGGTCTGTCTCGGTCTGATGCGAAGGCTCTGGCAGAACAGGAACTGACCCGTGTGCACATGAGTGAGCATGCTGACAAGCGCCCGGCGGAGTTGTCGGGAGGGCAACAGCAGCGCGTCGCAATCGCCCGCGCGCTGGCGATGAAGCCACGCGTGATGCTCTTTGATGAGCCGACATCGGCGCTCGACCCGGAATTGGTTCAAGAGGTTCTGGATGTGATGAAGGAACTCGCTCGGGGCGGCATGACGATGGTCGTCGTCACCCACGAAATGAGCTTTGCGCGCGAGGTCGCTGACCGGGTAATCTACATGGAGGATGGTGTGATCGCGGAGACCGGACCACCAGAGCAACTGTTCGGCGCCCCAAAATCGGTCGGAGCGCAGCGTTTCCTGCGTCATCTGTAGCATGACTGAGACGGCCCCTATACCCGATACGATTGTTGCAAGCGGCACACTGCTGACGGCAGACCCTGAAATGCCCTATCTCGAAAAGGGGTGGATCACCATTAACGGTGGACGGATCACCGCAATTCAGCACACTGCGCCGGAGAAGATCCATCCAAGAACGGAAGTTATCGACGCGAGTGGGCACGTCGTCACGCCTGGCTTTGTCAATGTCCACACCCACGCCATTCTCAGCATGGTGCGCGGTGTCGCTGAAGACATGGGTTTTGCGCCGGCCTATACGATGGGCGTGCCTCATGGGCATGATCCCACACCGGATGAGGCCTATGCCTTGGCGCAACTTGGCGGTCTGGAGGCGCTTTGTTTCGGCACAACAACCATTAATGACAGCTATTGCCACCAGCATGTGGCCTTGCCCGCCATGGCCGAGACCGGCATTCGGGCCTTTGGTTGTGGCCGCATCCATGATGTGGATTTCACCCGCGTACATCTGGGGGAGTGGAATTATGATCCCAGGATTGGGGAGCAGACGCTGGCGGACGCCGCTGACCTGATCGCGAGACACCATGACCCGGTCGGCCTGCGCACGGGCGTTGTGCTCGCTCCACATGCGCCGGACACATGCACGCCGGACCTGCTCCGGCAAGTGCGCCAGATGCGTGATGATACGGGGCTGCGTATCAACACCCACGTTTCGCAAAGTCGGGTTGAGGTGGATTTCATCCGCAATCGCGACGGGATGAGCCCGCCGGAATTGCTGGAGGAAGTCGGTCTCTTGGACGATCGTCTAATTGGCGCGCATTGTATTCATGTCTCTGACGCAGATATCGAGCGCATGGGCCGCGCCGGTGCACATCTTGCGCATATCGCCAAGGGCAATCAAACACACGGCCACATCGCCCCGACACAGTCACTTTGTAGCTTGGGCATGAACCTTGCTCTATCAACGGACAACATGCATGCAGACATGGTCGAGTTGATGCGTTGGGCGTTGGCGTCAGGCCGATTGCAAGAAGGCAAGATCACCGATGCCTGGCAGCCTGCAAAAGTATTCGAGGCTGCAACGATGGGCGGTGCGCGTGCGTTGGGACTGGAAGCCGAAATCGGGTCTCTGAAGGTCGGCAAACGGGCTGATCTGGTCTTGTTCGACTTTAAACGTCCGCATCTGCGTCCTCTGACAAATGTGCTGGGGACGCTTGTACATACAGGGCAAGGCCGGGATGTGGACACGGTCCTTATTGAAGGCCAGGTCGTTGTGTCCGGCGGCGAACCGATGCAGGTCGATAAAATGGCTGTGCTTGAAGGCGCGGAAACCGCCGCCTCAGCCCTGTGGAACCGGGCTCGCGCGGAACAGGCCGCTCAGAAGTGAAGCGCAGCTGAAACGCAAGCGGGGGTCCATGGCGCATGTCAGCGGAATGGAGGATCGAAAGACTTTCTCGCTGGATCAGGGTTGTACCCACCGGAGGTGTGCAACTGATGTGCAATTCAGCGCGAAGGTCCGGAAAGCGCATGAAAGCAGCCTCTTAGGCACGTGCAGCGCATTCACTTTATGCCGCGGACTGTGAGTACGCCAGAAACCAAATTTTGCGGTTAAAGCGAAAGGCGGATACGTGAACGCGACGGCACCGGGAAGCGAGGCGTCCAGCTTAAAAAATCTCGCAACATTGCCCGGCTTGAAGAAGGTCTATTTAGTTGATTTTATTGAGTTTCAACCATTCAAACGTTGGTACATCGTTAGACATGTTAGACGCGCTTTTTTAATTTGTTGGACAAGATTTCGTGCACCTGGTTCGATGCCGGATTTCGCAATTGTTGGAAAAGTCCGATCCTACGAGAGTAATAGTGCTAAGCTTTTGAATGGAATTGACTATCTGTGGCTCCAAGTTCTAGTGTGAGTTGTTGAGATTTGGCGTGGTGAGAAAGTGAATGCGAGGCCCCCCAATGCCTGTTTATGTCGATGGTTTGGCGATCCAATTCTACCGAGGAATTGGCCCAAAAACTCAATTCATAGGCCCATTCTCCAGTCTGAATTTCTTTATCGGCGCAAACAATTCGGGAAAGTCTACGGCCCTCAACTTTATCCATTAAAGAGTGACTTTCGATCATCTGAGAGCTAGCACGCCCAACTTGACTGGAGGAGCAGCTGACAACTACCGAGGTGCGGAAACGGGTCAGATGAGTTGGGCGGTAGGGTTCAATGCAGAGAAATTTATAGCTGCAAGTTTGCAGTCACTTAACGCTGGGCCTCTAAAGAACGCCGATGTTGCGGAACATGTAGAGAAAATTGTGTCCAAGCTCAGTGCTGAAGGCTCAATTTGGGCGATTTGGAACAGCCAAAATGGTAACTTAAGCTACCAAAAAGAAGATTTGGTTGGGGAGCTAGAACAGCTTTTTTAGCTCACTGAGTTGGAACTTTATTTGGCGTAAGCTGACAGGTTCAAGTGGTGGCAATCTGCGACGGCACTGGATACCTCAAACACTAGATCATCTGCTGGCAAAGCGGTCTGTTGTCGTTCCACAAGCGTTTCTAATTCCGGCAAAACGGCAATTTGGCCCAAAAGGCGAAGATTTCGATGATCTCACAGGTAAGGGTCTAATCGACCATCTTGCTGAGGTTCAAAACCCGGACCACGATGAGAGGGAATGAACCGCGCCTGGTTTTCCGGAGGCTGATTTGTCTTAGTTACGCGGCCATGTCTGATCTTTCCAGAGCTAAGTAGAAGTTCGCTTCGGCCTCTGCTGGCGGTATGCTACCGATGGGTTCAAGAAGGCGGCGGTTGTTGAACCAATCGACCCATTCCAATGTGGCGTATTCGACAGCGTCAAAGCTGCGCCACGGGCCACGTCGATGTATGACCTCCGCCTTGAACAGCCCGTTGATCGTTTCCGCCAGTGCGTTGTGATATGAGTCTCCCACGCAACCGACCGACGGGGCGATCTTCGCCTCTGCCAATCGCTCGGTATACTTGATCGACATATATTGAGAACCGCGATCCGAGTGGTGCAACAGCTTGTCCTGTTCTGGTCTGCGTTGGTGAATAGCCTGTTCCAGAGCATCCAAGACAAACCCGGCAGAGGCCGTACGGCTGACGCGCCACCCGACGATGCGGCGGGCAAAGACATCAATGGCGAAGGCCACATACACAAACCCCTGCCAGGTCGCGACGTAGGTAAAGTCGCTCACCCACAGCACGTTTGGCGCTGGAGCACGGAACTGCCGGTTCACCTTGTCCAATGGACACGGCAGCGCCTTATCAGGGGTCGTCGTCTTAGGCTTCTGGCCGCGTACAACACCTTCAATACCGATGACTTTCATCAATCTGGAAACTGTACAGCGTGCTATGTCAAATCCTTCCCGCCGCATCTGGTGCCAGACTTTCCGCACGCCATAGACGCTCAGGTTTTCCTCAAAGACGCGCTCGATCTCCGGCTTCAATTCGTCGTCACGCTTGGCGCGATCCGAAAGGCGCGAAGGATCAGCACGCTTTGCCAATTGGTCATAGAACGTGGCAGGGGCAATCGGCAAAACACGTCAGATTGGCTCGACCCCATGATCAGCGCGGTGATCTTCTATGAACTGGATCATCGTTTCTGTGGGCGGTCGAGCTCCGCCTGGGCAAAATATGCGGACGCCTTGCGCAGGATCTCGTTGGCTTGCTTCAGTTCACGAACCTCGCGCTCAAGCGCCTTCATCTTCTCGACCTGCTCGGTCGTGATGCCGCCACGCTGGCCGGTATCAACCTCGACCTTCTTGACCCATTCGTTCAGCGTTTGCGGGGCGCAGCCAATCTTCGAGGAAATCGACACAATCGCCGACCACCGGCTCTCATGCTGCCTGGCACCATCCAATACCATCCGCACAGCGCGTTCGCGGATTTCTGGTGAATACTTGTTCGTTGTCTTTGTCATGATGCTCCATCCTACTCATGAGTTGGAGCCTCCAGCAAACCCGGCGCGGTTCAATCACTGAGCCGCTGATCTCTGAACTCAACTCATTTGAAGTGCCGACCCTGCAGCCAGTGGCGATCGCTAGCAATTGCAGCTTGGTGAAGGAGCGAATGGTCAAGCGTTCCTATCAAGGTTTTGGTCGGCAGCTATGGAGTAAGGCGGTTGTCTCTATGCCCAGTTGCAAGGTGAACAAGATGCCCAATTCCATTCTAGGCATCGGCGGCGCGGTTGTCCGCCGCGGAACGATCCTGCAACAGTTCAACTTCGACGAAAGCACAGTCGAAGTCATTGCCATTTATAACGTCGTGTTCGACGCCGATCCCGCGAGAATAGGGTACGCCGCTGGTCAATTCCGCTATCACTGTCTCGCCGTTACCAAGGTCGATTTGCAGCACACCCGTAAAGAGTGGGACAACAACGTAGTCAAATTCGTGCCGATGCCATCCCGTGTTGTCGCCTAGCGCTTTGAAACGCCACTCGGTGACGCGAACGCGGTCGTTGTCGATCAAGACGGTCGGTGTTGCTGACCCTTTGGCGCTGCACATGAATGTATCCTACCCCGTTCCTATCTTGCTGTGCAAAACCATTGCCCCGGCGACAACGATCATCGCCATCCCGGCAAGTGTTGCGCTGTTCAGCGCGATCCCGAAGAACAGGATATCCCAGCCTGCCACAAAGACCAGATAGCTGTATTCGAACGTACCGACGATGGCCGGCGGTGCGGCTTTGTATGCCCCTGCCAACATCATCCCAAGGACAATTGCAAAGGCGGCAAGCAATGATAGCACAAGCCAATCCGATGTTTCGACGTTCGACCATGTACCAAAGATGTAAGGGAATGCCGCCACTATGTCTCGGTTCGGTTGGGCAAGAAACAGGACAACGCTTATGACCAATCCAGCCGCCAGCATGATCGTATTCTGTGCCAACGACAGCGCGGCGACGGGAACGTCCTGGCACTTTGCCCGGGTAATCAAGTGCGCGGCTGCGTATGAGCAAGCGCCCAAAAGCGGTAGTAAGGCCCAAAAAGAGAAAGCCTCAGTGCCGGGTTGCACCAGGCACAACACGCCTGCAAACCCGATGATTACGCCCATCCAACCCGTTGCACGGACCGGTTCCTTGAGGACGATGGCCGAAAGCAAGGCGATGAAAATCGGGGCCGTATAGTTTGCGGCACCAACCGTCGAGAGGTTCAAAAAGGGAATTGCCGAATAAAAGGCCAGAAACGTTCCGGTTATCAAAACAGCGCGCAACAGCGACCAAAGGCCATAGGCGGACAGCACGGCGCCAATGCCCCTATGCGAATACCCTAAAATAGCTGCAAGCACTGGGACTGCGAGACATCCGCGCAATGCAAATATCTGCCAGAGCGTCATCTGGTTGCTAAAGAGTTTGAACACAACGTCCTGTACCGAGATCGTGAACGCTGTGGCAATAATCAGCGACACGCCCAACAGGATGCTTTGCGGCGCGCTGACTGATGTAGCGGTCATTTTGCTGCCGAACTCCCTGGCTGCAGACTTGATACTGCCAGCTGGGGCGTATTAGGTACAGATCACTCGTAATCCTCACCTGCATACTGATTTGGGATACCCCGTGCATTCGGGTTGTCAATAAAGGCCGCCCAGTCGTCGCCGGGCCTCCAAATGCTCTCCATGTTGGCAAATGCCGCGTCTTCAACTATCTCGGCGTCGGTCTTGGCATAACGATAGAGGAAGGCGCTCACTCTGGCGTTGTAGATGCAGTGCACATGCACCTTTGTGTCTTGAATGGCTTTCATCGTGTCTTTGAAATCCTCGAAATTCTGGTCTGTTGGATTCTCAAAGTCGACTGGTATGTGAATGTATGCCATGCCCAGGGCAGTGACATGATCCTTTTCGCCTTCCAACGCGCCCTCGCCATGTCCTAGCCCAAGGTTGATGACATGCGTCACGCCAATCTCGCGAATGTCGGCAAGTTGTTCGGCGTCGGGTTGCCCGGATGTGGTCAGGCGGGCGTTTATCCTGCGCCATTTGAAGATGTGGTCCAGTTCCTTCATCACGGCGTCCCTTCCTTTAAGCCAACAGGTGCGCGCAAGCGGCGTGCGCTTTGGTAAATCGCTTCACAGAAGCGGGGTTGTTTGCAAGTTTTCCCTCTGGCCGCACGGGGCGCGGTACAAAGTTGCCGCCACAGTTGGGACAGGTGTTGTCGAACCGCTCTGACGCGCAATCAGAGCAGAAGGTGCATTCAAAAGAACAAATGCGCGCGTCGGCCGAAGCCGGCGGCAGGTTCTTGTCACAGCATTCACAATTCGGTTTCAAAATGAGCATGTTGTCACCTCCAAATCAGCTGAGGCTAGACTACGGATCTGCGATCTGGCAGAAATGACAATATGGCGTCAAAAACTGCCAATCTTCGCATTGCAAAACGACAAAAGAGACTGGTCGTCTTTGTGGTCTATCCCGATATCGTCCTGCTGGATCTGGTTGGTCCCTTGCAGGTCTTTTCCCATGCGCTGGATACTAAGACCAAGGACAACGGCTACGAATGCGTGGTCGTATCTGTTGCTGGTGACCTGACACAAACGAACACCGTTGTTTCGATCCCAACCTTGCCCGTTTCTGACGTGTCAGAGCGTGACATCCACACGTTGGTGGTCGTTGGTGGGGATGGGGCCATTCCGGGCATGCGGGATCCCGTTCTTGTGAAGGTGGTTCAAGATTTGGCCGAGACAGCAGCGCGCATCTGCTCGGTGTGTTCGGGCGCTTTGATTTTGGGCGCGGCGGGCTTGCTGGATGGGCGGCGCGCCGTTACCCATTGGGACGATTGCAAAATGCTTGCCGAAGAGTTTCCGCGGGTGAAAGTCGAGCTTGATCCTATTTTCATTAAGGATGGGGATACGTGGACATCTGCCGGGATCACGGCAGGCATTGATATGGCACTTGCAATTACGTCAGAGGACCTTGGCCGCCAGTCCGCCCTGGAGATTGCCCGGTCGATGGTTGCGCAAATGGTCCGCTCAGGTGGTCAATCGCAATACAGTCCTGCCCTGGGACGTCAGGTGACCGATCGGGCAGGGCGGTTCGAAGTGCTGCATTCCTGGGTCGCAGACAATATCGCGTCAACTTTAACCGTCGAAACGCTGGCGGAAAAAGTTGGAATGAGCGCAAGGAACTTTGCGCGCACTTATACGAACACGATGGGGAAAACACCTGCAAAGGCCGTTGAAGCGATGCGTATTGAAAGCGCGCAGGATTTCCTGGAAAGCACACCCAAAAGCTTGAAGGAGATCGCGGTTGCCTGCGGTTTCAAGGATGAAGATCGCATGCGACGCGTGTTCCTGAGGACGTTGAATGTGTCGCCAAGGGAATATCGCCGCAACTTTCAGGTGTTGTGACCGGTCAGCGGTCGTGGTTTCCGGTGCGCCCCGGCTGTAGGAGCAGAGGCATGATTGAACAAGAGATCAAGGTTTCCAAAAGACCGGATGACAGCGCTGTTGCGGTGGCTGTGCAGGATGTCTGCAAAGCCGAGGGTCTCGAACTTCAGATGAAGACGTCGCTTAAGCAATACCCCGGATGCACGCATTGGCATTTCAAACGATCCAGCGAGCGCGGCATTCTGGAGCTGACATGGTGGCCGGGTGAAGCCGAAAAGCGGGCATCTCGTCTGTGGCTCTCGATCCACGGAAATCGACAAGCCGAATGGATATCCGAGCTGATACCAAAACTGAAGGCGCTGATAGAGAAGCGACTGAAAGTCTCATCCTAAGAAGAAGCGCGCCAGCTTGTGCCTGCTCGACGTGGAAAGCAGCCTTCGACATTGCGCAGACGCATCTAAGACATGCCGTGGAACGCGGTATTTGCTAACTGATTCGAGACGCTAATCTCTAGTCGCGAAAAATTGCACGCAACTCTCAGGAACGTTTACAACTCCAAGAACCGGCGAATTACACTGGATTTCAACGGACATCATTGGCCACCAGCGGACACCAAACTCGATTCCCGATCGCAGAGTCACACCTATCTTTCAAGTGCTTGGCGCCAAATTGATACCCTTAAGGGGTGCATATGCAGGTCGCAACAGCAAAGGTGCCATGAGAATTCCGAAATGTAACAATCGTTTACGAGATCAGTACGCGGCCGCCCCAGGCACCATTGCTTTCAAACAACTGCCGCGTTTGCTTTTTGAATGTGTAGATTGCACGGTTTCGTTTTTACAACTGCCCAGATTTGAGCTGCTCGTAAATTTCCTTCGGTGTTTTCTCAAGCCACAGAATTTCAAGGCCCGCATACCGGTCCCCTGATTTGGGCAAGCTGAGATCCTCCTCACGCGTAACTGTTGTCATCGGATGATCCACGAAGACTTTCCACAGGGCCTCGGGTCTCAAACCGGGCGTTTTGGACCAAATGACAGCGAGTGGGAACTCGTGTTCGTTGATGGTCGACCGTGACCACTGTTCGAAGTCGGACGACTGTACGAGCATTTCATAGGCGCCACGCGAGACGCGACGGTTCACCTGCTTTACGCGATGAGAACTTGCGTTCATACCAATGGAGGCATAGTTCGACACCACGCGCATCACCATCGAAACGTCCTGCCGTTGAGGCTCTCCTGCGTTCGCTTCGGCGATCAAGAACTCCAATCTACGGTATATAAATTCTTCCATTGGGAAAGCTCCGGCAAAACTGAAACAATGTCACGGTTCTACGCGGCTAAGACGGATTCACCCTTCGTACAACGAGATTGCGGATTTCGGCGAGGTCCTGCATGGCGAAACGTATCCCCTCTCGCCCCAGGCCTGAGTCTTTAACGCCCCCGTATGGCATGTTGTCGACACGGTAGGACGGCACATCGTTTATAACGATCCCGCCAACGTCCAGGCTGTCCCAGGCGTCGAACATTTTGAAGAGATCCCGAGTGAAAACCCCTGCCTGAAGCCCAAACTTGCTGTCGTTCACTTCTTCCAAGGCCGCGTCGAAGTCGCTGAACTTCGATAGAATTGCCAGCGGTCCGAAAGCCTCTTCGCGATAGGCGTCAAGATTGGTGCTGACCTCTTCGAGCAATGTCGCTTCCAACATGTTTCCTTTGCATTTGCCGCCGCACAGCAACGTCGCGCCTTGATCCACCGCGTCATCAATCCAGCCTTTCAGGCGCTGCGCCTCAGCTGTCGAGATCATCGGGCCGATGAATGTGTCGGGGTCCTTCGGGTCTCCTGCAATCAAGCCTTTCGTGCGATCCACCAACATAGTGCGGAAGGTGTCATAGACGGCCTCGTGGATAACGATCCTTTGGACGCCGATGCAGCTTTGGCCCGACTGATAGAACGCACCGAAGACGACCCGTTCCAGCGCGTCTTCCAAATCTGCGTCCCGATCGATGATCACGGCTGCGTTGCCGCCCAGTTCAAGGATGACAGGCTTTTTGCCGGCCTTGGCTTTCAAGTCCCAGCCGACCGCGGGTGATCCGGTGAAGCTGAGCAGCTTGAGGCGATCATCGGTCGTGAAGAGATCCGCGCCATTGCGCGTCGCGGGCAAGATTGAAAAAGCGCCTTGTGGCAGGTTCGTTTCGGACAATACCTCGCCGATGATCAGCGCTCCGAGCGGTGTCTTTGAGGCCGGCTTCATGACAAAGGGGCAGCCAACCGCCAGTGCCGGGGCGATCTTGTGGGCGGCCAGATTGAGCGGAAAATTGAAGGGGGAAATGAAGCTGCACGGACCAATAGGCACACGCTTCCACATGCCTTTGTAGCCTCTCGCGCGTTCGGAGACGTCCAAAGGCTGCACTTCGCCGTAATTGCGCACCGACTCCTCGGCCGCGATCCGGAATGTGTCGATCAGACGAGTGACTTCGCCTTCCGCGTCTTTGATCGGCTTTCCCGCTTCGATACAAAGCGCGTAGGCCAGTTCGTCAAAGCGTTCTTTGAAACGCGCAACGCAGTGATTGAGGACATTCTGACGCTCAAAACTCGCCATGCGCGCCATGGGTTTTGCTGCACGTACGGCGCCGGCGATACCTTCCTCGATCAGATCCGGGGTTGCGAGCGCGGTGCGGAAGGCAACCTCATTTGCGTATTTGTCAGTGACCTCAAGGTCCGTGTTTGGCTGCACGGCCACGTTGTTGAGGTACAACGGATATGTGTCTTTGAGTGTGATCATATTTCCTCGCTCTGACCCGGTGGTGTTGGGTTGAGAGTTTTTCAGACCTCCGCGCTCAATTGCTTGATTTTTATGTTCAGAATGTCATCGTTTTCGTTGTAATCAACCGGGCAGTCGATGAGATGCACGCCCTTGGACGACAGGCACCTCTCGAGCGTGTCGCGCAGCGCTGCGGTGCTATCGATCCTGTGCCCCGAGGCCCCATAGCTTTCGGCATATTTGACGAAATCCGGGTTTCCGTAGGTGAGGCCCCAATCCTCGAACCCCATATTTGCTTGCTTCCACCGGATCATGCCATAGCTGTCATCGCGCAGGATGAGCACCGTCAGGTTGAGACGAAGACGTACCGCGGTTTCCATCTCTTGACTGTTCATCATAAAGCCGCCATCGCCGCAGATCGCCATGATCTTGCGGTCGGGGTAGAGCATTGCGGACATCATCGCGGACGGCAGGCCCGCGCCCATCGTGGCGAGCGCATTGTCCAAGAGAACTGTGTTGGGTTTCATTGCAGCGTAATTGCGCGCAAACCAGATTTTGTAGATACCATTGTCGAGCGCGATAATGCCGTCTCCGGGCATCGTATCCCGCACAACCTTGACCAGATGTGGCGGAAAGACGGGAAAGCGCCCATCATCTGAGAGGTCCTTGGCATGCGTTTTATCTGCGGATTGCGCGCGGTACATTGCCTCAAAATTCCATTCCGGCGAGACAAGGATATCTTCTTTGATTTGCCAGATCGCGTTGCCAATGTCGCCGATGACTTCCACCTGCGGGAAATAGACCGGGTCGATATTTGCAGAGTTCATCGAGACGTGAACCACTTCTGCGCCGCCGCGCTCCATGAAAAAGGGCGGCTTTTCAATCACGTCGTGGCCGACATTTAGGATCACGTCTGCGGCGTCGATGGCGCGGTGCACAAAGTCTCCGGCCGACAGCGCCGCGCACCCCATGAATTCGCTCCGGTTCTCGTCCACCACGCCCTTGCCGAGCTGGGTTGTAACGAATGGGATACCGGTCTTTTCAATAAACTGCGTCAGCATCCGGCTCGTGATCGTCCGGTTGGCCCCGCCGCCAATCACCAGAATAGGAGACTTCGCGCTTTCGATTTTCTTGACGGCGGCACGGATTGCCTTGGCTTCGGCCACGGGTCGGCGGGTGAGGCTGGGCAGGATGGGCGAGGAGTCCGTCAGCTCTGCCGCAACGTCTTCGGGAAACTCGATATGCGTTGCGCCGGGTTTTTCTTCTTCGGCCAAACGCACGGCCTCGCGCACGCGGCTGGGGATGTTGTCGGCGCCGGCAAGCTGATGCGTGAACTTTGTAAGCGGCTGCATCATGTCGACGACGTCGAGGATCTGAAACCGGCCCTGCTTGGAATGCTTGATCGGCTTTTGACCCGTCACCATGAGCATCGGCATGCCTCCCAACTGCGCATATGCTGCGGTGGTTACAAGGTTCGTGGCCCCCGGGCCCAAAGTCGCCATACACACTCCGACTTTGCCAGTGTGCCGACCATAAGTCGCGGCCATAAAGCCTGCACCTTGCTCATGCCGCGTCAGAATGAGCTTGATCTTTTTGGATCGCGACAAGCTGTCGAGCATATCGAGGTTTTCTTCGCCCGGGACTGCGAAGATGTACTCCACACCTTCTTGTTCCATACACTCCACAAACAGATCAGAAGCTTTTGTCATCACACAGACCTTGTCCAATTTCGTAATGCACCATACTCCGCACAGCCCAAGATTTCAGACTTCGAACTGCTTGAACGCAATACGCAGCATATCCTCGATTGTCCCAACATCTTCATGCGTGGATCGTTGTGCAAGGGCCAAGCCAACCTGTTCGTTGAGATATCTTGCGGCAAGTTTGATTGGAATGTCGCTCTTCCAGGATCCATTGTCCGAGTTGCGTTGCAGAAAGCCGAGGAAACGCGCAGCCGACACAGCCTCAATCTCGGTAATCCGCGCTTGTGTCAAAGGTCCAAATTGTCGCCTCGCGGCGCGCATCTTTACGTATAAGCATCCGGCGTCAAACACCGGGTCCTTCGCCACAAATTCAACAAGCGTTTCAAGCGATTGAGAAAATTCACAATCCTTGTCCAGGATGTTGCCAACACCGGTCAAGACGCTGTCAGAATAATCTTCCAAGGCTGCCAGCGTCAGACCGTCTTCGCTTCCGAATTCTCGATAAAGCGAAGGTTTGGACACCTCGGCCAGTTTGCAGATAGCGTTCAGCGAGACATCAGCGGGGTTACCCTCCCAATATGCCTTGAGGGCAAGTTCAAGAACACGCGACTTTTCAAAGGTCTTGGGACGACCCCGCCGTTTCTTTTTGTCGATTGCAGCATTTTCTGACATTTGGTCGTCTACTGATTTTGATGTGTGTCGATCAACTTATGGTCGGCGCATAATGCGCGCAAGCGATCGAAACCAGCCTTAATTTTGATCGTTTTCTTACAAGCGCATTCCAACCGAAGCGCGTCCGGGCGAAAGCTGTAATTCGTAACTCCAGCAACTTGGAGGCTGTTTGGTCAACATGATGTATGCCTCAGCAAGCTCGCCCGGATCGAGAAACGCGATCTCCTGACCTGCGAGCTGGTCCCGCAGGTTTGGTGAATCGATTGGGCCGTCGACAAGCACATGGGCTACATGGATCCCACGCGGCGCATATGCTTGGTACATGCTTTGACCAAGCGATCTGAGGGCAAACTTCACAGGGCTCATCGACGCGAAACTGGCCGCACCCCGCAGCGATTGCGTCGCGCCGGTCAAAAGTATTGTGCCGCGTTCGGCGTGCAACATAGACGGCAGCACGGCGCGTACACACCGCAAACAGCCGGTGACACCGATGTCAAAACCCAGTTGCAGATACTTGGCATCCACTTCATGCGGCAGCGGCATGTTGTCAAAGGTGGCCCCAGGCGGATAGGGCGGAGCAGCATTGTAGACCATAACCTGTAGGTCCCCCAACGTGCTTGCTTTTGCAAAGGCGGCGTTTACGGCGACCTCATCGGTGACGTCACATTCGACCGGCACAGCCTGACCGCCTTGGTTTTCGATTTCATCCGCCAGATCTGTCATTTTCGCAACACTGCGCCCCATCAGAACGGTGGTGTAATCCTGCGCGAAACGCTGCGATAGCGCGCCGCCAAGCCCCCATTTGATAGCAGGGTTCACTTCTGAAGAGATGTCCCCCTTGGTGTATTTCGATCCAGCACCCACGATGACTGCAACACGCTTCTTTGACCCAGACATCCAAATCTTTCCATATTTATACCAATAGGTATTTTATTATTGACGTCTAATATTCTCACGCCTAGAAAGCAAGGGAGTTCTAACTCGGAGGGAAAATATTTGTGCCTTACACGCTGTATTACTTCGACGCTTGCAGGTCTTTCTGGGGTCGCGCCATCGGCGTTGTTCTGACGCTTGAAGACGCTGGTGCCGAATATGAAATCCGGGACATCTCGGATGCGCCGCAAGGAAGATTTACCTTTCCCAACATAACGCTCTCGACCGGAGAGACGATCGGCCAGGTCCCCGCCATCCTGAATATTCTGGGAAATCGGTTCGACCTCACAGGCCGAACAGGCGTCGAGAAAATCATGTGTCAGCAAGCGGTTCTGGACTTGGATGACATATTTATCAATGCGCAAAACGGAAAGCTAAGCAAAAACCCAGAACGGGCAACGCAATGGTTTTCGCTTCTTGAGAACAAACTCGCCGAGAATCGGTTCCTGGTATCGGACGCGCCGACCGTCGCCGACTTCCATGCGGTGTTTGCCACCGAATGGGTGCACAGAGGCTATGCAGCAGACGCTTATAACGCCCACCCACGTCTGGCGCAGTGGTGGAAAGATATCTGTGCGCACCCGCCTGTTACAAAGATGAAGGCTGGCGATATTCCGATGATCCCCTGAAGCAGGTGCGGCGCTTCACTTGAAAAGGACCCTCGCAATGACAAACCCGATCTCACTTGCTGCTCTTGCAACTCTGTTGGCCGCAAGCGTCGCGCAAGCAGACGATCTGCAAGTTGTGAAAACCTTTTACGCAGACCATCTGACCACTCCGACGGACTTGACGCGGCAGCACCTGGACGAAGTTTTGGCAGAGAAATTCGTATTGGCACCAACCCCGCCGCTCGGGTCTGATGCGCAGGGCGTGTTCGACATTGTGAAATTTGGCGGCCGAGTGGTGCCTGATCTAGCTTGGCAACCGCACGAAATTTTGCAGCACGGCAATCGCTACACGGTGCGCAGCATAGCGACGGGAGCGCACACAGCAGATTTTATGAGCGTCAATCCTGCGACTGGTATCAGCTTCGACATCATGTTGATCGACAGTCTGACCTGTCTGACCGTCGAAAACGGCAAGATCACGCAATCCTTCCTCGTCGAAAACTGGGCAACGGCGATCGCTAAACTGACCGAAGAGTAATCTTCTCCCCGTGAAAAGGAAAAAGCTATGAAAAAAACCTTAACCGCCACGCTTGCCGCAGGGCTCATTGCGAACGGTGCGGCTCAGGCTGACGATGGCAGGCACACACACCTCGTCACCTCGCTGATGTCTGCGATCAACAGTTACGATGCCAACGGCGCGCTGGAGGTTCTTGACCCCGACTACCGTCAGCACAACCCGTTCATACCCGATACGGCGGCAGGTCTGGTCAGTCTCTTTCCCTCCATGAAGGACGCGGGCGTCAACGTTGAAACCGTTTTGATGTTGGAAGACGGCGACAACGTTGTTGCGTTCAACCGGTGGGGCAACGCAGAGATTTTCGGCCAAGGTTGCGCACATATGGCGGCCTTCGACTTTTTCTTTGTCAATCAGGACAACAAGCTGGCGGCGCATTGGGATGCCATGATGTGCGAGCGCCCACCCAACGCGTCTGGTCGGTCGATCGCAGACGGCGTGACGGAGATCACGGATCTGCACAAAACCGAGGAGAACAAGGCCAAGCTGAGCACTGCGTTTGACACTTTCATCAACGGCACACCTGAGCAAGCAGCAGCGGCTTTGACCACTTATTTTCATACCGACTACAGGCAGCACAATCCGGATGGATCAGACGGCATCGAAGGCTTCATGGCGGCTCAGATGAGTGCTGAGGTGACGCCGCGCTGGCAGTTTACTCGCCTTCATAAACTTGTCGGCCAAGGGAATTACGTGCTTGCCATCTCTGAAGGCTTGCACAATGGCGTACATTCCGTCTTTTACGATCTGGTGCGCTTTGAAAATGGAAAGATCGCTGAGCACTGGGATGTGATCCAGGCTGTGCCGACTGAGGGTTTGGCAAACAACAACACCATGTTCGATTTCTAAGCCCGTGAAGAGGGATGAGCTTTCCTAGTCATCTTCCGTGAATGCGATCCGGACGAGAACGAACGCCGCTGGCTGTCGCCTGCACGCGTGTTCGCTATTTTGTTTCGCCGTTTTCCTGAGCACGCCGGCGGACCAATTCACTGAGGGCGGATCAGGACCACCAACAACGGCGACCGACGTGTCCGTAAGCTGCTGCCTGTCCGAAAAAAACCGTGCGCGCTATGGCGCGGAACAGACTTTAGAAAGCGGATATCTGAATTGCGAAGTTGCTGGATAAGAAACCAATCCGACTTGCCACCGTTGCAATCACAAAGACTTCTTGCAACGCACGAGCCATCCGCTCAGCATTTTGAGAATATAATCAGGATGATGCGGTTGCACTCCGCTCACCTGGCATTGGCTACAAGCGCAAACAAGCAATGCTGACGCAAGTCCACTACGCAGGTTGGCTCAGGTGCGAGGGCACCAATTCAAAAGTCTTTTTCAAGTGCTGACTTTTGCTTCGTTCAATTCTTCACCTGAGCCCTTCATTGTTGTGCGATAAACCAACGGTTCAGAACGCGATATGACACGCCCCTTCCGGACAACAGCAATACGGTGCGCGCGCAGTCGCACTGCATCGATTTGCTCATGAGCTTGCAGAAGAACGAAATTCGCCTCGCAGCCTTTGGCCATGCCGTATCCGTCCAGCCCCATGATACGGGCCGAATTTACAGTGACCGCATCAAAGCACCATGCCATGTCCGCACGGCTAGACAACTGACCAACGTGCAGGCCCATCAAGGCAACATCGAGCATGTCCGCCTTTCCCAACGAGTACCAAGGGTCCATCATGCAGTCAGAGCCGAAACCGACAGTGATGCCGGCATCACGCAGTTCTCGGACGCGGGTCAGACCACGGCGTTTAGGGTAGGTGTCGTGACGACCTTGCAGCATGATGTTGATCAATGGGTTGGGCACAGCATGCACTTCCGCCTCGACCATCAGCGGGATCAGCTTGGAGACATAGTAATCGTCCATTGAGTGCATAGAGGTCAGATGTGACCCCGTCACGCGTCCTTGAAGCCCCAGCCTTTGGGTCTCAAAGGCCAGCGTTTCAATATGACGGCTCATTGGGTCGTCACTTTCATCGCAATGCATATCAACCATCAACCCACGCTCCGCCCCGAGCTTGCACAACAAGCGCACGCTCTCTGCGCCATCCGCCATGGTGCGTTCGAAATGCGGGATGCCACCCACAACGTCCACGCCCATATCCAGCGCGCGGATGGTGTTTTGCATCGCTGTCGGGTCGCGCAGAACGCCATCTTGCGGGAAGGCGACCAACTGCAGGTCAAGGTAGTCTTTGATCTGCTCTCGCACCTCCAGAAGCGCCTGAACGCCTGTCAGTTTGTCGTCGCAGGTATCGACATGGCTCCGGATCGCGCCGATGCCTTTGGCGACTGCCAGTTCGCAATACCGCAAGGCACGCTCGACGATGTCTTCGATAGATTGAACTTCCTTAAGCTCTCCCCACAATGCAATGCCTTCCAGCAATGTGCCCGAAACGTTCATGCGGGGAGTGCCTAAGGACAGCGTCGCATCCATATGGAAATGCGGGTCCACGAAGGGTGGAGAGACAAGGTATCCCGCTGCGTCGATAACCTCTTTCGCCTCCGCTGTAACAGCGCGTTCCAACGCCAGGATCTTGCCGTCACGACATGCGACATCGATCCCGGTTTGCCCATCGGTAAGCGTCGCATTTTTGATGATGAGATCGAACACAGCGGCCTCCTATCTTTGACCCTTGAACCAAGGCGTCAGCAGCGCGCGTGGATAATCCGCAGAGCGCGCTGCAACGACAAGCGCGATGATTGACAAAATGTAGGGGGCCATCAAGAAAATCTGGCCCGGCACCAGCGCGCCCATCTCGGTCTGCAATCTTACTTGTAGCGCGTCGAACGCGCCAAACAGCAGCGCGCCAAACAGCGCTTTGCTCGGCCTCCAGCTCGCGAAGATCACCAGTGCGATGCAAACCCACCCACGACCGTTCACCATTCCAAAGAAAAACGCATCGAAAGCGGACATCGTTAGAAATGCGCCGCCAAGTGCCATAAGCGCCGAACCCGCAACAATTGAACCCATCCTCAGCCCATAGACCGAGAGCCCCTGCGCATCCACGCTATCTGGGTTGTCGCCCACTGCTTTGATTGCAACGCCAAGAGCGGTGCGCTGAAGCACGTACCAGACTAGCAAAACCATCAGGAGGGCCAGCCAAGTAAGTGCTGTTTGCTGAAACAAGACTGGGCCAAAAAAAGGCAAATCCGAGAGAACAGGGATGTCGAGCGCCTGAAAGGGCTCGATCCTTGGCGGTGACGAGATATTGGGCAACGCGGTGCGATAGGAGAAGTAACTGACCGACGTTGCAAACAACGTGATGCCAAGACCGGAGACATGCTGCGACAGCCCCAAAGGGACTGTCAAAATCGCGTGAAGGAGACCGAAAACCGCCCCGGCACAAGCGGCGACAAGAACGCCGCCCCATAGGCCACTCCCCAGCCAAACTGCCATCCAGCCGCACATTGCGCCGACAACGAAAATGCCCTCGATCCCCAGATTAAGGACCCCGGCGCGTTCGCAGATCAGTGCACCTAGAACCCCAAAGATCAACGGCGTTGCTATACGGAGCGAGGCAGCCCAGAAACTCTCGCTGATCAATATGTTCAAAAGATCCATCATGTCGCAGCGCCAGCCTTCCCGGATCTGACAATACGGTACTTGGCGAAGAACCCGCCGACGAGCACGCACAGCAGCGACACCGACACAACAAGATCCGCAAGGAACGAAGAAACGCCCATGGCTCTGCTCATACCGTCGGCGCCAACAAACACCGAAGCGATGAAAAGGGCTGCGATGACAACGCCGATGGGCGACAGACCGGCCAGCATGGCCACAACGATTCCCGTGTACCCAAAGCCAGGAGACAGATCAGCGGTTAAGTAGCCCTTAAGGCCCGCAACTTCGCCAACACCAGCCAAACCTGCAAGGCCGCCCGAGATGATCGCGACACCAAAGAGCGACCGGTTCACGTTGATACCTGCGTGGCGTGCAGCAGCAGCGTTTTCACCGACAGCACGAAGTTTGAAACCCCAAACCGATCGCGCCAGCATGAACTGGGCCAGAATGGCGAGGACAATTGCAAGGATCAGGCCCGAGTGAACACGCATACGCTCCATAAGTCGCGGCAGCATACCTTGATCCAACACCGGTGCTGACTGGGGCCAGCCAAGGCCCATCGGATCCTGCAATGGACCTTCAAGCATCATCTGTACAAAGATCAGAATGATAAAATTCAACAGGAGCGTGGTGACCACCTCATCCGCGCCAAATTTCACCTTCAAATAGGTTGGCGCGGCCATGCCCGCAGCGCCAGCGGCCGCCCCCATTGTTATGATGATGGGAATGAGCAGGATTCCAGAAATATCCAAAACCCCGGATCCGACCGCAACAGCCGCCATGGCCCCCAAATAAAGCTGACCCTCACCGCCGATGTTCCAAAGCTTCGCGCGAAAGCCCAGCGCCGCCGCGAGCCCGGTGAAGATGAGCGGCGTAGCCCGGGTCAACACTTCTGAGATGGCGAAAACAGAGCCAAAAACGCCTTTGAA
This sequence comes from Pseudomonadota bacterium, assembly GCA_039191495.1. Classification (GTDB taxonomy): domain Bacteria; phylum Pseudomonadota; class Alphaproteobacteria; order Rhodobacterales; family Rhodobacteraceae; genus Roseobacter. The sequence continues at coordinate 66,581 of JBCCXN010000014.1, read as the reverse complement.
AATTTCACCGTAGGCTGTGATCGGATTGGCGCCTGCGGCCAGTAAAGGGATTGCGGCAAACGCGAGCGAGATCAGAGCTGACAAAACAGGGACACCCACTGAGAAGCTTCTGGACGTTGCTTCGCGCGGTTCAATGCGGATCACGCTACTCCCCCCGCCATCATGAGACCGATTTGTTCGCGATCAGTAGTTAAAGCCTCTGTGAGCTGCCCGTCTCGAATGACAACAACGCGGTCGGCCAAACCAAGAATTTCGTCCAAATCCTCTGAAATCAATACAACACCTGCTCCGCGCGCCCGCGCTTCCAACAGCCTGAGACCTACCGTGGCTGCAGCTCCCATATCCAAGCCGCGGGTCGGTTGATTGGCGAGTATCAGGCGCGGAGTACGTTCGAAGACGCGGGCAAGGATCAGTTTTTGTATATTTCCACCAGAGAGGAGCCGAGCAGAAGCATCCACACCGGGCCCTCGCACGTCATAGCTTTGGGCAAGCTTGATTGCGTTTTCGGATATCGCTCCCCGACGCAGAAGACCAAGCGATTGGATCTCAGGATCGTCGAGGCGTTCAATAACCATGTTTTCCGCTACACTCATCGCGCCAACGATGCCGTCGTGATGCCTATCTTCCGGGATACGCCCAACGCCGGCCTGAAGCATCCGCGACGGTGTTGGTCTGGGTATGTCCCGCTCATCTACGGCAATGGTACCAGAACTCGGCTGAACAAGGCCGGAGATGACCTGCGCAAGCCCACGTTGACCGTTTCCTGAAATGCCCGCAATTCCCAGGATCTCGCGCGAGTTTACCGCCAGATTAACATTTTCAAGCGTTTCTCGCTGCGACCGGCCTGCGACCGACACTTTCTTGAGTGTCAAAACCGGTGTCCCGGCAGACATGTCCTTGCGCGCCACCTTGGGTGTATCCGCGCCAACCATCATGCGAGCAATTTTGGCTTCGTCAGCGTCGGCTGTTGCTATCTCACCGACTTTCCGTCCATGGCGCAGCACGGCAATCCGATCCGAAAATTCGAGCACTTCACGCAGTTTGTGACTGATGAAGATGACCGACAAACCATCTGTGATCATTGACCGGATGTTGCTGAACAGTGCGTCCGCCTCTTGCGGTGTCAGCACGGCTGTAGGTTCGTCCAAAACAAGGACACGTGCATCGCGATAAAGCGCTTTGAGGATTTCCACCCGCTGGCGCTCGCCGACAGAGAGCCGCCCGACCGGAATACCCAATGGAGCCTTAAGACCGCTGCGATCGATGATGTCTTCGATCTTGGACTGTGCCGCCACACGGTCACGCTTTAACGCCCGCAGCGGCTCGGATCCCAACGTTATGTTGTCGAGCGCATTGATGTTTTCTGCCAGTGCAAAATGCTGGTGGACCATCCCGATGCCGGCCGCCAGAGCGGCCTGCGGATGGCCCAGCGGCAGAGCGTGCAGGTCTCCGTTCGCGTCTGCGACCTCTACGGTTCCGGCATCGGGCAAGTAATGACCGAACAACATGTTCATCAGCGTTGTCTTGCCAGCCCCGTTTTCACCGAGCAGGGCAAGCACTTCGCCTTTTTGCAACGTTAAAGAAACGTCTTCATTTGCAATGACTGAACCAAAGCGTTTGCTGAGACCATTCAGCCTTAGGACTGTACCTTTTGTCATAGGAAAAGGGCCGGCCTGATCGGCCAGCCCCACTTGTCTTAGTTGTCCGAGACAGGACGTTGATCGTTGACGTTCACGCGGAATAGCCCGCCAAGAATGTCCGCCTCTTTGGCTTGCACTGCGGCAACTGTCTCGGGCGCAATCAAGCTTTCATCTATGACCAGCGAGCCTCCACCAAAGGCCATGAAGCTGAATTGGCCATAGTCGATTGCTTCAAAGCTACCTGATGAAACATTTTCGACGGCTTTGTCGATGGTCGCTTCCATGTGCCAGATGGCAGACGCTAGAATCGTGCCTGGGTAATCGCCTGACGTGTCGATTACGTTGCCGATTGCGGGCACACCACGCTCCACGGCAGCGTCGGAGACACCAAAGCGCTCTGCATACATTACATCCGCGCCGGCATCCATCATTGCAAACGCGCTTTCTTTGGCTTTCGGCGGATCGTACCAGCTGTCGATAAAGTTCACGAGGAATTTGACATCGGGGTTCACGTCGCGTGCGCCATCCATGAACGCGTGCATCAGGCGGTTCACCTCAGGGATCGCATAGCCGCCGACCATGCCGATCAGGTTGGATTCGGTGGCCGCGCCTGCAACCATGCCCGTCAGGTAGGATGGTTCATGGATCCAATTGTCAAATACCGAGAAATTCGGTCCGACCGGTCCAAAGGATGACCCCATGAGGAAGGCAGTTTCCGGGTAATCGCTTGCCACTTTGCGCGCGGCTCTTTCCAGACCGAACACTTCGCCAACGATGAGCTGAGTGCCTTGCTCGGCGTACTCCCGCATTACCCGCTCATAGTCGGTATTCGCGACGTTTTCCGAAAACGTGTATTCAATATCACCGCGTTCGGCCGCAGTGTTGAGCGCTTTGTGAATGCGGCTGATCCACTGCTGCTCGACTGGTAGCGTATAGATTGCCGCGACCTTGACAGATTCGGCGGCAGCGATCCCGGCAGATGCAAGTGTACATGCAGCGACAGCGGCTGCAAGAAACACCCGTCTTTTGGCTCGTAAGTTCATTGGCAAGTTATCCCCCTGTTGATCGTTTAGCCCTCTAGACGTGGCAATTTTTTCTAAATTGGTCAAATTTCTTTCGATCAGAGAGCTCCAATTGAAGGCTTCTTCAACCTGATCGGTTGGAACTTCGACGGAAAACCCCAAACCTGCAAAGTTTTTCGGCAGCTTTCGCCTTTGCCTTGTGCAGATTCAGTAAGATGTTGCGCCGTGTTATATCGGAAATCTTTGATCTTCGTTCGGATCGAAATAACTGCTGAGTTGCGGCCCCAGAGCCTGATCTTGTTACAGTGCGAATTCTGCTCTGAGCTCGGCCGCGACGTCTAGGTCCGTCTTTCAAATGTCCGACACGATGCGATTGGCCGATTTTTAGGTCTAAAATTTCAAAGATATGACCAAGAATAGCGGCCTCACACAGAAGCCAACGGCGCGAGAAGATTTGTATTCTGGTCGCGAATTATGGTGATTTTCGGTCGGCAGTGATTTTGGCTTTAACCTTGCGCAGCAAAGTCTAAAGTTCAGTCAAGAGCGTTTCACAATCAGCGCGGTCTTTCGGGGGGGTATTTGCATGCATCGAATTTGGGGGTGCTTAAAGGCCTAAGCCGCTGTGCTGGCGGCGGTTCTTGCGAACAATGCTCATGCTGGTGGGTTCGATTTCGCGGGCGCAAGCACCGACGAACGAATGACGTACCACCGGGCCGTGGATGCCGTCGTCTGGGCGATGCCGCTGATGAATTTCAAGTTCTACCGAGATGCACTTGCCAATGTTGGAGTTGATCCCAACGATGTGGGCTACTTTCCGCAGCTTCAGGACTGGCGGTTCCAAACCGCCACGCCGAACAACACAACACCATACATTATGACTTACTGGACCATCGAAGACGGTCCGATCGTTGTCGATATGCCGCCCTCTTCGGATGGTATCGGGATATTCGGCACCATCATGGATGCGTGGCAGCGCCCACTGGACGACATGGGTGCCAACGGACGGGATCGGGGCCTTGGGACAAGGTACATACTGGTGCCGCCCGGGTATAACGGTCCTCTTCTTCCCAACGCACTCGTGTACGAACAGCAGACAAATTACGGTTTTGCGGTATTGCGTCCAATTCTCTCAGGCGGTGCAACAACAGAGAACCTTGCCAAGGCGACGGACATAACAAAGCAACTCAAGGTTTATCCTTTGTCGCAGGCGGACGACCCTCAAACTGAGTATGTCGACCTCTACGGCCAACTTCTTGAGATGACACCGAAAATCGATGGCAACATCTACCATGAGATACACGAAATGATTAGCGAGGAAGTGGTGCTCGAACGCGACCTCGCGATGATGGGCCTTCTGGCACGGCTGGGGATCAAGCGAAACGAAGCCTTCGCACCGGATGCAGAGATGCGGTCTGTCTTCAACGCTGCGGGTCCGGAAGCGTTGGAATACATGATCGACCAGTATCACCGCGTTCTGAACCCGTTCGTTTTTGAGGGCAAGCGTTGGTCGGCACTGGTGCCGGACGGGTCGCGAGAAACCGAGTGGTCCTACGAATACCCTTCCTATTACGACTACCACGCCCGAGGCGCGCTGTTCTACGCGATCATCACCAGCGTCAAGAACTACGGAACCTCGACTTACTATCTCGATCTTGCGGAGACGCCCGATGGCGAATGGCTGGAGGGTAGTCGGAACTACAAATTGAAGATGCCACCCGACGTTCCGGTTCGGGATTTCTGGGCTATAACGACTTATGATCTGGAGACGGCCTCTTACCTGCGCGACATCGTGCCGAGCAGCATCGACTCGACCATGCCAGACGTTGTCATGAATGAGGATGGATCGGTCGACATCTACTTTGGTCCAACAGCGCCCGTTGGCAAAGAAAGTAACTGGCTTCCAACTGACCCTGAACGCCGGTTCTTCCTCTTGGCGCGCTTTTATGGACCTGAACCGAGCCTACTCGACAGTAGCTTTGAACTGAATGACATGGAGCGGATGGACTAAGCTGCCGGTGTATCCTTTGGGCGCACCGCCGTCGTTCTCTTTGTTTGCAGAATCGGCGCCTCTAGGCTCGCTTTATGCCGGCGCTAACGTCCGATACTGGACCAACAGGCGCTTGCATCTTCGCCGGACTGCTTCGGCAGATCCTAAATTACCTGCGCGACATCAGTGCGGGCGGGCAGGTCCATCTGTGCTCCCAGCCTTGCGCACCGCCCCACAGTACAATTGGTGGTTAGATGCCTTTTTGACATTCTGATAGTGTGCAGCGGCTTTGCGCGCAGCACCAGCGCGAAGAGCCGATAGACCCACAAATCAGGTCTCTGATGCAGCATGCTTAAAGAGACTAAACAGCGAACCTGACGCGTTCTCACAATTTATGGTATAGTAGACAAAATTATCTCGATTCTATTTCAAGCGGCACCCCGTTTTCAAATCCATTGCCTTGAAGGCTTGAAGCGTTTTTTTCCGGTCTCCCGGTGTCAACTTCAACAGGAGATGACAATGACGCAAACATTGTTGAGACTTGCCGTTACCGTGGCAGCCTTAGTCTGTGCGGCTAAGGCGCCACTCGCGCAGCAAAATCCCGCCGACGTGACCAGCTACGCCGCCAAAATCCTTTGCGGCACCCAACCCGACGCCAAAAACCTGCAGTTGGTGCATGGTTTTTATGCTACGGTCGTGAACATCCTGAACACCAGCGGTACAAGGCTATCCATTGATTTATCAGTGGCTTTGGCGCATCCGCCCGTCCCCCCCGCAGCCGGCGCGGTTGTTCCGATCGGGATTGTGGAGCTTGATGACGGTGAAGCGGCGGCTGTCGATTGCGCCGACATAGAAGCGCTTGGCTTCCCCTTTGGTCTGCCCGATCACTACATCGACGGCTTCGTCGTCATCAAGACAAATGGAGCTTTAAGTGTGCAGGCCGTCTACACTGCGGCCCCCCTTATAAAGAAAGACTGCTGCAAGATGTGGCCCGGCCCTGTGGCAAGCATCGACGTCGAGGGGGTCGCCCCTGTCTCCGCGCCTGCGACAGCACGCGAACGCGCCGACCTGATCCCCGAACAGCCCGTTCTTGACCAAGACCCGCTCGGCGCGCCCGGAACTGGTTTTTGCGGACCGCAGCAGGCCGATGGCAGCCCCCCCGAAGCTGTGGCCATCATCGCCAATCGGGGCATGAAGGACGCACCCGCATCCACGGCGCGTTTCGACTTCGGCCCATATGGACAGGAAGATCGCCCTGTTCCGGCCCTCGCGCCCGATAAAACCCATGACATCACCGCGCCTATACCGCGCCAGTGTTTCGGCAGCGGACGCCTGAACACCTGCGCCTTCGACGTCATTGCGGACAGCGCCATGACGGTCCCCGAAAGCCTTGAAACCAATAACACCCGACGCGGTCACTGCCTGCGCTCTGCGCGGGAGTAAATGTCATGCGCGTTCACACACTTCTCATTGCGCTCTACGCTGCCCTTGCCGGTTCCCTGGCAGAGGCTCAGGACAGGCAGCCGTCGCAGCCCGTTTTCCGATATGCGCATGAGTCCAAGGTTGTCTGTGGCCGCGTTGGCGGGCACGAAACGCGGCCTATGGCCCGGGGCCTCTATGGCACGGTCGTCAATCTTTACAACCCCTACGCAGCTGCCGTGACGGTCACACTTTCCTTGCGCCTCGCCAGCCCACCCGGCAAGCTCACACCCGGCGACGTCGTGGACCTCTCTGACATCGAGCTGCCCGCCGAGAAGGCCGTTGCCGTTGATTGTCGGTCGGTGAAAGCGGCTGCCTTCTCATATGGCCTGCCCGGCGGCTTCATCGAAGGCATGCTGACAGCCGATGCGCTTCAGCCCCTTGTTGTGACAAGTGCTTTCACAGCGGCTGCGATCCACAAAAAGCATGACGACCCGCGCCTAAGTTCGCTGGACATTGAACATATTCCTGCGCGTGCCATCGAGGTTGCCCCAGCCGATCCCGAATGGCCCCAGGGCGGCTTTGACCTGGGGCTGTGTGACACGCTCGAACGCACCAGCGCCATCGTGAGCGGGGTCGCTGCTTCACAAAGCTACACGTTCGACGAAGCCCCTGACGAAGGCCCCCGCGAAGTTACAAGGTTCGAGGATATCACCGTGCTGGCGGGCGATGGTGCGGTTGTGGGCGGACCTCTTGAGATCCGGCTTAGCCGAGGCCTGATGCCAGAGGGCCAGTTTGTTGACACCTCAGAAATGCCGATCATCACCCCTGGCGAACGCTATCTTTTGCTTTTGCCAAACCATGCTTGGGTGATCGAACCAGTCGCCCTTCGGGATGTGTTCCGCATCGAAACGCTCGACGGGCAGGAAATCCTAGTCGATCAGGACGGCTATGCCGTGACCTCGACGCGTCGCGGCCGCAGCTTCGCGCAGGTCAGTACACGCGAAAGGTTGTTCCAATCGCCAGAGATGGTTGAGGGCGCTCAGCCCGGCGACGCCATGTCGCCCGAGGCTTTCGCGGCAGAGCTTGTAACCACCGAATGCGACAATCCCACCCTCACCGGACCCTTCACGGCGTATCCTCTTGTCCCGGACATCATCAGGGGCGCTGACTGATGCGACGTTTCTTAGCTGCACTCGCCGCGCTCGCGCTGGCCTCACCTGCCACGGCTTTCAATGTACAGGAAAACTGGGTTGGAAACCAGAAACGCTGGGACAGCAGTGATCTACCTGTCGAATGGCTTGTCGATTCCGTCAATGTATCGGCTGGCGGAGCGCGTATGACCGCTATTGATGACGCGATCGCGGCCTGGAACAGGACGGGTGGAGTCGTCTTCTTGTTCTCGACCATCATCGGTGTAGAGACCGACAGGCAGTTCCGACGCCTGGACGGCAAAAACGAAATTCTCTACGTTGACCGGGACGAGATCGACGGCAGCGCGGGTCGTGAACGCACAACAATGCGCTGCGGAGGGTGCCGGACGATTGTCGAATCTGACATTGCCGTCGCTGACGACCTGAGCACGACGGACACCCCAATGCTCGACCAGTTTGTAACCCTTACTGCACATGCGGTGCTGATCCATGAATTTGGACACGCCATAGGTCTTGACCATGAATCGACGCGCTTGTCGATGATGCAGCAGGGCGTGAACAAGCCCCGCATACGTGGTGTTGACTCAGGATACATGGTCCTGCCCGATGACCAGCAAGGCGCACGACAGCAGCACTCGGGCGCTGGCGATGAGGTCAACCTTTTTGCGACGGCGCAATATTTGCGCCGCGAATTGCCGCAGCTTTATCGCGATCGCTATACCGCGCTGGAACAAGCCGGTTTGATCAATCCGTCAGCGAATAACCAAAGACTGGTGAATTACGGCTTGACCAATACGCGGCGGGCCTTCAACCCCGACATTCTGGAATGCGCGCTGTTCTCGGATTTTGATCCGATATGCGAAGGTTCTTTCTACGACGTTTCGGGCAGTGAACCACGTGCGATGAACCTATGCCCGGGCGACAGTTTCGATGTGCCTTTCACCGTAGGCAACCGCGCAAACAGCGCTGGTACCGAAAAGATGCACAGCATCGGGTTTTACTTAACCGATGGCATGGGCCAGCCCTTTGATCCGACGGATCCGTTTCCTGTCGCACCGCCCTTGGCCGGGGCCATCCTGGACAACGAGATTGAGTTTGACAGCACCGGAAGCCTCAACACGACGGGTGTGCAGCGGCTCACGCTCAGTTCGGACCCGGATTGCGCGCCTGCGGGGGCTTATCGGCTGTGGCACGGCGTCGACATCTGCCATGAACACCTTGAGGGCAACGGCACCGTCGCGGCAGGCGGTGCGCTGGAAGACGACAACTTTGCCCTTACTGGGTTGTTCATCAACATTCTCGATGCAGGTGCCTCGCAATGCCAGGCAGCCGCCATACCAGTCAGCGACGGTATTTGTGATATTGCCGAGATCCGCAAGACCTGCGACGCTCCACCGCTTGAGCCGCCGGACGGAGAGCCGCAGCCGCCGGTTGACTGCGACGCAGGTGACGAGGATTGTGTCTGCCTTGCCACGTTTGGCTCACTGGGGACCGACAGCGCGCATCCAGACGGGGATCATTCCGTCAACGAGTTCTGCCCGGATGACGGCGACATTGAACGGACTTGTGTTTCACAAGGCGGGTTCGGGCTCTGTCGCACGTGTGGAGGCTTCGGCGACCGTCACGTCGGCTGTTCGTGCACGTCAGACGATGAATGCGGAGCCGACCTCACCTGCTTTGGCGAGGAAACGCAGAACGGAACTGGGGTTGGCACCTGCCAGCCCGAAGACCCGCCGAACTGGACCTGCCTTGCGGACTGCCGGACACTGCTCAACGATGACAACGCCTATTGCTACAACAATCACCCCTCGGGCGTAGCGCTCTGTGTCGCAAACCAATGCTCGGAGCCCGACGCTTTCAGTTGCTGGACCGAAGGTGAGTTGAGCGGTGTCCTTGACCAGCCGACCTTTGGCCCGGTCTGTCGGGCCGCACCGGATTCATCGCCCTTGTCGAGATCCTGCCAATCAGAATGCGGACCCGGCGTCGACCTCGACAATCCTGCATTGGATGTGACCTGTGCCTCGCTCGGCTATCCAGACAATTACGTTTGCGACCTGCAGGTTGCCGGTGGTGCCTGTCGGCCCGGGTTGCCGTAAACGACCACATAACCGCGAATACTGCGGTTATTGTATCGACAACGACCGCTGCTATCGGACATCCCTAGAGACTTCTTTCCTTCAGTTTTTCCGCCTGCTGTTCCATCAAACCCAGAAGGTCGAGGCGTTGATTACGCTCTTGGAGGCGTTTCTCGGCCTTTGGCTTGGCTGTACGTGCCAGCGCATTTTGAAGGTTTTCCGTTGCAGTGTGCCTAGAGGTTTCGCCGCAACTTTGTGCGTATGATCGACGTCAAGCCGGTCGTCTGACTTTCCCAGCTTGTGCTGCACTTGCTTCGGTCACCGAATCTGCGCGCTGCGCGCCGTTAGGAGCAATCTAATCAGTGGATAGGCACGGCGCACTTTTCTTTTTCCGTAAGAGGTTTCAAGGTGACCTGAAGCAATAGAAGACGAAATTCATCTCAAGGAGCTGCCACGTGGCGAAAGACCAGATTGATGCGGTTGATGCTTTGCGGGAAAGCGTATCAGTGCCCTTCGAAAAAGCCCGGGCCATGCCAAAGGAAGTCTACACCTCGCCAGCCTTCACCGAAGAAGAGCTGGCGAGTATATTCCGTAAGGATTGGTACTGCGTCGGGCGGATAGATGCGCTCAAAAACGCTGGAGACTACGTGACTTGCGAGCTTGCCGGTCAGCCGATTGCCGTTTTGCGTGATTCAACTGGCAAGTTGCGTGCAGTCAGCAACGTTTGCTTGCATAGAATGTCAACTCTTCTTCAGGGGCGCGGCTATGCCAAAGTTATAGTGTGTCCTTATCACGCTTGGACATACAACCTCGATGGTACGTTACGCGGTGCGCCCGCGATGACCCTGAACGAGAGCTTCTGCAAGGATGCCTATCGGCTTCCAAACATCCGTTGCGAGGAGTGGCTGGGATGGGTTTTTGTTTGTCTTGATCCCGAAGCTCCGCCGGTTGCTCTGCAACTGGCTGGCGTGGCCGAGAAGATCGCTGGTTACAACATGGAAAACTACTCCGAGTCCTTTTACGAGGAACACGTGTGGGACACCAACTGGAAAGTTCTCGCAGAGAACTTTATGGAAAGTTACCATCTGCCGGTGTGCCACGCGGGAACAATCGGGTCTCTCTCGCGCCTTGAAGATATGGTTTGCCCGCCGGGCGACCCTGCTTTCAACTATCACACGATCCTCAAAGACAACACATTGAGGATTGCAATGGCCCATCCAGACAATCAACGGCTGAAAGGCGACGAACGTCGCATGACTTACCTTTTGGCTTTGTACCCAAGCCTTATGATTACCCTGACGCCAGGTTATTTTTGGTATCTGTCGCTACATCCCAAAGGGCCAGGACAGGTTTTCATCAGGTTCGGCGGCGGAATGTCAAACGACTTTGCCAATGATCCGGACGCAAAGGAAAATTTTACTCAGCTCAAATCACTTTTGGATGATGTCAATATCGAGGATCGCGGCTGCACTGAAAAGGTGTATCGCGGACTGAGCTCCGAGCTGGCGCAGCCTGGACATCTGAGCCACCTGGAACGCCCGAACTTTGATTTTGCCCGATACCTGATGGCGAAAATCGACGCGCGGCGTGCTATGAGTTGAAAGCAAATGACTGCGCTGCGACACAAGCTGCAGGAGTTGGCTGCATTACCGGCTGACAGGCCTATGTGCATGCCTGGCGCCTTCTACACAAGCCAGGCTCAATTTGAGCACGAAGCGCGCACAGTGCTTAGACACGGGTGGCATTGCCTGGGACGGGAAGACGAGCTTCCGGAACCCGGAGATTTTTTCACCGTTCGACTTCTGCAAGAGCCTTTGCTCCTAGTGCGCGGAAATGATCAATCAATACGTGCGCTGGCCAATGTCTGCAGGCATCGCGGCATGCCCTTGGCTGAAGGTCGAGGAAATGCCAAGCGTTTCATCTGCTCTTACCACGCTTGGACCTATGATCGCGATGGCGCACTATTGCGTGCGCCGCGGATGGAGAATGCTGGTTTTGACGCTAAACAATGCCGTCTGCCTGAACATAATATACAGCTATGGAATGGATTCATTTACGTGAACCTGAACCCCAAAGCAGCCCCCTTTGTACATCCCGAACTGGATGCCATGCTGGCGCCATACGAACCAAATAACTTTCGCTTGGTCCACGTCGCGGAGGAACAGTGGAAAACCAATTGGAAATGCCTCGTTGAGAATTTCATGGAAGGTTACCATTTGAGTGTGGTGCACCCTCAAACACTGCACGAATACACACCTACGGGTCTCGCGCGGAAACTCGTGCATGGTGAAGGCTTCACATCCTACGGGGCAAATTACCCGGCAACCACTGCTGCGCGCGGCGAAGGGGCCCCAAAACTTGGAGACGACGAACGCAGACGTTCGTCGCTCTTCGCGAAATTCCCAACCCAAGTGGCTAGCCAAGCTGCCAGTCTCTTGGTGTCGTTGTCGATTTTCCCATTGGATAGCGGCACGATTACTGTGAAGTGGACAATGTCGGTGTACAAAGAAGATCTCGCTGATGAAACGATACTTCAGCGCATAGCTCTCTGGGAAAAAGTGAACCGTGAAGACCGTGAAAAACTGGAACGGTTGCAACTTGCCCTGGCTTCCGAATACGCAGTCGAAGGCCCTCTTGCCAGTGACGATTTTGAGGGAACCATTAGAGATTTCCAAGTTTGGCTCGCTCGCGAGGACAGAGCCGTCGATTGAAATGGCATTCGCTTCAGCGACAAAATCGCAATCAGAAAACAATTGGCAATAATCGCGCTTTGCGGTTCGTCTCGCACTTCCAATGACACAGAGCACTCTATCCGAAGGCCGTCTTGGGCCCGAAGTTCAAACGCGTCTTGTGCAATTGAAACCATTGGCCGGAATGGAAGTTGATGTACCGGATACATCTGCTTGGCCAGAAGCTAGTGCCGCACTGCGATCCGCAAAGAGTCTACCTTATCAAAAACGAGATTGAACGCCGGCAGATGGACAGCTGTCCGGAAAATACGGGCGAGAATCTAGAGAAAAGAGAAAAAAACCCAAGAGCAATATCCAATAGCGTTTGCCACTTGTCGTTTCCGTTGAACTCATAAGAAGACGACACGAAGCAATCCAAAACGGGATTCCTAAAACCATCGTTGGCGCGCTTGTTCCGGAATGGCGGTTGCACGGAAAAATGGACCTCGCAGAAGGAAACAATGACGTCTGTTTTGGGCCTGGCGGTTCACATCATTTGATTGAGCCGGTCATCTTCGCAAGGCGACGATGCCTCGACTGGTTCGCGATGCCGGTCCGGACGGAAATGAATACATACTCTCAATTTCAAAGCCTGCATCATCTAAGAGTATCCGGATTTCCTCTTCCTGAAAGGTCTTGTGTCGCCATTGCAGCCAAATGATCACATTGCACCAGTGCGGCTTGGAAACCACGAGGTGCAGTCGTCCGCCAGAACGGAGCAAATCACGAATCTGTCGGAGTGCAAGCAGCGGGTCTGGACAGTGTTCGATCACGTGCGCCGCCAACGCCTCGTCGTAAGACTGGACGTTGGCATCTTCCAGCGTTGACCGCACGGCGATAATATCGACGCCGCGCCGATGCAGCGCTGCGCGACCGAATTCAAGCATCGCCTGACTCGGCTCCAGCAGTGTCAGCTCTTTTGGGCGACCGTTGAGCGCGACCCATGCCTCTGCAAACGCAGCCGTACCGGCACCGACATCGATGACGCGCGTGTCGTTTGCCGGGGTCCGGTCCCGAGAAGACAGAAACCCTAGATAGCCGTCATAGTAACCGAGCGTGCGCATTTTGTCGCCCCACCTGGGTGCGGCCGCGTCATAACGGGTCGAGAGGCTTCTTATTTCGTCGGTCATTCGCTGATTGTGCCATGTCGATGTGCGCCGTGCCACTCGGCAATACACCGAAATCCGGACTCAGGTCCAAGAGCAACATGCAGCACGACGTTTTGGAAACGTCTGGTCGCGAAGTTCCTTGCTGAAAACTGCTCTATAGACTTGGCAAGATGATGCGACTGAAGCGACGCAAGTGGGGTGACAACAAGTGCTTTGTGCGTTGTCAAACACGGCGTTCTGAAATTGGCGACTTGACCCCAATAGCCGCTTACAATATGTCCTGTTGCGCTGAGCGGGCGTCGTATACTGGCTATTACCTCAGCCTTCCAAGCTGATGAAGCGGGTTCGATTCCCGCCGCCCGCTCCAGAAAATCATCTCCTATAAATAACCAATAAAAGCATACTAATGATCGTGCTAGTATATTGATTTTAAATTGAATTTGTAACTTTGAACGCAAGACTTCCAAGCTGATGAAGCGGGTTCGATTCCCGCCGCTCGCTCCAGAATTTCATCTTCCTCAAAGACTTTAATCGGTTGCAACAAGTGACAGACACAAAGTGGTGTCCCGGAGTTTTTTGGCATACGCCCTCCAAGTCGAAGAAACGCGGTTGAGTGCCGCCCGGTTCAAGTGGAGAGAACGTCCTAAGAATTTGTTTTCAATGGAATAAGGCGGCGGTTGGATGCGGCAGCGACGCCAAAATCGTTGAGCCTTTTCGAAACAACCTCTTGAACGCACATCGCCTCATCTCAGAACGTGTGCGTAAATAGTGCGACTTGGCATCTCACTTTTTGGGCTGTTCTGAAACCCCTGTTTTTTGGCTCTCAAGTATCAGCCGCCCGCCTTCTGTTTCTAGGAAAACCACCGCGGCAGACAACGTGGTTTGGATTTGATCGAAAGTTTCTCGATTTCGAGCAACCGCATCAATGGTGCGCGGTTTTGTCCGAAGACGTGTTCGGTCACTTGACGTTAATTGCGAGGAAAGCCATGACAGAACAGATGAGCGAGAAACAGACGCCAGTATCGCAACCGGCACCTTCGGGCCCCGGTGCGCCAGGATCCACAGATGAGCGGGAGAAATCCCGCAAACTTGGGCCCTTGAAGGCGCTTGTTCCGTTTCTAAGGCCGTATCGCTTGCTTTTGACTACCGCACTCGTGGCCCTCGTCGTTACGGCAATGCTGTCACTGACGTTGCCGGTGGCGGTCCGGCGGGTCGTCGACAATTTTTATACAAAAGATGCAGCAACACTGGATCTTTACTTTGCAGCTGCACTTGGAATTGCGGCCTTGCTGGCGATCGGGACCGGTTTGCGCTACGCGCTCGTCACACGACTGGGCGAACGCGTTGTCGCTGACATTCGCATAGCAGTGTTTGACCGGGTGGTCGGGATGAGCCCGGAATTTTTTGAAAAAACCGTGACCGGAGAGGTATTGAGCCGCATTACGACCGATACGACACTGATTTTGTCGGTCATTGGTTCTTCGGTATCAATTGCCTTGCGGAATGTCTTGATCTTTGCCGGCGGCTTGATCTTGATGCTGCTCACTTCTGCCAAGCTGACGGGTTTGGTGCTTTTGATCGTGCCGGCCGTGATCATTCCGATTCTGGTTCTGGGTCGCAGGTTGCGCGTTCTGAGCCGCGAGAACCAAGATTGGATTGCAGCCTCCTCGGGAAACGCTTCTGAAGCATTGGGTGCGGTGCAAACCGTTCAGGCCTATACGCATGAAGCGGCAAGCCGGGATCAGTTTGCAAAGGTGACCGAGTTATCCTTTGATGCGGCAAAGCGGCGGGTTACCACGCGCGCCATCATGACGGTGATTGTCATTTTCCTGGTTTTTTCAGGTGTTGTCGGTGTTCTCTGGGTGGGAGCGCGAGACGTGCGTATGGGAGATATGACACAAGGTACTCTGGTTCAGTTTGTAATTTACTCCGTGATGGTTGCGGGCGGCGTCGCCGCGCTTTCCGAGGTTTGGGGCGAATTGCAGCGCGCCGCCGGGGCCACGGAAAGGTTGGTGGAATTGCTCCGATCCGAGGACACCGTGCGCGATCCTCATGTGGCGAAGTCGCTGCCCGAACCGGTGGCAGGCGCTATCGCATTTGAACAGGTGACATTCCGCTACCCAAGCCGCCCGAACGAGCGCGCCCTGAATGAGGTGAGCCTGAAAATAGAACCCGGCGAAACAGTTGCATTTGTCGGACCGTCGGGCGCTGGTAAAACGACGATCATTCAGATGCTGATGCGCTTTTATGAACCTGCTTCTGGGCGCATTCTGATTGACGGGGTGGACCTTGCTGATCTGCAGCGGGAGACGTTTCGCCGGGCAATGGCACTGGTGCCGCAGGACCCTGTGATTTTTGCGGTATCGGCGCGCGAAAACATCCTCTTTGGCCGACCGGATGCGTCGGACACAGAAGTTCGAGAGGCTGCGGAGGCTGCGGCTGCGCATGACTTCATTGCAGCACTGCCTGATGGTTACGAAAGTTACTTGGGCGAACGCGGCGTGATGTTATCCGGTGGACAAAAGCAGCGTATTGCGATTGCGCGTGCGATTTTGCGGGATGCGCCGATTTTGCTGCTGGACGAAGCAACCAGCGCGCTTGATGCCGAAAGCGAGCATGCGGTGCAACATGCGGTGGATCACTTGAGCGAGGGGCGCACAACGCTTGTCGTCGCGCATCGCTTGGCAACCGTCAAAAAAGCTGATCGGATTGTCGTTATGGAACACGGGAAGATAGTGTCGATAGGTCGCCACGACGCGTTGGTCGCCCAAGGCGGTCTTTACGCGCGGCTCGCGAAGTTGCAGTTCACCGAAGGGCTGGCGGCGGAATAAGGCCGTCGATGACGCAGCGTCGCCTGCGTACGGTCGCTGCGTCAGGCGGCTTGCGCTTGGCCATTTTACCGCTCATTCTGCTTGGCGGAACTAAAAACGCGTGAAATACGCGTGCGTGGGAGGAACGGCATGACATTCGCGAGCATAGCGGATTGCAAAGCGATCGAGAACGAAATGAGCTGGGAAGATCGGGATCAACCCGTGACCCTTTACAAACTGCTGAGCAGGACAGCCGAAAAGTTTCCGCGCAACAAGGCGGTCAGCTACCAAATTTTTTCAGGCCCTCAGGACAAAGCGGAAACGCTGACATGGGCCGCAACCAAGGACAAGGTGTCGCAAGTGGCTAACCTGTTCCGCTCGCTGGGCGTCGGTGAAAAAGATGTGGTGGCCTACATTCTGCCCAATTGCAACGAAACGGTTGTGACGCTGCTTGGAGGTGCCGTTGCAGGAATTGTAAACCCGATCAATCCTCTGCTTGAAGCCGAGCAGATTGGCTCGATCCTGCGCGAAACGAACGCCAAGGTGGTCGTCACACTGCGTCCATTTCCGAAAACAGATGTTGCGGAGAAAACAGCGGAAGCTGTCGCGCTGGCTCCAAATGTCGAAACGGTTTTAGAAGTTGACCTGTTGCGGTATCTGACGCCGCCCAAGTCTTGGATTGTTCCTGTGATACGCCCAAAGCTGCGTGTGACAAACCAAGCAAGCTATAAGAACTTCAACGCGGAAGTCGCCAAGCAACCGCGCACGCTGAACTTCGAAGACAGTACCGAAGATCGCGTTGCGTGCTACTTCCACACCGGCGGAACCACCGGCATGCCGAAAGTCGCGCAGCATAAATATTCCGGCCTGATTTACAACGGTTGGATCGGCACGCGTTTGCTCTTCACGGAAGAAGACAACATCATTTGCCCTTTGCCATTGTTCCACGTGTTTGCATGTCACGTCATTCTGATGGCCGCCGTCACATCCGGAGCGCATGTGGTGTTCCCGACGCCACAGGGTTACCGTGGCGAAGGTGTGATGGACAATTTCTGGAAGCTGGTCGAACGTTGGAAGATCACGTTCATCATTACAGTCCCAACCGCCATCTCGGCCAAAATGCAGCGCCAGATCAACGCTGACGTCAGCACTGTTAAAACGGCGTTTTCCGGATCTGCCCCATTGCCCCTGGAATTGTTCCGCCGGTTCGAGAAAGCGACCGGTGTGACACTTGTAGAAGGTTACGGTTTGACAGAGGCCACTTGCCTTGTCTCCTGCAATCCGGTTGACGGTGAGAAAAAGGTTGGCAGTATCGGAATTCCGTTCCCGCATTGCGATGTCAAGATTTACAAGGTGACGCCAGATGGGCCGGTCGAAGCTGAACCGGATGAAATTGGCGAGATTTGTGTTGCCAATCCCGGTGTCTTTGTTGGCAATACGTATACCGAAGTCGAAAAGAACGTTGACCTCTATTACGGGAACTACCTGCGCACTGGGGATCTGGGGCGTATTGACGAAGATGGCTACGTATGGATCACCGGGCGCGCCAAGGATCTTATTATCCGCGGGGGCCACAACATTGACCCAGCTGAGATCGAAGAGGCGCTATTGCATCATGAAGCAGTCGCCTTTGCTGGCGCCATCGGCCAACCGGATGCCCATTCAGGTGAAGTGCCTTGTGCTTTTGTTGAACTGGTCGAAGGCGCAAGCGTGAGCGAAGCTGAGCTGCTGGAGTTTTGTAAGGCACATGTGCATGAGCGCGCCGCGCAGCCAAAGCACATGACGATAATGGCAGAACTGCCCAAAACGGCTGTCGGAAAAATCTTCAAGCCAGATTTGCGAAAGCATGCTATCACGCGCATTTACAACGCGGCCCTTGAAAAAGCGGATGTTTCCGCTCGCGTTGTGTCTGTGACAGACGACAAGAAGCGCGGTCTGGTGGCACAGGTCCATCTGAATGGTGCGACTGAGGCCGACATAGCCGGTGTTCTGGGAGATTTCACCCGTCCTTGGGAGGTCAACGCCGCTGCGCTGGCGGCGGAGTGAAAACCGACCGTTTGCATTATGACGAGATCGTGACCGTGTGTGAGGCGATTGCGTTTATGCAATCGCCCTTTTTGCGACGAGTATCGGGCTGAACACGATCGGAGGACACATGGCGAAATCACGCAAGAACCGCAAAACCACGAAAGGCAAAAGCTCAAATCCGACCGACAAGCAAACACGTCGCGATGTGCTCAAAATCGCGCGGAACGGGGCCTTAGGGCTCGCAGCGGTGGGCGGCGCAGGATACTGGGCACTCGGATCGTTTCGTGCGTACGCCGCCGAACATGATTTGACACGGCTGGGGAAAGGCGCACCCGCTATTGTGCAGGTTCATGACCCGCAATGCCCGACGTGCACGGCTTTGCAAAAACAAACGCGCGCCGCTCTGAAGGCGTTTGGGGACTGCGGGCTAGTCTACCTGGTAGCAGACATCAAAACCGACGACGGCGCAGAGCTGGCGGCGCAACATGGGGTCCCACATGTGACGCTCCTGTTTTTTGACGGGCAGGGCGAATTGCTTAACACAGTTCACGGGTTACACACCCGCGCCCAGCTGGAGCCGATGTTTGCAGCCCACAAGGCGGCAACAAACGCCTGACGTCAGTTGCCTGCGCTCTCCATCTTGCGGTTGGCCAAAACATCCTCAAGCCAGCCTAGCCGCATTTCAGGCACCGAACTGAGCAGCAGATCTGTATAGTCGTCAAAGGGCGGGCTGAGCACTTCGCTCTTTGGTCCATATCGAACGACTTCGCCCTGATACATCACGGCAATACTGTCCGAGATTGCGCGGACAGTCGCCAGATCGTGTGTGATGAAAAGGTAAGCAACATCTTCGATCTTCTGCAATTGCAAGAGCAATTTCAGGATGCCATCCGCGACCAGCGGGTCAAGCGCTGATGTTACCTCGTCACAGATGATCATCTTTGGTTTGGCGGCCAGTGCACGAGCGATGCAAACGCGTTGCTTTTGACCGCCCGAGAGTTCAGCAGGGTAGCGGTCCTGAAAGCCTGAGCCCAGTTCGATCTCGTCCAAGAGTTCCTGAATGCGCTTCTGCTTTTCCGCCCCTTTGAGACCAAAGTAAAATTCCAACGGGCGCCCTATAATCGTCCCCACTGTTTGGCGCGGGTTCATGGCGGTATCGGCCATTTGGTAAATCATCTGTAATTCGCGCAGATCTTCTAACGGTCGCGACGGTTGGTCTGGTGTCAGTGTGCGACCACTGAACGTTATTTTTCCTGCACTGGGTGGCAAAAGGCCGGTGATAACCCGCGCCAAAGTTGATTTGCCGGATCCGGACTCCCCCACCACCGCGAGCGTTTGACCCGGATGCAGTTCGACGTTTATGTTTTTCAGAACGTCGAAGTCCAGACCACGATACCGCGCCGTTACGCCTTCGACCTTGAGCACAGGCTCATTGGTCGGAACCTTTTCCTCATGTGTAATTGAGCGCACCGAAACAAGCGCCTGAGTATACTCTTCCTGCGGTTTGTTGATGATCTGGTCTACGGTGCCGTATTCGACCATATCGCCCATGCGCAGGACCATGATATGATCCGACACCTGCGCGACCACTGCGAGGTCATGCGTAATATAGAGCGCCGCCACACCTGTATCGCGGATTGCCTCTTTTATTGCAGCCAGCACGTCGATTTGCGTGGTCACATCCAAGGCGGTTGTTGGTTCATCAAAGACCACCAAGTCCGGTTCGGGACAAAGTGCCAGAGCAGTCATGCATCTTTGCAGCTGGCCGCCGGAGACTTGGTGCGGGTACCTGTTGCCGATGTTTTCCGGATCGGGTAGCCCCAGCTTTTTGAACAAAGTCACAGCGCGTTCTTCGGCTTGCCTTTTGGAAAACTTGCCCTGCAGTACAGCCGCTTCGATGACCTGTTCCATAATACGTTTTGCGGGGTTAAACGACGCGGCCGCGGACTGTGATACGTAGGTGACCTCGCCGCCGCGGAGCTTGCGCACGTCGCGTACGCCGGTTTTCAGAATGTCGCGTCCATTCACCTCAACCGAACCGCCGGTTATTTCCACACCGCCGCGACCATACGCCATGGATGCAAGTCCAATGGTCGACTTGCCCGCACCGGACTCCCCGATAAGGCCGAGAACTTTGCCGCGCTCGACATCAAAATCAACGCCATGCACAATCTCGATGTCGCGCGCTTTTTCACCAGGTGGGTAGATGGTCGCCCCGATCTTGAGGCCGCGTACTTTTAACAGATTGTTGTCGCTCATCCCCGACCTCCTTTCAGGCTGGTTGTCCGGTTGAGGACCCAGTCCGCAACAAGGTTCACGGAGATCGCGAGCACCGCGATGGTCATCGCCGGCCAGAGTGCAGCCCCGATACCGTAGGTCAAACCTTCGGTGTTTTCTTTGACGATGCCGCCGAGATCAGCTTGCGGCGGCTGAATACCCAGGCCAAGGAACGAAAGGGTGGAGATGAACAGCACCATAAAGATGAACCGAAGCCCCATCTCGGCTACAAGCGGCGACAGCGCGTTTGGCAGGATCTCTCGGAAAATGATCCAGCCTGTTTTCTCTCCGCGCAAGCGGGCGGCTTCGACGTAATCCATCACCGTGATGTCGACCGCCACGGCCCGCGCCAGACGATAAACCCGCGTGCTGTCCAAAAACCCCATAACGAGGATCAGCACGCCCACCGTGATCGGCGTGATCGACAGGATCACCAGTGCGAAAATCAACGACGGGATGGACATGATCAGATCCACAAGGCGCGACAGTGCCTGATCGACCCACCCGCCCACAACCGCGGCCAAAAAGCCGAGGACAGAGCCTGTGGTAAAACTCAGGAGCGTCGCAAGCGTTGCAATCCAAATCGTCGTACGCAGCCCGTAGATCATACGGCTCAGCAAATCGCGCCCGATCCCATCAGTCCCCAGCAGAAATTCTCCGCTGGGCGGATCCCAAAACCCCTGCGAGACAACCTCGTCATAACCGAAGGGCGCAAT
The DNA here is from genome assembly GCA_039191495.1 of Pseudomonadota bacterium. Lineage (GTDB taxonomy): Bacteria > Pseudomonadota > Alphaproteobacteria > Rhodobacterales > Rhodobacteraceae > Roseobacter. Next base: position 45,615 of record JBCCXN010000014.1, on the reverse strand, counting down.
GAGCGGTGCGAAGATCGCCACGAAAAAGAAGAGCCCGGTGAAGAACAGGCCTACAAGGGCGGCAACAGGGATACGCACGAACATCAGGTCTTCTCCGAAACGGCATGCCCATGCGCAAGGGTCAGCGCAGGCAATGAAGCGCGTTCACAAGAACGCACGATTTGTTTTGAACGGTCGAACATCGCGGATCTCATTTTGGATGCCGCAGACGCGGGTTCGTCAGGATGGAGACCACGTCCGCCACGAGATTCAGCCCGATGTAGATCGCGGCGAAAATCATGCCGCAGGCCTGCACAACCGGGATGTCGCGCTTTGTCACATGATCTACCAGATATTGCCCCATGCCTGGATAAACGAAGACAACCTCAACCACGACTACGCCGACGACGAGGTAGGCAAGGTTGAGCATTACAACGTTTACCACCGGTGCAATCGCATTCGGGAAGGCGTGTTTGCGGATGATTTTTAGCATCGGCATGCCTTTGAGTTCCGCGGTCTCAATGTATGCGGATTGCATCACGTTCAGAATGGCGGCGCGCGTCATGCGCATCATGTGCGCCAATACCACAAGCGTAAGCACCATGACTGGGATGGCGATCGCCTCCAATCGGGTAAAGAGATCGGCATCCGGTCGGTAGCCGACAGATGTGGGGGAGAACCAGCGCAGTTGTACGCCTACCACAAACATCAGAATGTAGCCGATCACGAATTCCGGCATGGAAATGGTGGTCAGAGTGGTGGCAGAGATCAATTTGTCGGGCCAACGCTCCTGATAGCGCACAGCGAGAAGTCCAAGAAAAATGGCAAGCGGAACTGCAATGATGGCTGCAGTAACAGCAAGGAACAACGTATTGGCAAAACGACGTCCGACCGCTTCGTTGATGGATTGGCCCGACGTAAGCGCGGTGCCCAGATCGCCGGTTAGTAATCCACCAAGCCAGTCGAAATACCTTGAAACGGGGGGCTGATCGACGCCCAGCTCTGCGCGAAGGTTGGCAAGTGCCTCGGGGGTTGCAGACTGGCCCAGAATTTGTTGAGCAACGTCTCCTGGCAGGATCATCGTTCCTGCAAAAATAACTATGGAGACGAGAAAGAGAAGGAGCAGGCCCAGCGAAATTCGCTGGACCAATAGTCGTGTCATAGGTCCCATAATCAGGCGGTGACCCACATCCGCATAGGAGCCGAGTTGTTCATGAAGCCAAAACCCGGAACCTCGGAGACCCAACCGGCGATACGATCAGACTGCGCGTCGATGAAGTCGTTGAACATCGGGCAAATCAAGCCACCTTCGTTGCGCAGGATGGTGCCCATGTCTGCATAGATTTGCGTACGCTTGGCATCGTCCAGCTCGGCACGTGCGGCGAGCAACATCTGGTCAAACTGTTCATTGAAGAAGCGCGTGTCATTCCAGTCTGCGGTCGACAGATAGGCTGTTGAGAACATCTGGTCCTGAACCGGACGCCCGCCCCAGTAGCTGGTGCAAAACGGTTGCGCGTTCCAGACTTCGGACCAGTATCCGTCGTTCGGCTCTCGCTTGATTTCAAGATTGATGCCCGCTGCAGCTGCACTTTGCTGAAACAGCGCAGCAGCATCCGGAGCGCCCGGGAAAGAATTGTCGGATGTACGCAAAAGAACCGATCCGTCATGGCCGGACTTTTCAAAGTGGAACTTTGCCTTGTCCGGGTCGTATTCTCGCTGCTCCAATTCGGTATACAGTGGATAGCTGCTGTTGATCGGAGTGTCGTTGCCTACAGAGCCGTATCCAAACAGGACCTTGTCCACCATTTCCTGACGGTTCATTGCATATTTCAAAGCGAGACGCAGGTCGTTGTTGTCAAATGGCGCCGTGTTGCAGTGCATGATGAACACATAATGACCGCCGGACGGCTCGGAGTGCACTGTGATGTTCGGTGCGCGACCAACCAAACCGGCGGTGCGTGGTGGCACGCGGTCAATGATATCGACCTGACCGGACTGCAATGCTGCCACACGGGCTGTATTGTCATTGATGACAATCAGCTCAACCGTCGAAGCGTAGCCATAATCGCCCCAGTAGTTGGGGTTTTTCTCAAAGACGAAGCGAACGCCCATTTCATGTTCTTTGAGGATGTAAGGCCCTGTGCCGATTGCACCTGTCGGATCGGATTTACCGCCACCCGGCTGGATAACGATGTGATAGTCCTGCATGTAATATGGCAGGTCCGCATTGGCGTTTTTCAAACCGATTACGACGCTGTCGCCGTCAGCCGTCACTGTGTCAATGTCGCGCAACAGACCAAGTGCACCGGACTTCGTGTCCTCACCGGCATGGCGGTCAATTGTTTCTGCCACGTCCTCGGCCGTGACGGCCTGACCGTTCGAGAAAGTGATGCCCTGACGCAGCTTGAAGGTCCAAGTTTTGGCATCCGCCGATCCCTCGAAGCTTTCGGCCACACGCCCGTCAAGGCCGCCGTCGTCATTCAAAGAGACAAGTGGCTCGCCCCATAGAAGGTTGACCTGAGTGGCAACGAAGTTGGCGGCCAACGCCGGATCAAGGCTGTCGGTCGTTGAGCCACCCTGCGCGCCAATGCGCAACGTGCCGCCTGTTTGTGGTCCGGCGGCATGCACGGCATTCGCCAGCATAGAGTTTGCAGCGGCCGCTGTCAGACCCAGAGCTGCAGCGCGGCCCGCGAATTCGCGGCGCGTCATCAGCCCCTTGGTCACACGGGTGCTGTAGTATTTCAGTTCGTCGTTCATGTGGTTCTCCCAGTCGATGCGCGCATTAGACGCTTTTTTGCTTTTTGATGGCGCAAGGCTTGCGCATTTCGATGCATCCCGCAAGGCCTATTGCGTAGAAATGATAAGTCCAGAGCTACAGATGGTCGCGCGCAATCTGATCAGAGACGTCGCGCGCGTATACGAGCACGTTATTTTCGTAGGCTTCCAAACGGGCGGACAAATAGAAGGATTGCGCATCGCTCCACATGGATGAGTGCGTTTCCGTTCGCAGCTTAAGGTCATCGCGTTCGGTTTCCATGGTCCAGTGGCAGCGTCCACGAGCGGAAAGCGGATCATCTGGATGAATGTCCCACTGTTCGCGGGCTATGCCTCCCGATACGAGACCGTGATCCAAATCACGTCTCTTCCCAAAGTCGTCTTCGACCAAAAGCGAGATCACACCGGATTTCAGGTCGGTTTGACGCCGCCGTGAGTTAGATGGCGCCCTCAGGTCTTGCGTCGCCCAAGGTGGGGCGGCGTCCGGGGGCGGGAATGCATACTGATCGTTAGACGCGACGCGACGCACCGGCAAATTCAATGTCCCGCCGGACAACGAAAGTGCCGCTGCTTCCGGCGCGGGCCAGACGAGTGGCCAATAGCTACTGGAAACAGCGACGCGCAAACGGTCGCCTGCAGGCAGCCTGTAGGCGATGTGATCGAGGTGCAGCGTGGCACGCACGATTTCACCTGTTGTCAGCGGTTGGGGTACCTCGTGCCCCTCCCTGTGGCTCAGGTTCAAAACGCCATAGGTGATCCTTGTAACGGCTCCGTCTGCATGCACATGGTTGAGCCGTACGGCGATCTGCGCCTGTGGTTTGTCGGCGGCAAGGCGCAAAGTTACGCGGGGCGCTCCAAAGATGTCGGTATCTTTTTCAGTGGGTGCCGAGTCGAAAAACACGGACAGACTGTCGTCCGGCCTTTGATCGCCCGGCATTTCCGGCCCGAGCCAAATGGCGCAATACTCGCCTGCTTCTGCGCCGCAGTCCTGCGGTGAGGCCACGCGCACGTTTAATTTTCCTGCTCCGTCTGAGAGCCCCGCGTTGGTCAGGTGCAGCGTTCGATGTGGTATATGTGATGTCGCGCCATATTCCTCTGCGGCCCAACGTCCTTCCCGGCGTGTGTACCAGCGCTGCGGGCGCACGCCGTCCATCACATAGGCGCGGTAGTCCGGATCATTCTCCACACCCGTGTCTTTGCCTTTCAACCACTTGTCCCACCAGCGCAGGGCCTCCTGCAAAAAGCCGATCCGCGGTTCCGGAACGGCGAAATGCGGGTACTTGTGCACCCAAGGTCCCACAATGCCTTTGGCGCCGGGCAGTGCCTCGACCAGTTGCGGCACTGCGTTCTTATAGGCGTCGCCCCAACCTCCGACGGCCAGAACCTTGGCTTTGATCGCGCTATAGCTCTCGCAAACCGACCCATGGCGCCAATACCCGTCGCGGCGTTGATGGCGGAGCCATTTGCTCGGCAGAAACGGTTCGTTCTCCAGTCTTTCCAGCCACATGTCACGCCAGTTTTCGCGCAGGGTGGGATCCGGCGGGCGACTGGAATATGCCCACATGGTCGCGCCCCAGCCCAGGTTTTCGTTTAGAAGGCATCCGCCTTTGTAGTGAATATCATCTGCAAACCGGTCGACGGTCGAACACAGCGTGATGATCGCTTTCAGAGGTTCAGGAGCCAGCGCAGCGACTTGAAGGGAGTTAAAGCCGCCCCAACTAATCCCCATCATCCCGACGCTTCCGTTGCACCATGGTTGCAGCGCCACCTGACGGATGATCTCTACTGCGTCCGCGAGTTCCTGAGGGGTGTATTCATCTTCCATCACACCTTCGCTGTCGCCGTTGCCACGCATATCGACGCGCAAACATGCGTACCCGCGCGCGGCAAACCATGGATGTGTGAGCGCGTCGCGGGCGCATGTGCCGTCTCGTTTGCGGTACGGCAAATATTCGAGAATGACCGGGACCGGGTCATCTTCGGCATCCCGTGGTTTCCACAATCGGGCCGACAGCCTGCAACCGTCAGGCATTGTCAGTCCGAAATCGGGCGTTTCGTCAAGATCGCGCAGCTTATTTTGCTCGTTCATGGCGCCACGCTTGCGGCGCATCCAGCAATTGTCAACGCCTTACGTCCGTTGCATTAGTCCTTTATGGCAATGACAAGGTCCATGACATTTGTGCCGGTTGGTCCGGTTTTCAGGAGCGCGCCGCGAGCGTCCAGCCAAGTGCCGGCATCCGCGCGGTCCAACGCCTGTTGTCCCGACGCAGCCCATGTTTCACCGTTGACAATTGCACCTGCCGCATCGGTCGGGCCGTCGGTACCGTCTGTCCCCGCCACAAGAACACGCAGACCGTCTCGACCGGCAATCTCGCGGGCCAACAAAAGCGCAAGCGCTTGATTGCGCCCACCGCGCCCCGGATTTTCCGGCAGGATCACAGTGGGCTCACCGCCCCAAATGTGAACACCAGAAGCACCAGCAGCAAGCGCGCGCCCGATCCTTGGCCCAAGTGATTTGATATCGGCATACAGAGTTTCGTCGTTTGTTTTCGTGACCAGACCGAATTCGGTGGCCCTTTTGGCTACAGCGGACCGCGCAATTGCATTGCTCGCCACGATATGTGGGACAAAGTCGAAACCAGCTGAAAGCGGTGCATCACCGATCCCCGAACCGATCACTGCAAGCGCGTCGCCTTCAACATCCGATATCGCAAGCGTCGTCACCTTGTGTCCGCCGAACTGCGCCAGCAACTTACCGCCTTTTAAGCGGCTAAGAGTTTTGCGCAGCGCATTCATCGCGTGAATATCCGCGCCAGATGCTAGCATCTTTTCTGTTTTTGCCTTCAAATCGGAAAGTTCCAAGCCAGCTTCGGGGGCTTCTGCAAGCGCGGACGCACCGCCGGATACAAGCATGAGCAAATGGCTGTCTGAGGGCATTGTCTTGACCGCAGACAGTAGTTTAGCGCCTGCTTTGAGCGAGTTTTCGTCGAGAACCGGATGCGCAGCTTCTATGACTTCAGCATCTGAGGGCGCGTCTTCGGTGTGACCGTATTTTGTCACGATCAGGCACGGCGCATTTGCGAATTGCAGTTTGGCCGCCCGGGCCATTGACGAGGCTGCTTTTCCAACAGCGATAATCTGATCCGGCTCAGGTATATCGCTTTCCGCAATCACTTTGGCAACGGCACTTTCTCCGCGCACGGCACGAACACCGGCGTCAAAAAGAGAAATTAAACTGTCCTGTCTGATCATGCGGTGTTCTCGCGCGGAAAGCTGAGGGAGACAAGCTCAATCAAACGGCTTCGGTATCCAGCCAAAGAGTGACGGGGCCATCATTTGTCAATGCGACCTGCATGTCCGCACCAAATTGCCCGGTTTCCACTGCGATGCCCAGATCTCGCAGGGCGCCGGCAAAAGACATGTAAACAGCTTTTGCGGTTTCGGGTTTCGCTGCGCCCGAGAAGCCTGGTCTGTTGCCCCGTGATGTGTCGGCCGCAAGGGTGAATTGGCTGACTACAAGTGCGGCCCCACCGGTTTGCAGCAGGCTGAGGTTCATTTTGCCTTCGGTGTCCTTGAAAAGCCGGAGTTTCGCAACTTTAGAAGCGAGTTTTTCCACGGTTTCAGGTGTATCTGGTGGCATAGCGCAGACAAGTATCAAAAGACCAAGACCGATCTCACCAATTGTGTCCCCGTCAACAGATACCGAAGCAGAAGCGACCCGCTGCAGCAAAGCTCTCATTCCAGCCACTCCATGATCTCATCGCATTGCGCGCGTTCTGTGCGAAAGCTGTTGGCCGCGTGATCCCGATCCGCGTAACCGAAGGAAATCGCGCACAGCATTAATCTGTCTTCGGACATAGAAAAATACTCCCGGACAAACTTGGAATAGTTGGCAACCGCTGCCTGAGGGATGGTGTTGATCCCTAATGCTTGTGCAGCCAACGTGAAAGCGAGCACAAATCCACCGCAATCCATCGCGCCATATGCGCCAAGGGCGCGCGGGCTGGTCAGGATTGCAACATGAGGCGCATCGAAAAGTGAAAAGTTGCGCTGCATTTGCTGAGCAGAGGCCGCGCGGTCACCTTTTTGAACACCCACAGCATCGTAGAGCTGCCAACCGCACGTGCGACGCCGTTCGGCATAGACACCGGGGTATCCTTCGGGACCGGGAAGATCGAGCGCGGCGCGACCTGAAATGACTTGTTTTTGTAAAGCCACGCGAAAACGTTCGGTTGCGTTGCCGCTGGTCACGGTCACCTGCCAGGGTTGCGCGTTGCACCAAGAGGGCGCCTTACGCGCTGCGTCGATGATCGCTTCGACATCCGCTCGGGGCACAGGGTCGGTGTGAAAGGCGCGACAGGAGAAGCGCTCTGACATAAGCGCGTTCAAAGTACTCAGTTGGGTCATTGGTTCATTGCTTGAGCGTATCCGAAAGCTGCGGCAGTCAGCAAGCCAAGCAGAACTGCAAAGGCAATTTTTACGGCGGAGTACGGACGTTCACCCTGTACTTTGCCGGTGCACCCGTTGACGACGAACCGGTAAGTTTGCCCACGGTACTTGTAAGCCGCCAGCCAGACCGGCAACAAAATATGTTTGAAGGTCACGTTGCGCACGGTTGTTTCGACCTTATGAACACGCTGCCGATCGCCGCCGATGTCAAAGCGTATATCACGACGGATAATTCCATCCATGATCTGCCGGGCTTCGACGATACCTTCGTCCAGTCCGATCGCATAAGCCTCCGCGCGAAATCCGGCCAGATACTCCGGTGCGTAAGGTTGCAGAGCGCTCAATTCCCAAGGGGCCAGACCGTCGGTGAATTGTTTGGGCAAACTCTTGGAGGCAAGCACAAGCACATCGTCAAAGAACCTCGACACGCGGCCACGCGCGGGGCGCCACCTTACTTTGGGAACCTGCACTGTTTGCGTTTTGCCGTCTCGCACAACACGGCGTGTCTCGTAGTAGACCGTGCCCCGTTCGCCGACATACTGCGAAGCCGTATCGGCGTCATATGTCCAGTAAGGCACATATATACCGTCCATTTTCCGACCTTTGCGCGCGTAGTCCTTTAGCCCGTTCGGCGCAAGCCAGAGACGGCCCAACCATTTATTCATTGCGTCGTGTGCTGTCGGTTCGTCGAGTGCGAAAGGCAGCACAGCGCTGGGCTTGATGTGTCGGTGCGTACCTGTGTCGGTCACAACCGGCGTGGCGCAAAACGGACATTCCTTCGCGTGAACGGTCGGGTTAAACTCCACTTCCGCGGCACAGTTCGGGCATTTTGCAACGCGGGTTTCTTCCATTTCGTGCGCGGACAAAACGCCATCCAGGGCGGCGCGAAAATCCTGTTCGCGGATCTTGGCTGCCACCCAGGGACCCTGCTCCAAAGTAGCCGTGTTGCCACAATGATTGCAGACCATTTCACCGGCTTTAGGATCGTACCGCATATCAGCGCCACAATTGTCGCAAGGAAAATGAAACTGCGCTTCAGTCATGGGAACTCAGGGTTAGTATCGTATCGCAAATTAGGCAGAATTCCGGGCTCAAGCGCCCGAAAGCGGAGGCGGTGGCGGAGGCGGCAGGACCGTGAATAACTGCGCCAGTTCGGCCACGTCTTCAGCGCGCATCCAGCCATCCTGACCTTGAGTCCAGACCAATGTATCACGAGACAGCTCGCCAACGGTTGCCATGCGCCCCAATGCAGCCTTCGAAAACGGCCCCTTTGTCGCGCCGTTCTCGGCAATGTGCCAAACATGTTCCACCGGCGGCAATGGTGGTGGTGTTGCAGCAGGTCCGGCGGGTGCCTGCGTCGCAGCGGCCGGACGTGCGCCCCAAGGCCCCGTTTGTTGCGCCGCTGCGTGGCCGATTTGCATGCCCAGCCCGGCGCCCAACCCGGCCTGAATGGCCGCCGCGCCCGCGCCGTCCCGCCCAAGCGCTTCTGCAGCCTGATACTGCATGTAATGTTCAAGATTACCGATCACGCCCATCGAAGAGCGTTTGTCCATCACCTCCTCCACGGCAGATGGCAGAGAGATGTTCTCGATGTACAATTCCGGCATGGCGAGACCATATTCCATAAGCTGTCCGGAAATTTCTCGGCCAACAAGCTGACCCAGCTCGCGCGTGTTGGCTGCCATGTCCATGACGGGAATGCCCGCGCGTGCGATTGTCCGTGAGAACTCTTGAACAATAATGTTCCGGATTTGGTAGCTGATCTCATCCATTGTGAATTCACCGTCCGTGCCAACGATTTCGATCAGAAAGCGGGCAGGGTCTGAGACTTTGATTGAGTACGTGCCAAAAGCCCGCAATCGCACTGGCCCGAATTCCGGGTCACGACAGATCACCGGGTTTTTGGTGCCCCATTTCAGATCATTGAACCGCGTGGTGTTAACGAAATAAATCTCTGATTTGAACGGGCTGCGAAAGCCGTGATCCCAATGCTGCAGCGTCGTCATAATGGGCATGTTGTTGGTCTCAAGCATATAAAGACCCGGTGTGAACACGTCTGCGAGTTGGCCTTCATGCACAAACACTGCGGCTTGCCCCTCGCGGACCGTCAGTTTCGCACCGTATTTGATCTCGTGGCCCTCTCGTTCGAAGCGCCAGACCATCGTGTCACGGGTGTCATCCGTCCACTGGATAACGTCGATAAACTCGCCGGACAGAAAATCAAAAATTCCCATAAGGTGATCCTTTTGGTGTCTGGGCCATCATAAAGGGCCGTTGGTCGTTAGTTCGCGCGCGATAATACGTGTGACAGGCGCTGCCTCTGAGGCGGTCATACCCGGTTCAAGGCGCGGATCGTAGAGCATCTTGAGCAACATTTCATCGTGATCGGTCAAGAGCGCGAATTCATCATCGTCATTGAAAATTGAAGGCCGTGCATCTCTGCTGTCATTGGCAAGGCCAAGACCCTGCGCCAATTCTTCGTGCACGCAACTCTCACGCAGGAGCGGTGGGTTCTCCGACCGGATCAGCGCGACTGCTGCAGAGTACGTGTTGCGGTTCTGGCGCGACGCGTAGGCAGCAACCACGCAGTAGGTATCCCGGTTCAGTTCGCGCAATGGCGCAAGACTGGCTTCGGTTATTGCGGTCGATCTCCGCGCGACTTTAGCCAGCGCCGCATCGCGGTCATCTTCGCCAGCCACGACAACAAAAAAATTTGGATTGGCGGAATTCGTCACGGGGTGTCCTGTGATCCGCCTAAGACGATCCACAAATGATCGCACTTTTCCGGTGTCAGACCGTCGTTGCGAGTCCGGTACGCTATCCCCAAATACAATATCCACGCGGACCGATTTTTCCCAGCGACGCAACGGGCTTTCGCCGCCACGCCCCTGCAATGCGCTGGCGTACTCGTTAAAGAAGACAATTTCCTCAAAATTCTCAGCCAGCGTATCTGCCGAAAACGGTGTATCCGGCCCGCCGCCATCGTTGCGCAACAATCCCTGGCTCAGTTGAGCCGATTGGACCTGTGTCAGATACCGGCGCAGCGCAGCGCTTTCCTCAGAGGTTGGCTGGATGCTCGGCTGAACCAATGTGTCAGGGCGCGCCCGAGGCAGGCTGCTGGTTGTCTGTCCTATGTCACAAGCGACCAGACCAAGCAGCGCAAAGACCGCTGCGCTCTTCCGCATTATGAGTTCTGACCCGGGCACACGGTCTCAGGACGGGACAGCAGTGCCCGCGACGTCGCCCGTGCCATCGCCTCGCGCTTTCGCCGCTGCCAGCGTATCGCGCAACTGCGTTTCCATTTGCTGCAATTCCTGTTCCGCCGCCGCACGTTTGGCTTTGCCCTCATCGGCAATCTGCAAGCTTTCCTCTATCGTGCCGATGAGATCGGCGTTGGCTTGTTTGACGGCTTCGATGTCAAATACGCCGCGCTCCATCTCCTCGCGGATAACTTTGTTACTTTCCCGCAGGTTCTTGGCGTTGGCGGTCAACAACTCGTTGGTAAGGTCGTTGGCTGAGCGCACCGCTTGCGCCGCCTCTGATGACCGCTGGATTGTCACGGCTTGTGCGAGCTGAGTCTCCCACAAGGGGACCGTGTTCACGAGTGTCGAGTTGATTTTGGTCACCAGGCTTTTGTCGTTTTCCTGTACAAGCCGGATCGACGGCAGGGACTGCATGGTCACCTGTCGCGTCAGTTTGAGGTCGTGAACCCGACGTTCCAGATCATCTCTTGCGGCGCGCAGATCACGTAGCTCTTGCGCCACCATCACCTGATCGTCTTCTGGCGCAGCTTCGACGGCTTTCTCCTTTTCCGGGATAACGGTTTCGTCCAGTTCGCGTAGCTTTTCTTCACCAGCGGCAATGTAAAGCGCGAGTTCGTCATAGAAGTTCAGCGTCTTTTCGTACAGCATATCTAGCGATTTGATGTCTTTGAGCAAAATGTGCTCATGCGCCAGCAGCTCGTCGGTTATCCGGTCAATCTGGCCCTGTACATCTTCATATTGCGCTGTGAACTTCGCGATAGGTGCCGCCTTTCCGATCAGTTTCTCCCACCAGCTGCGATCGCGCCGAACGTCCAGTTCGGAAACCGAGAAGCCGCGGATAGTGGTGACAATCTCGCGCAAACTGTCGCCGGCGGGGCCCACGTCCTTGTTGCGCACGCCGCCCAGCATGGCCTGACTGATCTCCTGAAGCTCTTCTTGTGCTCCCGAGCCGAACCGTACGATGGAGCCTGTATCCGTCATGTCAATCTCAGCCATACGCTTTGTAATCTCCGCACCCACGGGTTCATCTGCCTCGGCCAGCGGGACGATGGCGTTTGCTTCCAGTGGCTCCGGCAATGCCGCATTGGTCACCTCTTCAACGAGAGCCAAGGCTTCTTGCGCCTTGGTGCGCGTATCTTCAGACATGGTATTTCCCTTCTCAAGTTGAATGGCGGGTTCAGTCCCGCCGAACGCCTTCGCGGTCAAGCCGGTCTCTCAAAACTTCTATTTCAACAGTCAGATCGCTATGATCATCCAGCAACAGTTTTTCGTTGCGCGCGGCAAAATTGCGTTCGAGGTCATCGAGCAATGACAGGAAATCAGCGCGCGAATCCGCACTTTGGTTTTGCACATAGATATCTGCGAATTTAGACGTCGCGTCGCGCGCTCCCAACAAATAGACCCCAAGGTATTTGCGCGCAGCCGTCAGATCGCGCGGATCCTCTTCGACCGTTCGGATCAGCTTTCGAACAGCTTTCTGGAAGCCAGTCATACGGTCGTTAATCTGCCGGTCGCCCAAACGTTTCAGCGCATCGGTCATTGCGTTCAGATGCGCGTCCGCTTCGTCGACCACACGTGCCACGCGGTCCTGTTGAAAAGTATCTATTCCGTCCATGCCTTTGCTTGACATCGGGTCGACCCCGAATGCCGCTAGATGCAGGCCAATGACGGCCAGACCATATACCGCCGCGACAACCACTCCGTTGTCATGGCTCATTGCCCCCAAAGTTATGCCGCCACCTGCAAGAATTGCTGCCAGCATCTTACGGGGCAGAGCGGGGCGACGCGCGACCTTTCGGCTATTGTACTCCGCTTCGGCCTGCAATCCGCCGCGCAAGAGCCAAGCTCCAAGGCTCAGAAGGCCTGCGCCGATCAAGCCAAAAGCCAGCGCCATAGCGCCACCAAAGAGTGCCGCGAACAACAGTACAATAGCCGGCAAAAACATGAGGTTAGCCCGTGCTCCAACCGGGTCGACTTTTGCGGCTATGAAGCTGCCATCGGCTTTGGATTGGGGCTGCGCGCTACCTTTGGGGCTGTATTTCGCGCCGAAACGCTGCGCCATCTTCAAACGCCTCCAACCAGACCGGAGGCCACACCCAACATCAGGAGCAGTAAGGCAACGTAGGCGATTTTCTGAAAGCTGGTCGGCGTCATCCCCAGTCCTTTGGCGGCTACTCGTCAGAGTATATGTGTTAACCCCTGATCGCGCCAGAGCTGTGTCGCTACACAAAGTCATCGCGATCCATCAAAGCGTTTTGCACGCTACGACTTTAACTTGATGGCAGGTTTGCGAAACGACGAGGGGAAAAATTGATGAATTTCGTCATTTTTGTCCCGTCGACGGACGCGCGCGGATTGTCGCTTTGCGTGTCGGACGCTTGCGAGACACCTTTCCTTGTTTTCGTAGGGTTTGCGCCGCCTCGGATGACTTTGCATCCAGACCAAGCTGGTCACGTACTACGCGTCGGCGAATTTCTTCGACCGCGCCCGATTTCAAGTCTCCAAGTTGGAACGGACCGTAGCTGATCCGGATTAGCCTATTCACGGTGAGTCCGATGTCGGACATTGCGCGGCGGATCTCGCGGTTGCGGCCCTCGCGCAAACCAATCGTCAACCAGGCATTGGCGCCTTGTTGGCGGTCCAGAGTCACTTGCATCGGTTGAAAGACTTCGCTCTCCACGGTGATCCCGCGTCGCAACGGCTCAAGCGTTTCGTCTGTGGGACGGCCATTCACACGAACCCGATACCGTCGCAACCAACCTGTGGATGGTAACTCCAACTGTCGCTTTATGGCCCCATCATTGGTAAGCAGCAGCAGTCCTTCTGAGCTGAGATCAAGACGTCCGACGCTCATTACTCTTGGCATGTCCGGCGGCAGCTTGTCGTAAACGGTATCTCGCCCTTTTTCGTCGCGGTCTGTGGTCACCAGGCCTGCAGGTTTGTGATAAAGCCAAAGTCTTGCCGGCTCCGGCGGTTTCACGTCTGCACCATCCACGCTTATCCGATCGGAAGTCGTGACATTCAACGCCGGTGATAACACCAATGTTCCGTTTACCGATACGCGACCTTCTTTAATCATGCGCTCTGCCGCTCGTCGGCTGGCAATGCCCGCCCGGCTCAGAACTTTTGCGATGCGATCGCCGGGTGGTGACGCGGATGTTGTCATGGGCAGTGATTATCCGCTTTGCTGGTCTTGCGAAAGAGAGCAGTTTGCGTTGAGTTTGGATTATGCAGTTCAACACACATATGCAAGCAGCGCTCGCCGAAGCCCGTGCGGCGGGAAAAAGGGGCGAGGTTCCGGTGGGTGCGGTTCTGGTCGACCCACGCGGTGTTATTGTCGCTTCCGCGGGCAACCGCACCCGTGAAGACCGTGATCCAACGGCCCACGCAGAAATCCTTGTGATCCGAGAGGCCTGTGCGTTAGCCAAATCCGAGCGGCTGCCCGAACACGCGCTATATGTCACGCTTGAGCCTTGTGCAATGTGCGCCGCGGCGATTTCTGCGGCCCGTATTGCCCGCGTTTATTACGGTGCAAGCGACCCGAAATCAGGTGGGGTTGCGCATGGCGCGCGGGTCTTTTCACATCCGCAGTGTCATCACGTACCCGAAGTGTTCGACGGCATCGCCGCAGCAGAATCCGAAGCCTTGTTGAAGGGTTTTTTCCGAAATCGCCGACTTTCGTCGAAATCTGCCTGCTGACTCGCGTGCCGGCGCGCGTCGAACAGGCCTTCGACCCTTTTCATGCACGTCACGAGCTGAGTTTAAGACGACGCCTCCGCCGAACCGAACTTGGTGCGCATGCTGCCCGATGGTGCCGTTTCGGCCTGAGTGGCATAGGTTGTGATCCACTTCACTTTGTGCCTCATCATTATGACCAAGTCGCTATCTTCAAAAACCTGTTTCTCAGTCCTCGAAACGACGCGCAGCCATCATGTCACGCCGGCGACTTTGCCCCGCGAGTTCCGCACATCGTTTCAGAGCGTGATAGGTGTCATGACCTGCGGTTCAATAACATCCACGCCCGGCAGGCCGGCAACCAGCGCATCAGCGGACTGTTCAAGGATATCGAATGTACGGTAGTGGCAGGGGATTACGGTTTTAAAATTGAAATAGCGTTTGGCTGCATAAGCTGCACCTGCCATGTCCATTGTGAAAAAACCGCCGGCGGATAAAATACCGATGTCAGGTTTGTGGTAATCTCCAATCCAGTCCATGTCGGCCATTATACCTGTATCTCCTGAGACATAGACGGTCTGCCCCTCTCCTTGCAGAATGAAGCCCGCCTCTCGGCCCACAGGCGTTGTTGTGTCTTCTGCATAGGATGTGGAGTGCATTGCCGGCACCATCGTCACGCCGACTTGGCCAAGCATTACCTTGCCGCTCATATTGAAACCAATAACCTGCAGGTTATGGTGTTTTTCGAAGTAGCCCATGAAGTCGTAAAGCCCGACCGCGGGAACCTTCAAGCGACGGGATAGCGCGATTAGGTCTGCCGTGTGATCAAAGTGGCCGTGGGTAATGAGGATATGAGTTGCACCCTCTGTGGCAGCGACGTGCTGGTCTTCACTCAGCATAGGGTTACCAGTCAGCCACGGGTCGACCAGCAGGCATTGGTCTTCGATCTCAATCCGGAAACTTCCGTGTCCGAGCCAAGTGATTTGCATTGATCCTCTCCTGTCTTGCGATACTTGCACTGTACCCGCAAATTCGGGCGTTTGGAGCCTCCGGCGGGGATTTTTTGGATCAAAGAGCGCGACACATATGAATTGGACCGAAGCTGTCGACGGATATTGTGAGCGGGTTGGCCCAGACTATTGGGCGGAACCCGTAAACGCGATAACCAATCTTGCTTTTATTGTGGCCGCTTTCATCATGTGGCGTCGTTCAGAAGGCGTGCCTATGGCACGTGTCCTGTGTGTCATTCTCGGAGCGATTGGTGTTGGCAGCTATTTGTTCCACACGCATGCGCAGGTCTGGGCAGGAGTTGCGGATGTCACTCCTATTCTGCTTTTCATACTGGTCTACATCTTTGTCGCGACGCGCGACGGTGTGGGAGTCACCGGATGGTGGGCCTTGGGCGCGACGGTGCTCTTTTTCCCCTATGCAGGCATGATGGTGCCTGCTTTCGGTTTGATCCCAGGGTTGGGTGCGTCCGCCGGATATGCGCCGGTCGCCCTGCTGATATTCCTTTACGCAGGCTTTCTGCGCAACAAGCAACCTGCATTTGCGCGGGGTCTGGCTATTGGCGCGTCGATGCTGGTCCTTTCATTAGTCTTTCGAACACTGGATGAGCCTGTATGTGCCCGATTGCCTTTGGGCACACATTTTCTTTGGCACGTTTTGAATGGTGCGATGCTCGGATGGATGATTGAAATCTACTGTCGGTTGATTTTGTCGAATTCGAGGCCGCCGACAAGCGAAACGGCGTGAAGGTCACACCGGTTCAGGAAACTCTGTATTTCCAAATGACGTACGGTTAACCCTTTGTTAATCTGTTATACCTGTGCAAGTCTGTGGCAAAACACCAGAGGCACAGAGCAGAGCCGTAACGAGTATTTGTATGAAGAAACCACTTTTTTACAACAATATCATAGCCCTGAACACAGAGGCACATCGTGAGCTTCGTCTTTCGACGCCGCCCGATCCATTGGGGTTTGCGCGTGATGCCAACCTGATACCGGCTCTGGTGGACGAATTTGCGATGGCTTTGGGAGATCTCGCTGTTGCATTTTTGCCAGGTGCGGAATTTGCGACACCTGTTTTTGTTGCTGGTCTTCACCCGGGCACCAACGTTTTCATTTCCGACGACGGCCGATGGGATGGACGGTATGCGCCTGCTTATCTGAGGCGATATCCTTTCATTCTGGCAGAGGTTCCTGACGGCGACCCGGTTTTGTGCGTTGATGAAAGCTATGCCGGCTTGAGCAACGACGAGGGCACCAGGTTCTTTAATGAAAAGGGCGAGGCGGAGGAGCCTCTGAAAACGGCGCTGCAACTGGCCGAAAGCTACCGAGCCGCTGCTGCGCGCACGGATGAGTTTGCCAAAAAACTGAAAGCGCTGGACGTGCTCACATCTGTGTCGCTGGATGCCACCACCGATACCGGCGAAAAAACCAGCATTCATGGGCTTCTCGTCGTGAATGAAGAGGCCGTAAACGGGTTGAGCGGCGAACAACTCGCTGAGCTGAATGCCGACGGCTTTCTGAAGCCGATCTTCGCGCATCTGATGTCTCTGAGCGCTCTGTCGCGTCTGAACCCGTCGCGCAGCGGTGGGGACGAGGCGGTGACCGCCAAGAACAAAGTGGAAAAGAGTTGATGTGATCGCCCTGTACGGGCGCAAAAATTTGTGGCGCTGAGATGCGTGAAACAGCCGGAAGGGCAGTGGTGAGAGTGAATTTGGTGAGAGTGGACAGGCGACGGAGCGCGAAGTCGGGCAGGTTCCGATACACGGTGATGACCGGGATTTCTGCGATTGCGCGGGCCATTTCGGCTCCTGTTCTCATTTTTGCTGTTGTTGTTAACGCCCCGGTCAGCGCTCAAACCACAGCGTCTCTGGGCGAGAGCGCGTCGGCGCGTACTGCGTCCGTCGATGGATTTCGGTCCGCAGAGTTCGGCATGGACAAGTCGCAGGTCCTTGCTGCTATTGACGCTGATTTCGGTCTGTCCGGAGAGAGTGTCGTGGAAGGCCAGAACACTATTGAGCGAACGTCGCTTCTTTCGATTAGCTCGTCTGGCGTGCTTGAGGGCGGCGGCGTTGCACAGGTGTCATATGTGTTCGGATACACGTCTCAGACGCTCATTCAGGTTGGCATTTCATGGGGTGCTGACACAGACCCTTCGATGACGGAGGCGCAGATCGTCGCGAATGGCGACGTGTTGCGCAACCATTTCATAACCTCCGGCTACGTCCCTGACACCATCGAAACTGGCACCGTGCTCGACAATGGCATTTTGCTCTTCCGCGGAAAGGACGCTGATGGCCGCGCCGCGATCTTGCTCTTGCAAGGGCGATTTTCCGCGGATGGCTCGGGAACGCGCGTCATGTCGCCGTCAAACCTGGCTTTGATTTATGCAGTAGATCCGGACACTCCGGACATCTTTCGCATCAAAGACGGTGATTTTTGATGGGACTCTATCCGGGACAGCCAAGTCGTAGTCAAGAAAGGCGAGCAAAGCGCGGTTCCGCATCGCTCAGTGCGCTTATGGCGGGCGCCAGCCCAATGGTGCTGGGCGCATTGTGCGTTACCGGCTCTGCCGATGTCGCGGACGCGCAAGCTGTCAATCTGGGTGGACCGACCGTGAATAACATTGTTCCGGATGGACGGACCCGCACCAAAGTAAGCATATCAGGCCAGACGACAAAGATTACGACCGACACGGTGTCGAGCGGCGTCGGATTCAACACCTTTTCTGATTTTGAGCAGGCCAGCGGCACGCGGGTCGATCTCTACGTACCGGATCAGGCCGGAAGTCTTGTCAACATCGTCAAAAACGGAATTGTCATCGACGGCACGTTGAACGCCTACAAAAATGGGCAGATCGGCGGCAACGTATTTTTCTCTAGCTCAAAAGGTTTTGTGCTGGGATCGAACGGCGTCATCAACGTTGGATCATTGACGGTCAATACGCCAACGGACGAATTCCTTGATCGCGTTGTGCGTGCAGACGGCACTGTTAACAACTCTGTTGCCGACCAGCTGATGCGTGGCGAGATTCCGGTGTCGCATGACGGCTTAATCTCGATCAGTGGCCAGGTGAACGCCGAAGGCAGCATCACTCTGCAAGGGCACACTGTTCAGATCAATCACGAGACGGGTCCGATAACTGCGGATGACCTTGGCCAGCGCACCAAGTTCAATGCGACGGTCAACGCGACGGGGCTGCAGGAAGGGACCGCGCTAGTTTCCCATGGCGGGCAAATATCGTTGATTGCTGAGGCCGGTGTTTCGGTCGCCGGCCGGATTGATGCGAGCGGCACGCCGACGTCAGAAAACGGCGGCGGCATAGATATCCTTTCCGCTGGCGATATCGACATTTTTGAGACAGCCCAATTGTTTGCGGATGCCGCCGGACCGGGCGGCGACGGTGGTCGCATTTTTGTGTTTGCAGATGAAGCGCTGCGCGCTCGTGACGGCTCGACTTATTCAGCACGCGGCCTGGGTGAAGGCGCAGGTGGCTTTCTCGATCTGAGCGGGACGTTCGCACGTATTGGGGCTGTTTCTGTTGACCTGAGCACCGATAGCGGTGTCGCCGGCACATTCGTGATTGACCCGTTTAATCTGGTTGTCGGGGCGACCAGCACGACAGGCGCAGATGACGACTTCTCCTTGAGCGCGGTAAACAGTATTTTCAGCCTCGGAGCGGATGTACTGTTTCAGGCAGACAACTCGATTACGCTGGTCAACGGAGCCGTAATTGACAGCACGAATGGCGGCGGTGTTGCAGGCAGTATCACGCTTGAGTCGCGACTGATTACGCTGGAAGATGGTTCGACGATCAATGCTGGAACAGGTGCGAACGCGGGCGATGTAACCCTGACGGCTGTCGGAAACAGCGGTCAGTCGGCCGCGATACAGATCGGGCAGGGGACTGGCACGCAGCCGATTGTATCAGGCAAAACGCTGACGTTTTCTGCATCCTCCACATCGGACGGCATCGCGCTTTTGGCGTCGACGCCAACGGCCAATGCCACACTGTCTTTCAACTCCGCGACGCTGACGGCTGAGCAAGGTATGTTTGCGACTGCGACAGCAACGGTCGATCGCGGGCTCACATATCTCCCAATCGGGGTAGTGGTCACGAATGCGGATGCTTTAGTGGAGGTGACTGGCGCTACAACCATTGATGCGGCAAGTATGGATATTGACGCCACGACGACTGTGGTTTCCATCATCGAGACACAGTCAATTGCACCGGAAAACAGCTCGGTCGACGGGGCGGTCGCGGTCTCAACAATCAACAGTTCAGCTGTCACACGGATCGACGGCAACGCGGTCGTCAACACATCCGGCGCGCTGGATCTGGATGCAGTCAATTCCATCACGTCGGAAGCGAACGCAACGCCGATGGCGGCACCTTTCGGCGCGAGTGTTGGCGTCAGCATAATTGATGCCGAAACCACAGCCGAGATTGCCGGCGCTGCTGACGTCGAAGCCGGCAGCCTTACGCTGAACGCGCAGACCACCACAGGTGTCACGGTCAACGCAGCGGCCGCCGCCGGAGGCGCCACAGATCCTTCGCCGGGCACGCAGGCTGCGACCTTTCTTGCCGATGCCAAGTACGGGGGGCAGGCCACGGATAGCGGTGGCAACCAAGTCTCCGTCGTAGGCGCTCTGGCGATATCCGATCTGACATCGGCGACCCGTGCGGCGATCACATCCACAAATGAGACCGATGTGACAGGCGCGGTCAGTGTCACAAGCCAGTCCGAAAACACGGCGGCGGTTACCGCAGACGGGTCTGCGGTGGAGTCCGACATCGGCGTCGGTGTCGCGCTCGGCATCAATCTGGCGCAGGTGAAAAATGACGCACTTGTCGCCCGGGATGTCTCTGCTGGGAGCGTCACGCTTTCAGCAACGACGCCCATGGGGAACAGCTTTACGACATCGGCGACATCAGGCGCCGGCGCGGCAGATGTTGGGATCTCCGGCTCATTTGCGCTGAACCTGATTGACACGCAGGCGACCGCACGAATGGACGACGCGGCGGCGCTGGTTTTGTCGGGTGGAAGCTTCTCGGCGACAGCGAAAAATGAGACGGTAAGCAAGGCTGACGCCCTGCCAACTGGTGGTGGCGCGACCGGCGATACGGTTGGTGTCGGTGGATCCATAGCGCTCAACATCTTGGCGAACCGGTCAACAGCAGAGATTGCGGACGAAGCGGTTTTGTCAGGCGCAGGAGATATCACACTGCGTGCCAAGGGGACGTTTTCTACTGAAACCAAGGCCGAGGCCGGATCGGCCGGTGGCATTTCACTGACGCCCGTCGTTGCGCTTTCGCTCGTCAACAACACAACGACCGCGCGGCTGGGTGAGCTGACCGGGACGCAAACAGCGGCTGGCGATGTTACCGTGGCGGCGGCGCAAACATCGTCCACTGTAACCACTGCGTCCGGCAAATCCGCCGGATCAAAGGCTGCTGTCGGCGCAGCGTTGGCGCTCGCGCTGGTGGACGACCAGGTGCTTGCCAACACCGAGCGCAACGTGACGGCCGCAGCAGGAGCTGTGACGTTCGAAGCGCTGGGTGCGTCCTCCTCCGTTGCAGAGGCGACGGCGAGCGCGTCGGGTGGAACACCTGCAGAAGAAGATGGAAGTGCTCAGGCAGGCGAAGAGCCGGATGTCGACAGCAAAGTATCAAGCCAGCTGTCGTCCGGGTCTTCCAAGCAAAAGAGCGCTGGCGTCGGCGACGCCAATCAACAAAGCGCGACCGATGACGCGGTCGCGGACGACGACAGCCGCTCGGCCTCCACCTCAGAAGGAAAAGTGTCAGTTGCCGCGGCCGTGGGCATCAATGTCCAGAACGCGACCGTAACGGCTGGCACCGTCAGCCCAAATGTCGACGGCGGCGTTCCGACGACCAACGATGTGAATGTTGTCGCGGACGGCGGCCTGACAGTGCGCACTGCGGCCAACACCACTGGGGAGGTCACATCCAGCGGTGCCGCGGTAGGCGAGGAAGATGACGCGGGCAACACGCCGGAACCCAGCGCCGTTGGAATCGGCGCGGGTGTTTCGGTCAATGTGGTCAAGGCCAAAAACAAAGCCGTACTCGGCACAGGCGTTCACACCCTTGGTGGCGCCACGATCGAAGCTTTGAGCCTCGACGTTGCCCAACGTATCGCCGATGACATGAGCACGGACACGGCTTCGGACAGCTACAAGGCGAGCGCCACGTCTGGCGCGGGGGCAGGCAAGGTCGGGATTGCGGGTTCGGTTGCGATCAACCTGGTCGATACTGAATCCAACGCAGTCATGGCCAGCGGCGCGAATGTGAGCATCACGGGCGGCGGAACGTTCAGTCTTGCCTCTGACAATCAGACGAACGCGCTTGCGGAGGCCCTTCCGACAGGCGGCGGCGCCTCTGGCGAGACGGTGGGCGTTGGCGCTTCCGTCGCGCTGAACATACTTGCGAACCGGTCGATTGCTGAGATTGCGGACGATGCGGTTCTGTCGGGAGCCGGCGATATCACGCTGCGCGCCACGGGGGCGTTTTCCACGGAGACCAAGGCCGAGGCGGGATCGGCGGGTGGCGTTTCGATTACCCCGGTCGTGGCGCTTTCGCTGGTCAACAATACGACAAGCGCACGTATCGGAAGTCTGATGGCTGGACTGGACAGTAGCGGTGCAATTTCGGTATCGGCGACGCAGAATGCCTCGGTGACGACAACCGCTTCCGGCGAAGCAGCGGGCGGCAAAGCGGCGATTGGCGCCGCGCTGGCATTAGCGCTTATTGATGATCAGGTGCTGGCGACGACTGCGCGCGATCTGACGACAACGTCGGGCAGTGTGAGTTTTGCAGCCTCGGGCGTGTCGTCTTCGACTCTGGAGGCGACGGCCAGTGCGACCGGTGCTGCGGAAGGTGACGACGAAGACGCGGCCCCGGACAGTGACGGCGAAAGCGTTGACAAGTCAACGAATGCACAGCTGACTGCTGGCGCGGACAAACAGCAAAACGCGGGCGTGGGCGACAGCAGTCAGCGAGGTTCGACGCAAAGCCAGGTCAACGATCAGGATAAAAAAGACGCACGGTCTGCCAAAACATCTGAAGGCAAGGTTTCGGTTGCTGCTGCGGTTTCGGTGAACGTGCATGACGCAACGGTGACCGCTGCAGTTCCGGATGGGGTCAACATAACCTCTGCCGGCGCGCTCAACATCGATACGACAAACAACACCAATGCGTCTGCAACATCAGATGGATCTGCGGTCGCCGGCGAGGGCGAAGCGTCTCAGGTCGGTATCGGCGTTGCCGTTTCAGTGAACGTGGTGAACGAGACCAACTCCGCGACGCTGGGGCAAGGTGCGCATAGCGCGGAAGGGGTGAACATCACGGCCAAGCAGGGGGCCGGTGATCCCACAGACACATTCCTTGCCAAGGCGACATCGGGCGCAGGCGGCTCAAAGGTGGGCATCGCGGGATCTCTTGCTTTGAACACGATTTCGGTCGAGACAACCGCCCAGGTTTCGTCGGCCGCGACCGTGGATGTGAAGACGGGCGCGTCGGTGATCGAAGCGGAAGAAAAATTGCAAGCCACGGCCGAGGCCGCCCCCAGTGATGAAGGCGCCACCGGTGGTAAAGTCGGTGTTGGCGCGTCGGTCGGCCTCAACTTGATCAACACAAAAACGACGGCTCAATTGCAAGATGGTGCAACCGTCACAAATGGCGTAGGTCTGAACGTTTCTGCGACATCTGATGTATCGACCGAAACGAATGCATCTGCGGGCGCTGCAGGTGGTATTGCCGTCGATGCCTCTGTGGCACTCGCGCTCCTCGACATCCAGACGAGCGCGCGCATCGGAACTGGCACGGGTTTGTCTACGGGCGCGGGCGCGGTGTCGGTGACTGCCACCGGTACAGGTGGTCATACGGCGACGTCGACTGGTGAAAACAAGTCTGGAAAAGTCGGAGTCGGAGCCTCCGCTGCGGTTATCCTTGGCGCAGGTGACAGCGATGGTGCGCTGGAAAACACGTCGGTCACCTCTGCTTCTGTTGCGCGAGATATCACCGCCGGTTCGCTTTCGGTCTCTGCTAGCGCCGAACGCACATATGATGCGACCGCAACGGCAACCTCCGGCGGTGGCGAATTCAGCGAGGGGTCCGACGAAAAGAAAAACGAAACCACCGGAGGCTCCTCTACAACTGCGGACTCGCTGGATAAGACCAAGGACTCGCAGCGCAGCTCGGATGGCTCCAAGGGCGGATCGAAAGTTACGGTTGCAGCTGCTGCGGGTATAGCGGCCGCCCAAGACCGGGTCGAAGCCAGCGTTGGAGACGTTACCATCGACCTGGTAGGTGCATTGTCTGTAACGGCGGACAACGATGTTGGCATGGCGACCGAGGGCAACGGTCAGGCGGTCAACTCCACAAGCAACGTCAGTGTCGGAATTGGCGTCGGTCTTGGTATTTTGAACAATACCACCTCGGCGAGTATCGCCGACGGTGCGACCGTCACAAATGCGAACGGTGTCACGGTTGCCGCAGAATCGCTCGAAAATGCTAATGCAGGCTATGTGGATAAGCTGACCGCCCTGGGCGTTGCGGGTTCATCTGGCAAAAAAGTCAGCGTTGCCGGTGCCGTCGGGGTTGGTATTTCGACCGGGCAGACCAGTGCGCGGATCGGTGACAATGTCTCGGTGACGAACGGGGGAGCAATCTCCGTGACCGCTGACAACACAAGTCATTTGGCGGCCAAGGCGGCCGCCGGCGCGTTGTCTGGCGGCGGAACAGGCATAGGCGCATCGATCGCCGTTGTCGTCTCGGAAAAGTCTTATGCTGCAACCGTGGGAACCGGCGTCGATATCACCGGGTCAAGTTTGCTGGTGCGTGCGCGCAACATTAAAATTGATGGGTCGACGACGTTCAACTTTACCGATCTGGACGACTTGAAAGCAACGCTCACATCCGGCCAATTGCTGGGGTCCAACAACTATTATGTTGAAGCGATCGGGGGTGCGGCCGGCAGCAAGGCCTCCATCCAGGGCTCCTTTGGGGTCATGGTATTCTCCGATGAACTGACCGCGTCCGTGGGCAATAGTGCTAGCGGCGCGACTTCCGTCCAAAGCGCGGTAGACGCCGGTGGCGGTTCCGTCTCGATCGAGGCAAACAATGATTTTCTGGCCAAGGCGCTGTCGGGCGCAATCTCAGCCAGCGGCGGCAGCGGGGCTGGCATTGCGTCTTCTGTAATTGTCAGCGACAGCACAACGAAGGCCGAACTGGCGGCCAATTCTGACATTACAAACGCCACTTCCTTTGCCGCCAAAGCACTGGCGTCGCAGGATATTCAGGCTTACGGGGTTTCAGTCGCGGCGGCGAGCAACAATGCGGTCAGCGGTGTGGCGACGGTCATCACATCTCAAAACAGCGTGCAGGCGCTTTTGGGTCGCAACGCCTCGGCGACGCTCAACGGCGCAGGCGCTGCGGATGTCATCGCGCAAAACACTTTCAGTACATATAGTGTCGCTGGCGGTGCTGCGGGCGGTGGTTCGAACGGCGTCGGCGCATCCGGTTCGGTGGTTGTCGTCGAAAATGTCACCCGTGCGGCTTTGGCCGACGGCACGTCCGTGACTGATCGCGCCGAACTGAATACAGATGGCGACGTTGAAGTTTCAGCCACGGCGTCCGAAACCGGTACGAGCATTGCGGCGGCGGGTGCGGCTGCCGGTACCGCCGCCATAGGTGCCGGGGCTGGCGTTTATGTTCTGGACACGACCACCGAGGCGCTGATTGGCGATTTTGCGCAGGTCGGCAACACTTACACCGCCGGAAACCTCGACGTATCAGCAAGCGACGTGTCCGAACTCTTCTCCGTCGGCGGGACCGCGTCTTTTGGCGGAAATGTTGGCGCGGGCGCAGGGGTTGCAATTGGCGTCATAGATAAGGCGACAACGGCCTCCGTGGGACAGTCCGCAACGATCCAATCAGGCAATATCGTCGTGTCGGCCAACAGCGAAGAGTACCTGTCTGCGGTCACCGTCGGCGCGGCGGTCGGTGGTTCTGCGGGTCTCGCGGGTGCAGTCGCGGTGTATTCGGTGTCGGCGACGACAGCAGCCGATGTCGGCAACAATGCGACACTGCATGCCAATGGAAATGTCGCGGTGCTGGCCAACAACGATACCCAGATCGATATGCTGGATGGTGCCATCGCCGCGGGCGGCGTCGGCATTGGCGCGTCGGTTGGTGTTACGGTTATCAATGCAACGACCCACGCCACCGTGAACGACAATGCGCAGATAACTGCACTCGGAAACGGCAGCGCGCAGGACTATGTTGCCGGATTCACACCGGTATTCGGTGCGCAGGGCAGCGACGACTTTGAAGCGGCCAACATCGATTCCAACAAAGTGCGCGACGCGACTGCCGGAGCCTCGGCTGATACACTCCGGGATGCCGAAGACGCGCGGCAAGCGGGTCTTTCGCTGCTGACCGACAAGCGAACCAAAATACCTGACACACAGCAGGCGAAAGGCGTGATCGTAAATGCCCGCGGTGCAAGCGCGGTGCGTTCCATGGCCGTGGCAGGGGCGGCGGCGGGCAATGTTGCCGTGTCACTCTCAGCCAGCGTACCTGTCGTTACGATGACGACGACCGCGACCGTGGGGAACGGGGTTCAGGTCAACAAACTGGCCGGCGGCACGGCAAGCACGGAACAGGGGCTGACGGTCGCTGCGGCAAACGACACGTATTCTCTTGGTTTTTCCGGTGCGGTCGCGCTGGCCGGGTCAGTCGCCGGCGGCGCTGGCGTGAACGCTGCCGTCGTGGAACTGACAACGACCGCGCGCGTGGGCTCTGCCGATGTGGTGGCCAACGGCGATGTACGCGTGTCTGCCCACGCAACCGAAGATTTTGCGATTTGGGCGGTTGCGGGAGCCGGCAGCGGAACGGCGGCTCTGGCGGGCAGTGGATCTGCCGTTGATCTTACCACGAACACAACCGCTACGCTTGGTGGTACTGTGCTTGCACAAGGAAACGTCGATGTTCTGGCCGACGACACGACGCGAACGTCCATGTTATCTGGCTCGGTCGCCGTTGGTCTGACGGGCGGCGGTATCGGTGCGGCGGTCGGGGTCATTCTGCTCGATAAGACCGTTACTGCATCCATTGCCGCAAGTGCGGACGTCACAGCTTATGGCCAGCGCGGAACGCGAGACACCTATCCCGGTGCCGGTTTTGACACGACGCGGCTCGCCAGCGGCGTCAACGTGGCCGCAAACTCTGCGCAATCAGCGTTCTCGATTGTGGTTTCTGGTGCGGGCGGTCTGTATGTCGGTGTTTCAGGTGTCATAGCGCTGGACCTCATGGACGTGACGACCTCCGCTTTGATCGGGGCCAACGCGCAGATCAATACGGCCGGCAACAATGACACGCAGGGCAGTGCAACGCAGGACGTTGTCGTTTCTGCGCGCGACACGACCGTGACAGCCGTGGGGGCCGGGGCTGTCGCTGTCGGACTGGCCGGCCTGTCAGGTGCGGTAGACGTGGGTGTCTTCAAAACGACAACGGCTGGCTTCATCGATGATGGCGTGACATTGAACGCGCGTAGAAACGTTGCGGTGTCCGGCCTTTCCAACAAGGACAGCGAGTCGCTTGTGGCCAGCGGTTCGGGTGGCGGTTTCGCGCTTGCGGCTGGGATAGCGGTCTATAGTTACGGAGATGGCATTGCACCCAACGGCGACGCGGATAAGGAGCTATCGGATTCCAGTGACGGTGCCGCAGATATGGACGGTATCAACGCGGATGCCAGCGATCAGGCGCGAAACGATGATGTCGATACACTGTTGCAGTCCTCAGACGACGATCGGGTCCGTCAAATCAGCAGCGACGCGCAGTCAAAGCGTAACAGCATTGACGTGGCAGGGGCCGCTCAGGCCCTGACAGTTCCGGCGGGAACATCGGCAAGTGTTGGCAATGCCTCAATTTCGGCTGGCGGCGCCTTGGACGTTACCAGTTCGGACGACATTAGGATCGATCTGAAAACAGGTGCTTTCGCGCTCGGAGCGGCGGCGGTTGGGGCCGGCGTTGCCGTCGTGACAGTTGATACCTCCAGCACTGCGCAGATAAACGCTGCCAGCCGCACACTCACGGCGGCTTCGGTTGGCGTGTCAGCAACAACAGACCACAACATCATAGCCCGAACGTTTGCAGGTTCGGCAGGTCTTTCTGTTGCTCTGAGCGCGGATGTTGCAGTCATCAAGAACCGCTCGAACACCAAAGCGTTTATTGACGCGCAGCGACTGTCGACCCGTGGCGCGGTCGCTGTGAACGCGGATGCCAGGCGCGTTATTGATATTGTTGGTCTAGGTGTTTCAATCGCCGGCACCGCCGGTGTCGGGGCATCTGTCGCGACGGCGGAGATGGGTGGCGCGGTCAACGCCTATATTCAGGACACGGAAATTGAGGACGATTTCCTCGCAACACCCGGCGACACGCGGGCGGGGTCCGTGGACGTTGCCGCATCTTCTAGTGATACAGTGACAGCCGACGCAACAGCCGCCGGCGGCGGCATTGGTTTTGCTCTTCAAGGTGCCGCTTCGGTTGCTCAAGTGGAAACAACCGTTTCGGCGGCGATCGACAACGCAGACATCGACGTTGCCAACGCAGTGGACGTGACGGCCGAGGCAACGATGAGCGGTGATAGCACCGCTACAGGCTTTGCTGTCGCAGGTCTTGCCGCTGCAGGCGGATCGCTTGCAGAAACCAGCGTCAACGCGGACGTAACCGCACGCATCGGTGACGGATCGGATATAACTGCGGGCTCGGTTCTCGTTGAAACAGACGTAGAAACTCCGCTGGCGCAGTCGCGCGCGTCAGGCTCGGCCGGTGCATTGGTCGGGCTGACCGCGACCAACGCTGAATCGCATAACAGATCAAGCTCGATTGCATCCATTGAAGACAGCCAGTTGCAGGTATCGGGACTGGTCAAGGTCGATGCTGGCATGGCGACAACGCAACATGCTGACGCATCCGGCCTCGCTGTTGGTATTGTCGCGGCAGGCTTTAACGATTCCGAAGCCACATCGGATACCGCGACGCATGCGACGGTTTCGGATGTCTCCTCTTTGCAGGCCGGATCTTTGACGATTTCCGCTGAAGGGATCGACACCAATACAGTGGAAACTGTGGCAGGCAGCGGTGGTCTGGTGGCAGGATCTGCCGCGTCCGGGACAACGACTTCAACAAGTGACACTAAAGCGGTCCTTGCAAACAGCACGGGTTCGACGCGCACTGTCAGAGTGAGTGGGGATACGAACATCGCCGCTTCGCATACCAGCGGGTTTGAAGGCCATGTCGATAGCACACAAGCCTCGCTTGTCGGCGGTTCCGGTGCGTCACTTCATCATACGGTGTCAAGCAATGTGGATGCGAATGTGGGCGACCGGTTTGATATGGAAACCGGGAGTCTCTTTATAGATGCGACGAACAAAACGGAAAACAACTTCTTGTCCGGGTCGCGCTGGAATGTGAACTCCGCCTCTGGCGGTCTTGCCAACCTGCCGGCAGGGGGCGCCACCATTTCTGTGACGCACGGGACAACCAATGCGTCCATCGGCGACAACAGCATTGTGTCGCTGGTGCGGTCCGGCGGCTTGTCTGATCTGCGCATGAGCGCCTTTAGCGACATAACGTCGGAACAAAAGGTCAAGATTGATTCAGGCGGTGCGATTGCGCTGGCCAATGCCGAGATCGAAAGTGTCTTCCGGGCGAACACCACCAGCGGTATTGGCGACAATTCCGCCGTCGTCGTCGATCGGGGCTCCGTAGAAATCGCAGCGTGGGGCGAAGCGGATATCGAAATGCGTGCGGCGGCGACGACCTATGGCCTCGCAGGCGCACCATCGGGTGACGCCAACATAACTTATACGGGCGCTAATGACGTAAGCTTCGGTCGCAACGCTCTCTTGCAGGTGACAGACGGCATTAACCCGACAAATGGGGATTTGCCAACAGAAGGCACTATAACGATTGCCGCCGGTCGTGACCTGAATGACGATGATCCGGATCTCAAGTTTGATGCGATCCTCGATCTATTCAATAAGACGGCAATCCCAATCTCTGGCGCGCCAGATCCGACCGTGACCGTCTCCAGCACGGGCCGCGTGACAATTGACGCAACAACGCCCGACAGCCCAACGGAAGGTATCCGCGCTGCAGGCGACATAACGATTTCGGCGAGCCGAGGAGATATCTCGGCGACTGCAGACGGTACAGGCAAGGATATTTACCGCGAAGCGCTGGCAGCCGTGGCGAGCGCCATATCGAACGCGTTCGGCGGTGGGGATGTTACGTTCGACTACAATGGTGGATCAACGTCGACTTCCGGCGGTATTGCCGAAATCCTGCTTGACGGAACGGTTCAAACCGGCATCCAGCGCTTCAAAACGCTCACACTCAACTACGTGACAACAGCTTGCGACGCCAATGCGTCTGCCTGTCTGGCAGATGATCCGAATGCGAATATCACGTTCCGCGATCCCGTGCAGGAAGAGGTGGGTACAGAGATCCTCGAGCGACGGGATGAGCTGGACGAGTTGATCTCCGCTTATGACGTCGATCCAATCGCCAAGGCAGCTTATCAGAGTGAGAAAACCTATCTCGAGCGCAAGCTTGTGGATCTGGGCCTCGGCACCTTTGTGAACGGAGTCTATACGCCGAATGCCACGTCCGGTACGTCGACGGCTGCGCTCGATGCGCAAGTCGCGTCGGTGAATTCCGATATTTCACGCGTGAACAATGATTTTGACGAGGCTGTGTCACTTGATCTGGGTGACTTGCTCCGTGCTGCGGATTCTGCGGACGCCAGCTACACCGATACCGACTTTGGTCTGAATCAGTCCAAGTCCAGTGCGCTCAATGATGCAACGAAGGGCATCACCACCATGAGTGCCTACTCTACGATCGGCCAGCAAAAGATTTACTTTGATGCTGCAGAGGCAGCGCGTGCAGCGGGCGAGTCCGCAGCCCTGCTCATCCGATCCGCGCGCAGTGACACCGTGACCCGGCAAAGCACGATAGAGGCCGAAGCAACCAAAATCACGCAACAGGAAAGCCTTTTGGCCGACGCGATTGCGTCAGGTGACACGACTGCCGAAGCGAACGCGCGCACCGCTATCCTGAGCTCTAAAGCGAAAATCGAAACCAACCTGACCGAAATCGCGACAAACAACACGACGATCGACCAGCAAACGGCCATTGCCGAGGCCAAAGCGGTTGAACTGGACAGCAATATGCAGTCGCTGGTCGATCAGGCGGTCGCAGATGCGCTGGCGAACAGAACGACGGCGCAGGCAAACCTGACGGCTGTTAACAACGATTCAGACTC
Source organism: Pseudomonadota bacterium (assembly GCA_039191495.1). GTDB lineage: Bacteria > Pseudomonadota > Alphaproteobacteria > Rhodobacterales > Rhodobacteraceae > Roseobacter. The sequence continues at coordinate 15,117 of JBCCXN010000014.1, read as the reverse complement.
GACCAACGCCGAAAAAACTGCGGCCTTGAATGCGTTTAACACCGCTGACGGGAATTATCAGGCAGACCTTGGCAAGCGCACAGCCCTCAATTCCACAAGCAGCACGCCCGCCGACAACGGTTTCCTTGCCCGCATTTCGGAAACTGCGTCGCAACTGACAAACATCGATACCACCGTTGATACCGGCATCTCGACTGCCAATAGCGAGATATCGGTTTTAAATTCGGGCATTACCGATCCTGCCGGTGTAGACACGGCAAACAAGTCGCTGGATCAGTTCGTATCAGTGCTCAACAACCTGTCGTCGTCACTGGCCAGCGCAAAACAGGCGCAGGCGGCTGGCGGTAGCCCAACCACGGCCTTCGCCTTTACCATTGAGGTCGATGACACCAGTGCGCGGCTCGGCAACCTGTCTTTTAATTCTGACGTTCTGCGTAGTACCGCTGCGAGCGAAAGTGCCAGCACAGGCTATGCGCTTGCGCCCGGCAACGCAAAGATCGAGATCACGAACAATACGTCCAACACGTTGAAGCTCAACAACTTGCTGATGCCGGATTACGACGCGGGCAACGTGCGGTTGAACGGTGTGCTGGTCTACAGCAACGCCGACATCGAACAATTAAATGGTGGTATCGCGGCAAACCTCAAGCAGATTGAAACGGGGCGAAATTCCGACCGGCCAGAAGTGACGATCACGTCAAACTACAACTCCGAGTCGATCCAGTTCTACAATCCCGGCTCTTCTTTGCCACAAGAGAACACCCGTCGCATTGCACCGGATATCATCCTCAATACTGATGCGGTGATCGACAATGTTGGAGGTCCGGTCGTTATCCAGAGCGAGTCCGGAAACATATACATCCGCGGGAGGATTGAGGCCGGTTCGGTGGACATCCTTGCCAAAAATGGCGACTTCGTATCCAGTTTCGTGAACGGTTTCAACCATATAGGTGGTGATCCTTCCGCTTTCACCACGGGTGACAATTCCGGCTATGCGGGGGGCGCTGGCATTACCGCAAACGGTGCGGTGTCAATTGCCGCGCGTTTCCTCAACATCAACAGCACCATCCAAAGCGGCATTGCGGAGTGGACGCTTGATCTCGACAGCGCGCAGGAACTGACCATAAGCGCCAGCGACGCTGCAATGATCGGCCTGGACCAGGCCAATATCGATAACTTGATCGCCAACAATCCCAACGCAAATTCGATCACCGTGCAGAGCGGCGTCAAACTTGTGCGGGGCTCCGAACCCTTTACGGATGAAGAACGCGAAGCATTGGCCGAGATCGTCGCGCAGTACAACGAAGAGGTGCTGAAAAACCCCGATGCGTCGCCGCTGCGTGTGATCTCAATTGGTGGAGAAAGCCGGCAGGTCAATATCCGGGATTATCTGTCCTCCGATATCGACACGCGTCTTGTGTTTACCAAAGACTATGCCAACGGCTATGCGGCCGGAGCGTCCGGCGACCAGATCTATACAGTCGAAACAAGCCCAAGCAGCAACATCGGAGCATCCTACGATGCCGACAACCGGCAATATCTGGTAGACGGTGCCAGTGTCAAAGGTGGCTATGTCCAGCTCTTTGGCCAGATCATGAATACCACCGTACCGGTCAACTCGAATGGAGAATATGTATCCGGCGGACGCATCAACGTGCTGGATGGATTCGGCACAATAGACATTACAAACACCAGTGATATACCTGTTGTTCTCAGCAACCTGAGCGCGGGCGAGGACCCAGACGGCAACCTGCGCGGTGTTGAGGGGCGCATCGAACTGACCGATGTGATCGGCGTGGATGTAACGACACCGGTTGAACCGGTCGTCTCTGTCCGCCAGACGATCTATACGCGCGATTACACGCCGGGCGATGCATCGGGTATTGTGCGGGTCGAGACACGAACCGGCACGATCGACAACCTTACCGGTGATCTCATTCTGCCGGTCAATGCCGTCAACACCACGGGTGGCGACCGGACCGCGAGCTACCAGCCAGAGCTTTATCAACGCTATGTCTGGACGACCGGGCAGGCGTTTGAACAGTCGATCGTGTTCACAGAAACATCCACGCGACTCTTTGGCGCTGACTTCTTGGAAGTTGCGAACGTTCAAAACCTCAACCGGCCTTCCACAATCAACGGCGCGCCAAACCCCAACCCATCGCCCATTTTTGACGTCATTGACGGCAAGTATGTGACGGGCCCAGGTTATGCGTCACCGAACGACGTGACACAAACCGGCAACGACTCTCTGCTCTACACATCGAACGGCGTAATTGTCGTGGAAAACCCCAGAACCAAGTCCAACAGCGACGCAACGGTTCGCGACGACCGCTATATCTCTTCGACTTTCTCTTACGTGGACGAGTCAAAGAACGATCTCTCGACCACGTCACGCACAACAAGCTGCAACTGGTGGACCCTGTGCATCGTGTCAGACACCACGTATCAGTATACGCTGACGCAAGAATACACGACCGTCACCACCAACTCGCTGAAAGCCGACTACCCGATCGCAATCAACTTTATCGGCGAAAACACGGGCGGTATTTCTGTCAACTCGGCGAGCGACGTGGTCCTTGCCGGAAATATCACCAACTTTTCCGGCAACACCACAATCAATGCAACCGGAACCACCAACAATGGCGACAAGTCTTCTATTGTGCAGGCTTCGCAGGACACGTTGCTGCGCTCGCAGTCGGTGGATCTTTCCGCGGCGGGTTATGTTGGTGGTCGCGCCTTGGCGACGGACCCGGCAGGTACAGATGGTCTTGCATTGCGCATCGACCTGAACAATGCAGACAGCAGCCTAGGGTACATCGCGGCCAATGCAGCCGATGGCAATGTCGACATTCTCAGCCGAAATGACATTCTGGTTGATCAGATCACTGCGGCCGGGGCCACAACCCTTGATCCAACCACCTCCAAAGGGCGGGTCAATCTCGTATCCTTTGGTGAAATTCTGAACCGCACGTCCGGCACAGGTTTCGGCACGCCTCTCGTTCAGGGTTCTCAGGTCAGTCTGACCGCGCTTGGTGGTGCGATTGGTGGCACAGACACCGCTGACATGCTCAAGGTCAACACTGCCTATACGAGCGATCCCACCGAACGTCCTTTTGGTGACCCCGACGAACTGGGCGTGCAAGCGAACGCACTTTTTGGTCTGACTGCACTCGCAGCGGGCGACATAGGGATTTACTCCGAAGGCTGGAGCGACAACACCGATGGCACGATGCTGGTGGATCAGGTTCAGTCACTTGGCGGCGACGTTCGGCTCGATTCAACGGGCCAGATCCTCGACAACAACCCCTCGGAAATCATCGACACAAGGACCTACAACGAACTGCTGGGCTTTTGGGACGATTTGGGTTTGATCGCTCCGGTGGTGGCGCGGACAGCCACCGATCCGGATACCGGGCGCACCTTTACGGTTGACGCAATCAACACCGGCAACAATGCGATCAAGAATGATCTGACGGTAACCGGATACGAAAACGTCCGCACCAAGGAGTACAATCAGTATTGGGCGATCCGACAAACTCAGGACGACCCGAGCACCTATGATCCGACCTTTGAAGTCACGGTTGATCCGAATTCCGCGCAATATGATACGCTCAGCAGTTTTTATGAGCAGCAGATCGTCGATGAAAGCGTTGCCGCAGATCTTTCGCAGTATGAGGCGAGCAACAACGTCACTCTCGACCCGGCGTCTGATCTTTATGATCAACTGGTCACGCAATTCACCAACGACGCGCAGAGTGATCCGACGCTGGGCGCTCAAGTGCAGACCAAGATCGGTGAATATGAAGCGGATCAGACAGAACAATACCGCAACCTGCATGAAACTGTGGGCGCAGAGACAGACAACGCCTATCTGGCAAATGTAGTGCCGACCTATGAGTACAAAGCCACAGCGGACGAAATTGCCGAGGCCCGTAGCGAGATCGAGTTGTCCAATCCAGACAAAACAACAACGGAAATAGACGCGCTTCTCGATGCACGCGTCGCGGATATCGAAGCGACAAGGACCCAGGACATCCGCAACACGGCGGATCCAGACAGCCTCGCAAATACTTTCCTTGGAAACTACGCGTACACGGCATCCGATGCTGAGAAAACTGAGCGTACGGCCGGCTCGCTTTGGACGGAGCGAGAACTGGCCTTTGCAATATCGCCAGGTGCTTTGAAGACGGTAACCGGCACAAACCCCGTGATCAAGGATCCCAATGTCTCGGGCCGCTCTGTCACGCTGAATGCAAAAGTCGGCATCGGAGAAACGAAAGTCGACCCGAATACCAACTTGGTGGGCACGTCGATCCGCTCCAGCCTTGATCCGTCACTGCTGACGCTGGACCAAAAAGTCGCACTCGCCGCTGCTGAACGCAGCGATCTCATCCTGACCGTCGAGGATTTCAGCTTTGGCGGCGTAACGCAGGATGTGGTTATTCCGTTGGGTGACCAGTTTGATACACTGACGGCTGTACAGCAGGCGGCTTACGATGCGGCGGCGACCGGTCAGGTGTCCGCCGACAAAACCGTGCTTACAATCCTGAGCAAGCGGCCATTGAATTTCGAAGCGTCCACGGATCTGAACGTCACAGTAACAGATGCGCAAACCAGCGCACCGACATCGGACACCGGCAAAGCGTATCTCGCCTCGCTGGGTGATGCCCGACTGGGCAACATTACAACGGATGGCGAGACGCGCATCAAAGTGCGCGGCGACATTCAGAATGTCGGCGGAACAATCCAGACCGGAAATATTGTCCTGGAAGCTGCACAGGGCGCCATCGGCCTGAAAACAGATCTGCCGCCACAAGACGTGCCGCTCGTGCTCAATCTCAATGCTGGTGCGACGACAACGGCGCGTGCGCAAAATGGTATCAATATTTCTTTTGTCGGCGACGGCGTCATTGACACGGTCTATTCGCCCAACGACGTCTCGCTGACAGCCAACGGGGCGCTGACCAACGCCAACCAGGATGAGCTTATCAATATTCTTGGCACGCAGGTCGATCTCGTTGCCGTTGCAGGACCGATCGGCGAGGAAACAAACCCCCTCAACGTAGGGGTGAATCTGGGCGGTGGCATAAATGCGGTGTCGGGTGGAGACATCTACCTCTTTGGTCCTGCAGCCAATGTCTTCACCATCCAATCGGCGCTTGCCGACGGAGACATTGGCCTTGATGCGTCTGGTGAAAGCACGATCGATGGTCAGGTGCGCGCCAACGGCGCAGTAAAAATCCGTGCCGGTGGCCGTCAAGTTATTACGGAAAATGGCACTGTGTCTTCCTTGGGTGGAGATACGGAAATCGACGCCGCGCGGCTTCGGATGCTGGATGGCTCAAGCGTTACGGCGAAGGGAAAAATCAGTGTCGAAACCGAGGAGGAAGCGCTCGTCTCCGCTCTAAGCAGTGACAGCGCGGGTGCAGATGCGGTGGAGATCATTGCGGGCGGTGGCTTATACGGCAGTAACTCGGACCGCGCATTTGATGTTCGCACGACCCAAGTCGGTGCGGGTGTGATCCTGAGCGCTGGCATAGGGATTGGCGACAAAACCGTTGAAAGCGATAATGCGGATGGCGAGACGACGGATATCGCGAACCCGGTGCGCCTGGACACAGATCTGCTTGAAGCGACGGCCATGGACGGCGATATTGTCCTGTCCGCACTGTCGGACGTTACAATCGGCGAATTGTCCGCGCCGCTCGGCGGCATCGATGTGACCGGCGCGGGCGCCATGACTGTGCTCACCGCTGAAAGTGGCGGAGACCAGCGTTTTGAAACCGCTGACGCTTTGAATTTCGGCCGCCTTGAAACCACTGGGTTGCCGACGGCGCTCGGTGATATAACACTCATTTCTCAGACCGGCGATGTAAGAGGTGACGACGTCAGCTCTGCGGGGTCCACGACTGTTACGGGTCAGGCAATTGGCGTCGACGGTGTAGACGCTGGTTTGGACGCGCTACTCACAGCATTGGTTGGTGACGTGCAGGTGGAGACAATATCTGCGGGCGGTATCGCTCAGGTTGGCGCAATAGCGGGTATTGGCTTCGGGGAAATTACATCGGGCACCGATACAGATCTGAGCACGCAAACTGGCACTGTGGCGGGGCGCAGCGTTCTCGCAGGCGGTGCCGTTGCGCTCGAAGGGCAAGAAGTAGACGTGGATACAGTCGTGGCTGCACGGTCTTCTTCCTTGATTGCAAGAGCCGGCGATGTGGCTGTGCGCCTTGTGACAGCGGGCGCTGCATCATCCATCGTGGCGAACGACAACGTGCGCTTTGAGCAGGTGACAGCTGCGACGAACTCCCTGATTTCAGCGCGCACAGGGTCGGTAGACGGCAATCGTATAGAGGCAGGCGCCAATTCGACGGTTGTCGGTCAAACCGTAACTCTGTCCTCCATCGAAACCGGCAGTTCGTCCGGGATTACCGCGCAATCGGGCAACGTGACCGTCGATCAAGTGACAACCGGAGCCAATTCTTCCATAACGGCACAGGGTGCTGTGCGTTTCCAAGGCATTACGACCGCGGGGGATTCGACTATCAACGCGCGGACCGGCGCTGTCACCGGCGGCGATGTGACCACCGGCGGATCGTCCACGATCCTTGGAAATGGCGTGGTGTTTAACACTATTTCAGCGGGCGCAAATTCCACGATCGTGTCGCAGGGCGACATCATTGGCCGGTCCGAAATTGCCGTGGGCGACGTCGTCAATATAGCGGGCAGCACAGGGCGACCAGCCGATCTGCTGATCGATATCATTCGCGGCCGGAACCTGACCTTGCAGGCGACGGGCAAACTTGACCTTGGCGATCTCGAAGTGCGCGACGGGATTGACCTCAAAGGCGGCGAGATTTCGGCCAATATCACGCAAGTGCCTGCATCGGACGTACCGCTGAGCCTCGTTATCGGCGCTCCATTCGGGCGGCTGGCAACCCGAGCGGACATCAGCATTAATGCACAGGCTGTTGAGGTGACCGAACTGCGCGCGGTTGACGCAAACATTGATACGACGGCAAGCCGGTTCGATATCCTTGACGCCTTTGTGAGCGGCGAATTGCTTCTGACGACGCCTGACCAAACGGTTCTGGTCGACAACCGTTCGTCGCAGCCGCGCACAGGCAACAACATACAGGCTTTCTCGCCGACATTTGAATTCAATCTCAGTCTTGACGGAATCGAAAACGAAACAAATGCTTTTGTCGTCAACTTCGACGAAACGATTGATACAACGGACGTATTGTCGCTTCTGCCGTTCGAAGGGATCAGCCTTCAACGGGATTCCGCGCGTCGGTTGATGCAGACCGACGGTATGCTCGCGCCTGATGCGTTCGAAATTCTGGGCTCGAACATTCTCTCCGAAGGTCTCGAAGACGACGACGAAGATCTAGAAGATATCGATTTCAATGATGTTGTGCTGGAAATCGATGGTATAGAGTATCAGGTCCTGATTGCAGGAAATGGGCCAGCCGTCTTGCTGCGGCAATAACAATACCGGTGTGAACGGGTCAAAAAAACAGGGCCCGCCAAAGAGCCACGAGGCGAATATAATGCGGGCAAAAAATTTATCGCTCAGAATGGCGCTGGCGTCGCTTCTTGTCTTTCCGTATGTCTGGTTCGCTACACCATTGAAGGCTCAGGGATTGGACATTTCGTCCGCGCGGGCGCAGGAAAGCGCGCGCCGGCTCGACGAACTGGACCGTGACGCGGATGTCCGGCAGACCGGGGACAACGTGTTGGCTGATCCTTTGGCGCGCCGGGAGCTGCCGCCTGCAGGCGGACCAACGGTTTTGCTACAACGCGTTGTTTTCGCGCCCGCGTCTGCGTTTTTAAGTGCCGGAGAACTGGACGAGATCGCTGCCCGGTACACCGGCAACAGCGTCGACTTTCGTCAGATTTCAGCGCTGGTGCGGGATGTAAACGATTTGTATGCCGAAAAGGGCGTTGTGACGGCTGCCGCGATTTTACCACCGCAAGACCTTGCCGGAGGCGTGTTGGAAGTGCGTCTGGTTGAGGGCCAACTCGGCAGCGTCGGAATTGTCGGAGAACGGCAGTCTTCGGACGAATTCATCCTGAACCGGGTTCGCCTTTCCAAAGGTCAGACAGTTGATATCCCTACGGCCAGCAGGGACATTGCTTATTTCAACGCGACAAACCGGGCCAATCTGCGTCTTCTTCTGCAACCCGGTGCGAGTTTCGGCCTGACCGATCTAACCCTTGGCGTGACTGAGCCACCCGCGCAGCAGCTCCAGTTCTTTCTCGACAACACGGGGGCGGAATCGACCGGTGAGCAACAGATTTCGTCCATCTACAGGCGTTACGGTCTGGCTGGATTGGACGATACTTTCCTTGCTTATGCCGCGCTGACGGATGGCAGCAAATCCCTGACGCTGCGCTATGATCTGCCGGTTACTACTATCGGCACGCGCCTTGCGGGCAGTTACACGCTTTCAGATGTGGAAGTGACACACGGACCAGCCAGTGATCTTGGTATTGAAGGCAACTCCGAATCCGTTTCGTTGACGCTGACGCAACCCTTTATCGCCAATGATACATGGTTGCTGGAAGGTGTGGCCTCGGTCTTTGCCGGATCCAGCGAAACAGATGCGTCGGGAATCCCCCTCGTTGACTCGGAAACGGACAAACTGTCGTTCGGACTGTCGTTTTCCTATACCAACGATCGCGCGTTCGTCACGGGGCAGTTGCTGTCGGTGCGGGCAGATACCAAGGACAAGACTATCGATACGTCCGATGATTTTGATTTTGTTGTGGGTTCGCTGCGTGGTACATATCAGATCAACGATACGTGGCGTCTGATCGGCAACACATCGTTCCAGCGATCGGACGAGGTTCTGGTTCCTGGAGATTTGCTTTTCCAGATTGGCGGGCCGACCACAGTGCGCGGATACCCATCGGATGGTATAGCGGGAGATGAAGGCTTCTATGCCAATCTCGAAGTGCGCCACCGCTCGACCTTTCAGGGGCTGCCGACGGACGCATACGCCTTTGTCGATTTTGGCGAAGTTGAATCGACCTTTCCGAGCAAAACGAATTTGTTGTCCACCGGCGTCGGGATCGATCGCGCGTTCTCGGACCGCTTGAGCCTCAATCTCTCGGTTGCTGTACCGATCGAAGATGCGGTTCCAAACCAGTCAAGCCTGGTTGTGTCGGCCGTAATCTCCATCATTGCCTTTTGAGGGGCGTCACACCTGCTGACCAATCAGGCCGCGATACGATCTGACCACACTATCATCTGATATCTCGACATCCGAGAAGTCTATTGCCTCTCCGCCGGAAACATCACGGCTCAGGGTGACACCGTGGGCAAGCCCGATGGGAAGCGCGTGTGTAGCCCTAGTCGCGGGCACGGCTTTGCCGTAAACGGTATAACCGCCTTCGCCGTCCAGCACTTCGCCAGCCTTGAGGTCGCGTTTTGCTACTGAGGCCACCGTGCCCCGCATGTGTTGCGACTGACCCGTTGCCTCGCCACGCAAAGCGGCACTGAGAACAGAGATCGACAATTCCAGCCCGATCAGATGAAAGGGCTTGTACATCGAGGCGTAGCGACCTGTGCTGTCGGTTGGCAGCCCATACTGACCGAAACAAGCCGCGGCATAGTCGTTGGGTGCTTCCAAAACCACGTAAACGCCCCAGCGCAAGTCACGGAAAACCGGTCTGCCATCGCGTTCCAGCGAAGAGACTGTCTCGACCATACCGCGTCCTTCCAACCGACCTCCGACAGAGACGGGACGCAGCACACGCGCAAGATCGTCGACCCCGCAGGGCGGGAACGCCAACCCTTTGCGCGGGACGTTGAGATTGCAGGCATTTGCAATGGCAACCATTTCGATCGCTCTTTTGGTGCCATCGAGAAAGGAGTTGAACATCTGTGCGTTCATTCCGGCGGTCGCGGCTTCTTCAGCAGTTAGACCGTAGTGCGACCACACATCATCGGGCGTGACGCCGTGGTAGGCTGGCAGGAATTTTGTGCCTTTGCCCGCGGCAGTCACGTGGAACCCTGCGGCACGCGCCCAATCCACCATCTCGGCCACCAGCGCGGGCTGATCACCGTAGGCCATAGAGTAAACCACGCCTGCGCGGTTGGCTTCTTCGGAAAGGGCGGGGCCGGCAAGCACGTCGGCTTCGACATTCACCATAACCACGTGTTTGCCTGCTCCGATGGCCGCCTTGGCATGGACAATTCCGGCGCGCGGGTTTCCGGTCGCTTCTATGACCACGTCAACGTCTTCGCGCGTTGTCAAATCGGTACCATCTTCTGTGAAGGCCGTGGCCGCCACGCGTGCGTTGTCCCAGCCGACGGCTCGGCACGCTTTGCGCGCTCTCTCCACGTCCAGGTCTGCAATTGCCGTAACGTCCAAGCCTTGTATGGTTGGGATTTGACTTAGAAACATGGATCCAAATTTGCCCGCACCGATCAGTCCGGCCCGCACAGGCTGAGCGCGCTCAGCTGCTTCGGCGGCCAGTCTCGCAAGATTCATGAACTTTCCTTTTGTTGTGTCATTCACTGCTTTCCTGCGCGCGTTTTTCCAAAGTACCTTAGAGCATCTCCGTTGGTGCCAACAGACCGGTGTCGTGACGGCTCGGCAGCATAAAGGCACATAGCGCGGTACTGCGTATCGGGATGAAGCTGAGTTCGCGCACCGACAGGCTTGGCAATGGCCCGACGGCACGCTAAACGGCGCTGACGCAATAAAGGATGAGACATGTCGATTGATGAAAGCACAGCCGCACGCGTTGCAAAACTGGCGCGCATCAAGGTTGAGCCCGAAGCTCTGCCAGCACTGGCAGGAGAGTTCAATACCATCCTGGGATTCATCGAACAACTTAATGAAGTGGACATCGAGGGTGTCGAGCCGATGACATCGGTGACACCTCAAGTCCTGAAACGCCGCGTGGACGCAGTCACCGATGGTGATCAACAAGCACGCGTTCTTTCTAATGCGCCAGATGCGCGCGAAGGCTTTTTTGCCGTGCCGAAGGTGGTTGAGTGATGACGGATCTGAATGCACTGGGACTGGCCGAAGCGCGCGATGCGTTGCGCGCTGGCGAGACGACGTCCACAGAACTGACTGAGGCATGTCTCAAGGCGGTCGATGAGGCGGGTGTGCTCAATGCGTTCGTGCACACCACACATGAGTTGGCGATGGAGCGCGCGGCAGAGGCGGATGCCCGTCTTTCAGCAGGCGACGCTCCGGCGATATGCGGCCTCCCGATTGGCATCAAGGATTTGTTCTGCACCAAGGGTGTCGCTTCGCAGGCCGGATCGCGCATTCTCGACGGCTTTCGGCCTGAATACGAATCCACCGTATCCCAAAATCTGGCTGACGCGGGTGCGGTCATGTTGGGCAAACTCAACATGGACGAATTCGCCATGGGGTCTTCCAATGAAACGTCTGTTTATGGCAACGCGATAAATCCCTGGCGACGTGCCGATGATGAGACACCGCTGACACCCGGCGGCTCCTCTGGCGGGTCTGCGGCGGCAGTCGCGGGGGATTTGTGCCTGGCCGCAACCGGGACCGATACAGGCGGCTCTATTCGCCAGCCAGCCGCGTTCGCAGGAATCGTTGGAATTAAGCCCACATATGGACGATGTTCGCGCTGGGGCATTGTGGCATTTGCCTCCTCTCTCGATCAGGCCGGTCCGATGACCAAGTCTGTGCGAGACGCAGCTATTATGCTTGAAGCAATGTCGGGCCACGATCCCAAAGACAGCACCTCGGCCGACTTGCCGGTACCTGATTTTGAAGCCGCGCTCACCGGTGATGTGCGCGGCAAAAAGATTGGAATTCCAAAAGAATACCGTATGGACGGCATGCCAGACGAGATCGAAGCGCTCTGGCAACAAGGGATTGCAATGATGAAAGCTGCCGGGGCTGAGATCGTCGATATCGCTTTGCCGCACACCAAATATGCACTGCCAGCGTACTACGTAATCGCGCCCGCAGAAGCGTCATCAAATCTTGCCCGGTATGATGGCGTCCGCTATGGGCGCCGCGCACGGCTGGAGCAGGGTGACGGTATCACCGAAATGTATGAAAAAACCCGGGCAGAAGGATTTGGGGCCGAGGTGCAGCGTCGCGTGATGATCGGTACATACGTTTTGTCGGCCGGCTTTTATGATGCCTATTACAACCGCGCACGCAAAGTGCGAACACTGATCAAAAAGGACTTCGAAGACGTCTTTGACAAGGGTGTTGATGCCATTCTTACTCCTGCAACGCCGTCCGCAGCTTTTGGACTGGGCGAAATGTCTGACGCAGACCCGGTGGCAATGTATCTCAACGATGTCTTCACCGTCACGGTGAACCTTGCCGGTTTGCCTGGTATATCGGTACCTGCGGGGCAGGATGCGAAAGGGTTGCCGTTGGGCTTGCAGCTCATTGGCAAACCCTGGCAAGAGGCGGATCTGCTCAACAGCGCCTACGCGTTGGAGCAGGCGGCGGGCTTTGTGGCCAAGCCAGTGAAATGGTGGTAGCCTCGACGCGCGGTGTAACACCCTTGAAGGGGGCGAACATGCAACGGTACCTTTTGTTGACCATTGGAGCAGCGCTGATGATGGGGTGCGCTCCACAAGTGCCTGACAGTGCCCGTGGTGCGGGTTTTGCGTCAATCGAAGCCGGTCAGGCGCGCGATGCTGCGCTTCAAGGCAGCCAATACCGCGTTCCCGATACCGTTCTGCCGCCAGAGGGTGGTACTGGTGCGCCGCCACCGGTTTCAGGAGTAGCGCCATTGCCAGGCTCGGCGGAAGCGACTGCAGCAGAAACCGCCCGCGTACTGGAGGCGACACGACCGGGCGCCGTGCCCGCCGCTGAGAACGCTGCACCATTGAATGCGGGCTCAACGGCTCCGGTCCTGAACAACTCCGGCATCTCCAACGAAAACAATTTTGACGCCGTTTCCGGTGAACGCAGCATCGAGGGCGACGCTGAACGGCTGGCGCAAAATCGTGCACAGTACAGGGTCATACAACCCGAAGCGTTGCCGCAGCGCGCAGGATCCAACCAGCCCAATATCGTGGCTTTTGCTCTGTCTACCAGCCACCCCGTTGGCACGCGTGTCTATGCGCGCGCAGGTTTGAACGGCGCGTCGCGCGCAGAGCGCAACTGTGCACAGTACCCGTCGCCGGATCAGGCGCAAATTGAGTTTCTGGCGAGTGGTGGGCCTGCACGCGATCGGCGAGGGCTGGACCCTGATGGCGACGGCTATGCGTGTTCATGGAATCCGGAGCCGTTCCGCAAAGCCTCGCAAGGCTAAGCGTGCGCAACTGGCCGTCGCCAAATTTCGGAGAACGCAAAGACGGGTTGGTCCCCACGATAGTGGTTGTTCACTACACTGCGATGGCTGATCCCGAAGCGGCCTTGCTGCGCTTGTGCGATCCCTCGAGCGAAGTATCCGCGCACTACCTTATAACGCGCCAGGGCGACGTCATCCGAATGGTCGACGAGACCAAACGTGCATGGCACGCCGGAAACGGAGAGTGGCGCGGACTGGGCGACGTAAATTCACGTTCTATCGGGATAGAACTGGATAACGCTGGCGACCACCCTTTCTCAAATCCGCTCATGAATGCGCTCGAGCATCTTTTGCGCGATGTCCGCACCAGATGGACCATCGATGCGGCAAACGTTATCGGCCATTCTGATATGGCGCCAGGTCGCAAATCCGATCCGGGTCCTCGCTTCGATTGGGCACGCCTTGCCAGACAAGGACTAGCCGGACCAACAGAACCCGTTGCAAGACAGAAAAGCTTTGCCGAAACGGCCAAACACGCAGGCTTTACCGCACCTTGCGCAGACGACGTTCTACTGAATTCGGTGCGCCTGCGATTTGCGCCCTGGCGCACCGGGCCTTTGTCCGAGGATGACTTTCGTTTGTGTCACTCCAGATAGGCCCTTTCGTATCTTTAAATATCTCCGCCAGAGGCTGTGGACATCTCAGCTATTGACGCGGGTCGCATTTACGCGCATCAGCGATCGCGCGCGGAGAGCCGGATGGCCGCTGCGGCAGGTTTTCGTGCCGCAGAGGAAAGTCCGGGCTCCAAAAAGCAACGGTGCCGGGTAACGCCCGGGCGGGGCAACCCGACGGAAAGCGCCACAGAAAACAGACCGCCTCGGTTCGTCCGGGGTAAGGGTGAAACGGTGGGGTAAGAGCCCACCGCGCGGCTGGCAACAGTTGCGGCATGGCAAGCCCCACCGGGAGCAATGCCAAATAGGGACCGCGCGCGCGCCGGTGACGGCGTGCGGGGCTGCTTTTGCCCCAGTAGGTCCGGGTTGGCAGCTTGAGTTGTCCGGGCAACCGGGCAGCCAGATGAATGGTCATCAAACCGGGTTATGCCCGGGGAACAGAACCCGGCTTACAGGCTCTCCGCGCGCCCAGACCATTCCGCCTTACGGGCGCAGAAGATTTCAATGAGAGTGCTGCTTTAGCGGTTGACTCGCGCCGGTATAGCGGTAAAAGCCGGGCTTCAGGATTCAAGTAGCCCCTTGTGTGCAGCGGGCTGCAGCAGGAGACACAACATGGCCAAGCCGACCACAATCAAAATTCGTCTGAACTCCTCGGCGGGTACAGGCCACTTCTACGTCACAAAGAAGAATGCGCGCACCATGACTGAAAAAATGGTTGTGCGGAAGTACGATCCAGTCGCGCGCAAACACGTGGAATACAAAGAAGGCAAGATCAAGTAACTCTTTTTGCGTTAATGATGAATGTCCGGGGGTCGCGCAAAATGCGCTCCTCTTTTTTGTTGGCAAGGCTTGTCGTTTGCGGCAACAAAAAAACGGCCTCTCAACGAGGCCGGTTTCTTTAAGTCAATAACTGCCGTGATTATTCGCGGCTGCCAAAGAGCTGCAACAGCATCATGAACATATTGATGAAGTTCAGATAAAGGCTCAATGCGCCCATTATGCCGGACTTCTGCATCCACTCTTGATCGCCGTGGTGTGCGTGCGCGAGATACGTGTTTTTGATGTTCTGAGTATCGTAGGCTGTCAAACCCGCAAATATCAGTACGCCCAGAACGGACACGGCGAACATGATTGCCGGCGAGCCCAGGAACAAGTTCACGATCGAAGCGACAATCAGACCGAT
>JBCCXN010000013.1:0-126187 GCA_039191495.1 Pseudomonadota bacterium | reverse complement strand
TCTCCTGAACAGTGGCGATCTCAAGCGGCCACACGAATGCTCACCGCAATCAGCTATATTCCCTGAGGCAGGACCTAGTTTGCTCTTTTAGAGCGGACATTACTTTAGACTATCCAAAAGTCTGCAAAGTCCGCAGAGCGGAACTTTGGCCAGCTTTCAAAAATGACGGCTTCCGGCATGACGCAGGCGTTCAAGCCGACGAAACCGGCGCGGCGCTGAGCAATGTCTGCTTTCACCACATGAACGGACGTTCAGCAAAACAGGGCCTATGTCTGAGTTGCGGACTTTGCCGCTATTCACTTTGTGAGCTTTGCTGACGCAGCATTTGCTCGCGTGTGCAGCACAGGTTTTAACGGCGTCGCAGTTGATGGTCATGAAAGCAGCCATTGCCCGCGCAAAGCACCCTTCGCAAGCTATGAGACCCGTAACAAGGAATTAAGGTATCCCTGCTACGCGACTTTGGTCTGAGATTTAGGAACCGGAGGAGCGAGAGATGTCCATTGCGCGTTTAATTGTGTTTAGTACGGGTGCGCTGGTCGCTCTTGTAGTTCTAGTTGGTTTGTTTTCTTCGTTTGAAACGCGCCAACTCACAAGAACTTTTATTGAGTATCGTGCGGTTGCAAGCAGCGGTTTGCTGGCGAGCAAAATGATGGAAGATCTCGACATCGCTCGAACCGCCGCTCTCAAATATCGGTTCAACCCTAGCGACGACAACGTGGCAGTTGTTGTCGAAAACCTGGATAAAATTGTTGCGATCGAAAAGGAAATGTACGAGGCGCTTCAGGGTTTTCCAGAACAGGAAATTATCGAACAAATTCCCCCGCTTCTCAGTGAATACGAAGCGGCCATACTCAAGGCGGTCGAGTTCCAGAAAGAGAGCGAGGCACACATCAATGAGGCCGTTTCAATAGGTGAAAAAGCACGCGACCAGCTGTCGGAGATCATGGAAACTGCGTTGCAGGACAATGACCCGCTGGCCAGTTCCGTGGCGGGTTTTGTGCTTCGCGACCTGCTATTGAGCACGCTCTATTTTGAACACTTCCTTGTCACAAACCGGCCGGAGGACGCGGAAAAGTCACGGGCCAAGATTGCGGATGCGCAACGCGCAAAAGCTGATTTGCTGCCCGAACTGCAGAACCCGCGCCG
This sequence comes from Pseudomonadota bacterium, assembly GCA_039191495.1. Lineage (GTDB taxonomy): Bacteria > Pseudomonadota > Alphaproteobacteria > Rhodobacterales > Rhodobacteraceae > Roseobacter. The sequence goes on along the minus strand of JBCCXN010000013.1, from coordinate 125,041 downwards.
TCAGGAACTGGCACAGAGCACACTGGACGAGCTTGACAAATTCGCGACTGCCATCTCGAACGCCAAAGCTGCAGTCGTATCGCGGAACGAACAGTACGCGAACATGGACAAGCTGGGGCCAGAGACACTGGGGCTTATGCATGACACTGTCGAGATCCTTTCCAAACACCAAAAGGAAGTAGGGGATGAGGGTATCAGGATCGCGAAAGAGTCTTTCTCCATTGTCCTGGCAATGGTTGCGGTCAGTGCAGCAGCCGGAAGCCTGTTAGCGTTCTTTTCCTCACGTCATATTACCAGAAACCTATCTCGTACGACACGGGCAATGAGCGCCGTGGCGAATGGCGATTTGGAGGTTGAGCTCGAGACCAAGCAGATGAAGCATGAAATCGGTGCGATGACCAAAGCGCTGCAGGTCTTTGTCGACAACGCCCGGACGGCGAAAAAGCTCGACGATGATTTAAAGGCCAAAGAGCAGGCTGAACGCCAGCGCGAAGCGGCAGAGCGTGAGCAAGAGCACCAAAGGCAGCAAGAGCTTCAACGCAAGGAACAAAGCGAACGCGAAGCTGAACGCGTCCATCTTCAGATGATCGAGACATTTCAGCAAGATATGGAGAGCGTTCTTGGCAAGGCAGCGTCTGGTAACTTCTCCGATCGCATGTCAATCGTCATCGATGATACAAATTTGGTTGGTCTTGCAAAAATCGTCAATCAGCTTCTAGATGTCACCGAGCGCAACATCGACGACGTGGTACGCAGCATCGGGATGCTGTCAGAAGGCGATCTTGGTGTTCGGATTGACGGTGTACGCGAAGGCGTCTTCCAAAGAATGCAACAAGATTTCAACAGATCTCTCGCAGCACTTGCGGGCGCTATGGCCGGCATCAAGGAAAATGGCCAAACTGTCTCTGCAACATCGATTGAACTGCAGACGGCGGCAAAGGACATGGCGTGTCGTGCAGAATCGAATGCCGCGACGGTTGAAGAAACTTCCGCTGCTGTCGAACAGGTGACGTCCAGTATTCGACAAGTCGTCCAAAACGCCAAATCTGCGGACGAAGCCGCGCGCAAAGTCAGAGAAAGCGCGAACCGGACACGACAAGTCTCCGACGAAACCGAGGCTTCTATGAATGAGATGACCGAGGCCTCCGCGCAAATCAATCGGGTCGTAAAGGTCATCGAGGATATCGCATTCCAGATCAATCTGCTGGCACTGAACGCTGGTGTCGAAGCGGCGCGCGCCGGCGAGGCAGGACGCGGATTCTCTGTTGTGGCATCCGAGGTACGGGCACTCGCCCAACGTTCACAAGATGCCGTTCAAGAAATCAGCGAAGTCATCGACCGCAACAATCGGAGTGTTGAGATTGGCGTCGAACGCGTCGGCATGTCGCGCACGGCTTTGGAAGACATCGTTTCAGACGTAGAGGTAGCTTCGGAGCAGATCTCGGCCATTACAATAGCAGTCGAACAGCAATCGCTCGCAGTGGAAGAAGTGAATACCGCGATCACGGCGATTGACCAGACGACACAAACCGACGCCGCAACGCTTGAGGAGATGACGGCGGCAAGCGTGGTCATGAGCAAAGAGGCGAAAACACTAGCCGATTCACTTGGAAGGTTTCATGGCATGGAGACGGCTGAAGGAGAGAAGAAAGAAAGCAACATCGTCGCCCTGGAAAACCCAAAGCCAAATCCTCCCGTCGAGGCCGAACCGGTTGCGGTCAATGCTAGACCCTCGGAATCGGCTCACAACGGTTGGGAGGATTTTTGAGGCTCTGGGTCGGTGTCGCTTGCATCCTAAATGTATTCGGCGCCCCTTTTCATGATCCACAAAATGTGCTCATTGCAAAGGATTGCTCGACCTTTCACCAGCTTTGTCACAGCTGTTGGACCGTAGTGGTCCCGGTGCGATCTGAGCGCTGGCCGCCAATCCTTCTCCGTTTGTCGGTTTTGGCACGGTTAGATTTGTCTGTCACCCCGATCGCGGAGGTCTAAGATATGTAGGCAACGACCGCATGTATTCCTGTTCCGAAAGATCGGGGAGTCGCACGAATGACTGGTTTCACCGTCGCCGCGCAGGGCCACAAGCCAAGCAGACTCAGCAAAATTCATGCTGCGAGCGCTCGCAGCATGAAAACCCAAGGTACCGGCTGGGCTCTTCTCTGCCTTTCGCCGCGCGTAGCACGAAGATCGCTTATCGGGAAGGAACCGGCCGTTCGACTAGTTGCTAAAGTCGGTCGGTCGGCGCCGTGTCGACGCCAGGAGCGGGAGGGACGGATGGAGGACGATTAATGTCCATTATTCAACTTCCCGCTATCAAACCGAAATGCACACCGTGAAACAAGGGGCGCCTGATTGGTCAAAAGCGCCCACTTCTTGCCAAGCAGGTCTGGGCAATCCGCGCTCGGCTCGAACTCGCGGGCAATCTCAGAGATCTGGCACTTTTCAATTTGGCGATCGATAGCAAGCTGTACGGTTGTGACCTTGTTCGCCTCAAAGGCACCGATCTTGTGGTTGGTGACCGGGTTCGCGAACGCGTGACCGTTGTCCAAAGCAAGACGCAAAGGCCGGTTCAATTCGAAGTGTCGGAGAACGCCCGGGCGTCCATCCGGGAATGGGTTTGCCGCACAGAGATGTTTGGATGTTTGTTCCTTTTCCCAAGCCGTTTCCATCAGCGGGAACACGTCTCAACCCGGCAGTATGCGCGCCTCGTTCGGGCCTGGATGGCAAGGATTGGTCTGGATCCAAGTGGCTACGGGACGCCTTCTCTGAGACGCACCAAGGCGGCGCTGATCTATAGAAAGACAGGCAACCTACGCGCTGTTCAACTCCTGCTTGGCCATACCAAGGTGGGTAGCACGGTGCGATACTTGGGTGTTGAGTTGGAAGACGCATTGAGCATTGCGGAACGGGTCGATATTTGAGGCTCAGGCGGGCGGCAGCCGCCGCCCGCCATTCCCGGTGCGGGAAATTCGCTTGATTGTAGATCTTCCACTGGACTTCCGGGCAAGGGTGAGCGTCACTCACGTCGTTAAACAAGTTAGAGTCTCCCGCCCGGAACTCCGGGCTTTGGTCAGTACGGGGCACGAGATCGCCCCGCGACCAAAAGGGAGACTTGTTTGAGCGATCGACTCACTGAAAACCTTCCTTCCGATCCCGCAAAGCACAGAACGGCAAGGCCGGTCTCGAAGCCCAAGACCGAGATGCTTCACAAGCTGCCAGCGTGCCGCACCGGGGCAACAGTTGTGCAGATCCAAAAGCAGTTGGGTTGGCAGCCGCATAAGAATCTGTCCGCCCTTCGCTCCTCCGGGGCGGGCGGACAAAGGAAAGGGCGGCTCTAGAGCCGCCCTTTTAGATTCAATCGTCTAGCTCGTCGTCGTCACGTATCGCGCCGCGTCTCCGGTGCCCGATCATGTTAAGTTCCCAGTTTTTGTCCAAAGATTCTTGCGTTCGCGAAAACGGGATTCCTTCCCCTTCCTCGGGCATCCATAGGCCGTCCGCGTTACGCTGCCACTCGCGTTTGTAGTTGACAATGGAAACAGCAATAAACGCCGCGCCAGCGATATAGCGCCACAAAGGGCTGAGCCAACCGACATCATTGTAGGCCAAGAACGGGATGCATACGCCGACGCCTACGAGACCGAACATTTTGGTAGCAACGCCGTCCTGTTTGGCGTCGTACAAGGCCAACTCGATCTCCGAAATATGGTCCTGAACCTCCACGGGTAAATTCTCATACTGTGCCGCCCCGTGATTTTTGTTCATGCGAAAAGATTCCAAAAAACGCTTTTCCTCTTCGGTCAAATTCCCGTCGTTGTCTTTCCGCCTATACCAAGGCACCCACTTTGTTCCTTTCGCCATAGCCCCGTCCCGTCTTTCAGCCCCTACACCAGCATAGCGTCCAGATCATCGGCCAGCGCGTCAAGCTGATCGCTATAGGCTTGCATCATGCGAGTTCGTCCGTCCAGATACTCGGCCGCGTTATAGGCCCGCCGGACATTGTTGCCTTCGACGTGGGCAAACTGGCGCTCTATCCATTCCACTTGCTAACCGGCATCGTTTAGGAGCGCAGAAACAGCTCGCGTAGAAGTCATCTTTGTCTATACTGTTGAATATCTAACTCGGTCGCTGGCGGACCTTGCGAAGATGGTCGACCTCTTGGACGAGGCAGGGGTGTCGTTCGTGTCGGTCACCCAAGCCTTCAATACAACCTCGTCTATGGGGCGCCTGACCCTTAACGTCCTATTGTCATTCGCCCAGTTCGAGCGCGAGGTGACGGCTGAGCGTATCCAAGACAAGGTTGCAGCTTCCAAACGAAAGGGGATGTGGATGGGGCGCGCGGTGCCGATGGGGTACGACGTCAACGATAAAGCGTTGATTGTTAACCCGGTTGAGGCCGAAGCGATCCGCACCATATTTGCTGAGTATTTGGTAGTTGGATCGGTACGCGAACTATCCGACAGGCTTGGCGCGCTTGGTATCGTAAGCAAACGCCGAACCGACAGGTACGGTCGGACTACGGGAGGTAAGTCCTTATATCGTGGCGCGCTCTACAACATTCTGCGGAACCCAGTCTACATCGGCAAGACTCGTCACAAGGATGAGCTCCATGATGGCTTACATGAGGCCATCATAGACGATGCCACCTGGCAGCAGGTGCAGGGCCAACTCGCAGACCACGGTGGCAAGAAGATCAGCGCGTCCCGACGGTCGGCCAAGCGCCTGTTGGGTTGGCTTCTCTACGATTCAAACGGCCGCCCGATGCGCACGACTTACGCCATCAAGTCGAAGCGCTCGGGCGGAACAGAACAATCGCAGCGGTACTGGTATTACACATCCAAGCCGACCAGTTCAGACGACCAATGCCCTATTGAACGTTTTCCGGCCGGAGAAGTCGAGCGGCTGGTTCTGAGGGGGCTCAAGACCCGCCTGGACGATCGGTCATGGCTGACCCGGCAGATCAGATCGGCTGTCGATTTGGATCCTTCATCGATCAAGGACATCCTTCGGGCAGCGGGTTCTCTGAGCAACCAGATTGCCGATGAGAGTGAACACACAGATGCACATCACCTAAACGGCCTGGTTGATCGCATTGATTTATCAAAGGAACAGTTCTGTGTTCGGTTGGATTTAGGTGCGTTACAGCCAACTGAGAAAGCTGAGCTGCCAATCCATGCAGACTTCGAGGTCCCGTTCCAAAAGCGACAGGCCGGACGGGCTAGGCCGCTAATAATTGCGGCGCCTGATGCACCGCGGCCAGACCGAGACCTCATCAACCTTATCGCTGATGCGAGACTGTGGTCCGCCGAACTTCTTGACGGCACGTCCGGCACCATCCGCCAGATCGAAAACCGCGAAGGGCTCCGAAGTGGATCAGTCAGTCGCATCCTGCCACTAGCCTTGCTGGCACCGGATATCTCAACCGCCATTCTCGAAGGCCGCCAGCCAGAACATCTGACAGCAAAGAATTTGCGTAGCCTTCCGGAGCTACCGCTTGACTGGCGTGAACAGCGGAAGATTCTGGGCTTTCCATAACAATAGAATACCCAGACCTACCCCAAGACCTCACGCGCGAATGCCCGGTTGAGACTTCTGCCGAAATCGAGCCAAAAAGGCCCTGACCAGAGACAATATGTGAGGTCTCGACCGTCATCACGCCTCGTAACCTAAGGAAAAATAAAGACTGCGCTGGGGGGATGTGTATCCCACAGTTTTGTGGAGACTAGGTGGTGGGCGACCCTGGAATCGAACCAGGCGTGCGTCTCCGCGAGGGAGTTACAGTCCCCTGCCACACCTTGCGGCCTGTCGCCCACGCTGTCTCATGCATTGCATCGACAGTGGAGGCGTGATTACAAGCGGTCTTCAGGGCCGTCAAGGCGAAATCAGCAGCACATTCGTGCAACACTCAGGTGGACGCAAATCATGAAAAAACCGAAGTGGGTGGTTCGCAAGGAGCAGAAAAAAAAGGTCCATTCACGTGAAACCCTGTGGCTCTTTGGATTGCATGCGGTACGCGACGCTCTGGCAAATGCGGCACGCGAAAAACTACGGCTTGTGGTAACGCCGAATGCACAAGCCAAACTCGCGGACGCCATTCAGATCGCCGGGCTTGAGCCCGAAATCGTCGATCCTAGAAAGTTCAACGTACCGCTGGACTCCGGGTCGGTGCATCAGGGGGCTGCGCTGGAAGTCAAACCTTTGAATTGGGGAGGTCTTCAAGATCTGGCGATTGGTGCGGTTGCTCCGCGTGTAGTCCTGTTGGACCGGGTGAGTGATCCGCACAATGTCGGTGCGATTTTACGCACGGCGGAGGTTTTCGGGGCCTCGGCAGTTGTGGGTACACGCCATCATGCCGCGCCGGAAACAGGGGCACTGGCAAAGTCAGCCAGCGGCGCGCTTGAGCGTCAGCCTTACCTGCGTGTCACCAATCTTGCGGATGCAATTCGTGACTTGCAGGGCATGGGGTATCTGGTTCTGGGTCTTGACGGGGAGGCCAACATCACGCTGGAGGCGGCGTCCGACGGGCTGTTGGATCGCCCAATCGCTTTGGTCTTTGGCGCAGAGGGACCGGGGTTGCGCGCGAAAACAAAGCAGACGGTCGATCATTTGGTGCGGATCGATGCGGCAGGCACTTTCGGCTCACTCAACGTCTCGAACGCTGCCGCAGTCGCCTTATATGCCACAAGGGACCGAAACGGCGTGAAAGCATGAAAGAGACGTGATGGCGCATACGACAAAGATAGCGACCTGTTGTTACTGCGGCACACGGGCGGCGCTTGTTCTGGATCAGACGCGGCACGAGTTGACCTGCGCAAATTGCGGGGCGCCGCTTCACAATATGAAGCGGCTGCGCGATACGCCCCGGGATGCCCCGGCGGAGACTGCGCATGTACCGGAACGCCATGCGAAAAAGACCAAGAAGGCCAAGCGGCAAAAATACGACGATGACAGGCAGTGGAAAAAGCGCCGCGTCAAGAAACGCAAAGGGGCAATGCGGCACTTTCTGGAAGAGGCATTTGATGTGATCGAAGACATCTTCGACTGACGCCTTCGTCTGCGACAAATTAACACCTTATTCACAGAATTGCGAGACGGTCTTTAAAGCGTTAGACGCGAACTTATCTCAAAGAGTGCCGAGTGGCTCGGAACCCTCTCGCGCCTAAGACTGTCCCTCGTTCCGTACCTTCTGGCGCCCGTTGTTGTTACATCGGGCGCTCTTTTTTTGCGCGTGCGACGTGGTATGAGACTCGTATGGAATATTCTGACGTTCTCTTGCGCGAGGTTCTGACGCGCACCAAACGCATTGCCGTTGTCGGCGTTTCGACCAATCCCGTTCGGCCAAGCTACTATGTTGCACGTTACCTTGACCTGAAGGGCTATAACGTCGTGCCCGTGAACCCCGGACACGCGGGCACGTCGCTGTTCGGACGCACGGTCGTTGCCTCTTTGTCAGATATCAAAGGTCCTGTGGATATGGTGGACATTTTTCGCCGGTCCGAACATGTTCCACCGATTGTGGATGAGGCGCTGGCATGTTTTTCAAACTTGCAGACCATCTGGATGCAGATCGGTGTGAGCCATGCGAAGGCTGCGGCGCGCGCAGAGGCGCGCGGCGTGACGGTGATTCAGAACCTTTGTCCGAAAATGGAGTATCAGCGCCTTTACGGCGAGCTGCGCATGGGCGGCTTTGCAACCGGGATCATTTCTTCAAAACTCTAAACGGCTTGCTGAACTTCAGGGGGCCGTCTGCCCTCGCAGGCCTCTCCATGGCCTCCCCCGAGGATGCTTTCGGACCAAAGACCTCAACGTTTTGCTTTTTCCTCAAGACCCGACTGCCCCTGACGTGACGCCAATACACTCATAACATCATCTATGTGCACGTCACGTGCCGCGAGCATGACCAGCAGATGGTAAAGGACATCGGCAGCTTCGCTTTTGAGTGCTTCTTTGTCGTTCCGGACTGCTTCAATAATGGCTTCGACGGCTTCTTCACCAAATTTTTCCGCGCATTTTTCGGGGCCTTTCGAAAAGAGATTGGCGGTCCAGCTGCTCTCGGGGTCGGCGCTGGCGCGTGACTGGATTGTGTCAAAGAGGTCCTGGAGCGTCACGTCAGTCTCATCGGAATGCCGGCGTTGGCCATATGTGCTTTAGCCTCAGCGATTGTGTAATCTCCGAAATGGAAGATTGAGGCCGCCAGAACAGCGGACGCCCCGCCGTCCTTGACCCCTTCGACCAGGTGATCGAGCCTTCCAACACCACCTGATGCGATGACCGGGACATCGACAGCGTCGCTAATCGCGCGGGTCAGTGGGAGGTTGAACCCGGCCCGCGTGCCGTCGCGGTCCATTGATGTCAGCAGAATTTCTCCGGCGCCCTTGGTGACCACGGTAAGCGCAAATTCAACGGCGTCGATTCCGGTCGGCTTGCGTCCGCCGTGCGTGAAAATCTCCCATTTTCCGGGCGACACGGTTTTGGCATCAATCGCCACGACGATGCACTGGCTGCCAAACTGGTCAGCAGATCGGGCAACAACATCTGGGTCTGCAACGGCAGCGGAGTTGAAAGACACTTTATCTGCCCCTGCCAGCAGGAGCGCGCGCACGTCCGATACACTGCGCACACCGCCGCCGACGGTCAAAGGGATGTAGCAATGCTCAGCCGTCCGGGTAACCACGTCAAACATGGTATCGCGATTCTCATGCGTTGCTGTGATGTCGAGAAAACACAACTCATCGGCACCCGCCGCATCGTAGGCCATGGCCGCATCGACCGGGTCACCTGCATCGCGCAGATCGACAAAGTTTACACCTTTGACAACGCGGCCGTCAGCCACATCGAGACAAGGAATGATGCGCGTTTTGAGCATGTTGTCGGTGTAACGGCGCCGCTGTCCGTCTGCAAGCGTCAGACGCTTTCGCCGCTTAACGTTCTGAGTGCTTCGCGCAGATCGATCGCCCCGTCATAGAGCGCGCGCCCTGAAATTGCGCCCGAGATCACGCCAGTGTCGCGCAACGAAATTAGGTCATTCAGCGAGGCTACTCCGCCAGAGGCAATGACGGGTATCGATACGGCGCGGGCCAGTGCTTCGGTGGCCGCGATGTTGGGTCCACGCATAGCGCCGTCGCGCAGAATGTCAGTATAGATCAGCGCGGCCACGCCCGCATCCTCGAAGCTCTTTGCCAGATCAGTGACCTTGATATCAGTTTCCTCAGCCCAGCCCTTGGTGGCGACAAACCCGTTGCGCGCATCGATGCCCACGGCCACCTGACCGGGAAACGCGCGCGCTGCATCGCGCACAAGGTCGGGGTTTTCAACGGCAACGGTGCCTAAAATGACGCGTGCGAGCCCTTTTTCGAGCCAACGCTCAATCGTGGTCATGTCGCGGATGCCGCCGCCCAATTGCGCGGGCACAGGGCAGGCGGCCAGGATCGCCTCCACTGGCGCAGCATTGACTGGCGCGCCGGCAAAGGCGCCATTGAGATCCACCAGGTGCAGCCAGGAGCACCCGGCTTGCACAAACGCTTGGGCTTGCGCCGCCGGATCGTCATTGAACACGGTCGAGCGCGCCATGTCACCATGCACAAGGCGAACGGCTTGCCCGTCTTTGAGATCGATTGCCGGATAAAGAATCATCTGAAGCTCCTAGCGCGTGGGCCTCCAATACCGAGGTTCAGCTGGTGTGCTTACTGCCTGATCCGGCGCGCCGGCGCAACCGGACGCAAGGTCACTATTGCACTCTGAGCCGCGGCGTCCTCACTGTGCCGCCCACACATTGGGAGGTCTCACGATGACAAAGACAATTACGAGTATCGCCGCCTTGGTCTTCTCGGCTGGCGCGGCGTTCGCCGACCCGATCGAAGGGCTGTGGCAAACCGAAGTTGATGATGGCAGATATGCGCACGTGGCGATCGCCCCCTGCGGTGCGAACTTCTGCGGCACCATCCAGAAAGCGTTCGAAGGCAGCGCGGAGGTGCAAACCGCATCCGTTGGCAAGACCATTGTTATTGACATGGCGCCGCAGGGCGGAGGAGCTTACAAGGGCAAGGTCTGGCGGCCCAGCAACGACAAGATCTACATCGGTAAGGTCGCCCTGTCCGGCGACCGGCTGAAACTTTCAGGTTGCGTTGCCGGTGGGCTCTTGTGCTCCAAACAGACTTGGGCGCGCGTACAATAGGCGTATTGAGCAGTCCCAGAAAGAAACGCCGCCCGCAGAAAAGGCCTGTCGGGCGGCGTTTTGACTTCAGGGTGACCAGGTCAGGAAATTCGCAATCATGCGTAGCCCTGCGGCCTGGCTTTTTTCCGGGTGAAACTGCAATCCGATCATGTTGTTTTTACCAACAATGGCCGTGATATCGCCGGCGTAGTCCACGTGGGCCAGCCGGTCAAAAGCGGTGTCGACCACCATCTGATAGCTGTGAACAAAATAGGCGTGATCGCCCGTTGCAACGCCGTCAAAAACCGGGTGTGGCGCGTCGATTATCAGGTCGTTCCATCCCATATGCGGCACTTTCAAACCGGGATCTGAGGGCGCGATCCGTTCCACGCTACCCGATATCCAATCAAGCCCGCGGGTGTTTTCGTATTCGCGACCCCATGTCGCCATAAGCTGCATGCCAACGCAGATGCCCATGAAAGGGCGGCCCTTGCCTTCGACCGCGTCGATCATGGCACCATAAAGACCGGAGTGGCCCCGCAATGCGGACATACAGGCGGGGAACGCACCATCACCCGGCAAAACGATCCGGTCAGCCCGAGCCACCACGTCGGCGTCGCCCGTGACAATGATGTCGCCACCATCCACGTCTCGGGCCATGCGCTCAAAGGCCTTGTGCGCGGAATGAAGATTGCCACTTTCGTAGTCGACGATAGCTGTCAGCACGTCACAGCGTGCCCTTTGTCGAAGGGATCGCATCCGCCTTTCGCGGATCGACCTCGATTGCCCGCCGCAAAGCCCGTGCAACAGATTTGAACGCCGCCTCGGCAATGTGATGGCTGTTTATCCCGTGCAGCTGATCCACATGCAGCGTAATGCCGCCATGCGTCGAAAAGGCGGTAAAGAACTCGCGCACCAGTTCCGTATCGAAGGTTCCAATTTTGGCGGTGGGCAAATCCACGTTCCAGACAAGGAAGGGCCGGCCCGACAGATCCAGCGCACAGCGCATCAGCGCGTCATCCATCGGCAGCAGACAGGATCCATAGCGCTGGATGCCCTTTTTGTCGCCCAAAGCGGCCGTCAACGCCTGACCCAGGGCGATTCCCGTGTCTTCGACCGTATGGTGATCATCGATATGCAGATCCCCTTCGGCCCTGATTTTCATATCGATCAAAGCGTGACGCGCCAGTTGGTCCAGCATATGGTCGAAAAAGCCGACGCCGGTCGCATTGTCGTAGGTTCCCGTGCCATCAAGATCGATGGTCACAGAAATGTTGGTTTCCGTGGTTTTACGCGTGAGCGTGTGGCTTCGCATCGGCTTCGCCTCTGACCTTTAAGTTCAGCCGCCCTTATAACAATTTCCTTCGCGGGGCCAAGCCGGGTCATTAGGGATTGCAGCGCCTGTGCCGGATATGCCAGCCTGCCTGTAGTGGCATGCCGCCACCGAAGGAACCGGCCATGACCACTTGTGTTTTTGTCCAAATTCGCTGCAAACCGGGCACCACTTACAAGGTGGCCGAAGACATTGCGCTGAAAGAAATTCACTCCGAGCTGTATTCAACCAGCGGCGAATACGATCTTTTGATGAAACTTTACATTCCGCTGGATGCCGACGTGAGCAAGTTCATCAATGAAAACCTTCTGCATATCAAGGGAATCGAAAGGTCAATGACGACCATGACGTTTAAAGTGTTTTGACGGTTGTTCGCTGGCTGTCGATTTCGTTTGCTTTGATGCTTGCCAGCCCTGCGTCGGCGCAATCCAAAGTGTATGAGGGATCGGAAGCCGCAGCACTACGCTGTGCCAACACGCTTGCGCTGACGGCCGTTGCTTTGTCCGACGCTGGTCGGATGGACGAGCCGGAAAAAGAAGTCATTATCGGAATTTCCTTTCTGATGCTGGAGCGTCATGTGTCTGGCAGCTGGCCGGAAAAACGCGCCGCGCTCGAGGTCGTGCGGGATCGCCGCACAGTTGAAGAAACGCTTTCTGACTTTGAGCGTCTGGCGCAGAGGTGTTTGCGACAGTTCCCGATCAATTGACACAATTGGCACGTGAGCGGCTTAGCCGCAAAAGCGCGTCTTTGGCAGCGTTGCGCAGCATCAATTGACGGCACCGAGATGCTTTTAAACCTTTGCGGCGGTCGCATGCTGGCGGTCCGCAAGGTGCTGTGTCTCTGCGGCTGTGAAACCTGAACCCGCAGCCTGGTTTTGGTTGGCTGATATAGGACGGCGTCCCATATTCTTTATGATTTTCATGGGTTGCACTTGAGATTCCAGTAAGGCTACCACATTACTGAGCAGCTTTCGGCGCAAATATCAGGAGTTCGCGTGTCCCTCTTCCTAATTGTCGCCCTACCATTCCTCGGCGCGTTGCTACCGGGGATCATGAATTCTGCGGGCCGACAGGCCTGCGCAGGGGTGACCTTTGCAGTCACTTTGGCGGCTTTTTTCGGGCTCTGGACGAATGCGCCAGCCGTGTTTGCAGGCAATGTCGTGCAAACCGGCGTGGACTGGCTGCCGCTGCTGGGACTGAACTTCAACCTTATGCTGGACGGTTTGGGGTTCTTTTTTGCGATGCTCATACTCGGCATCGGCCTTCTGATCATCACCTATGGGCGTTTCTACCTGTCGCGCGATGACAATATGGGCGAGTTTTTCACCTATTTGCTGCTCTTTCAAGGCGCAATGGTTGGGATTGTGCTGAGCGATAACATATTGCTTTTGCTTGTGTTCTGGGAGCTGACTTCTTTGTCATCCTTCCTGCTGATCGGGTACTGGAAACATCTGCCCGAAGGGCGGCAGGGCGCGCGTATGGCGCTCGCCGTCACCGGTATGGGCGGACTGGCGATGATCGGCGGCATGCTGATACTGGGTCAGATTGTTGGCAGCTACGACCTGAGCGTCATCCTGCAAAATCGCGCGCTTATTCAGGACAGCCCGCTTTACCTACCGGCGCTGATACTGATCCTCCTGGGTTGTTTTACCAAATCGGCCCAGTTCCCGTTCCACTTCTGGCTACCGCATGCGATGGCTGCACCCACGCCGGTCTCTGCTTATCTGCACTCCGCAACGATGGTAAAGGCGGGCATATTCCTGATGGCGCGCATGTGGCCGGTTTTGTCTGGCACGCCAGAGTGGTTTGTGATCGTGACGACCGCCGGTCTGGTCACCATGGTTCTTGGGGCCGTGATCGCACTCTTTAAGCATGATCTCAAAGCGCTGCTGGCCTTTTCAACGGTCAGTCATCTGGGTCTGATTACCATGCTTTTGGGCACGGGCACGGCTTTTGGCGCCATGGCGGCTGTGTTTCACATATTGAACCACGCGACGTTCAAGGCGGCGCTGTTTATGTCCGCCGGCATCGTGGATCACGAAGCGCACACCCGTGACATCCGGCGCCTTGGCGGATTGCGCACATTGATGCCCGTCACGTTTACGATTGCGACAATCGGCGCTCTGTCCATGGCTGGTATCCCCTATCTCAACGGGTTTCTGTCCAAAGAAATGATGCTGGAGGAAGCCTACCACACCGTTCTGTTCGGCTCGCACTGGCTGGTGCCGGTTCTGGCGGTTGTCGGCTCAATCTTTTCGGCCGCTTATTGCTTTCGCCTGATCAGCCATACGTTTCTCGGTCCCGTCCGCTCGGACTACCCGGCCAAACCGCATGACCCGGATTCAGGTATGTGGTTGCCGCCCGCCATTCTTGTGACTCTTGTGGTGGTGATCGGGGTGGCACCGCATCTGGCAGAGCCTTTCGTAAAGATGGTCACTGCGTCGGTTTTGGGCACCGTCGCAGATGTACCGAAGTCTTATTTCAAGATTTGGCACGGGCTTGTGCCAGCGCTTTACATGTCGATCATTGCTGTCGCGGGCGGTTTGATCATTTTGGCCATCTTCAAACCGTTGCTCACGATATGGGACGCGGCGCCGCGTCCCGAAGCAAAAGTAATTTTCGAAGCCCTTGTCGACGGCATCGTCAGACTGGCGCGTGGCGTCATGGCGCCGCTTCATGACGGAAAATTCTCGCGCTACGCTGTAATTGCAGCGGCCGCGATCGTTGGGGCAGGCTACTACGCGTGGGTCACCGGCACGGTTGGAACGGCGCTGCGTGCGCCGCAGGCGGCACCCGTGGTTCCGGTTGCTGGTTGGCTGATGCTGGTGGCATCGGTCATCGGCCTTGTCGCCTTGCACCGCAATCGTCTCATGGCGCTCATCCTGATTGGCATATCCGGTTTGATGGTATCTGTCGGCTTCGTCTATTTCAGCGCGCCAGATCTCGCGATGACCCAAATCACTGTCGAAGTGGTCACAATCATTCTTTTGTTGCTGGCATTGAATTTTCTGCCGAACCGGACGCCGGTGGAAAGTTCCCTGTTTCAGCGTGGACGCGACGCTGCGATTGCGGTGGCGGGTGGACTGGCTGCAATGGCCCTGTCTTACCATTACCTGTTGCGTGAAGCGGTTTTACCGCCAATTTCCGCCTTTCACGTTGAAAACTCCTACAAAGGAGGCGGTGGTACCAATATGGTCAACGTGATCCTTGTGGATTTCCGGGGTTTTGACACCTACGGCGAGATCATCGTCTTGGGGATTGCGGCCCTGCTGATCTACGCGCTGACCGAGACGCTTCTCAACGGGCCAGTGCGCGCCAAGCTTCTGAACCGTAAGCCAGACCAGCCGCGCGCGGGGGTGCAGCACCCCATGATGATGGTTGTGCTGACGCGGGTCATGATGCCGATTGTCCTGTTGGTTGGCTTTTACATCTTTCTGCGCGGTCACAATGAGCCGGGCGGTGGTTTCATAGCTGGGCTTGTCGTATCTATCGGCGTGGTCATGCAGTATATGGCCAGCGGCTTCAACTGGACCACGGCGCGTCTGCGATATCCTTACCATGGTATCATCGGGGCAGGGGTGCTGATTGCCGGGTTGACCGGAATTGGCTCTTGGTTTGTGGCCAAACCGTTTTTGACGTCAGATTTCACATACGTCCGGATCCCGCCGTTTAACGAATTCGAACTGGCAACTGCCGCGTTGTTCGACCTTGGCGTGTTTCTCGCGGTTTTGGGGGCCGTTATGCTGGCACTGGAAAGTCTCTCACGCCTCGCACGGCGGCAGGAAATGATCGACAGCGAGCACCCGATGGACATCGACCCGTCGCGAGATGATACGGACACGCAACCCGCGACAAGGGAGGCGTAGCATGGAAATTCTAGTCGCCTCGGCCATTGGGATCATGACGGCCGCCGGTCTCTATCTGGTTTTCCGGCAGCGCACTTTTCCGGTTATTCTTGGGATGGCGCTTCTGACCTATGCCGTGAACGTCTTTCTCTTTGCTTCCGGACGCCTTGTCATTGGCGCACCGCCGATCCTGCAGAAGGGTGTGGAGGGTGCGGCTTATACGGATCCACTTCCGCAGGCGCTCGTCCTGACCGCGATTGTCATCTCGTTCGGAATGACGGCGGTGATCGTGATGCTTGCTCTGGGAGCGTTCTTGGGCAGCGATGATGATCATGTGAATGATCCCCCCGAGGAAAGTGGGGAGGACGCAACGTGACCCACTGGATCATCGCCCCGGTTATCCTGCCGGCCATACTTGCGCCTTTCATTATTCTGGCGGCGCGGTATCACATTGGCATTCAACGCGTTTTCTCTGTCGCCGGCGTTTCGATGCTCGTTGCGATCGCCACGGGTCTCGCCTGGCAGGCGTCGGATGGAACCATCACGCTTTACCAACTTGGCGACTGGGCAGCGCCATTTGGTATCGTTCTGGTTGCCGACAGACTGTCAACGACAATGGTTCTGCTGACCGCTGTACTGGCGCTTTTTGTGCTGCTCTACGCCATCGGATCGCAATGGGACGACCGCGGACGCCATTTTCACGCGCTCTTTCAATTCCAGTTGATGGGGATCATGGGGGCGTTCCTGACCGGAGACCTCTTCAATCTCTTTGTGTTCTTTGAGGTGTTGCTGATCGCCTCATACGGCCTGATGACCCACTCCGGAGGGAACACGCGGCTACGGGCAGGTGTGCAATACGTTCTGTTCAACCTGATCGGTTCAACACTCTTCCTCTTCGCTTTGGGGTCGATTTACGCGGAAACCGGGACGCTCAACATGGCAGATCTGGCGCAGCGTGTCACAGCCGTCGATCCGTCAGAGACAGTGGGTATCCGTGTCGCCGCAGTTTTGCTGCTTTTGGTGTTTGCCATCAAAGCCGCCCTGGTGCCGCTCCATTTCTGGCTGCCATCAAGTTATGCCGAAGCGCCCGCACCTGTCGCTGCCTTGTTTGCTATAATGACCAAGGTCGGCGCGTATGCGATCATCCGGGTCTATACGATGGTTTTTCCGCCGGATCTTGGCGTCACTTCGGGCCTGCACGATACCTGGTTGGTCTGGGCAGCGTTGCTGTCCGTTGGGCTCGGAGCTTTGGGCGTGCTGGCTGCACGCAAACTTGACCGTTTGGTGACGTTTGCGGTGATTGGGTCCATGGGCATGGTGATGGTGACTATCTCGCTCTTCACGCCAAGCAGTATTTCAGCGGCGCTCTATTACATCATCCACTCGACCCTCGCTGCCGCGGCGCTGTTCCTCATCGCTGATCTGGTGCGCGCCGGTCGCGCGGACCTCAGGCTGTTGCCAATGCCCGCAATCGCCGGGGCGGTGCTCACATCAGCCCTGTTTTTTGCCGCGGCGATTGCCATGGCAGGCCTTCCACCCTTGTCGGGTTTTGTCGGCAAATTGCTGGTGCTGGATGCTTCGTTTCAAACCTCTGCGGCGGTCTGGGTCTTTGCGGTCGTGTTGGTTGCGAGCCTCGTGAATGTGGTCGGTTTCGCGCGGGCAGGCAGCGTGCTGTTCTGGAAAGCCAAGAGCATTGAGCGGGCCGAGGATGAGCCCTTGCCAGCTGCCCCGGCAGCACTTTCATATGTTGCCGTTGGAGGGCTTCTGACGCTCATCGCGGCGCATACAGCGTTCGCGGGCCCAATCCACGGCTATATGACCGCCACTGCGCAGCAGCTATTTGCGCCGGAGCCTTATATCTCAACGGTGCTGGATAAGCCGGGCAAACTCAGCAAGCCGAAGCAGGAGGGAAATTGACATGAAGCGCGCCCTGAACTGGCTCTTTCCCCATCCGCTTCTGACGTTGATCCTGACCATTGTCTGGATCACGCTGCAAAATGACATCAGTGCCGGAATGACCGTCTTCGGTATCATTCTTGGTGTGATCATCCCTCGGATCACAGCCGTGTGGTGGCCGGACCGGCCAAGCGGCATTCGAGCCGGAAAATTTGTCGTTTATACGCTGATCGTGGTCTGGGATATCATCATGGCGAATATCCAGGTGGCGTGGATCATTCTGACGAAATCCAATGCAAACATGCGCCCTGCCTGGGTGGAGATACCACTTGATCTGAAACGACCCGAAGCAATAACAATCCTCGCCGGTACAATCACTCTGACACCGGGCACCGTTTCGGCGGATTTGTCAAATGAAGGTCACAGCCTCCTTGTGCATGCACTTGACACCGACGACCCGGATGGCGTGCGCGACGATATCAAGTCACGCTACGAGCGCCGATTGATGGAGATCTTTGAATGAACCTTGAGCTGGACATCACGACCATCACTTTGATCGCCTCTTTTTCGACGGTCGCGGTCAGTCAGATCATGGCAATGATCCGGCTGGTGATAGGTCCGGGCACGGGTGACCGCATTCTGTCACTCGACACAATGGTGATCAACTCAATTGGTCTGATTGTGCTACTGGGAATTGCTCAGGGCACGCGGGTTTACTTTGAAGTATCGCTGATCATCGCAATGCTTGGGTTCGTCTCTACAGTGGCTTACGCGCGCTTTGTGCTTCGGGGGGATATCATCGAATGATGCTAACAACGCTCTGGACGGTTATCACCATTGCGCTGCTTTTGGTCGGCAGCATCTTCACGCTGGTTGCCGGCATCGGATTGCTGAAACTGAGCGACCCGATGACGCGCCTGCATGCACCGACAAAAGCCGCCACACTCGGTATTGGCGCGTTCCTCCTGGCCTCAGTGACGGACGGCCTGTCGCGCGGCGAGGATTCCTTTCACGAGATACTGGTGCTGGCATTTATATTTGTCACAGCGCCGATATCGGCAAATTTTATCTCCAAGGTAAACCTGCATTCACGCGCTTGCGACCTGCCATCGTCGCCGAAAACGGACGGGCGTTGGTCAACCTTTGACGTGCATGAATTGGATCGGGACGTCAAACCGCACCCCGACGCGGATTTCTGACGCTTTCAGACACGTTTGTGGACTTGGTTCATTCACTCGCATTTCGACCAGAATCGATCAGCGCGGGCGAGCGAATTGAACGTCGCAGCCCGGGCTTGGTAATATTATGAAATCGTTTAAAAAAGTGGTGGGTTTCGTCCATTGACCCGCTTGGTCAGCATCCGCTTTGCTTAAAACTATGCTCTACTACTATCTGGAGCATTTCCAGTTTCGTCAGGGCCACATACGTCATTCGCGAGCGCTTCATTCATTTAAGATACGGACCGGTCTTGCCGTCTTGGCGGCGAAAACCGCCCAATACAACGCGGTTGTTACGCGGTATTTTCCTTTGGCTTGGGAACCATCGCTGCTGTCGAAAGCGTACGGATCGAGCGTGACGCTTCGATCGAGGCATGCTTTGCAAATTCTTCATGATGACGCTCAGTCTTTGATAAGTCGTACAGATAATTGACCATCGCGCCACTGGATTGTGCCTGCCCATTGGAAGACAGGTCCGCTTCCGCGTGCAGATCGTGAAGTTCGGCGCCGTTGCCCAGATGGAACCGGGCTACCGGGTCCAAGGGCATACCGTCCTCGCGCTTGGCGAACATAAGGTAGCGGGCCGCCATCGCACGTAAATCTTGCGGTGTTGCCGAGCCGGCAAGAATGTCTTCGGCCACTTGCCCGTGCTCTGAATGCTGTACTTCACCGGTCAACCAACGATTGAAGCCCGGTAAGGGCGACAGCGTCACAAAGGTTTCAAGGCTCTGAACTTCCCGCGACAGCTCGGCCACTACTTGCTTTATGAGCAGATTGCCGAACGTGATACCTGTTAAACCCTTCTGGCAATTCGAAATGGAATAGAATACCGCAACTTTTGCCTGTTCACCTTCTATTGGTATTCGATCATCAGACAGGAGAGCATTGATCGCCTTGGGTATCTCCGCCGTCAGGGCCACTTCGACAAATATCAAAGGCTCGTCTGGCATCGAAGGATGAAAAAACGCAAAGCAACGACGATCAGGCGGGTAAAGTCTGCGCCGCAAATCGTCCAGATCGTTGATTTGGTGGACCGCTTCGTAGGCGACGATCTTGTCCAATACGCGCGCGGGTGTGTCCCAACTGATTTGCTTGAGAACAAGAAACCCTCGATTGAACCAGCTTCTCAACAAGTGGACAAAATCGATGTCTGTTCGCTTCAGCTGCGCGTTTGACTTAAGAAACCGAAGTAGGTCAACACGCATTGCCACTAGTTCTTGTGTCGCCCCAGCAGGTTGGTTCAGTCGGCGCAGCAGCTCCTGTCGTCTGGGTTCCGAGGCTTCACTGAGCTGCTTATAAAGTTCGACACTTCGGTCTTTGGCGTAGAGGTCAGCTGTTTCAGCCAGCTGTTCGGCATCAAGCTCAAGTTCATTGTTCAGGTAATTGAAGAATCCAATTTTTTCTGGGTCGTTCAAAGTGTGGTAACGATCAAGAATAGTCGACGCGAGGGTGAATCCGGATACTTCACCTTCCGCGGACAAAAGTGCTTCGCAGAGCTCTTCAATAGACCGTTTGTCGTCCTTCCCACGCCTCTTGCCGGGGTGGTCGAACAATTGATTCAACAGGTCGCCAAGAAACCAATTCCGCTGCATTTCAATTATCCATCTGACTTCTCAGGTATACACCCGTTCGACGATAGTGATCGATCCAGTGCCGCGTCGCTTTTTCTGCGTCGTGATTCAATGCGTCGTCCAAAATCTGCTGATGTTTCGAAGCAATGCACCGCTTAGTGTAACTCGATCCGCGCCCGCTCGACAGCGGTAGCCAATGTTCAGGTCATGAAGCTGTGAACGAAACCGCAGTGCCAGCGGACGGTTGCACTTGTCCAGCAACGCCATGTGACAGTCTTTGTGAGCGTCTTCAAAGCCTGTCTGACCGGCCTTCTTAATAGTGTTGTGACGCAAAACCAGTCTGTCTTTCCATGCCGCATATGCATTGGCTAATGAAGCACGCAGTGCGGTCACCTCCATGTTGCAGCGGAGTAAAGGGATTTCTTCAAAGTTGCGCTTGCTCGCAGGCTCTGCCCGGAAGTCGAACCGATGGATGCGCGCGACCAGTGCGTCAAATGCCATAAGCTTCAGGGCCTTGCGAACCGGGCGTGCGCCAGTGTTCAAAAGCTCGCGACGCCGCTTAGTCTTGGGGTCTTGTTCGCCTGGTGATTTGTCGGTCAAAATCTCTTCGCGCAGATTCCGATGGGCAATTTGGGTGGCCCACGTTTCTATGCCCTCCGTGTCGACCATGGCATCCATTTTCGGCTTTTCCTGTTTCGCGGCGCAAGAGAATTGTCAGATGTTAACCTAGTGTGTTTTTTCCGGTCGACAGGTCCAAAGAGAGGCTAAACGGGCCGTCGTTGATCTTCCGGCGATCCGGCAGTTTTAGAACGCCCCGCCAATCCGCATAGGATCGTCCTCGAAAGTGTCCTGACTGCGCCAAACTTCTTGAGCTCAAGTCGCGCAATGCCGGTGCGTGTTGCGCGCTGGGTTACCGAACGACTTCAGCGGGACCCAGATGGCATTTCAGTCATACTTTCTTGAGCCGGTCTTCTTGAGGGATCCGTTTTCCTTCATCAGGCCGCG
Source organism: Pseudomonadota bacterium (assembly GCA_039191495.1). Taxonomy (GTDB): domain Bacteria; phylum Pseudomonadota; class Alphaproteobacteria; order Rhodobacterales; family Rhodobacteraceae; genus Roseobacter. The sequence goes on along the minus strand of JBCCXN010000013.1, from coordinate 104,025 downwards.
TCGACCACCGGTCTGGCGAAAATTTGCATCTGTTAAACGCTGGGAGTTTTCCAGAGGCGCAAACGACAGCGCTTTTCTGAGATTGCAACTCAGGTCAGCACTCATTGATCATCTCAGCGTTGGGTTCAATACGAGTGCAACAACCAGAATACAACTTCATCGAAGGCCCTGTTCAAACGACCTCGGAACGCAGAACAGGTCGAGCCAAAATAGCTATTGGTTCGTTGATTTGCGTGAAAAATGTCAGTGAGACCCTTTGGAGCGGGCGAGGCGATTCGAACGCCCGACCCTAACCTTGGCAAGGTTATGCTCTACCCCTGAGCTACGCCCGCTTCCTTCGGTGAGCAGTCAAATAACGATGCGCGCGCAACGCCGCAAGAGGAAAAAGCGAACACTCGGTCAAAAACTTTCGCTGTGTTCAGACGTGGGCTGAATGAGATCCCAGCGATTTCCAAAGGGATCGGAAAAGACGGCCACTGTGCCATAGGCTTCGTGTCTCGGGTCCTCTTCAAAGGAAATGCCGGCGTCTCTTAGCCGCCTGTGCTCGCGTGCGAAATCGTCCGTTGTCAAAAACAACCAGACCCGCCCTGCACCCTGCCGTCCGATCATGGTGCGTTGTTCGGGCGTCGCCGCGCGCGCCAGAACAATCGACGTTTGCGCGCCGGGCGCTTTCACGCGCACCCAGCGTTTTCCGTCCTGCGGGATGTCTTCGATCAGCTCAAAGCCAAGAATGTCGCAGAAAAAGTCAATACCAGCATCATAGTCCGGCACCAAAAACGAAAGAGCGTGCAGTTGCATTGCCAAGTCGCCAGAATACTATTCGAACTCGACCAACAGGTCTTTGGCGTCGATCTGGCCGCCGGGGCTTACGTGCACAGCCTTGATCACGCCGCCCTTTTCCGCATGCAGACCGGTTTCCATCTTCATTGCTTCGATCGTCAGCAAAAGCGTGCCCGCAGCAACCTTGTCTCCGGCCTTCACTGCGACGGAGGCCACAACGCCCGGCATGGGGGCGCCGATATGATTGGCGTTCCCGCCCTCCGCTTTGGCCCGTTGCTGGGTTGTTCCTTTGACCAGACGGTTCGGGACACGGATCACACGAGGCTGCCCGTTGAGCTCAAAAAACACCCGCACTTCGCCATCCTGCGTGGTCTCGCCCACTGCCTGCAAACGGATTTCGAGCGTCTTGCCCGGATCAATCTCGGCGCTGATTTCCTCACCCGGCTCCATGCCGTAAAAGAACGTTTTTGTGGGAAGCGACCGCACGGGGCCATAAGTGCGGTGCCGGCCCATGTAATCCAGAAATACTTTGGGATACATGAGATAGCCCGACAGGTCTTCGTCATCGACAGGCTTTCCATCCATCATGCCGGAGACTTCGGCGCGGAGGTCTTCGAGGTCTACTGGAGCGAGGTGCTTGCCAGGACGCTCAAGGTTGGGTATTTCGTCTTTCAGTACTTTGCTGAGAATGTTGGCGGGAAATCCGCCGGGCGGTTGCCCGAGATTGCCGCGCATCATGTCGATCACGCTGTCGGGGAAGGACACATCGGTCTCCTGATCTTCCACATCCGCGCGCGACAGGCCCTGACTGACCATCATCAGCGCCATGTCGCCCACCACTTTGGAGGACGGCGTCACTTTCACGATGTCGCCAAACATCTTGTTGACGTCCGCGTAGGTGCGGGCGACCTCAGGCCAGCGATCCTCCAGACCAAGCGAGGCGGCTTGAGCTTTCAGGTTGGTGAACTGCCCGCCGGGCATTTCATGCAGATAAACCTCGGAAGAAGGCGCCTGCATGCCGGTTTCGAAGGCCGCATAGTGGCAGCGAACCTCTTCCCAGTAGTCGGAGATTTCACGCACAGCCGCCATGTTGAGCCCGGTGTCGCGGTCCGTGTTTTTTAGTGCTTCGACAACGGTGCCCAGTGTCGCTTGCGACGTGTTGCCGGACAGCGCATCCATCGCGCAGTCGACGGCATCCACACCTGCTTCCGATGCGGCAAGAATGGTTGCGCAGGCAACACCGGCCGTATCGTGCGTGTGGAAATGAATGGGCAGGCCAACTTCGGTTTTGAGGGCCTTGATCAATTGCCGCGCCGCGCCCGGTTTCAGCAGGCCCGCCATGTCTTTGAGGCCCAGCACATGCGCGCCAGCGGCTTGTAGCTCTTTGCCCATCTCGACGTAGTATTTCAGATCGTACTTTGCCCGGTCCGGGTCGTTGATGTCACCGGTGTAGCAGATTGTCCCTTCGCAAACCTTGCCGCTGTCGATGACCGCATCCATTGCCACGCGCATGTTTTCTACCCAGTTAAGGCTGTCGAACACACGAAAGACATCAACGCCGGTTTGGGCGGCGACGCGCACGAATTCCTGCACCACATTGTCAGGGTAGTTGGTGTAGCCCACACCGTTCGAGGCGCGCAGCAGCATTTGCGTCATCAGGTTGGGCATGGCAGCGCGCAAATCGCGCAAGCGCTGCCACGGACACTCCTGCAAAAAGCGGTAGGCGACGTCAAATGTCGCACCTCCCCAGCACTCGACCGAAAAAAGCTGCGGCAGATTTGCCGAATAGGCCGGCGCGACCTTGATCATGTCAATCGACCGCATGCGCGTGGCCAAAAGGCTTTGGTGTCCGTCGCGCATCGTCGTGTCGGTGATCAGCAGCTGGCGTTGTTGTTTCATCCAGTCTGCGACCGCTTGTGGGCCTTTCTGTTCCAGCAGGTTGCGCGTGCCCATCAATGGCTCTGCGCGTTCTTTGGGCGGGCGCGGATCCCTGACATGTGCCTGCGGGCGCGGGTGGTCTTTGGTCTCCGGGTGCCCATTCACCGTAATGTCCGCGATGTAGGTCAGAACCTTCGTGCCACGGTCGCGGCGGCGCGAAAACTGGAAGAGCGCGGGCGTCTCATCGATGAACTTCGTGTGGTAGGTGTTGTCGAGGAATGTGGGGTGTTTCAGGAGGTTTTCCACGAAGGCGATGTTGGTCGACACGCCCCGGATCCGGAATTCGCGCAAGGCCCGGTCCATCCGCGCAATCGCCGCGTCAGGCGTTTGCGCCTTTGCCGTCACCTTAACCAGCAGGCTGTCATAGTAGCGGGTAATAACGCCGCCGGAGTAGGCGGTGCCGCCGTCCAACCGGATACCCATGCCGGTTGCTTCGCGAAAGGCTGTGATGCGCCCGTAATCCGGGATGAAGTTGTTTTGCGGGTCCTCGGTGGTGATCCGGGTCTGCAGCGCATGCCCCGTAAGCGTGACGTCGGCCTGTGTCGGCTTTCCGGTCGCGTCCGCGATGGTTTTGCCTTCGGCAATACGTATTTGGGCCTGTACGATGTCAATGCCGGTCACCTCTTCGGTCACTGTGTGTTCGACCTGAACGCGCGGGTTGACCTCGATAAAGTAGAACTTGCCATCCGCCATATCCATGAGGAATTCGACGGTTCCGGCGCATTCGTAATCCACGTGTTTGCAGATCTTGTAGCCCAGCTCGCAGACCTCCGCGCGCTGCGCATCCGTCAGGTAAGGCGCAGGGGCGCGCTCCACCACCTTCTGGTTGCGTCGCTGGACCGAGCAATCGCGTTCGTAGAGGTGGTACATGTCACCATGCTTGTCGCCAAGAATCTGCACCTCTACGTGGCGGGCCTTGAGGATCATCTTTTCCAGATATCCTTCACCGTTGCCGAAGGCCGCTTCGGCCTCGCGCCGACCTTCGCGCACTTTCTCCTCGATTTCGTGTTCGCTCATAATCGGGCGCATGCCACGCCCGCCCCCGCCCCAGGACGCCTTGAGCATCAACGGGTAGCCGATCTTCTTGGCGTCTGTCTTGATCGCGCTCATGTCATCGCCCAGTACCTCGGTGGCGGGGATCACCGGCACGCCGGCCGCCATCGCGACGCGCCGCGCCGAAGCCTTGTCGCCAAGTGCGCGCATGGTTTCGGCTTTGGGGCCAATGAAGACGATGCCGTTCTGATCGCACGCGTCCACGAAATCGGGGTTCTCTGACAGCAGCCCGTAGCCGGGGTGGATCGCGTCGGCCCCGGACGCTTTCGCGACGCGGATCATTTCATCGATGCTGAGGTATGCAGCGACCGGTCCCAGACCTTCGCCGATGCGATAGGCTTCGTCCGCCTTGAAACGGTGCAGGCCCAGCTTGTCCTCCTCGGCATAGACGGAGACCGTTTTCTTTCCCATCTCATTGGCCGCGCGCATGATGCGGATGGCGATCTCACCGCGATTGGCGATCAGGATTTTCTTGAAGTCTGGCATCGGTGTCTCTTGAACTGGCGCAAATGCGCAATGTTTAGGCGGTCCTGAAGCGTGCGTAAACGCGTAGTACTGGGTAGGTGCGTGCTGCAGGGCAGCATTTTGCCGCGCTGTTGTAAAGAGATTTGGATTTCAGGCCTCCGGCGGGGATATTTTTTGGATCAAAGAAGCATAAGGGGCGCGGGCAGCTCGGCGAGGTCTTTTGCGCCGAGCTGACCCATGTTCGCTTCCAGGTCCTTTTGCAGGATCTCTACAAGATGATCGACGCCCGCCGGTCCCAGGGCTGCCAGCGCATAATGAAACGCGCGTCCCAGCATAACGAAATCCGCACCACAGGCAAATGCACGCAGGATATCGAGCCCGCCCTCGACACCGCTGTCGAAAATCAGCGGCATATCTGTGGCATCGCGTATATCGCCCAATGCCTCGATTGAGGCCGGGGCGGCATCGAACTGGCGCCCAGCGTGATTGGAGACCCAGAGCGCATCGACGCCGCGCGCTTTCAGCGGTTCTGCGTCTTCGGCGCGCAGAACGCCCTTGACGATGAATGGCCCCTCCCACGCGTCCCGCAGCCAGGCGACATAGTCCCAGTCAGGTGATGTGCGCAATAGGTATCCGGCATGTTGTGTTGAGGAGAGGGCGGTTTCCGTCTGTGCGGTATATTTGTCGAGCCCGCGCATGCGCGGCATGCCACGACGGGCCATGCCCGCAGCCCATTCCGGGCATCGGGCCACCTGCGCCAGCAGGCGCGGGGTCAGGCGCGGGGGCTGGGTGAGGCCGGACCGGGTTTGCCGCTCTCGTCGCGATGCAACGGGGACGTCGACGGTCAGCACGAGGGTTTCGAAACCTGCCGCGCGTGCGCGGCCCAGCATGTCTGTCCGGATCGCTTCATCGCGGGGCGGATACATCTGGAACCATGCGTCCGGCCCAAGGTGCGGCGCGAGGTCCTCCGGCGACTGACTGGCGACGGTGGAGAGCGAATAGGGGATGCCGGCCCGCCGCGCGGCGCGCGCCAGATGGCCTTCGGCATCAGGCCACATCAAACCCGACATGCCGACCGGGGCGATGCCGAACGGAAACGCGCGCTTGCGACCCAGAAACGCCGTTTCAAGATTGGGCGTAAATTCGCCGTGCAGGATCGACGGCGCAAACCCGATACGGTCAAGTGCGAGACGGTTGCGCTGCTTTGTGGCTTCGGTACCGGTCGCCGAATCGAGATACTCCCAGACGAACTTGGGTATGCGCCGCCGCGCTCTGGCACGCAAATCGGAAATGGCCGGATAGGTGTTGTGCAGACTCATTGACGTATTTGCCTGCGCAAACAGCGAATTGTCCAGTCTCGTGGCGTGAAGAACAGAGTGTGAACTTCTCTTTATCTTCGACGGGTTCAACGTTAGACTCGAACTATGAGCAGTTTTGACGAAATGGATGCCTTCGAGGGCGCTTCGCTGTCGGCGCGAGCCATGGCTGCAAGACCGCGCCCATACCTCGACGGTTTGAACGACGCGCAGCGTGAAGCGGTCGAGCATTTGGACGGCCCGGTCCTCATGCTGGCGGGTGCCGGAACGGGCAAAACCCGCGCGCTGACGGCGCGTATCGCGCATCTTCTGGCCACGGCGCGCGCGCGCCCGAACGAGATCCTTGCCGTCACCTTCACCAACAAGGCCGCGCGCGAAATGAAAAACCGCGTGGGCCATTTGATGGGCGAGCAGGTCGAGGGTATGCCGTGGCTCGGCACGTTCCACGCCATTTGCGTCAAGCTGCTGCGCCGACACGCTGAACTTGTGGATCTGAAATCCAATTTCACCATTCTGGACACAGACGATCAGCGACGCCTGATAAAGCAGATACTGCACGCTGAAAAGATTGATCAAAAACGGTGGACAGAAAGGTGGTTCCTTTACGAGATCGAGCAATTTAAGAATCGTGCGCTTACACCAGAGGCTGTGGGGCCCGACGGTGGTGCAAAAGTCGATAGATTGCCGGGTGCTGCATCTGATGGAACGTCTTACCAACGTTCGGTCGGGCAAATATACTCTTTATACCAAGACAGGCTTAAAAGCCTTAATGCTTGTGACTTTGGCGATCTGCTTCTGCATATGGTCGCGATCTTCCAGAACCACGACGATGTGCTTGAGCAGTACCAGCGCTGGTTCGCCTATATCCTTGTGGACGAGTATCAGGACACCAACGTCGCCCAGTATCTGTGGCTGAGGCTTCTGGCCGGCGGGCACAAGAATATCTGTTGCGTCGGTGATGACGATCAGTCGATTTACGGGTGGCGCGGCGCCGAAGTGGGCAACATCCTGCGGTTTGAAAAGGATTTTCCGGGTGCCCATGTGGTGCGGCTGGAACAGAATTACCGCTCCACGCCTCATATTCTGGCGGCGGCCTCAGCGGTGATCGAGGGCAACAAGGGGCGGCTGGGCAAAACGCTCTTCACTGAACTTGAAGAAGGTGAAAAGGTCCGTCTGATCGGTCACTGGGATGGTGAGGAAGAGGCGCGCTGGATCGGTGAAGAGATTGAAGCTGCGCAAGGCGGGTCACGCGGTTTACGCAAGATGGGCCTAGACGAAATGGCCATTCTCGTGCGGGCCTCTCATCAGATGCGCGCCTTTGAAGACAGGTTCCTGACAATCGGGCTGCCTTACCGGGTCATCGGTGGCCCACGGTTTTATGAGCGGATGGAGATCCGCGATGCCATGGCCTATTTCCGGGTTGTGGTGTCTCCGGATGACGATCTTGCCTTTGAGCGCATTGTCAACACGCCAAAACGCGGGCTGGGCGACAAAGCGCAACAGACGATCCAGCGCACAGCGCGGTCTAATGGCGTGAGCCTGGTGGAAGGCGCACGGCTTTGCGTGCAGACCAAGAGCCTTGGTGGCAAAGGGGCTGCGGAACTTGCCCGTCTGCTTGACGGCATAGACCGCTGGCGCGGGCTGATGCGCGCCCGCGTGGCGGTGGACGGCGATGCAGTGATTGATGATGGCGGTGACGGCGCGCCCGAGGTCAGCCACGTGGAACTGGCCGAGATCATTCTTGATGACAGCGGCTATACGGCGCACTGGCAGAACGACAAAACGCCCGAGGCGCCAGGCCGGCTTGAAAACCTCAAGGAACTGGTGAAGGCGCTGGAAAGCTTTGAGAACCTGCAGGGCTTTCTGGAACATGTCAGCCTGATCATGGACAATGAAAGCGACGACGGGGGCGAGAAAGTCTCCATCATGACGCTGCATGCGGCCAAAGGTCTGGAATTTCCCATGGTGTTCCTGCCGGGCTGGGAGGACGGGCTGTTCCCCTCACAACGCTCAATGGACGAAAATGGCGTCAAAGGGCTCGAGGAAGAGCGGCGTCTGGCCTACGTCGGCATCACCCGCGCCGAAGAAGTCTGCACAATCTCCTTTGTCGCGAACCGCCGCGTCTTTGGCCAGTGGCAGAACGCGTTGCCGTCGCGCTTTATCGATGAATTGCCAGAGGCGCATGTGGATGTGCTCACCCCGCCCGGTCTCTACGGCGGCGGATATGGCGCGGCAGCCCCGAAAAGCACCCTTCACGAGCAGGCGGCAGAGGCAAATGTTTACAATTCTCCGGGGTGGCGCCGCCTGCAGGCCCGCAGTCAGGAGCGCCCCTTGAGCCAGCCGCGCGAAACACGCAACACTGTGATTGATGCCTCGGCTATTTCAAGTTTTGTGATCGGCGAACGCGTCTTTCACCAGAAATTTGGCTACGGCACGATTCAGGGGATCGAAGGCGACAAGCTGGAGATTGCCTTTGAAAAAGCGGGCCAGAAAAATGTGGTCGCCAAATTCGTCACAGCGGCTGATGATATCCCGTTTTAGGTCTCAGGCGGCCATGTAACGTTTGAGGGTTCTGGCTTCGCGTGAGGTCAGCGTAGGGGCCACTGTTTCTCCGAAATCCGCCAGACCTGCCTTGAGATCAGGAAACAGGGCGCACAGCTCGGCTCTGGGGCCGGGGTCGAGCCCGGAAAGAGCCATATCCGCCAAAAAGAAACTCTCGGTCAACGCGCCGTTTGACCGAACGATCTGGTGTCGATCAAACATGAAATGCGTATAGTGCACCTGCGGTTGCGGCCGCAGCCTTACGCCGGGCAGTCCAATGAGGTGCTTGGCAGCAACCAGAACCGCGCGCTGGCCAAAATGAAGCTCGGCGGCAGCGCTCTCAACCCAGATACGATGTTGCTGTGACACAGCAAGGTCCTGGCTGTTTCCCAAAACTCCGGCCTCAAATACCACGGGTGATGAAGCGCCCTCTCCGACTGTGGTTGTATGACCGATCCAACGCACCGGTTGCAGGCCGCTGCCTTTTGTCCAAACCATTTGTCCGCGCTTCAGATCTTCGACTGCTTCCGTGCCACGCGCGGTTTTGATCCGCGTCCCGCGCACAAAACAGGTTATAAAGTCCGTATAGCGGACTGTGCCCTCATTGCTGCCGCGCACTTTGACGTAACTGGCACCTGGGATCAGCGGCGCCGTTAGCCCAATGCCCCATATGTCACTGGTCTGCCCGTCCTTTGACAGCGCGAAGATTTCGATTTCCGGACCAAAGGGATCGCCATTGGCGTCCAGTTGCCGCAGCCAGACCCGCGATTCCGCCTCTACCTCGGTGCCCGCCGCGACGAGACCGCCACCATCGACGATCACGTGATCGTCTTCGCGGTCGTCGTTGAAGCGATTGCGCCCGCCGCCGGTGTCATCCAACGTGATCTCGCGCAAGGGGGCGCCGTTAAAGATAAACTCGGTTCCGTTCGGGGTGTCCGAATTGTTGATAACAGCATCGCCGATCAGGCTCTGATCGGGGCTGTCGGTCACCACCAACGCTTCGCTGTCGAACGCAAAGAAGGTCCGTAAAACCATGCCCACCTCATTTTCGTTTTTTTTTAGTTAACGACAAAACGACGCGCAATTGTAGTGCGACGTGACGATTGTCACCGGATTGTCGCGCGGTGTCGCAAATGGGCGGCAGTCTGTAGGCAAAAAAAAGACGGTGACACCGGGGAGGAGGAGAGGTGCCACCGTCAAAAAACAGGTACCCTAGGGAGGAGGAGAAGGGCACCTGAACTGTGAGCCCGGCGCCGCGGTTCTGTGCGGCTTTGGGCGCATGTGCATTCCCACATGCTGGTATTCGCTAGCGACGACATCTGGGAGGAAGAGTTGATGCCGCCGCCAACATGCGGACGCCAAAGGGAGGAGGAGGCGCCCGAAGTTCCTGCTGCGCTATCGCGCCATGTAATCGTCTGCGCTCTGACGCGCGATGTGCTTCAGTGCAAACCTGTTCATGCCCAGATCGGCTAGGTCGCGATCATCAAGCTGGCGCAGTTCGTCCAGGCATTTGCGATAAACGCGGTGACGGGCGTGGTGCCATGCCGCGCGTTCCAAAAGATGCGCTGCGTGCGCCAAAACGGTTTCGGTTGTGCTTTGAGCAAATGCTTCGCGATATGCGGCCACGTCCATGCTCCTTCTTCGTCTGTGGTTTTCTGTTTTGTCCGTTGGCCTCATATTTAGGGTAATGCTGCGCTTGCACAATGGTTATCGTTAACATTGCTGCTATGCAGCAAATGCATGGGCCTTCATGATATTTTTTTTGGTTCGCGCCTAAGGTTTAGGCATTTTGCTGCGGCTGCTGGTGCGTGTGGCAAGAGTTGCTATATGGAGTGGCGAAGCTGAGGAGAATTTGAGCATGTCTGTGACCAAGGCCGAAGTCGAAGCCGCTCTGGCGCGTGTCACATTGCCGGACGGCCGGAGCCTTTTGGCGCATGATTTGATTCGGGCGCTCTCGATTGACGGAACCTCCATACGCTTCGTGATCGAAGCCCCAAGCCCCGAGGTCGCACGTCAGATGGGTCCGGTGCGCGATGCTGCCGAAAAGGTCGTTACAGACCTGCCCGGCGTCTCTTCTGTATCGGTTGCGCTTACAGCGCACGGACCAGCGGAAAAAAAAGCGCCGCCACCCAACCTCAAAATTGGTGGCCATCCCAAACCGCAGGCAGGACCCACGAAACCGGCCGGCGTGCAACGGATCCTTGCTGTCGGGTCGGGAAAGGGCGGCGTCGGCAAATCCACCGTCTCGGCCAATCTTGCGGTGGCTCTGGCGCGCGCCGGACGCAAAGTCGGGTTGCTGGATGCAGACATATACGGGCCGAGCCAACCGCGCATGATGGGAGTGAACAAGCGCCCTGCAAGTCCTGATGGCAAAACCATCATCCCCTTGCACGCCCACGGGGTCACGCTGATGTCCATCGGGTTCATGATGGAAGAGGGCAAGGCGGTGGTCTGGCGCGGCCCGATGCTGATGGGCGCGCTCCAGCAGATGCTGGGGCAGGTCGAATGGGGCACGCTGGATGTGCTGATCGTCGATCTGCCGCCCGGCACGGGCGATGTGCAGCTCACGCTCTGCACCAAATCGGAACTGACCGGCGCCATTGTGGTGTCCACGCCGCAGGATGTCGCTCTGCTGGATGCACGCAAAGCGCTCGATATGTTCGCGACGCTGAAAACACCAGTCCTCGGGCTGATCGAAAACATGTCCATGTTCATCTGTCCCGATTGCGGGTCAGAGCACCACATTTTCGGTCACGGCGGAGTGGCGGCGGAAGCAGAAAGCATGGATGTGCCGCTCCTTGGCGCGCTGCCGATCGATCTGGAAACGCGTCTGTCCGGAGACGCGGGCACGCCGATTGCGGCAGGCGACGGCCCAATGGCGCAGGCTTACGCGCGCATTGCAGATGGGCTGATCAAGGGCGGTATGGCCTGATCGGCGGCATTGGCTTTAGCGTCGCCGAGCGGACTGGACGCTTTAGGAAGGGAGAGTGTCATGGCACGCGAAAGGTTTTTGATCACCGGTGCGTCGGGTTGCATCGGGAGCGCGGTTTTGCGGCAATTGGTAACGGAAGGTGCAGATGTCGTCGCTTCCGACGTGCGGCGCGACCAGACGCGTCCGGCCCTGAATCTGACCGCCGCGCAGCTTGCATCGCTTAATTGGCTCGAACTTGACGTCACAGACAGCCAAGCAGTCGTTGCGGCGGTGCGGGACCACGCGGTGACCCATATCATCCACCTTGCGGGTCTGATGATCCCCTTTGCCCGGGCCAATCCGCCGCTCGGCGCGCACGTCAATGTCACCGGGACCGTCAATATCTTCGAAGCAGCGCGCCATAACGGCGTGCGGGGGCTTGCATACGCCAGTTCGACCGCCGTATTCGGTCCGGTCGATGCTTACCCGCCCGGGCGCGTGACCGATGACGCGCCGCGTTTGCCCGAAACGCTGTACGGTGTCTATAAAATGGCGAACGAGGAAACCGCGAGAGTTTATTGGCGGGATTGGCAGGTTGGCAGCGTCGGCCTGCGCCCGGGCGCGGTTTTTGGGGTCGGGAGAGATCAGGGTGTCAGTGCCGGGCCCGCCAAGGCCCTGCTCGCCGTGGCCGCGGGCTGCCCTTATCACATTGCCTTTGATGGTCCGATCGCACTGCAATACACGCGCGACGTGGCCGCGATGTTTATCGGCTGCGCCCGTGCGGAGTATCGGGGCGCGGTAGCCTGCAACCTGCGAAACGACTACCTGGAAGTGTCCGAGTTTGTCGCCCGAATCCTTAAGGCGCATCCCGAGGCGCGCATTACACATGCAGAAGGCGCGTCTTTGCCGGCGGCTTTCAACCTTGACGACGCAAGGCTGCGGCGCATCCTCGGCACGGTTCCGCACACGCCGCTGAACAAGGTCATAACAGAAGAAGTCGAAGCCTTCCGGTCCCTCGTTGCAGCGCGACAAGTCGATCTGGCGCAGCTCGACGACTAGGTCGTCCGGAACGCGTCACCTCAATGACGTTCGGGCCTGCCGTGACAGAACGCATGGGAAATCATGGGTTGTCCCGCTGTTCACACGAAAGATCATCCGAATCACGTTCATTTTTTCACGGATTTGCGCCAAGTTATCCTGATTTGTGCGGAACATTATTAGAACAAATATGCCGTTGCACAAAAAACTGCAGGATAAAGGGGATTTCATGGGAAAAACCGGCCCCAACAACTTCCTCGCTATTTCACACCACATTTTGTGCTTTGGCGTCATAATCCGTCAATATATTCCACTTTTAGGCCAAATTCCAACAACATCTTGTTCCGGCGCAGTCGCAGAAACAACATTTAGCGTCACTTGGGCCAAAAAATCCCTTGTCAGACCATGTATTCCCACGTTATCCCTTCTGCATCAGATGAGACGAGACGGGGCGCTCAACGACCCCACTTAAACAAAACTCTAGCAGGTTTCATACAGGCCTCTCGATTTCATCAGACCAGAGATCCGGCGCGCGAGCGAGCAGACATCCCCCCAGGTGGCGCGCGCAGCTGGACTTCCCCGCAAGGCGGGACGAGGGCGGCGGGTTGATCAGTGGCAGCAGATCAGCCCGCCGTTTCCATTTGAAGGGATGGGGGGATTGCCGGCGCAGGCTGGCGCAGGATTGGGTACAGGCAAGTGGGCCGCAGGTTCAGAGGCGAAAGCCATCACAAGGTTGATACGAAGGGGCGGGTGTCTATCCCGGCCTCGTTTCGCCGTGTGATCGAGCTTGCCGATCCCGTCTGGACGCCCGGCAATGCGCCCGAACTTGTTATCGTTTATGGCGATCACCGTCGCAGCTATCTTGAATGCTACACGATGGAGGCCATTGAAGAGGTCGACCACAAAATCGACGCTCTGCCGCGCGGATCCATGGAGCGCAAAATGCTGCAGCGGCTCTTTCATGGACAGTCTTTTCCCACCTCCGTGGACGAAACGGGGCGTCTCGTGCTGCCGGCAAAGCTGCGACAGAAGATCAGTCTCGACAAGGAGGCGTTTTTCATTGCGGCCGGCGACACGTTCCAGATCTGGAACCCGGAGACCTACGAGGCCGAAGAGGCCGCAAGGACCGAAGCCTGGCTGGACGAGCTGCCGGATGATTTTGACCCGATGGCCTTTCTCGACAACAAGCAGGAAGGGTAGGGCATGGCTGCTGCCGCCGCGTCAGAAGCCTCCGCCCCGCATATCCCCGTTCTTTTGCAAGCGATCCTGAATGCCGTTGCGCCGGTCGAGGGGACGTGGCTTGACGGGACCTTCGGGGCCGGTGGTTACACGCGCGGGCTGCTGGATGCAGGTGCTGACAAGGTCATTGCGGTGGATCGTGACCCGCTCGCCTTCGAGATGGCGCGCGCGTGGGCAGATGACTACGAGGCACGCTTGGTCCAGCAACAGGGCGTTTTTTCCAAAATGGACGATTATGCGCAGGGCCTCGACGGTGTTGTCCTCGATCTCGGCGTATCGTCGATGCAGCTTGATCAGGCAGACCGCGGTTTTTCCTTTATGAAAGACGGCCCGCTCGACATGCGGATGAGCCAGGATGGCCCGTCTGCAGCTGATCTTGTGAACACGGCCGGCGAGCAGGAGCTTGCGGACATCCTCTTTCAGTATGGAGAAGAGCGCGCCAGTCGCCGGATTGCACGCGCTATTGCGCGCGCCCGTGCAGAGGCGCCACTGACGCGGACATTGCAGCTGGCCGAGGTTGTTGAGGCCTGTCTGCCGCGCGCAAAGCCAGGCCAGTCGCACCCTGCAACGCGCTCTTTTCAAGCCTTGCGCATCGCGGTGAATGACGAATATAGGGAACTTTTTCAGGGGCTTATGGCTGCCGAGCGTGCTCTGGCGCCCGGCGGCAAGCTTGCCGTCGTCACCTTCCACTCGATCGAAGACCGGATGGTCAAACGCTTTCTGAACGTGCGCGCCGGGGCCGCCGGTAACGCCAACCGCTACGCGCCGCAGAGAGAGCAGGCCGCTCCGGCGTTCCGGCTCGCCTCGCGCAAAGCGATTTTCGCGGACGCGCAGGAAATCGCAGCCAACCCGCGCGCGCGGTCCGCCAAATTGCGCGTCGGCTTGAGGACCGACGCACCGGCGGCCGACATAGATGCGAAATCCGTCGGGATGCCGGCGGTTCACAGGGGGGTGTGATGCGGACTTTTCTCTACATTCTGACGATTGTGGGTGTGGTGTCGCTCGCCTTCTGGGCTTACCGCGAAAACTACGCCACGCAGGCCGCTTTGTCCGAGACGCGCGACCTGCGCAAAGAGATACGCACAACACATGAACGGCTTTCAAAGCTGCGCGCGGAATGGGCCTATCTCAACCGTCCCGACCGTCTGCGCGATCTTGCCGAGATCAATTTCGACCGTCTGGGCCTTTTGCCGTTGCGCCCTGAACAATTTGGTCACGTGGATCAGGTCGCCTACCCGCCCGATCCGCTGCTGGAGATCAATGACATTATGGAGGTGGCCAACACCTCGGACGCTCAGGCCGGGGAAGCGCCATGATCCGCACGCCGCTCCGTCCGCTCGCCCGCATTCTGGATGCCCGCTCGAAAGGGGAAAATCCAGACGCAATCGAGCGTGAGAACCTGCGCATTCGCCACGAGCAGATGCGCGATCAGGCCCGCCAGCGCGCCGAGGGGCGACTTCTGGTGCTCAGTCTCTTTTTTGTCGTGACCTTTTGCGTCGTGGGCGCACGCATGGGCATGATCGCCACAGCAGAACCGCGTGAACCCCGTGTTGATGCGCCAGGTGCGCAGATCCACGCCGCCCGCGCCGATATTGTGGATCGCAATGGCAACATTCTGGCCACAAATTTTGAAACCCATGCGCTTTACGCGCAACCGCCGCTTATGGTGGATCCGTCCTATGCCGCGCAGGAGCTGGCGAGAATCTTCCCGGATCTGAAACCTGAGGATCTTTTGGAAGATTTCGCAGGAAAACGAAAGTTTTTGTGGATAAAGCGCAAAATAAGCCCGGAACAGATGCAACAGGTGCATGAAATTGGCGATCCCGGCCTGTTGTTTGCCACCCGGGAAATGCGTTTATATCCGAACGGGCAACTGGCCGCGCATGTGATGGGCGGCGCGAGTTTCGGCAAGGAAGGCGTCAACGCCGCTGAAGTGATCGGTGTGGCCGGGGTTGAGAAGTATTTTGACGACTACCTGCGCGACCCCGCGAACGGCAGCCGTCCGTTGGAGCTCTCGCTCGATCTGACGGTGCAGGCCGCAGCGGAGCGTGTGCTCTATGGCGGCATGAGGCTGATGAACGCCAAAGGGGCGACATCAATCCTGATGGACGTAAAGACCGGTGAAGTGGTGAGCGTCGTCTCCCTGCCGACCTTTGATCCTAACGACCGCCCGCGCCCGGCCGTGTCCGGTGACGCATCTGACAGCCCGCTCTTTAACCGCTCGGTGCAGGGCGTCTACGAACTGGGCTCGACCTTCAAGATTTTCACCGTGGCTCAGGCGATGGATCTTGGTCTGGTAAACGAGACCACCGTCATCGATACGAAGGGACCGCTGCGCTGGGGCAAGCACAGTATACGCGATTTCCGCAATTACGGTGACGAGATGTCCGTGGCCAAGGTGATTGTCAAAAGCTCCAACATCGGAACCGCGCGCATCGCCCAAAACATCGGGGCCGCACGGCAGCAGGCCTTCCTGAAAAGGCTCGGCATGCTGGACACCACAGATTTTGAGATTGTCGAAGCAGCGACAGGCCGTCCGCTGCTGCCGCCCAAGTGGTCCGAACTCAGCACCATGACAATCTCCTACGGGCATGGGCTCTCGACATCACCAATGCATCTTGCGGCGGGTTATGCAGCGATTGCCAATGGCGGGTTCAAGGTGCAGCCCACGATCCTGAAACAGGATGGCCCCCAACTCGGACCGCGCATCTTCAGCGATGCTTCCTCTGACGCGGCGCGTCGCATGCTGCGTAAAGTCGTCACCGAAGGCACCGCAAGTTTTGGCGAGGTCAAGGGCTACGCGGTGGCCGGCAAGACCGGCACCGCAGACAAGCCCAAGCGACGTGGTGGGGGCTATTACGATGACAAGGTCATCGCGACCTTTGCGTCGATTTTTCCTGCGCATGACCCCAGGTATGTGCTCATCGTCACGCTCGACGAACCGGTTGAAACCACAGGCGACGAGCCGCGCCGCACAGCAGGCTGGACAGCCGTGCCGGTCGCCGCCGAGATGATCCGCCGTGTGGCGCCGCTTCTTGGCTTACGACCAACCGTTGAACCTCTGGCTATGGACGATATAAAACTCACCAGCAATTAAGCCGCAAAAGGCAGGGGCGATGAGCGGGCAGACCAAAACGCTGACAGAACTGGGGCTGACCGTCTCCAACGGTCAGAGCGCCAAGATCACCGGCCTCGCCGTTGACAATCGGAACGTACGCCCCGGTTTTCTCTTCTTTGCGCTGCCCGGCGCAAAGACGCACGGCGCGCGTTTTATCCCAGCGGCACTGGACGCCGGCGCGACAGCCATCGTCACGGATGCAGAAGGCGCACGCGTGGCCGATGCAGCGCTTGCAAGCGCCTCGGCCGTGCTGATCGTCACAGATGCGCCGCGCGAAGCGCTCGCCCGTACCGCCGCGTTATGGTTCGGAGCGCAGCCGCAAACGGTCGTGGCGGTTACCGGGACAAACGGCAAAACATCCGTTGCCACCTTTGTAAGGCAAATCTGGACATTGCTGGGCCACAAGGCGGTCAACCTGGGGACCACCGGGGTGGAGGGGGATTGGACAGCACCTCTGGCGCACACGACACCCGAGCCAATCACATTGCACCGGACGCTGGCGCAAGCCGCGGAGGCCGGGGTGACGCATGCGGCGATGGAAGCTTCAAGCCATGGGCTGGACCAGCGCCGGCTGGACGGTGTGACCCTTACTGCGGCGGGGTTTACCAACATCACGCAGGACCACCTCGATTATCACCACGATTTTGAGGATTACTTCAATGCCAAGGCGGGGCTCTTTGCGCGCGTCCTGCCAGAGGATGCTCAGGCGGTCGTCAACATCGACGTGGAACGCGGCGTGGATATGGCCGCGATTGCCAAGGCGCGCGGGTGTCCGGTGCTCAGCGTCGGGCGGGATATCGGCGATTTGCACCTTGGAAACATTCAGCTCAATCAGACCGGCCAGACCGTCTGTTTCAAGTATTTTGGCGATCAGCATGTACGCCGTCTGCGCCTGATTGGCGATTTTCAGGCCGAGAATGTGATGCTTGCCGCAGCACTTGTGATCGCCTGTGGCGCGGACCCCGCTGAGGTTTTTGACACACTCGAAGAGCTTGAAACCGTGCGGGGACGCATGCAGCTGGCCGCGACCCGCGACAACGGGGCGTCGATTTTCGTGGACTACGCGCATACGCCGGATGCGGTAGGCCGCGCTTTGCAGGCATTGCGTCCGCATGTGCTCGGACGGGTGATTGTCGTTGTCGGGGCCGGCGGAGATCGTGACAGGTCAAAACGTCCGCTGATGGGGCAGGCGGCGGCGGATCATGCGGATCTGGTCATTGTTACCGACGACAATCCCAGGTCGGAGGACCCCGCGTTGATCCGGGCGGCGGTGCTGGAGGGCGCACCGGATGCGTTGGAAGTGGGCGACCGGGCAGAGGCGATTTTGCGCGCCGTTGATATGCTGGGCCCGGGCGATGCGCTGCTGATTGCCGGAAAAGGGCACGAAAGCGGCCAGATCATCGGTGATGACGTGCTGCCCTTTGACGATGTCGAGCAGGCAAGCGTCGCTGTGGCCACGCTCGATGGGAGGCCTGTATGACCCTGTGGACAGCGCAGGATGCGGCCGATGCCACCGGTGGCTTGGCAACCGGCAACTGGACGGCGCAGGGCGTGTCCATCGATACACGGACGCTTGAACCCGGTGATCTCTTTGTGGCGCTGAAGGATGTGCGTGACGGCCATGACTTTGTGGCGCAAGCGTTGGAAAAAGGCGCTGCCGCCGCCTTGGTCAGCCGCGTGCCGGATGGCGTGCCCGACGGCGCTCCGCTGCTGATTGTAGACGATGTCCTCAAAGGACTGGAGGATCTGGGGCGCGCTGGGCGCGCGCGCATAACCGGTCAGGTTGCCGCGGTCACCGGAAGCGTCGGCAAGACCTCGACCAAGGAGATGCTGCGCGCGATGCTGGCAGATCAGGGTCGCACCCACGCGTCGGTGGCCAGTTACAACAACCACTGGGGTGTGCCGCTCACGCTCGCACGCATGCCCGCCGATACCGAGTTTACCGTGATCGAAATCGGCATGAACCATCCCGGAGAGATTGCGCCGCTGGCAAAACTGGCGGCACCGCATGTGGCGCTTGTGACCACAGTCGCTGCTGCGCATCTCGAAGCTTTTGACGATATCGAAGGGATCGCTGTGGAAAAGGCTTCGATTTACGAAGGTGTCGTAGCGGGTGGTACGGCGGTCTGGAATGCGGACATCGAAACCGCATCGATCCTGCGCGCCAAAGCAGCCGCCTGTCGCCTGAAAAGTGTGTCCTTTGGTGTAAATGGTTTGGACTTCAAGCTGATACGGGCGGACCTGCAGGACGACACGACTGTTGTGCGCGCCGAAATGGGTGATGTTCCGATCTATTACAAAGTGGGCTCTCCGGGGCGGCATTTTGCACTTAATGCCTTGGGGGCTCTGGCCGTTATGGCGGCCTTCCGCACCGATGTGGCACTTGCTCTGGCCTCACTGGGGCGCTGGACGCCCTATGCCGGACGGGGTCAGCGCGAACGGATTTTTCTCGACACCGTCGACACCCATCTGGTGCTTGATCTCATCGACGACAGCTACAACGCCAACCCCACTTCCATGGCCGCAGCGCTTGAGGTGTTGGCGGCCGCGCGGGTGACCAATGACATCGGTCGCGTCTCCAGAGGCCGCCGCATCGCCTATCTTGGCGACATGAAGGAGCTTGGCCCGCAGTCAAACGCCCTCCACGCAGGGCTGGCCGCATTGCCCGCGATCGAGGAAATCGACATCCTGCACTGCGTTGGGCCACATATGAAAGCCCTTCACGACGCGCTGCCACAGACCCGGCGCGGCGAGTGGTTTGCTACCTCTGATGCGGCGGCAGAACGGGTCCGCGCGCATCTCGACAGCGGTGATGTCGTGCTCGCCAAAGGCTCTTTGAGCATGCAGCTCGCCCGCGTCGTTGACGCGATCCGCAAAATGGGACATGCCCCGCTCGATGATGATTAGGACACCTATATGCTTTATTGGCTGACGCTGCTGTCCGACGGCGGCGACTTCTTTAACCTCTTTCGCTATATCACCTTCCGCGCGGGCGGAGCCTTTATTACCGCGCTGGTGTTCGGCTTTCTGTTCGGCCGGCCCCTCATTGCGGTGCTGCGCCGCCGTCAGGGCAAGGGCCAGCCGATCCGGGAGGACGGACCGGAAGGGCACTTTGCCAAAGCCGGAACGCCCACCATGGGCGGGCTGCTGATTGTCGGCGCGCTGCTCACGTCGACGCTGCTCTGGGCGCGGCTCGACAACCCCTACATCTGGATCGTGCTCTTCGTGACCATGTCCTTTGCCGCCATCGGATTTCTGGATGACTACGCCAAGGTCTCCAAACAGTCTGCACAAGGTGTGCCCGGGCGCGTGCGACTGCTGTTGGGATTTGCCATCGCCGCCGTCGCGGCCTTCATGGCCGCGCAGAACCACCCCGACGCACTGCAGTTCCAGCTGGCGTTGCCGGTCTTCAAGGATACGCTGATCAACCTCGGGTACCTGTTTTTACCCTTTGCCATGATCGTGATCGTGGGTTCGGCCAATGCGGTGAACCTGACCGACGGGCTGGACGGGCTTGCCATCATGCCGGTGATGATTGCCGCCGGCACGCTGGGGGTCATCGCCTATGCGGTGGGGCGTGTGGACTTCACCGAATACCTTGACGTGCACTATGTGCCAGGCACCGGCGAAATCCTGATCTTCACCGCTGGGCTCTTTGGCGGGGGCCTTGGCTTTTTGTGGTACAACGCTCCGCCGGCTGCCGTCTTCATGGGCGACACCGGCAGCCTTGCGCTGGGCGGCGCACTGGGCGCCATTGCCGTTTCCACCAAGCACGAGATTGTGCTGGCCATCGTCGGCGGCCTCTTTGTGGTCGAGGCGATGAGCGTCATCATCCAGGTCGCCTACTTCAAAAGCACCGGCAAACGCGTCTTCCTGATGGCCCCCATCCATCACCACTACGAAAAGAAGGGCTGGGCGGAAAGCACCATCGTCATCCGCTTCTGGATCATCTCCCTCATTCTCGCGATGATCGGTCTGGCCACACTCAAGGTGCGGTAGCGCGCGGAAACCACTGCATCGGATTGTCCGGCGGCCCGACCGGGCAGCACCCGATCCTCCCAAGCGAGGTGGTACTACGGCCGCGCAGGACAGGACGATGCCTCTGACGCGCAGGTTGATTCAAACGCTTGGCGCCTGAACGTTTGCGTGCAATTCTGCAAGGGCATTTTGAGGCGATACATGGATTTATTGAACACGTTTTGGACGTTTATCGGTACCGAAACAGGCGAGCGGACCGTCAATGTCATCCTCGCAGTTTTGGGCGCATTTGCCGCGGTAGCGCTTTGGGCCTTTGGGGTCTTCGGAAAAATGTGGGGCGCACTGTTCGGGAAATCCGACCCAAATGACGATGCATCTGCGACGAATCTGACACGCGACCATGCAAAAAGCGGAATCGCAGAAGCAGGGACCAAGGGGGTCGCAATAGGTCAGGTCTATGGTGACCAGACAATTAATCAGGGCGCACCCAACGATCACACCGTCTTGTCGCTTGATGATTTCCGTGCACATCTCAAAAAGGAACGGGAGGCTGTACAATCAGAACTGGCAAAAGCGCATGCTTCAGAAAAAGAGCTTCTCACAGATCGGATCGCTGAACTGGCGCGTCAACTTTCAGACCCGAAAGCGGCTCTGGTAGAGGCGGAAAAACGCAACAGCGGTCTGACGTCGTTGTTGGATCGAGAGGCAAACGACATTGGAGCAGATCGCCTGCGCGACGCCCAATTCGCGCTTCGGCATTTCGACTACTCTAAAGCTGACGATATTTTTGCCGAAATCGAAGCCCGTGCCGAACTGGAGGTTCAACGGGCCGCCCGCGCTGCATTCGGACGCGGCGAAGTGGCGGAACAAGATGTTCGCTGGGCTCAGGCTGCCAGCCATTACGCCCGCGCTGCGCAACTTGATCCGCAGTTTGAAACCTTGAAAAAGGCAAGCGAATTTGCCGAAAGATCGGGCGACTACTCTGCTGCAGTGGTCCACAGCGCTGCACTGTTGGCTTTGGTTCAAGGAGAGGGAGACAGCGAAAGACATAGCGCAGCTTTGAATGCTCATGCGTTGAACATAGGTCAGCTTGGACGCTACGACGAAGCGGAGCAGCTATTCCTTAGGGCGCTCGCGATCGACGATGCGACGATTGGCAAGTTTCATTCAGACTATTCAGCTCACCTCAACAACCTTGCTTTGGTGGTAAAGGCGCAAGAGCGGTATGAGCAAGCCGAGAAGCTCTTCCTCCAAGCGCTGGAGATAGATCGGGCGACTGTCGGCAAGAATAATCCCGCCTACGCGACAAGTCTCAACAACCTCGCTTTGGTGGTGCAAGCGCAGGGACGGTTAAAGAACGCAGAGAAGCTCTTCCTGGAAGTGCTGAAGATTGACCGGAAGACCATTGGTGAAGACCATCCCGACCATGCGCTGCACCTGAACAATCTTGCCAAAATGCTGGAGTCGCAAGGGCGGTTGAAAGAGGCGGAAGCGCTCTTTCGTAAAGCATTGAAGATAGATCGGGCGACCATTGGCACGGGGCATCCGAACTACGCTTTGCATCTCGACAGTCTCGCATTGGTCGTAAAGGCGCAGGGGCGTCATAAGGAGGCAGAAGAGCTCTTCCTGGAAGCTCTTGAGATTGGGCGGACGACAATTGGTGAGGGGCATCCTGACTTTGCGGTAAACCTTAATCACCTCGCAGTGGTGACACAGGCGCAGGGACGGCATGAGGAGGCGGAAGGTCTCTACCGTCAGGCGCTGGAGGTCTTTCAGGCCAGATTGCCGGAGGATCATCCCAATATCGAGATCGTGCGGAACTCTCTTGCCAATCTGCGCGGCAAAAAGGGTTAACGCAGGTCAGCGCGCGCCTTGTTAACCTGATCGCTTGCGGTGCAGGACACCGACGCAATACCGACGTGGCACCGATCCAATACCGATGCCGCCAAACCTTTGATTTTCCCTGTTCTATCGCCCGGCGGTCCGCGCGTCGTCTTGCGCATGGCCGGTGGCGCCGCGCGGTGCATTAACCGCCTTGCCCCCGGTCGCGCGCGGGGGCACTCTCGCGGCAACGAAGGAGAAGGGCAAGGCAGTGATTCCGGTCAGGGGGGTAAAGGGGCAGAGGGTTGCGGTGCTGGGGCTCGGGCGGTCCGGGCTGAGTGCGGCGCGGGCTCTGTGTGCGGGTGGTGCGGTGCCTCTGTGCTGGGATGACAACCCGCAGGCACGCGCGGCGGCAGCGGCAGAGGGGCTGGACTGCGCACCTTTCAAGGCGGTGCGTGATTTTGAGGGCATCGCCCGTCTGATTGTCAGCCCGGGCATCCCGCATCTGTATCCGGCGCCGAACCCGGTCGTGGCGCTGGCGCTGGCGGCCGGGGTGCCGGTCGACAATGATATTGGCCTCTTCTTTCAATCCTTTGCGACCGAGCAGTGGAACAGTTTTGCAGTGATGCCGCGGGTTGTGGCAGTGACCGGGTCGAACGGAAAATCGACCACATCCGCCTTGATCCATCATGTGCTGGAGCAGGCCAACCGGCCCTGTGCATTGGCCGGGAACATCGGGCGCGGGGTGCTCGATATCGAGCCTGCGATTGACGGCGAGGTCGTGGTGCTGGAGCTGTCGAGCTACCAGATCGATCTGGCGCGCAGCCTGACGCCGGACGTCGCCGTGTTCACCAATCTCTCCGAGGACCATCTGGACCGGCACGGCGGCATGGGCGGGTATTTTGCCGCCAAGCGTCGACTTTTCGCCGAAGGTGGCCCCGACCGGGCGGTCATTGGTGTGGATGAGGAGGAGGGCCGCTTTCTGGCCGGCCAGCTTGCCGAAGGCCCCGCCGACGATCGCGTGATCCGCATTTCGGTTGACCGGAAACTGGCGGGACCCGGCTGGCAAGTCTATGCACGCAAAGGGTTTTTGGCGGAAGTGCGCAAGGGTAAGCAGACCGCGTCCATCGACCTGCGTCAGATCACGGGCCTGCCCGGCGCGCACAACCATCAGAACGCCTGCGCCGCCTATGCGGTCTGCCGCAGCCTGGGATTTGCGCCGCGGGTCATTGAAGCCGCTTTTCACAGCTTTGCCGGACTGCCGCACCGGAGCCAGGTGATCGCTGAGAAGGACGGTGTGATCTTTGTCAACGACAGCAAAGCCACAAACGCCGATGCGGCGGGCAAAGCGCTGTCGGCCTTCGGATCGATCCGCTGGATCTGCGGCGGATTGGAGAAAGAAGGGGGACTTGACGGTCTGGCCGAGGCCGCCGGTCAGGTCAGAAAAGCCTATGTGATCGGGCGTGAAGCCGCAAACTTCGCGATGCGCCTGCCGGTTGAGGCCGAGGTGTGCACGACCATGCGGCACGCCGTGGCGCGGGCGGTTGCGGAGGCGGAGCCCGGTGATGTGGTGTTGCTGGCACCTGCCGCGGCGAGCTTCGATCAGTATGACAATTTCGAACAGCGCGGCGATGATTTTGTGGCTCAGGTCACGTCACTGATTTGAGCGCGCGCGGGCGGCACTCACGGGACGCTCCGCGGGGGATATTTGAAGATCAAAGACGTCTTGGTGTCACGCCAGGGCCCGCGCGGCCGCCATGGCCGAGGACCACGCCCATTGGAAGTTGTAGCCGCCTAGCCAGCCCGTCACATCCACAGCCTCGCCGATGCAAAAGAGCCCCGACACCGACTTGACCTCCATTGTGGTAGAGGACAGCGCGCCTGTGTCTATGCCACCCAAGGTCACCTCGGCGGTGCGATACCCTTCCGTTCCTGACGGGGTGAGCGCCCAGCTGTGCAACGGGTCGGTCAGCGCGCGCAGACGTGCATAGGAAAGGTCCGCAAGACGCTTCTGCCCTTCGATTTCGCCGATCAGTTCAGAGCAAAGCCGTTGCGGCAGATGTTGAGCCAGCGCTTTGGTCAGTGATTTGCGACCGGCGGCAGACCGTTGCGTTTTCACGCTGTCGAAGAGCGATGCGTCTGGAGACAGGTCGATTGTAACCGGTGTGCCTTCCTGCCAGTAACTCGATGCCTGCAGGATCGCAGGACCGGAGAGACCGCGGTGCGTGAAAAGCATCGCCTCGTCAAAGCTTTGCCCGCCGGTCGTGGCGCGCACAGGCGCCGCGATGCCAGAGAGCGCGGCAAAACGCTTTTCGGGAAACGTAAACGGGACCAGCGCCGGCCGTGTCTCCGTGACGCTCAGCCCGAATTGCCGGGCGATATCGTAAGCAAACCCGGTCGCACCCATTTTCGGTATAGACTTGCCGCCTGTGGCCAGAACGAGCGCTTTGCTGAGAACGGTTTGTATTTGGCCATGGGATTCAAGCCTAAGTGTGAACCCGTCTGGCGTCTTTTCCACGCCGTGAACGGATGATTGCAGGCGCATATCCGCGCCGTTTTTCTTCATCAGGTCGCGCAGCATCGCGATCACGTCTCTGGCGCTGGTGTCGCAGAACAACTGGCCAAGTGTTTTTTCATGCCAGGCAATGCCGTAGCGATTGATCAGATCTATGAAGTCCCACTGGCTGTAACGGGCCAAAGCGGATTTGGCGAAATGCGGGTTTTGCGACAAAAACGCGTGCGGGCCGCAGTGCATGTTTGTGAAATTGCAGCGCCCGCCGCCGGAGATACGGATCTTTTCTCCCGGTGCCTTTGCATGATCGACAATAAGGATGCGACCGCGCGCATGCGCGGCACACATCATGCCTGCAGCGCCCGCTCCGATAATGACAACATCCACATTCATGCCCGCGCACTGGCCCGAATTTGGCAAATTGGCAAGGGTTGTGACTAGCGCTGCGGGTGGTTTCGCGTTATCTTGTGCCCCATAGACCCCGAAAAGGGGCGCATCGGCAGTGTAACAAGCAAGGCAGGCACCCATGACGGAAATGGTCTATGGCGCAGTCCCGGTTCGCGATGGCGAGCCGATCCTTCCAAAGTGGTGGCGGACGGTAGACAAGTGGTCAATGTCTTGCATTTTTATCCTGTTCGCCGTCGGGTTGTTGCTTGGCCTTGCGGCCTCGCCACCCCTCGCGGCGCGCAACGGGTTCGAACCCTTTCACTATGTTCAGCGCCAGGCCTTTTTTGGCACGTTGGCCGTGCTCTTTATGTTGGTCACATCGATGATGTCTCCGACGCTGGTCAGACGCCTTGCGGTTTTGGGCTTCATCGGCGCGTTTGTTGCGCTCGCCTTCTTGCCAGTTTTTGGCACAGACTTTGGCAAAGGAGCGGTGCGGTGGTACGCCCTCGGCTTTGCTTCTGTGCAGCCCTCCGAGTTTCTCAAACCCGGTTTTGTCGTGGTGGTGGCGTGGATGATGGCGGCATCCACGGATCTTAATGGACCACCGGGCAAGATGTGGTCGTTCATCCTATGTGTGGCGATTGTATTGATGCTCGCGTTGCAGCCCGACTTTGGTCAGGCCTGTCTTGTTCTGTTTGCCTGGGGTGTGCTCTACTTTGTTGCCGGCGCGCCGATGATCCTGCTTGTTGGCATGGCCGTACTGGTCGTTTTGGGCGGCAGTCTGGCTTACACGCACTCGGAGCATTTTGCACGCCGCATTGACGGGTTTCTGAGTGCGGATGTCGATCCCACGACCCAGCTTGGGTACGCGACGAACGCAATCCGCGAGGGTGGGTTTTTTGGCGTTGGTGTTGGCGAGGGGCAAGTGAAGTGGTCGCTGCCGGACGCACATACGGACTTCATCATTGCCGTGGCGGCCGAGGAGTATGGCCTTGTACTGGTTTTGTTCATCATAGCGCTATACGCCAGTGTGGTGGTGCGCTCGCTGATGCGGCTGCTGCGCGAGCGTGATCCGTTTATCCGCCTGGCGGGCACCGGACTGGCGTGCATGCTGGGTGTTCAGGCGATGATCAACATGGGTGTTGCCGTACGGTTGCTGCCTGCCAAGGGGATGACGTTGCCGTTTGTAAGTTACGGCGGGTCGTCCGTTATCGCCTCGGGCATTGCCGTTGGCATGTTGCTGGCATT
This sequence comes from Pseudomonadota bacterium, assembly GCA_039191495.1. Classification (GTDB taxonomy): domain Bacteria; phylum Pseudomonadota; class Alphaproteobacteria; order Rhodobacterales; family Rhodobacteraceae; genus Roseobacter. The sequence continues at coordinate 77,680 of JBCCXN010000013.1, read as the reverse complement.
CACGCGCACGCGCCCGCAGGGCGAAATCAGCGATCTGCTGTCGCGCGGGCGGTCGCGATGAGGGCGCCGCTTCTCTTGATTGCCGCTGGCGGCACGGGTGGGCATATGTTCCCGGCACAAGCTCTGGCGGAGGAGATGCTGGCGCGTGGCTGGCGCGTGAAACTCTCTACAGATCCGCGCGGGGCGCGCTACACAAGCGCGTTTCCGTCCGAGACGCAGATTGACGAGATCAGCAGCGCCACTTTTGCCCGCGGTGGTCTTGTCGCGAAGGCTGTTGCGCCTTTCCAGATCGGCGCAGGGATCATCGGTGCGCTTTGGAGCTTTCTGCGGGATAAGCCCAGCGTGGTTGTAGGGTTTGGTGGCTATCCGACAATTCCGGCTATGGCAGCGGCCTTTTTGACAAAGTTGCCGCGCATGATTCATGAGCAAAACGGGCTGTTGGGTCGCGTTAATACGGCCTTTGCCACGCGTGTAGACGCAATTGCCTGCGGAACCTGGCCAACGGAGCTGCCTGAAGGCGTGGCAGGTCAGCACACCGGAAATCCGGTGCGTGCGGCCGTACTGGAACGCGCCGAGGCAGGCTATATTTGCCCGGGCGACTACCCTATGGAAATACTGGTCATTGGCGGCAGCCAGGGCGCGCGTATTCTCAGCGACGTTGTGCCGCCGGCCATTGCGGCCTTACCCATAGCCATGCTCGAAAACCTGCGGGTCAGCCACCAGGCACGCGATGAGGACGGCGAACGCGTGGCGACCTATTATGCAGAGCATAACATCAAGGCGGACGTTCAGCCTTTCTTTCACGATTTGCCGCGACGTATGACGGAGGCACAGCTTGTCGTCAGCAGGGCTGGCGCTTCTTCGGTCGCGGACTTGTCCGTGATCGGTCGGCCTTCGATTCTCATCCCCTTTGCTGCCGCCGCTGGCGATCATCAAACCGCGAATGCGCGGGGTTTGGTGGAAGCAGGAGGCGCGATTATGATACCGGAATCCAAGGCCACTCCGGATGCCGTTGCGGAACACATGCTATCTGTTCTGGACAATCCAAACGCGGCAATGCAGATGGCTGGCGCGGCCGGGCGCTTTGGCAAGCCGGATGCGACGATGGCCTTGGCCGAGATGGTCGAAACCCTCAGCCAGAAGGGGCAAACACAATGAGCGCAGCAACCAAACTGCCCGGCGACGTCGGGCCCATTCATTTCGTCGGTATCGGTGGGATCGGCATGTCTGGCATTGCCGAAGTGCTTCTGAACCATGGCTACACGGTGCAGGGCTCCGACTTGAAATCGACGCCGATCACGGATCGTCTGTTGGAACTGGGGGCACGTATCTTCGTCGGTCAACGCGCCGAAAACATAGAAGATGCTGAGGTCGTTGTGATCTCAAGCGCCATCAAACCGGGAAATGCTGAGCTGGACGCGGCGCGGGCCGATGGCTTGCCGATCGTGCGCCGTGCCGAGATGCTGGCCGAACTGATGCGGCTGAAATCAAACATCGCCGTTGCAGGGACGCACGGCAAAACCACCACGACCACAATGGTTGCGACCTTGCTCGACGCCGGGGATTTTGACCCGACTGTGGTCAATGGCGGCATCATTCACGCGTACGGTTCAAATGCCCGCAAGGGCGAGGGCGAATGGATGGTTGTCGAGGCGGACGAAAGCGACGGCACCTTCAACCGTTTGCCGGCTACAATCGCGATTGTAACAAATATCGACCCCGAGCACATGGAACACTGGGGCGATTTTGACACGTTGCGGCGCGGTTTTCTGGAGTTTGTCTCGAACATTCCATTCTACGGCGTAGCGGTCTGCTGCACGGATCATCTTGAGGTGCAAGCTCTGGTTGGCAAAATCTCGGATCGCCGCGTGATCACTTACGGGTTCAACGCGCAGGCCGACGTGCGTGCCGTCAACCTGCGTTATGAGACGGGCGTTGCTTATTTTGACGTCGCGCTGCAGGCAGAAGGCATGCTCATTGAGGCGTGCAGCCTGCCCATGCCGGGGGACCATAACGTCTCCAACGCGCTGTCTGCCATCGCCGTTGCGCGACATCTGGGAATGAAATCGCAAGTCATTAAGGAAGCGTTAGCTGCGTTTGGCGGCGTTAACCGACGGTTTACCCATGTGGGCGAAGTAGAGGGTGTGACGATCATTGATGATTATGGCCATCACCCGGTCGAAATCGCCGCGGTGCTGAAAGCTGCGCGGCAGGCCACAGAAGGCCGCGTGATCGCAGTGCATCAACCGCATCGTTATTCTCGGCTTGCTAACCTGTTCGACGAATTCTGTGCATGTTTCAATGACGCAGATGTCGTGGGTATTGCGGATATCTATGCCGCCGGAGAAGAAGCCATCGAAGGTGCCAGCCGCGATGATCTTGTTGACGGGTTGATTCGCCATGGACACAGGCATGCCCGCAGCGTCGTCGATGAAGAAGATCTTGAGCGTCTGGTCCGCGAACAGGCGCGTCCCGGCGACATGGTGGTCTGCCTCGGTGCGGGGACAATAAGCGCCTGGGCCAACGCTCTGCCATCACGCCTGCGCAAGGGAGCCGCTTGATGAGCTTGCTGTGGGCTTGCGTCTTTTGGGTACTGGCGTCGGTGGCGGTCGCCCTGATGCCGATGCGGTACCAATATGTGCCCTGCGTCGCGCTGCTTCTGGCCGCCCCTGTTCTGATGGTTTGGATCGGCCTCGGTGTTGGGTGGTGGGCTGTCGCTCTCGCCTGTGCCGCTTTCGTCTCAATGTATCGCAACCCGCTGCGCTATTTTTGGGCCCGGCTCAGGGGCGCACGGCCGGAGCTTCCCAAATGAGCCTTTCGTTGACACTCGCGGCTCTGTGGGCAGTCATTGCCAATGTTCTCGCAATGACGCCCAGCAAGGACCAACACTGGCACAGCGCTTATGCCCTTATCTCCATTGGCATCCCGATCCTTGGGTTCGTGACTTGGCAACATGGGCCTTGGGCCGGTTTTTTTGTGCTTGCTGCAGGCGTTTCGGTCTTGCGCTGGCCGGTGATCTACCTTGGACGGTGGATCAAACGGATCACCTTGCGCTAAGAGACCTGTATGACAGACGACTTACCAGCAGTGCGAGGGCGCCTTACGCCGGGTCGACCTTTGCGGGATCTGACGTGGTTGCGCGTCGGCGGCCCCGCCGATTGGCTGTTCCAGCCAGCGGACATTGAGGATCTTTCTTCCTTTCTGGCGTCTCTTTCGCCGGATGTGCCAGTGTTTCCCATGGGCGTGGGCTCCAACCTCATTGTGCGTGACGGCGGTTTGCGGGCTGTCGTCATCCGGTTGGGCAGAGGATTCAATGGAATTGATATCGACGGTCAGCGGGTTATTGCAGGCGCCGCTGCTTTGGATGCTCAGGTCGCTAAGCGAGTGGCGGACGCCGGACTTGACTTGACGTTCCTGCGGACCATTCCGGGCAGCATTGGTGGTGCTGTTCGCATGAACGCCGGCTGCTATGGCAGCTATACCGCGGACTTTTTGAGTAAGGTCCAGGTGGTGTTGCGCGACGGCACGATCGCAAACCTGGCACCCAAAGACATGCAATTGTCGTACCGCAGTAGCGCGCTGCCACAAGGAAGCATCGTCACACAGGCAGAGTTTGACGCACCAGCTGGCGAACCCTCGGCGTTGCATGCCCAGATGGAGGATCAACTGGCCAAACGCGACGCCACGCAACCGACCAAGGATCGCAGTGCCGGGTCGACCTTTCGCAATCCGGCCGGCTTTTCTTCTACGGGTCGCGCCGATGACGTGCATGACCTCAAGGCCTGGAAGGTAATTGATGATGCAGGGCTGCGTGGTGCGCGACGCGGCGGCGCTCAGATGAGCGAGAAACACTCAAACTTTATGATCAACACAGGGGATGCGACCGCTGCCGATCTTGAAGATCTCGGAGAAGAGGTTCGAAAAAAGGTTTACGATTCCAGCGGTATCACGCTAGAATGGGAAATTATGCGGGTCGGCGAACGGCGTTAGTCTTGTCGTCGGAAAAAAACGCCCGCAGAGGCAAAAAAAGACGGTGAACCGGCGCAAAAGCCGGAACGCATAAACAGCAAGATGGCCTTGAACAGGGCCAACCAGAGGCACCAAGGTGGGTCAGTCGAGCAGGACACCCCCGAAAGTGGCAGTTTTGATGGGCGGGCCTTCGGCAGAGCGCGAAGTTTCCTTGTCCAGCGGGAAAGCCTGCGCTGCTGCGTTGCGGGAAGAAGGCTACGAGGTGATCGAGGTCGATGCCGGCCCCGATCTCTCTGCGCGTTTGGAGGCCGCTGCTCCTTCTGCGGTATTGAATTGTCTGCACGGGCGGTGGGGGGAAGACGGATGCGTACAGGGGCTGCTTGAATGGCTGCGCATCCCGTATTCGCATTCTGGCGTGCTCTCATCCGCGCTGGCCATGGACAAGCAGCGCAGCAAGGAAGCTTATGTGGCGGCTGGTCTGCCCGTTGTTCCAAGTGTAATCGCGCCCTCCGTCGATGTGCGCATGCGCCACGTGATGCAGCCTCCCTATGTCGTCAAACCAAACAACGAAGGGTCGTCCGTCGGTGTTTACCTCGTGCATCAGGCCTCAAACGGTCCGCCGCAGCTGGCGAGTGACATGCCTGACGAAGTCATGGTCGAGGCCTTTGCTTCGGGTCGCGAATTGACAACCACTGTCATGGGCGGGCGCGCGTTGACCGTTACCGATATCTTGACAGACGGTTGGTACGACTATGATGCGAAGTACAAACCGGGCGGCTCGCGTCACGTTGTGCCAGCTGAGATCCCGCAGGACGTTTTTGATTTGTGCATGGACTACGCTTTGCGCGCGCACAGCGCGCTTGGTTGTCGCGGCGTCAGCCGCACGGATTTTCGTTGGGATGACACACAGGGCGCCGAAGGTCTGATCCTGTTGGAGACAAACACCCAGCCCGGCATGACGGCGACGTCTCTGACGCCGGAGCAGGCGGCGCATGTAGGCATTTCGTTTGGCAAGCTGTGTGCCTGGATGGTGGAGGATGCATCATGCGATCGTTAGGCCGTCGTCGGCGGATGCAGGATCCGGCGCCTTCGCGCTGGTCGTGGCGTATGCAACGGCTTATGCTGACCCCGGCGTTTCTGTTGTTCTTGCGCGCGGGCATCCCGATGTTTGTCACGTTTGCCGTTGGCACCTGGTGGCTGTCAGAAGAAGCGCGTCGCGTTGCGATTGCCGACACGGTGGCCGAAGCCAAGGCCGCGTTTGAAACGCGCCCCGAGTTTATGGTCAACCTAATGGCTGTTGACGGTGCAAACCCGGCGCTCGACGCTGAAATACGCACTATTCTGCCTTTGGACTTTCCACTGAGTTCCTTTGATCTGGACCTCAAGGCCATGCGCAAAGAGGTTGTAGCCCTTGATCCGGTCAAATCTGCGAAACTGCGTATCAAACCGGGCGGCGTTTTGCATGTGGAGGTAGAGCCGCGCATTCCTGTTGTGATCTGGCGCAGCCGGGTCGGGCTTTCGATGATCGACGTGACGGGTGCGCATATTCGGGACATTGCTGCGCGCACAGAACGGCCCGACTTGCCTTTGATCGCTGGTGCGGGCGCTTCGGCGCATGTCAAGGAGGCGCTCAACCTCTACCGTGCCGCTGCGCCTTTGGGGGGACGCCTGCGCGGTATCGTTCGGATGGGCGAGCGCCGCTGGGACGTCGTGCTTGACCGTGACCAGCGTATTTTGCTGCCCGAAACAGCGGCGCTCGAGGCGCTCGAGCGCGTCATCACGCTGGATGCTGCGCAAGATATCCTCAGTCGTGATGTCAAGCGTGTCGATCTGCGACTGGGAACGCGGCCGACGGTTCAGATGAGTGATGCGGCTACGCAGCAATGGTGGAGTATCAGGCAAGTGTCAGGGCAGTAATTCATGACCGATCTTTACGAACGTCAGCGACAGATGAGGAATATGCGCAAGGCTGCAATGCAGCGCGGTGTTGTTGCCATTCTGGACGTTGGTACCGCTCAGGTTTCTTGCCTCGTTCTGCGGTTTGACGGTGCTGCACCAGACGGAGAAGAGGGTGAGATCGGATCCCTTGCTGGGCAGTCCGGATTTCGGGTGATCGGCGCGGGTTTCATTCAGTCGCGCGGTGTGAAGTTTGGCGAAATCTGCGCCATGCCCGAGACGGAACGCGCGATCCGGACCGCACTGCAAAACGCGCAAAAAATGGCGGGCATCCGTGTGGACCACGCCATCGCCTGCTTTGCCGGCGCCGAGCCGCGCTCTTACGGACTGGATGCGCAAATTCCTCTGGACGGAGAAGCCGTTCGCGAAGATGACGTGGCCCGCGTGCTCGCCGCCTGCGATGTGCCGGATTACGGAGCGGGGCGCGAAGTGCTTCATGCACAGCCGGTCAATTTCGCACTCGATCACCGATCGGGTCTCAGCGACCCGCGTGGCCAACTGGGCAATACGCTTTCGGTCGATCTGCACATGCTGACGGTGGATGGCGCGGCCATCCAGCATCTGGCGCATTGCATCAAGCGATGCGATCTGGAGCTGGCGGGCATTGCGTCCTCGGCCTATGTCAGCGGCATTGCAGCTCTTGTTGAGGACGAACAAGAACTCGGCGCTGCCTGCATTGATCTGGGCGGTGGCACCACCAGCGTATCGATTTTCATCAAAAAGCACATGATCTATGCCGATACCGTGCGGATGGGCGGGGATCATGTCACCTCGGATATTTCCATGGGTCTGCAGATCCCTATGGCGAGCGCGGAACGGATCAAGACCTTGCACGGCGGGGTGCATGCGACCGGAATGGACGACCGGGAGCGCATCAGTATTGGCGGCGACACGGGGGATTTCGAGCACGACCGGCGCACCGCGAGCCGGGCTGAGGTGATCGGTATCATGCGACCCCGCGTTGAAGAAATTCTCGAGGAGGTCCGCGCCCGACTGGACGCGGCAGGCTTTGATCACCTGCCAAGTCAGCAAATTGTACTGACGGGCGGTGCGAGTCAGATCCCCGGTCTGGACGGGTTGGCGAGTAAAATCCTGGGACAGCAGGTCCGTCTGGGTCGACCTTTGCGGGTGCATGGTTTGCCGCAGGCCGCAACAGGTCCTGCGTTCTCTTCCGTGGTTGGGTTGTCGCTTTTTGCCGCCCATCCGCAAGATGAATGGTGGGACTTCGACATACCAACGGACAGCTATCCCAACAAATCGCTCAAAAGGGCGGTGAAGTGGTTCAAAGACAACTGGTAGCGCCAGGTCGAATCGACCCATGCTACCACTCGAAAAGACAAAAACCCGGACCAACCGGGTCATCGCAAGAGTTGTATTTGGTCGCGCGAAGTCGCCTAATCGTCGGCGCGCGCACATCCTTTTATGTGCTTACTGTCCAAGAATCCGCAACATATTGCTTGGACGCACCGTTTGCTGGGGGAAAGACGCTCAAAATGCCCATATTTTGGGGCGTTTTCGCGTTTTTTTCGTGACCAGGTGCGGTTGAGACGGTAAACTCACGAGGAGCGAGCAGAAAAACCCTGAAATCGGGCTTCATAACAGGCGGATTTGAAATGACCCTTACACTTTCCATGCCGGGACAGGCAGAACTGAAACCACGCATCACCGTATTCGGTGTCGGCGGTGCCGGCGGCAACGCGGTCAACAACATGATTGAAAAGCAGTTGGACGGCGTGGATTTCGTTGTGGCGAACACGGATGCTCAGGCATTGCAACAGGCCAAATCAGACAATCGTGTGCAGCTGGGCGTAAAAGTCACCGAAGGTCTTGGGGCGGGTGCGCGTGCCGCGGTGGGTGCGGCCGCGGCCGAGGAGAGCATAGAAGAAATCGTCGATCATCTGGCCGGGGCACATATGTGCTTCATCACGGCGGGCATGGGTGGCGGCACAGGGACGGGCGCAGCCCCGATTATTGCGCAAGCTGCGCGGGAACTCGGTGTCTTGACTGTGGGCGTGGTGACAAAACCGTTCCAGTTTGAAGGCGCTAAACGGATGCGGCAGGCCGAGGATGGTGTAGAAGCCCTGCAAAAAGTCGTCGACACGCTGATCATCATTCCCAACCAGAACCTGTTTCGCCTCGCCAATGAAAAGACGACATTCACCGAAGCATTTTCGATGGCCGATGATGTGCTCTATCAAGGGGTGAAAGGCGTAACCGACCTGATGGTGCGCCCGGGTCTGATCAACCTTGATTTCGCGGATGTCCGCGCCGTCATGGATGAGATGGGCAAAGCCATGATGGGCACCGGCGAGTCCGATGGCGAAGAGCGGGCGATCCAGGCGGCTGAGAAAGCCATCGCCAATCCGCTGCTTGACGAAATCTCGCTGCGCGGCGCAAAGGGTGTTCTGATCAACATTACCGGCGGTGATGACCTGACGCTGTTTGAATTGGATGAAGCGGCCAACCGCATTCGCGAGGAAGTCGATCCCGACGCGAATATCATCGTCGGATCTACGCTCGACACGGAAATGGGTGGACTGATGCGCGTCAGTGTCGTTGCAACAGGCATCGACGCGGCCGAAGTACAAAGCGACTTGCCTGTGCCGCGCCGCTCGATGGCGGAACCGCTTAAGTCAAGTGCGCCTGTCGTTGAGGAGGTCGCTGTTGAGCAGGCTCACGAGCAAGACGTTGAGCCCGCAGTGGCGGTTGCGGAAACCACAAATGACGAACCTACGCTGTTCGGAGATATGGAGGTGGAAGAGGTGGCAGCAGGCGATTTGGCAGAAGGGCTGTTCGATGATGAGACCAGACTTGCCGATGCAGACGATCTGCCGCCACCTGCCTATCAACCGCAAGTGGCCGCCTTCGAACCACGCCGTGAAGACATCGACACGACGGCCGATCCCGATGCGTTTGTGGCACCGCGCGCACCTGCACCTGGAACACCGTCGCCGGAGGCCATGGCGCGTTTGAGAGCAGCGGCGGAAAAAGTGACGCCGGGTGCTGTGCAACCGCGTGCCGAAGAGCCTACGCGAGACGCTCAGAATGATCGGGCGCGGTTCGGGATCAATTCGCTTATAAATCGCATGACCGGTCACGCGGAAGGTGGGCAGGCGCCTGCGCCGCGTCAGCAGCCCCCGGTACAGCAACGTGTCCAAAGCCCGGCCGAAATGCCGCGCGATCAGGATGATCCCGATCAGGAACGCATCGAAATTCCCGCATTTCTGCGTCGCCAAGCCAATTAGTGACTTCACGTTATACCGCAATAAGGCCGCCGCTCGAGCGGCCTTTTTTTATTTTAAAACAAATGCTTAATGCGCAATTGGCGTGTTCGCGCTCAAATGTAACAGTTGTGTTTCAGACGGTTACAAAGTTTGAGTTGAGGCCGCGTACCCGCCTTCTTAATTACTTGGATTAAGCGGGCACAAGCTTGCGTTTTCGTGTGGGGTTCAAGTGCAGACTACAGTTAAATCATCAATCAGTTTCTCCGGTTATGGTTTGCATTCCGGCGCGCGCGCTTCGGTGTTTATCCGGCCCGCGTCCGCGGAACATGGCATATGGTTCAAACGCACTGACGTATCCGTCGGCGATTGTTTGATTCCTGCGCGTTGGGACGCAGTGCTGCGTTCGCCACTTTGCACGAAACTGGAAAACAAAGCGGGGCTTCAGGTCTCTACGGTTGAGCACATCATGGCAGCCTTGGCGGGTTGCGGTGTGCACAATGCCCTTATTGAAATTGATGGACCGGAAGTCCCGATCCTTGACGGATCTGCAGTGCCGTTTGTACGCGGCATTATGCAGCGTGGCCTGCGGACGCTCGACGCGCCCGTTCGGGCTTTTGAGGTGTTGAAGGAAGTGTCAGTGACCGACGGTCTTGCCACCGCGACCCTTAAACCGGCCGATACATTGCGCATCGACTTCGAGATTGATTTCGAAGATTTGGCCATTGGCCATCAGAAGAAATCCTTGGTCATGAATAACGGCAGCTTTGCGCGTGAACTGAGCGACAGCCGGACATTCTGCCGGAAAGCTGACGTCGACGATATGCAAGCCAACGGTTTGGCGCTCGGCGGTAGCCCGGGCGAAAACGCTGTTGTTTTCGAAGGTGACCGGGTCACGAGCCCGGGCGGACTGCGCCACGATGATGAACCGGTGCGCCATAAAATGCTGGACGCTTTGGGCGATCTTGCGCTGGCGGGTGCGCCGTTGATCGGCCACTATAATGGCGTGCGTGCTGGTCACTCGTTGACGAACACTCTGTTGCGTAAGCTTTTCGCGACACCCGGCGCTGTGCGCATGATCGTATGCGATGAGACAACCGCATCCCGTCTTCCGGGATATGGCTTGGAATGGGACGAAATCCCGGCCGTTGCCTGACCGGATACAGCCGTTCCGGGTTGCCAGTTCAGATGCTTCGATGTTCACCTGACACACGCGATAGCGGAATGGCCGCGTTGTTCGCAAATGTCATTTTGCACGCAAATTTTCTGTGTTAGGACCGTAGGCGAAGCGGGGTGAAGCCGTTGAGTTTGTGAGGAGAGGCGAAGGGTGCTGGGGATAACAGGGCGCATTTCAACGCGACACAGCGTGATGGCTGCGATGGCCATTCTCGCGATGTCCGGCTGCGCCAGTGATCCCGGACGAACAAGCGGGACCATATTCAATCCGCAGGAAATCCCGCTCGAAACCTATCAGCCGGAACAGATTTTCGAACGTGGCGAGTTCGAACTGAGCCGCGATCGCCCAAATGAAGCGGCCTTTTACTTTGCAGAGATCGAACGTCTCTACCCTTATTCCGACTGGGCGCGGCGCGCTCTGATCATGCAGGCCTTTTCGTACCATCAGGATCAAGATTACCCCAATAGTCGCTCGGCGGCTCAGCGCTTTATCGATTTTTATCCTGAAGATGACGATGCGGCCTATGCGCAGTATCTTTTGGCGCTCAGCTATTATGATCAGATCGACGAGGTCGGCCGGGATCAGGGGCTGACCTTTCAAGCGCTGCAAGCGTTGCGCGAAACAATCGAACGTTATCCGGACAGTGAATATGCGCGAGCGGCGATCCTGAAATTTGACCTCGCTTTCGATCATCTGGCCAGTAAGGAAATGGAGATCGGGCGGTATTATCTGCGCCGTGATCATTTTACTGCCGCGATCAATCGATTTCGGGTTGTCGTCGAGGATTTTCAGACGACTTCGCATACGCCAGAAGCGCTACACCGTCTTGTCGAAGCCTACTTGTCTTTGGGTCTGACAGATGAGGCTCAGACAGCCGGTGCAATACTGGGGTTCAATTACCAGTCTACGATCTGGTATGAGGACAGCTTCGCCCTTTTGACAGGACGCGGTCTGCGCCCGGAACTTGCGGGTGATGGATGGCTGGCCCAGCTCTACCGCCAGACCGTACGTGGTGATTGGCTCTGAGCCTCGGTTGGCTTATCAAAAACGGGTAGGGGCATGCTGCGCGGGCTCGACATCTCCAACATGTTGCTGATCGACCGGTTGGAGCTTGCCTTCCAACCAGATCTGAACGTACTGACCGGCGAGACGGGGGCCGGTAAATCCATACTTCTGGATGCTTTGGGTTTCGTGCTGGGCTGGCGAGGACGCGCTGATCTGGTGCGGCAGGGCGCGGCGCAGGGCGAGGTCACAGCTTGGTTCGATCTGCCAGCGGCGCATGCGGCGCATGGCATACTTCAGGAAGCGGGGCTGCCGGGAGGTGAAGAGCTTGTACTGCGACGTGTAAACACCCAAGACGGCCGCAAAACTGCATGGGTCAATGACCGGCGGTGCTCCGGGGACATGTTGCGGCGTTTATCCGAGACACTGGTTGAGGTGCATGGCCAAAACGACGACCGCGGTTTGCTGAACCCCGGTGGCCACAGAGCGATACTGGACACCTTCGGCGGACTTTCAGATCTAGTGACGGCGGTGCGTTTTGCGCACCGGGCGAGCGCAGAGGCGACCAAACGATTGTCCGAAGCGGAAGCCAGAATGGAAGCGATCCGCAGCGAAGAGGATTTTTTGCGTCATGCGGTCGCGGAACTGGACGCGCTTGCGCCACAGCAGGGCGAGGATGCACAACTGGATCGGCGGCGACGGATCATGCAGGGTGCCGAAAAAATCAGAAACGACGTGATCAGAGCGCATGATCTGCTGGGCCAACAGGGCGCGGAAAGCGCTATGGCCGATGCGATGCGCTGGCTGGAGGGCGCTGCGGATCAGGCGCAAGGCGCACTGGACGCACCTATTGCTGCGTTAGGCCGGGCATTGGCTGAACTGGACGAGGCTGCGGATGGCGTGGTGCGCGCGATTGAAGGGTTAACCTTCGATGCCGTGGAACTGGAAACGGCCGAAGAACGGCTCTTTGCCATTCGCGCGGCGTCGCGTAAACACGATGTCCTTCCGGATGATCTGGCGAGCCTGGCTGACAGCTTACGCGACAAACTGTCGGTTCTGGATGCAGGCGATGCCGACCTCGCGGCTCACCGCCGCACGCTCGAGGAGGCAGAGGAAACCTACAAGACTGTTGCAAGCGCGCTTTCAGAGGCACGCAAGACCGCAGCAGAAGCGCTTGATATGGCAGTTTCCAAAGAACTCGCGCCGCTAAAGATGGAGCGTGCCATCTTTAAGACGGTTGTGACACAGGATGTGAGCGGCCCCGAGGGCGCCGATACAGTCTCGTTCACAGTGGCAACCAACCCAGGCGCGCCGGCTGGACCCCTCAACAAAATTGCATCCGGTGGCGAACTCAGTCGCTTTCTTCTGGCTCTCAAAGTTTGTTTGACCAGCGATCCGTCCGGCGTGACGATGATTTTTGACGAAATCGACCGGGGTGTCGGGGGCGCGACGGCAGACGCTGTCGGCCGACGCCTTGCCGCCTTGGCAGAGAATGGTCAGATACTCGTTGTCACCCATTCCCCACAGGTCGCTGCGTTGGGCGCGCATCACTGGCGCGTGGAAAAATCCGTTAAAGAAGGGCTCACGACATCGCGGGTTACATCCCTTCCGCAGCCTGAACGTGTGGACGAAATTGCCCGCATGCTGGCGGGCGATACGATCACGGATGAGGCACGCGGCGCTGCGCGCGCATTGTTGAACGGATAACCGCGCGACAGGGCTTTCGCATGGGCGGCACTTGGCCTAGACAAGATGTACCCAGTGGTAAAGGTTCATGTCCGTTAAGCCTTCGAATTCTTTCCCCAGGCAGCAGCTTCACCGCGTGCTGACGGCCCTTCGGGACGGATACGATCTGTTGCGCCACCGGGGACCCAGCCAGATCCAGTTTTGGTTTATTGCGCTTGCTGTTGGGATCGCCGCCGGCTTTGCGGCTCTTCTATTTCGTAAAGGCGTCAACGCTCTGCAGACATTTCTGTATGGCACCGAGGATGTGCGACTTCTGCACAGTTTTGCCGAGTCTTTGCCATGGTATCTCATTCTTATCATCCCGATTTGCGGTGGGCTAATCGTTGGCCTCATTCTGAACAAGTTCACAAGGGATGCCCGCGTGCGGTCTGTGGCGGATGTCATCGAAGGTGCGGCTATGCGCGAAGGGCGCGTCGAGACAAAAGCCGGGCTGGCTTCTGCTCTTGCCTCTATGATTACGCTGGGGAGCGGCGGGTCAACCGGGCGGGAAGGGCCCGTTGTGCACCTTGCGGCTGTGATTTCGACACTGGTCAGCCGTCGCATTCTGGCGGATGGTATAACGGGTCGGGATTTGCTGGGTTGTGCGGTGGCTGCGGCCGTCTCCGCAAGCTTCAACGCCCCGATCGCTGGCGCGCTGTTTGCGCTTGAGGTGGTGCTGCGCCACTTCGCCGTACATGCGTTTGCGCCTATTGTGATTGCCAGCGCTGCAGGAACAGTGATCAACCGGCTGGCTTTTGGCGGCGTGGTCGAATTTTCCCTCGGCACCGTTAATGAGGTGCAATTCTATCAGGAAATGCCTGCCTATCTGCTTTTGGGACTGGTCTGCGGATTGGTCGCCGTGGCGCTGATGAAAGCGATTTTCTGGTCCGATGATCTGGGTTCGCAAGTGCAGCAGAAAATCGGCCTGCCGCGCTGGCTGCGCCCCGCGATTGCAGGCGCGCTGCTGGGCGGTATCGCAATCTTCTACCCGCACATTATCGGCGTCGGGTATGAAACGACGTTTCTAGCTTTGGGTGGTCAGCTTCTGTTGTGGGACGCGATCGTTTTTGCGGCAATAAAAACCGCTGCGGTTGCGATCACGATGGCCGGTCGGATGGGCGGCGGCGTCTTTTCGCCGTCGCTGATGATAGGTGCTCTTACGGGATTAAGCTTTGGATTGATTGCAACTGGTATATTCCCGGATGTTTCAGGGTCCATCTCCATCTATGCCCTCGCCGGCATGGGAGCTGTTGCGGCAGCTGTGCTCGGCGCACCGATCTCGACGACGCTGATTGTTTTCGAATTGACCGGCGACTGGCAAACCGGACTCGCCGTGATGGTTGCAGTTTCCATGTCCACGGCGCTCGCGTCGCGTCTGGTTGATCGCAGCTTTTTTCTCACGCAGCTGGAACGCCGCGGCGTTCATTTGGCAGCTGGCCCGCAAGCTTATTTGCTGGCCATGTTCCGTGTTGCCGCCGTGACGCGCGGCAAAGATGATCCGCGCGCGGCGAGCGAAACAGCCTGTCTGCAACTCATGGAGAGTGGCGTGTTCATTGAGCCCAACGCGACGCTCGAAACCGCGATGCCGCTTTTTGAGCATGGTGCCAATTTTATACCGGTAGTCTCACGCGCGTCGGGTGAAGGGCCACCGGAACTGGTGGGCGCATTGTTTCACGTCGATGTTCTTAAGGTTTACAACCGCGCTTTGGCGGCTGCTGCCGCTGAAGAGCATTCATGATCAGATCTGCTCAACAGTGACATCGCCATTGGTGTAAAACGCCAGATGGTTTTTGATCCGCGCGACATCTTCCTTCGGGGTTTCGTAAGACCAGGCCACATCCTTCAGGGTTGTGCTTTTGGTCACGACCGAAAAATAGCTTGCGTCGCCTTTGTGCGGGCAATGCGTGGATTTGTCAGTTTTGTCGAGAAAAGCCATCGCAATATCGCCGCGCGGAAAGTAAATCACCGGAGGGTAGTCGCCCTCGACCAACTCCAGCGCGTCGCTGCTTTCACCAATGACGGCTCCGCCGGCGCGCACCGACCAGGTGCCGTCTGCCTTTCGGATTGTTATGTGATTGGCCATTTGGTCTCTCCCCTTTTGCCGTCGCAGCGTATTTTCCATACTCTCGATTGTAAACGCGGAGTTTAACGGTTTTCAAAGCGGCGCGGTGGCCCTTTCAAGCCACGCAAGGGTTGTCGGAGAGACGCGGGGACCAATGTATTCCAGAACTTCTGCGTGATAGTGATCAAGCCAGTCGCGCTCGGCCTCGGTCAACATGTCAACACAGATCAAACGCCTGTCGATTGGGACATATGTCAGAGTGCGCCAGCAAAGCATGGCACGCTCTTCGTCTCCTCCCGGCGGGACCGGGGCCTCTTCTACGACGATAAGGTTTTCAATACGGATGCCAAAAGCGCCTTCCCGGTAATATCCGGGCTCATTCGACAGGATCATGCCGGGTGCCAAAGGAACATGGCTGATCTTGCTGAGCCGTTGCGGGCCCTCATGCACGCTGAGATATGCACCAACGCCGTGGCCGACGCCGTGGTTGAAATCCTGTCCGGCGTGCCAGAGGGGCACGCGCGCAACGGCTTCGATGTCGCGGCCAGCGAGGCCAATCGGCCAACGCAGTCGGCTCATCGCGATCATGCCCTGCAAGACACGTGTGAATGCCATCTTGCCGTCTTCTGGCGGTGCCCCGATCGCAATGGTTCGGGTGATATCGGTTGTGCCGTCCAGATATTGCCCGCCGCTGTCCAGAACGAGGAGATGACCATCTTCCAGCGTACTGTCCGTTTCTTCGGTCACCCGGTAATGCATGATTGCGCCGTTGGAACCGGCACCTGCGATGGTTTCAAAACTGATATCCTGCAGCGCGTTATCCTTGCGCCGGAAACCTTCGAGCTTTGAGACAACGGCGGTTTCGGTCAGGCTGCTAGCGGGCTGCGCATCCAGCCACGCCAACAATTCTACGACAGCGGCTCCATCGCGCAGATGCGCAGCGGCAGCGCCAGCAATCTCAGCCGCATTTTTGCACGCTTTGGGCAATGCGCAAGGATCCTCGCCCCAGACCAGACGATCGCCTAACAGCTCAGCAAAAGCCTTCGGGACCGTTTTTTTCTCAGCACGAACCGGGCCCTTCAACGCTCTCAAAAATGGGTCGAGATGGTCAGGCGTGTGCACGGTGATGCCCTCGGTCAGATGGGCCTGCACTTCGTCAAGTTTGCCGAGGGCCATAAACAAATGAACCGTGGCGTCAGATATCAAAACTGCAAAGCCATGAGCGACCGGGTTACGTGGTATGTCTGAACCTCGAATGTTGAGCAACCAACACAGCGAGTCGGGCAGTGTGATCAGCGCCGCATTTTGGCCTGCCGATTGCAGAGTCTGTGCAAGGCGCTGGCATTTGTCCCGGTGGCTTTCACCGGCGAACTCCAGTGGATGCACCTTGACCGGTGCAACGGGTGCTGCCGGCTGATCCGTCCAGATGTCATCGACAAGGTTATGTGTCGGTTTCAGGCAGATGTCTGTTGCTGCAAGCGCCGTTTCAAGCGCTTCTACCTGACCTGCAGTGTGTAAAAGAGGATCAAAGCCAACCGATCCGCCATTGGGCAATTGTTCCTTCAACCAATCCGCCAGACCGGTTTCCGGCCAGGGCACAGGCGTAAACTCTGCGGCGACCTGCGTCTTAACCTGCGTGCGGTAACGACCGTCAACAAACACGCCCGCGATCCGGGCCAAGACAGCGCAGAAGCCCGCCGATCCTGTGAAACCGGTCAGCCAAGCCAGCCTTTCATCGCGGGGTGCCACATATTCGCCCTGGTGCACATCCGCGCGCGGCACCAGAAACCCGTCCAGTTCCAGTTCGGCCATTCGCAGACGCAATGCGGCCAGCCGTGGCGGGCCTTGCTCGGGCCGCGCGGTCACTTCAAAGCTCTGGAACATTACGCGTCCCCCGTATTCTTTGATCCAAAAATATCCCCGCCGGAGGCACGAAGTCTCTAGCTGACGCGCTTCATACCCATTACCCGCGCCCGGGCACGCGGATCGCTGTCAAAAAGGGCCGCCAGTTGCTCGGTCATTGCACCGGCCAATTGGTCCACATCCGTGATCGTCACCGCGCGGTCATAATAGCGGGTCACGTCATGCCCGATACCGATCGCCAGAAGTTCAACGGCGCGGCGCCGCTCCACCAACGCTATAACGTCTCGCAGATGCTTTTCGAGGTAATTGGCGGGGTTCACCGACAAAGTGCTGTCATCCACCGGTGCGCCATCTGAAATCACCATGAGTATTTTGCGCGCCTCAGGCCGCGCCAGCATTCGACGGTGCGCCCATTCCAGCGCTTCGCCGTCGATGTTCTCCTTCAACAGACCCTCTTTCATCATCAGTCCGAGATTGGGCCGAGTGCGCCGCCACGGCGCGTCAGCAGACTTGTAAACAATGTGCCGCAGGTCATTGAGCCGTCCGGGCTGTTGCGGCCGCCCATCATTCAACCACGCTTCCCTGGCTTGTCCGCCTTTCCAGGCCCGCGTCGTAAACCCGAGAATTTCGACCTTTACGTTGCAACGCTCCAGCGTGCGTGCCAGCACGTCCGCGCAAATTGCCGCAATCGAAATCGGACGACCCCGCATGGAACCTGAGTTGTCCAGAAGCAGCGTCACAACCGTATCGCGGAAATCGGTGTCTTTTTCGACCTTGAAACTGAGCGGCGTTGTCGGGTTGGCCACGACACGCGCGAGCCGTCCGGCATCCAGCATGCCTTCTTCCAGATCAAATTCCCAGGATCGGTTCTGCTGCGCCTGCAACCGTCGTTGCAATTTGTTGGCCAGGCGGCTTACAGCGCCTTTGAGGGGCTCGAGCTGCTGATCCAGATAAGCACGCAAGCGTTCCAGCTCTACAGGTTCGGCCAGTTCCTCGGCGCCAATCTCCTCATCATGCTCGGACATGTAAACAAGGTAGTCGGGGTCAGCCTCGGATGCAGGCTGGGGCGGGGGTGGCTCCAGCGGCGCTTCGCCTTCAGGCATTTCCGCCTCATCGCCCATTTCCTGATCGGCCATGTCGTCCATCGACACCTGGGCTTGCGCGGCGTCCTGCTGTTCTTCCTGGCTCTGCTCGGGTGCTGCGTCAGCATCTTCTTCGTCTTGATCATCCTGTCCGGTGCTGTCGGGCTCAGACTGATCATCGGTACCGTCTTCCGCTTCGTCTTCCTGATCTTCGTCAATCTGATCCGGATCGTCGCCCAGCTGGTCTCCATAGCCCAGATCCGAGATCATCTGCCGCGCGAATTTCGCAAAAGCGGACTGGTCTGACAGTAAGTCGTCGAGATTGTCCAGCGTCTGGCCACATTGCTCTTCGATAAAGCCACGCCATAACTCCATGACGTTCTGTGCGCCTGATGGCAGATCACGACCGGTCGCAAGATGTCGGATCAGATAGCCGGCTGCCGTCGAAAGCGGCACATCCGCTGCCTGGCTGACCTGATCGTAGCCCTTGCGCATGGCTTCGTGCGCGATCTTGGCATCGATGTTGCCCGCAGTGCCGGGCATATCGCGCGCGCCCATGGCCTCGCAGCGCGCAGTTTCCATCGCTTCATAAAGTTCGCGCGCCATATCGCCCTGCGGCTGGTAGCGCGCGTGTGTTTCGCCGTTGTGGTAGCGACGGTTGAGCGCCAGAGCATCTGCCGTGCCGCGCGCCAGCAAAATCTCTGCCCGGGTCATGCGACGACTGACCTGCGGCAGGCGCATCGCATCCCCCGACATGCCCGAGGGATCGACCGAATAGCTGACCGTCAACTCCGGATCATGTGCCATGACTTTCGTCGCTTCGCCCAACGCCTTTTTGAAGGCGTCCGCTGGGTTGTCCGAAGGTTTGCTCATAGTGTTTTTACCCTCCTCATCCCGTCAACTGCATGGCGCCGGACGCAAGATCAGCCAGCACTCCCACGTGCACATCCAGCGCATCAATGACACGATACCCCGGATCATACCCATCGTAGGCCAAATTGAGGTCGGTGCCCGCCAAGACAATCGCCTCGGCGCCCTGGTCTTCCACCATGCGGCGGCCTGCCTCGAAAAACAACGTCCGTTCCGCCTGGTCGCATATGCCGCGCACGGCCATGTGCCGATATGCGTCGCCCACATCCTGCATATTGGTTTCCGGCGCGACGGCCATGGTCTGGGCCAGTTGACCGTAAAGACGGGTCCGCATCACAACTTCTGTTCCGAGCAGCCCAATGATGCTCAGCCCCTTTTCCATAAAGTAGGCATCAAGCGGGGCAACTGCGCTGACCAATGGCAGGCTGGACAGGGCTACAGTCTCATCGTAGCAAAAATGCCCACCCAGTGATGTGATCGCCGCACACGCAGCGCCCGCATCGCGGAGCCGATCAATCAGGCCGCGGTAGATTTCGGCTTGCTCCGCCCGATTGTCCGCAAGATTGTTCCGAACAAGATCATCCACGTCCGCCTGCACAATCGTCAGTTCAAGTGGCTTGCCGCGCTCTCGCATCAGCGCCGTCAGCCGCTGATAGTAAACCACAGTGGCCGCCGGGCCGATCCCTCCGATCAACCCGATATGCATGAACTATCCCAAACTCACGCTGGCCGCGCTTTCCGGCAGTTCTTCGTCAAAGAGGCGCTGATAAAATTCCGCTACGGTCTGCCGTTCCAGCTCATCGCATTTGTTCAGAAACGACAGCCGGAAAGCATAGCCGACATTGCGGAAAATCTCTGCATTCTGAGCCCAGGCGATCACTGTCCGAGGACTCATGACAGTCGAGAGATCGCCGTTCATAAATGCTGTACGGGTCAGATCCGCGACGGTGACCATCTGCTTGACCTTCTTGCGGCCCTTTTCAGTGTTGTAGTGAGGCACCTTGGAGAGAACAATCGCGGTTTCTGCATCAATGCTCAGATAGTTCAGTGTGGCGACCAGTGACCAGCGGTCCATCTGGCCCTGGTTGATCTGTTGCGTCCCGTGGTAAAGACCTGTGGTGTCCCCCAAACCGACCGTATTTGCAGTTGCAAAAATCCGGAAGTACGGGTGCGGTGTTATAACCTGGTTCTGGTCGAGCAAGGTCAGCTTGCCGTCCACTTCCAGTACGCGCTGGATCACGAACATCACGTCAGCCCGGCCCGCATCATATTCGTCAAATACAATAGCGGTCGGGTTTCGCAGTGCCCACGGCAGAATACCCTCCTGAAAGTCCGTGACCTGCTTGCCGTCGCGCAGTTTGATCGCATCCTTGCCGATCAGGTCGATTCTACTGATATGGCTGTCCAAATTCACGCGCACGGCGGGCCAGTTCAAACGGGCCGCGACCTGTTCGATATGCGTCGATTTACCGGTCCCGTGATAGCCTTGGATCATGACGCGCCGGTTGTGCGCGAAACCTGCAAGGATGGCGAGGGTGGTGTCCGGGTCGAATTTGTAGGTCGCGTCAAATTCCGGAACACGTTCACTGGCTTCTGCGAACCCTTTGACCACCATATCCGTATCGATGCCAAATACCTCACGAACGTGAATGTCTTCGGAGGGCTTTGAATTGATGTCCAATGCGCCATCAGCCATGAGCGTTGTCCTTTGTTTTCGTCGCACTTGGGGCCTGTCGGGTCCGCGACACCTCGTGCAACATATTCTCGCTGGGCGCAAGGGAAAGGGCCGTGCCAGATCGGCACAATTGTTAGGCCATCAATCCTTGAAGTTGCGGCTGGCTTTGATCTGATCCCAGGCCCAGACAACTTCTTGCAATTGCTCTTCCTGGCTTCGGTCTCCACCGTTCATATCCGGGTGCAGAACTTTGATGAGCGCCTTATAGGCTTTGCGCACCTCTGTTTTCGTCCAGTTGTCTTTGGCTTCCAGAATTTCGATGGCACGCCGTTCCGTTGGCGGCAAGCGGCGTCCCGCCTGGCCGTTGCGGCCGGGGTTTTGCGTGGCGTTCGCGCCAAGGACCTGGTGAGGGTCTTCGATACCCAGCCGCGCCCATGCGCGCGCTTCAGGGTCTCCCAGCGGTTTTGTCGTGCGCTCCCACACTTTGTCTTTCGACATTTGAGCGTTCAGCTCGGCCTCGGTTGTACCGTCAAAAAAATTCCATCTGAGATTGTATTCGCGCACGTGTTCCTGACAAAACCAGTAAAAGTCGTCCAAAACGTCAGGGGCTTTAGGCGCCCGGTATTTTCCCGGTTTGTTACAGCCTTCCTTGTCGCAAATCCGCGTCGATGTCTCCGACGCCCCCGACATGCCCCGCCGACCACGGGGGTTTTTCTTTTTGGCCGAAGAAACGGACATGTCGAAACCGAAGGGATCAGGCTTTGGCATAATTGGCACCTATACGAGTCGAGGCCGCTTAGTTTAAACTGCACGCGCAAAGAGGGAAGGGGGCAGCGGAAAAAAAGTGTCTAAACGTGAGGAGATTGAGGACAAATTGCGCACGGCCTTCGCGCCGCGCGCACTGACAGTCGTCGACGACACCGAGAGCCACCGTGGCCATGCCGGATTTACGGAAGGTGTGTCGTCTCATTTCAACGTGGCGATCCGTGCGGACGCGTTCAAGGGCATGTCGCGTGTTGCCCAGCATCGCGCAATTCATACAGCATTGGGTGCCGATCTTATCTCGCGCATTCATGCGCTTGCACTTGATGTAGACGTGTAGATACCTGCTCTAACCATCTGATTTATTTGTGCTGCGTGTCGCGACAAGTTGCTTGAGAGAGCGCGTGACTCCGGCAACATCGCTGATTTCTTCCACGCCATTGTCTTGCAGCATGCGGGCGGCACCTTCGCTGTGTGACGCGTCATCATCTGGTGTTTGGGGCGTGGAGAAACGGGGCTCTTGCTGACTCGTCAGCGTCGGTTCACTGACATCACCATCTGAAGTCGCGGCTGCGGCCAGGGCCGGAGCGGAGGCCCACTGCTGCCCCTCGACTGCGCTCACAACACGACGAAACACCAACACGTTGCGCCAGTGCGTGGTTGTGGACGTAAGCCCTGAGCGTTCAACTGAGGGCAGCGTTTCGGCGCGTTGGTATTCCCAACCATCCGCTGCCATCTCATTCATCAATTGTTCCAGCATATGGGAGAAGCGCGCTTCGGCGGATTTGACGCCCCTTGCTTTCACGCCTTTGGTTGGCGCGGCCACAACTTTGTATTCGAAATGCGTCATTTGTCCTCCGCGAGAGCAATGGCGTTTCTATAGCAATGCCAGCGGTCGCCGAAAAGAGAAGAAGCGAGTGGCGCCGCCAAAACTGCTTAGCAGGCTGCACTGACGTTAGCGTCGTTTTTGAATACCGATCTGCCGACCTGCCCGCGCTGGGCGTGGCAAAGTGGAATGCGCTTTCCGTAAGCGTGTGAGCGCGGACAGAATATGCGCCGGCATAGGTGCTACAGCTGGTCCAGATTGATCGATGTGCAGGCCCAGCGTTTCGCCGGTTGCAGCGCACCATCCATCCGCGTGCCAAATTTCCTGATAAGTGTGAAACCGTTTTTCGTCAAAGTCCATCAATTGCAGAGTTACGGTGACCGGGTCGTCCACGTGCAGCTCTCTCAAATAGCAGATGTGAAACTCGGCCGTGTAAGTTGTAAAACCGGTTTTTTGGTAGTCCGGGCCGAACCCGATCTGAGGATAGATCTCGTCGGCCGCTTCATCGAACAAGACGGCGTAATAGGCCATGTTCATATGCCCGTTGTAATCGATCCACTCCGGGCGCACCAACGTCACCGAAGAACGGAAAGGCGCATCAGACGTTCTGACACCTCGCAAATCAATTTCATTTTCGATCTTGCAACACCAAACGCGGAACGTGCAGCGACAAGGATGGTGCTGGCGCATAGATTTGCAAAGCACTTTGCAAAGTTTGCAAACACCTGAATGTCCGAGTTTACACCGTCACGCGCGACTGAAAACCTGTTTTGAAATACGTATTTACTGCGCATACTGCGTGTATGTTGAGATTCGCGCTATCGATTGCACTGGCCACTGGGTGCCTGGCCGTGTCCGCCAACGCCTGCGGATTTCATAATTTCGCGCCGCAGCCAACACTGGTCGATCGGTTGCTCGCCAGCGATCAGATTGTACTTGCACGTCCCGCTCAATCCAATCCGTTTCGCTTCGATGTCATAGAGGTACTGGAAGGCTCGTCCGTTGCAGTCGAACTGCCGCATCTGGTTGACAGCAATACGCGTCGCCAATTGGCAAAGAAAACCAGCGCGGCGGTCCTCTTCGCGCGAGAGGCCGAAATGGGAACATGGAACCGTCTGGTTCTGGTCGACAAAACCACCAATCCGATTGTGCGCAAGGTGATGGGGGACCTTGAACACTGGCGAAGCGGCGAGACGACGTCGCGCTTTTCCTACTTTGCTCAGCTGGTGAACCACCCGGATGCGCGGGTTCACCAATTGGCGTTGCGCGAGTTGGATCAGGCCGATTATTCAGCTTTGCGCCTTTTGAACGTTGATGTGCCCGCAGAACGTCTGCTGATACCTCTCGAAGACATGACCGGATACATGCTGCGCCCGATCCGAGTGTTGTTGCTGGGGCAGAGCGAAATGGACGGTTTGGGTGCGCGCTTGATCTCGGGCTTGAAGTCCAGCGTGATCGCGCAAGCGCCGGACCTTGGCGCTTTCGCGACGGCTTACATTGAGTACACCGGCGCCAAGGCGGTGTCTGACATAACAGAGACATACCTGATGGATCGCAGATTGCCGCTCCTCACGCGCGAAATGCTTCTGGAAGCGATGTCTCTTCATGCCGACGCACCTGACCCGGCCGTGCAAAAGGCCATTGTCTCCTCCGTAGAAACCGTCCTTTGGGTAGAACCGGGCCTTGCCGGAGCTGTTGCACGCAAATTTGGATCGCAAGGGGATTGGACCTACAAGACAGCTCTATCAGCGGTTCTAGACGG
This sequence comes from Pseudomonadota bacterium, assembly GCA_039191495.1. GTDB lineage: Bacteria > Pseudomonadota > Alphaproteobacteria > Rhodobacterales > Rhodobacteraceae > Roseobacter. Next base: position 53,728 of record JBCCXN010000013.1, on the reverse strand, counting down.
AGGTGGCGTGAACGCTTTCACAGACCGTCAGGATGTGCTTGCCTATCTGTCGCGCGCTGAAAAGGGCGCAAAAAACCCTTAAGTCAGTCCGCGAGTTTCTTAGAAACCATTTGGTTCACGACCTTGGGATTGGCCTTTCCGCCTGTCGCTTTCATAACCTGTCCAACGAACCAGCCGGCCAGTTTCGGGTTTTCTTTGGCTTTTTCGACCTGAGCCGGGTTAGCGGCGATGATGTCGTCCACCGCTGCCTCGATCGCACCGCTGTCCGTGACCTGCTTCATGCCGCGCGCGTCCACGATTTCAGCCGGGTCGCCGCCTTCGGTATAGACAATCTCGAAAAGGTCTTTGGCGATTTTGCCCGAGATCGCGTCAGAAGCGATCAGGTCGATCACACCGCCCAACTGGGCAGGAGAGACTGGGCTCTGGGCGATTTCGGTGTCATCCTTCTTCAGGCGGCCAAAAAGCTCGTTGATGACCCAGTTCGCGGCCATCTTCCCATCGCGATCTTTGGCGACAGTTTCGAAGTAGCTTGCGCTGTCGAGATCAGCCGTCAGCACCGACGCATCATAGTCAGAAAGACCGAAGTCGCTCATGAAGCGTGCTTTTTTGGCATCCGGCAATTCCGGCAAAGTCGCCGCGATTTGATCGACCCAGGTCTGCTCTATCTCCAGCGGCAGGAGATCGGGATCGGGGAAGTAGCGGTAGTCATGCGCCTCTTCCTTGGAGCGCATGGACCTGGTTTCGTTGCGGTCCGGGTCGTAAAGGCGGGTTTCCTGATCCACTTTGCCACCGGCTTCAACGATCGCGATCTGGCGGCGGGCCTCGACATCTATCGCTGCCTGAATAAACCGCATCGAGTTCATATTCTTGATTTCGCAGCGAGTGCCAAGATGGCTGAAGTCCTGCGTCGCCTGGTACTTTTCGTAATCGCCCGGCCGACAGATGGACACGTTCACGTCTGCGCGCAGGTTGCCGTTTTGCATGTTGCCGTCGCAGGTTCCCAAATAACGCATGATCTGGCGCAATTTCGCGATATAGGCGGCTGCTTCCTCTGGTCCGCGGATATCGGGGCGCGACACAATCTCCATCAGGCAGACACCGGTGCGGTTGAGATCGACAAAGGACATGTGCGGGTCCATGTCATGTATCGACTTGCCCGCGTCTTGTTCCATGTGGATGCGCTCAATTCGCACCAAACGCGCGACGCCGTCACCGAGTTCAACGAGCACTTCGCCCTCGCCGACAATGGGGTGGTAAAGCTGGCTGATTTGGTAGCCTTGCGGCAGGTCAGGGTAGAAGTAGTTCTTGCGGTCGAATGCGGACTTTAGGTTGATGTCTGCATTCAATCCAAGACCGGTCCGAACCGCCTGTTCCACACAAAACTCGTTGATGGTCGGGAGCATGCCAGGCATCGCGGCATCCACGAAGGACACGTTGTTGTTGGGCTCCGCGCCAAAACGTGTTGAAGCAGCGGAAAAAAGCTTGGCATTCGAGGTGACCTGTGCGTGGACTTCCATACCGATCACCAATTCCCAGTCCTCTTCGGCACCGGAAATGACTTTCGGTTTCGGGGTCTCATATGTCAGGTCTAGCATCAGGCCAATCCCTTTCGCCGCTTGGAATGGGCCGGGTTTAGGCCAGTGCGCCCGCTGCTGCAAGACCCCAAGGCCAGGGTATTGCGTGAGGTCTAGATCGTGTGTGGCAAGCAGGGCCAGCTCAGTGTGAAGGTCATTTCACTTGCGTCTGGCATTGCTTCGCGCGGTATCATACGCGCTTCGGTCGTGAAGTTGTCTTTGATGCGAACAACAATGAGAGTTTGAAAAACCTTGGTGAGGTCAACTGTGACGGTGTTGCTCGGGCCATGCGGCGGAATGTGCAGTATTTCCACCCCGGTCGCATCCACGTTACGCTCGGATCCTTCAAAGGGTAGATCACAGTAAATCGCCGCGTGGACCTGCGCTATTGCATCGTAAACCGGCAGGTGCGACCGCGTCAAAGTGTAGTAGCTTCTGGCTGCACGCAAGAGGTTGACGTGCAAAGCCGTCAACCGCGCCAGCCCATCTTGTGCGGCCGCGGCTGCGCACGGGCGGTCATCAACCCCTGTGGCAGTGCGGTGCCATTCGATCCAATCACCACTGTCCCAGTGGGCTGCGTCGGCGGGTACTTCTTTTCCCATGATGCGTCCTTTCGGTCTCGGTGTCTTCAATTTTGCTCGGCCACAGGGCCATTAGCGGTAAATACAATGCGGCGCCCATCTTCGATCTCTCTTTGAAACAATGCTGCGATCACTTGCAGAGCATTTTTGCGCCCCTGAGCGGCAAACCGGCGTGTCGAAGCCACTCGTGTACTGTTGTCAAACCCGACCGCGGCATGTGCCCAAACGAGCGGGTGCACTTCTTTGAGGTGCTTGCGCACGATCCAATGTGCGCAGTCCGCAATTTGAGCGCGATTGTCATCAGCGCGAGGGATTCCAGTTTTGTACTGGCCTATCGTGTGTGCGCAAAAAGCAGCGAGCAAGTTTGCTGTATGCTGGTCGGCGCGACGCGTCAGAATGTCGTGCAGACCGTCGATGAAGAATTCGATGTCGAGATTTGCGCAGGCGACACTGTCGCCGGGCAAAGCATCAAACATTACCCAGGTGTAAGCGCCTGCGCCCCAATCGTTGTGCGTGCGCGCTGCGGTTCGCCGTGCTTGCAGTTCCAGTTCTTCGTGGCTGCCATACCAGCGCGGTGACAGATAGTTGCCCAATGCGCGCATTGGGCCAGGATTTGCGGGGTTGAGATCGATAAGCTGCTCATAGTCTCGAGAGACCCGAGCATCCGGTGCAAGGGACGCGCCGTTCAAACCGCACCATGCCGACAGACAAATCGGAGACGTGGGAGCCGTTTTTTGGAATGGCATCAATATATCGCGCGCTCTGTCAAAGTGCGCTTCAAAGGCTCGCAAGCTGCATCTTGGCACTTCATCGAGCCAGCCCGTTCCACGCCAAGCCCAACCGATATCCATGTGCGCTTCTGCGACAGTGACAGCGCGAAACATATCTGACGGATCGTCGAGAAGCGTCAACTCCAGTGCCTCGATACCATCGAGGATTGGCGCATCATTTGCAGGTGCTCCGCTGGCCAGAGCATGTTCCGCGGCCGCAACGACGTCCGCTCTTGCACCGAAGCAGAGCAAATCTGCGACAGGCATTCCCGCTGTGGTGACAGTCCGTTGGGCGTCAGCTTGTGCGATTTCCTTGCTCAGCGTCGTCCAGTTTTCCTGTCGAGCGAGGAACTGACCGCGCAATCTTTGTGAATCTCGCTCGGAGTCTTCAGCAGTTGGGCTCGGGCAAGAAACGCTCAATGCAGAGCCATCACTTTGTGGCTGCAAAGTTTTTTTCGCACGCATTTGTTTTTCACGGGCATTTTTCGTCCAGTCAGACGAAAACCGCGAAAACGGTCCGCGTTTTGGAAACAGCGACATAACAGGTGTCCAATCGTTACTATTCTTAAATCGTAGCGCTCCTTTTGGGCTTAAACATGGCGCGGAGAGGATTATACCAAGTTGTTTGCCACTTTGGGAGAGACAATTAACCTCTTTTGTCGCTCGAATCGCAACGGTACGGAATTCGCTTGAATGGAGTGCTTTTCACTGTTCGCAGTAAACCGCTGATATGCCGATATAGTCTTGCTTCGCCAATACGACTTGTTGCATACGCCGGAAATGTTGAGGATTTTTAGCTTAGTTCTCGCCGTGAGTGTTGCGTCGTGTACGACTGATGAGCGATCCGAGGAACCTGCCGTTCTGGAAGAGTTTCCTGCGATGCGCTGGAGCCATGTGTCGGGACAGTCGGAATGGAATGCAGCCGCGCTTAAGGCATTGTCGGAGCATGGCGACGCACTTGTGAACTTCGTGCCTGCAGACATTGCTACGTGGTGTCCGGCTTACGAAACGGCAGACCGCGCGGACAGAGAAGCGTTCTGGGTCGGGTTCATGTCTGCACTTTCAAAACATGAAAGCACATATCGACCAACAGCGGTCAGCCCAAACGGAAAATGGTACGGTTTGCTGCAAATATCGCCAGCAACTGCGCGCGGATACAAGTGCCGGGCCGGAAGCGGTTCAGCGCTTCAGAACGGCGGCGAAAACCTGAGCTGTGCTATCCGCATCATGTCTGTGACGGTCCCGCGCGATGGTGTCGTTGATGGTTACGACGGTCGCTGGCGTGGCGTTGCCGCAGATTGGGGGCCCTTACGTGTGAAATCCAAAACGGCAGATATGCGCGGCTGGTTGAAACAGCAGCCTTTCTGCAGTGGGTCTTGAGTTCGGCCTCAGCCAATCAGCGAGAAATGGTGCCGTTCGGTCTGCACACCGCGGGCGTTCAGCGCGGCCTCCAGTATCTTATCAGGCGGTGTGCATTCGAAAGGCAGTCGGATTTTCTGTCCCGAATGCAGCACTGCCGTCGCCCGCACGGAAAAGTCTAGTCGGGTGTCGAGCCGCACACGGTCGATTTCACCCCACAACAAGGCAGCTTCCCGTCGTCCTGTGAACCATTTCAGGTGCTGATCAGTGAACGACAGGCCCGATTTTGGATTTCGAAACAGGTCCCAGAGGGCAGGCAGGGTGAAGAGCGCCAGAAAGGCCATAAGCCACAAAGCCGCGTCCACCAAAACGATAGCCGCAATAAGGCCACTCCACACCGCGGCGATCGCTGCAAGCGTCGCTCGGCTGCGGCCTTCGCGTTCGAAACGGAACGGATCGGCCTCAAGCGTTGTCACAGCGAAGGCCCCGTGCCCGTGCGACAGCCGGCTTCGCAAAATCAACGGCCATCACAGCGTGTCGTTGCCGCGCACGCGCGTGAGCATCTCTGACGTGTCCCGCGATAATCTGGGAGTGGCTAATATGCGGTCCAGCGCTGCCGCAGCCCTGGTTTGACGCGCCGGGTTATAGCGCCGCCAGGTTTGAAAGGCCGAACACATGCGCGCCGTCGTTTGAGGATTGACCGGATCCAAACGGATCAACCAGTCGGCAAGCAGGTCATATCCTGCGCCGCTTTCATGATGAAAGCCTGCGTGATGCGCGGCTAGCGTTCCAAAAACGGCCCGGAACCTGTTCGGGTTTTTCCAATTGAAATCTGGATGCCCTGTCAGTGTCTCTGCTGTGTTTGCTGCGTCTTCGGGTTGAGCGTGCAGGACCTGAATACCAAACCATTTGTCCATAACCAGTCGATCGTCCTGCCATTGCTGTGCGAAGGCCTGCAACTCTTCCGTGCCGTCATTCATGCGCAACAGGACACCAAGTGCCGTGAGTTGCTGGGTCATATTGTCTGCTGCTGCGAACTGCGCGCGCGCGCGGTCGGGTGTCTCGGTCAGCGACAAGAGAAAGAGCGCGGCATTGGCGAGGCTCCTGCGACCGGACTGATCGGCGTTGGGTTCATACCTCTCGTGGATCTGATGCGATTCGTAGATCGTTGGCAGAACATCCATAAAGCAGGCCGCCTGTGCGCGCCCCATGCGTTCTGCCTCATCCCAAATCGCTTGCGGGTCCGGAACCACACCCTTGCCGTGCAACTCAGATGCAAGTTCCGACTGACCCGGCAACCCCAGCATCAGGGCACGATAGGCCGGTTCCAAGGTCTCATCGGTCAGGACGGTCCGCAAGCCGTCCAAATAGGCCTGATTTGGAACGGCACCGTTTTCGATCATATCAAGAACACTGGATTTTGCGAGCGCACGACCCGCTTCCCAGCGGTTGAAAGGGTCGGTGTCATGAGCGAGCAAGAACCCTGCATGGTTGTTCTCAAACTGACGTTCGAGCACCACAGGCGCGGAAAAGTCGCGCAAAACAGACGGTATGGGGCGCTCTAAAAGACCTTCAAACTTGAAACTCTGTTCTAGCTCCGTCAGTTCGAGGACCTTGCTGGGCAGGATTTCGGCGCCGTTTGGATCCAGTAAGCCAACGGTGATCGGGATGAGATTTGGCGCCGGTTCCGGCGTTGGGGCAGACGGGGGCAGCGATTGCGATAATACCAGCGTGTAGGTGCCATTTTCCCACACATCCTTGACAGTCACTATCGGCGTACCCGCCTGCGTGTACCAGCGTTTGAACTGACCAAGGTCGCGCCCTGAAGACTCTTCGAACACCTTCAGCCAGTCCTCAATCGTGCACGCCTCTCCGTCGTGGCGCTCAAAGTAAAGATCAAGGGCTTTCGCATAACCCTCCGCACCCACCAGGCGCCTCAACATACCAATGAGCTCTGCACCTTTTTCGTACACCGTTGCAGTATAGAAGTTGTTGATCTCCTGATAGCTGTCGGGACGGACCGGGTGCGCCAAGGGTCCCTGGTCTTCCGGGAATTGTCGCGCGCGCAGATCGATCACGTCTGAAATGCGCTTGACGGCGGCGGATCTCAAATCAGATGTGAACTGGCTGTCCCGGAAAACCGTCAGCCCTTCTTTCAGGCACAGCTGGAACCAGTCGCGGCAGGTTATTCGATTGCCCGTCCAGTTGTGAAAGTACTCATGCGCAATGATCGCCTCAATACGTTCAAAGTTCACATCGGTCGATGTTTCCGGGCTGGCAAGCACAGCGGAAGAGTTGAAAATATTCAATCCCTTGTTCTCCATCGCGCCCATATTGAAGTCATCAACAGCAACAATGTTGAATATGTCCAAGTCATATTCCCGCTTGTAGACTTTCTCATCCCACAGCATCGAGGCTTTCAAGGCCTTCATTCCAAAGGCACATTTGCCTTCATCTCCCGGTCGAACATAAAGGTTCAAAGCAACATCGCGTCCCGAAAGGGTTTTGAAGGTGTCCGAATGTGCCAGCAAATCGCCCGCCACCAGCGCAAACAAATAGGCAGGCTTGGGCCACGGATCATGCCACTTAGCAAAACCTGTGCGGGTGTCAACGGGATTGCCATTCGACAACAGCACCGGCGCGTCACCATGAATGCGGACAGTAAACACACTCATGACGTCTGGCCGGTCCGGGTAAAAAGTGATTTTGCGAAAGCCTTCAGCTTCGCATTGCGTGCAATACATGCCGTTGGACATGTACAAGCCCTCAAGCGCTGTATTGTTTTGCGGGTCTATCTCGACTTCGGCTTCCCAGACGAATGGCCCATCGGGCACCACGCAAGTCAAGCCTTCGGCCGTCATGATGGGTTTCACTGGCACGCCGTCGATTTTTGCTGAGAGCAAGTTGAGGTTTTCACCATGCAAAAATATTTCGGTTTGTCCGGGCACATTGGGATCAAACGCAATGCGACTTTTAACCTTTGTTTTTGTCGGATGCAGATAAAAGGTCAGATCCACGCTCTCGAGCGAAAAGCCAAACGGTTTGTATTCACTCAGATACGTGGTTTGGGGGGCCGCATCGCGCATATGCTCTGCATCTCCTGAAGAAGTGGATGTTCAGATCAAGGTATTGAGAGCGCGGAGAAGCTTCAAGGCGTCTGCCAGTTGCGAAGAACGAATTTTAGCGATGCAAGTTAAAGCGTTATTGATGCGCCTTAACTGATCCAGGGCGGTCATTCGGTTATTGATCCTTCTCAAGCGCGCCCCGAATGCGGTTTACAAAAACGCGCAAAAAACTGCGATTTCCAATAAGAGTTTGAGTGAGCTTCGCCCGCGTTCTTACGTTGAAATAAGTGAGACAAAGTCAGCGAGGATGTCCGCTGTTGTTGCAACGTGAGAGGTGTTTGACGCGCATTGCGAACCGGTCCGCTAAATTGGTAAATCTGCCTGACCAATTTGGTTGCCTCGCCTCTTAATTCTCCCTAAAAGCCTGACTGTTGAAGACTGTCGCGGGAAGGGAGCCAGGCGCATGAGCGGTTACAAAAAGCGTGGTGAATTGGATGTTGCAGATGAGCTTATAGAGTTTATCGAAACGCGCGCCTTGCCTGGAACCGGTGTCGCGCCGGACATGTTCTGGAACGGGTTTTCCGATCTTGTGCATAAGATGGGACCGGAGAACGCGGATCTCTTGGACAAGCGAGAAGCACTTCAGGCTCAGATCGACGAATGGCATCTGGCAAACAAGGACGAAGCCCATGATCATGAAGCGTACTGCGCCTTCCTCCGCGAGATTGGATATTTGCTGGAAGAGCAGGGTGATTTCACGGTCGATACTGCAAATGTTGATCCCGAGATTGCGGCCGTTCCGGGCCCGCAGCTTGTCGTTCCGATTACGAATGCGCGCTATGCTCTGAACGCCGCCAATGCCCGCTGGGGCAGCCTTTATGACGGTTTTTATGGCACGGACGCCATGGGCGACCTGCCACCGAGGGGTGGCTACGATCAGGGACGCGGAGCGCGGGTTGTGGCACGCGCGCGGGTATTTTTGGACGAAGCCTTCCCGATTGAGCGCACGTCCCACGCAGACGCGCGCCGTTACATTGTGAACAAGGGCGCGTTGCTGGTCGATGATCAGCCGCTGGTGCACCCGGAAAAATTCATCGGCTACACCGGTCATCCGAAAGCACCAGACAGCATTGTGCTTTGCAACAACGGTCTGCATGTAAAGCTGGTCTTTGACCGGACGCACGCCATTGGAGGCCGCGATCAGGCCGGGCTTGCGGACGTGCAACTGGAAAGCGCGATTTCCGCGATCATGGACTGCGAGGATTCCGTGGCTTGCGTCGATGCGGAAGACAAGGTTCTGGCGTATTCAAATTGGCTGGGCCTGATGCGGGGCGATCTCGAAGAAACGTTCGAGAAAGGCGGCGAAACTCTGACCCGTCGTCTCAACCCCGATCTCGAGTTGGTCGGACCAAAAGACGAAACCGTGATACTCAAGGGGCGCGCGCTGATGTTGGTTCGCAACGTGGGCCATCTGATGACCAACCCGGCAATCCGCGACAAGAACGGCGACGAGGTTTTTGAGGGGCTGATGGATGCCATGGTCACCACGCTGATTGCGATGCACGACCTTCAGCGCGACGGCGGCAATTCGGTGACCGGGTCGGTCTACGTTGTCAAACCCAAGATGCACGGGCCGGAAGAGGTGGCGTTTTCCGATCGCATCTTCACCCATGTGGAGCAGGTGCTCGGTTTGCCGCAATACACGGTGAAACTCGGCATTATGGACGAAGAGCGCCGCACGTCCGTGAACCTTAAGGAGTGCATCCGCGCAGCCAAGTCGCGTGTGGCGTTCATCAACACCGGTTTTTTGGATCGCACCGGTGATGAAATCCACACATCAATGGAAGCGGGCCCCTTCAGTCGTAAGGACTTCATCAAACGCAAGTCTTGGATCACGGCATACGAAAATCAGAACGTGGATATCGGACTTGAATGCGGTCTGTCAGGTAAGGCGCAGATCGGCAAAGGCATGTGGGCGATGCCGGACATGATGGCCGCAATGCTGGAACAAAAGATCGAACACCCGAAATCCGGCGCAAACTGTGCGTGGGTGCCCAGCCCGACTGCCGCAACTTTGCACGCATTGCACTACCACAAAGTCGATGTCTTCGCCGTCCAGGACAAACTGAAGGCGGGGGGACGCCGCGCATATGTCGACACGGTGCTCAATATCCCGCTCGCTGAATATCAGAAATGGACGCAGGCGCAGATCACGCGTGAGGTCGAAAACAACGCGCAGGGGATACTGGGCTATGTCGTACGCTGGGTCGATCAGGGTGTAGGGTGCTCCAAGGTGCCCGACATGAACAACGTGGGTCTGATGGAAGACCGCGCGACATGCCGCATTTCTGCACAACACATTGCCAACTGGCTGCATCACGGCGTGGTGGATGCGCAGGAGGTCATGGCGGCGATGCGCAAGATGGCAGAGGTGGTGGACGGCCAGAACGCCGGCGACCCGGTTTACACGCCAATGGCGCCTGCCTTTGACGGAATTGCTTTTCAGGCGGCCTGCGATCTGGTGTTCAAGGGCCGGTCACAGCCCTCCGGCTATACTGAACCGGTGTTGCATGCGCGCAGGCTGGAATTGAAGGCCGCCGGGTAGAGCCGCTTGGGCTGTGACAGGTGAAACAGGGAGAAACATTATGGAAATTTCATTGCGCAAAGCCCGAACCATTGTGCGCAAGACGCTCGAAAAGGGACGCGAGATGGATCTCAAGCCCCTGTCTGTGATCGTGCTGGACGCGGGCGGGCATGTAAGAGCTTTCGAGCGGGAAGATGATGCGTCGCCCGGTCGCTTTGGTATTGCGCATGGCAAGGCGTATGGCGCTATTATGCTTGGGATAGGTGGTACAGCGCAAATGGCGCGGGCCGATCAGCAGGCCTATTTTATGGCGGCTATGAATGGGCTCTACGGCGGAAAGCTGGTTCCAGTACCGGGTGGTGTTCTTGTGCGCGACAAAAAAGGCGCCGTTATCGGCGCGGTCGGTGTGACGGGTGATACATCTGAGAATGATTTGGTTGCGGCGACCACGGGTATCGAGGCTGTCGGTTTGATCGCGGACGGCTAAACCGGAACGACGCACAAAAAATGGGCTGTTGACGCGCCTCGTTGCAATTGCGCACATAGCTCTGCGCGGTCAGGGGCTATGAACCGCGTCTGTGCGCAGGTATAACAGCACAAACAAAGAAAAAGGTGCGCAATGGCCCGTCCCGTCGTCGGCATAATCGGTAATTTTTATCTACTGAATGACGAATACCCGGTGCACGCCGGTGGCACTATGAACACGTCCGCAATATCAGACGTGGCTGATTGTGTGCCTTTCATCATTCCGTCAGATCCGGGTTTTGTGAAAGTCGAAGAGTTGCTGGAGCTCTGTGACGGTTTTCTGTTCACAGGGGGTCGCCCGAATGTACATCCGGAGGAGTATGGAGAGGACGAAACCCCTGCTCATGGCCAATTTGATCGCGCGCGCGATGGGCTGTCGCTCAATCTGATCCGGGCTTGCGTGGAGCGGGGCCAGCCATTCTTTGGTGTGTGCCGGGGCTTTCAGGAAGTGAATGTGGCCATGGGCGGCTCATTGCACCCGGAAATTCGGGAGCTTCCCGGTCGCATGAACCATCGCATGCCGCCCGACGGCACTCTCGACGAAAAATTTGAGTTGCGCCACATGGTCAAGTTTTCCGAACACGGCGTGTTCCATCGATTGATGGGGGCACAGGAAGTGATGACCAACACGTTGCATGGACAGGGCATCAAATCCGCGGGTGAGCGTGTTGTCATAGACGGCCATGCGCCTGACGGCACGCCGGAAGCGGTGTATATCGATGGCGCGCCGGGATTTACACTGTCGGTGCAATGGCATCCGGAATACAAGGCAGCCGAGGATCCGGTCTCGCGTAGATTGTTTACGGCATTTGGGGATGCCGCGCGGAACTGGGCGCAGGGACGCAATCCGCGCGCCGCACAGGTCGCGTGAACCAAAAAAAATTACATCATACCGCCCGCGATTTCTATCGCCTGCCCGTTGACACTTTCTGATCCCGGACCTACGAGCCACATGGCCGCTGCGGCCACTTCTGTTGGCGCAATTAGTCGTTTGTGTCTGTTGGCGGAAATCATAATGTCTTGCGCCTCATCTGCGCTGATGCCCGCACGTCGCGCGATCGATGCGGTGTTACGCGTGACAATAGCGGTATCAACATACGCCGGGCAAAGGGCATTGAAGGTAAAAGGTTTGCCCAGATAATCCTCGCTCAGGGCGCGGATCAGACCAATCAACCCGTGCTTTGATGCGGTGTAGCAGGCAGCACCCGGCAGTCCGCGCAAACCGGCGACGGAAGAAACGGCGATGACGCGCCCCCAATCCGTTTCGCGCATCGAGCTCAACGCCGCGCGTATCGTCAGGAATGCGCCATCAAGGTTGGTCGCCATCATGTTGCGCCAGAATTCCAGATCGGTCTTGTGCAGGGCGCGTCCTTCCGCAATTCCGGCGTTCGCAATGCAAATCTGGATCGGGCCATGCCTATCCACGGCCTGCGCGGTTTTTGCGATGACATCCGCTTCATCCCGCACATCCATAGCCAGACCGTAAAGCCCAGCAGTCTGCGACGAAACGCGGTCCAAAACATCCTGCTGGCGTCCGGTGATTGTCACTTTAGCACCCGAAGCTGCCAGTTCTTGAGCAATCGCAAGCCCGATTCCCGTACCGCCCCCTGTCACCAGTGCGTGTTTTCCTGACAAGTTCATGTGATTCTCCCTTACAGTGCGGCCAAGATGAAGCGCGCGGGGAACTGCCGCAAGTACAGGGCATCATGAGGAGACATGTCGTGGGCCACATCACCGGGATCGGAGGTATTTTTTTCAAAGCGAAGGACCCGGATGCTCTGGCGGCCTGGTATCACACGCATCTTGGTCTTCCGCTTCCGCCGCGCAGCTATGAGGCCGAGGTATGGCAACAGGCTCAAGGGCCGACCATATTTGCCCCTTTCGCGCGGGACACCGATTATTTCGGGCGGCCGGAACAACACTTTATGCTGAATTTTCGCGTGCGCGATATGGAAGGTCTGATGGGCAAACTGCGCGCAGCCGGGATTGACGTTATACGCGATGAGACTTCATATCCCAATGGCCGCTTTGCGCGGTTGCATGATCCTGAAGGCAATCCGATCGAATTGTGGGAACCCGGCTGATTAACAGGCTTCTGAAATGGATGGATATGCCACCCATCTGGCTGATGGGCTTTGCTGCGCTTGCCTATTGGCAGGCGAGGATCCTTCCCGCCGGGCTTAGCCTTGCACATCCTATCACAATGTTCTTGGCAGGTGTGCTGATGGGCGGCGGTGTCATTCTGGTCGGGCTTGCCGTGGTCGAGTTTCGCCGCCACGCCACAACGATCATGCCGCATCAGACGCCCAGTCAATTGATCCAAAGCGGTATCTTCAAGCGCAGCCGCAATCCGATCTACCTTGCGGATGTGCTTATTCTGACCGGGCTAATTCTTTATTGGGATGCAATCCTGTCGCTGGTCCTTGTTCCGATTCTATTTTGGGTTCTCGAAAACCGCTTTGTGATTCCGGAAGAAACGCGCCTGCGACGCCAGTTTCGCGCCGACTTTGCAAGATATGAGCAACAAACTCGGCGTTGGTTGTGATTTTCTGTCGCGGTGAGCGCTGACATGGGGGCTCTGCCTTGTACCGCGCGCCGCGAACCGGTAGGGGACATCGCATTCACGCGCACGGGCGCGCACGAAAGACGAACTGAAGGAGGCCCAATTGAAAATCGGGACGCCAAAAGAGATTTTTGAAGGCGAAGCACGGGTGGCAATGACGCCAGACAGCGCTTTGCAATTGCAAAAACTGGGTCACGCGTGCGTGGTCGAAACCGGTGCCGGCGAGCAGGCGGGTTTTTCTGACGCGGATTACGAAGCCGCAGGCGTTGAGGTGGTCAAAACCGCCGCCGCTCTGTGGAAAGCAGCCGATATTGTCGCCAAGGTGCGCGTGCCCTCCGATGCAGAGATGAAGCGGCTGCGGGCAGAACAGACGCTTGTCTCTTTTTTCAGCCCTGTCGCGGATGAAGACAAGATGCAGGCGGCGGCCAAGAAGGGTGCGACGGTCGTCGCGATGGAAATGATCCCCCGAATTTCCCGTGCCCAGAAAATGGACGCCCTGAGTTCGATGGCCAACATTGCCGGCTACCGGGCGGTTATCGAAGCGGGCAATAACTTTGGCCGGTTCTTTACGGGTCAGATCACGGCAGCGGGCAAAGTTCCACCCGCCAAGGTTCTGGTCGTAGGGGCGGGTGTTGCCGGGCTCGCAGCCATCGGCACGTCCACGTCGTTGGGCGCTATCACGTATGCATTCGACGTTCGCCCCGAGGTCGCTGAGCAGGTCGAATCCATGGGGGCCGAGTTCGTCTACCTCGACTTTGAAGAAGAGCAGGCTGATGGAGCCGGGTCCGGCGGTTATGCGTCTGTATCCTCGCCGGAATTCCGCGAAGCGCAGCTGGCAAAATTTCGTGAGCTTGCGCCAGACATTGATATCGTCATCACAACAGCGCTGATCCCAAACCGCGAAGCGCCTGAGCTTTGGACCGAAGACATGGTGAAATCCATGAAAGCGGGCTCTGTGATCGTTGATTTGGCGGCTGAGAAGGGCGGCAACTGCAAACTGACCGTTGCGGATGAAAAGATCGTCACGGACAACGGCGTGACCATCATAGGCTACACCGACTTCCCGAGCCGGATGGCCACGCAGTCCTCCAGCCTTTATGCGACAAACATCCGCCATCTGATGTCGGACCTGACGCCGGAAAAAGACGGCGTTGTTCAGCACGACATGGAGGATGACGTGATCCGGGGGGCCACAATCGCCCACGGCAAGGAGGTTACCTTCCCGCCGCCGCCTCCCAAGGTGCAGGCTATTGCTGCACAACCTAAAGCTGTTGTTAAGGAACTAACGCCGGAAGAAAAGCGCGCGGAAGAACTCGCGGCCTTCAAACAGCAGACCCAGACGCAGGTGGGGTTGATCGCAATCGGCGCCGCATTGGTGCTTGCTGTGGGCCTTGTCGCGCCAGCGAGCTTCATGCAGCACTTTATTGTTTTTGTGCTCTCGGTGTTCATCGGGTTCCAGGTGATCTGGAACGTTGCGCACAGTTTGCACACGCCCTTGATGGCCGTCACGAATGCGATCTCCTCGATCATCATCCTCGGAGCGCTGATCCAGATCGGATCAAGTTCCATTCTGATCACGCTGCTGTCTGCGCTCGCAGTCTTCATGGCGGCGATCAATATTTTTGGCGGTTTCCTCGTCACGCGGCGCATGCTCGCCATGTTCCAGAAGTCGTAAGCAGGAGAGAGCAGAATGGACTACGGATTTACGATTGCGGCCTATGCGGTCGCGGCAGTGCTCTTCATCCTCAGCCTTGGTGGATTGAGCGGGCAGGAAAGTGCAAAACGTGCGGTTTGGTATGGCATCGTCGGTATGGCGATCGCGGTCTTGGCAACGCTGATCGGTCCCGGTTCGGGACTGAGCATCGTGTCAGTCGTGCTGATCGCTTTGGGGGCCGGCGTCGGTTACCAACTCGCAACCAAAGTGCAGATGACGCAAATGCCCGAGCTTGTCGCCATTATGCACTCTCTGGTGGGTTTGGCGGCCGTCTTTGTTGGGTTCAACGCTGACTTGATGATCAATAACCTCGAGCGCGTGTTTGAAGCCAATGAGCTTGTACTTGGTGCCACCGAAAATGGCAGCTTTACCGCCATTGGCCTGCCGAAAGAAATTTACGACGGGCTGTCTTCGTTCGCGCAGTTGATCGCCAAAAAGTCTCAGGTTGAGATCAATATCCTGAAAGTGGAACTTGTTCTCGGTATCTGGATCGGTGCCGTAACTTTCACCGGCTCTGTCATCGCGTATGGCAAGCTGGCCGGTCGGGTCGACACATCGGCAAATAAACTGCCCGGTGGTCATTTTCTGAATGCCGGTGCCGCTGTTTTCTCATTGCTCTTTGCTGTCATGTATCTGGGCGGATCCGGTAGCTGGACGCTGGTCCTGCTGACACTTCTTGCGCTCTTTATCGGATACCACCTGATCATGGGGATTGGCGGCGCAGACATGCCCGTAGTCGTGTCCATGCTCAACAGCTACTCGGGATGGGCGGCGGCGGCTATCGGGTTCAGTCTGGGCAATGACCTTTTGATCGTTGTGGGCGCGCTTGTAGGCTCTTCAGGCGCAATTCTGTCCTACATTATGTGCAAGGCCATGAACCGCTCTTTTGTCAGTGTCATTCTTGGCGGCTTTGGTGGTCCGGCGGGCGAGCAGATGGCTGTCGAAGGCGAACAGGTCGCGATAGAGGCTGATGGTGTTGCGACCTCTTTGAACGAGGCAGACAGCGTCATCATCATTCCAGGTTACGGCATGGCTGTGGCGCAGGCACAAACGGCTGTTGCGGAACTCGTGCGCAAGTTGCGAGCCAAAGGCAAAAACGTGCGCTTTGCCATTCACCCGGTGGCAGGACGCTTGCCAGGACATATGAATGTCCTTCTGGCCGAAGCCAATGTCCCCTATGACATCGTGCTCGAAATGGACGAGATCAACGACGACTTCCCAGATACCGACGTTGCCATCGTGATCGGGTCGAACGACATCGTGAACCCGGCCGCACAGGACGACCCAAATTCGCCTATCGCCGGCATGCCGGTGCTTGAGTGCTGGAAGGCCAAGCAGGTGTTCGTGTCCAAGCGCGGGCAAGGCACGGGCTACTCGGGCATCGAGAATCCGCTCTTCTTTAAAGAGAATACACGCATGTTCTACGGCGATGCGAAAGCCAGCCTCGACAAGCTTTTGCCGATGATCGACTGAGCAGCAGCATGCGCTGCGGTGCTACATTGTAACCATAAATGCGCCCGGCCGAAGAGGCCGGGCGCATTACATTCGAGGACCTCAGAGACCTGTTAATGGTTCCTTTCGTGCCATGCAGCATGGTTAAAATAGGGGCAAGACGGACGTGGCTATGACGGAACGTCTTTGAATGCGGAAATGCGCGTCAGATGCGCTAACGGCTTCAATTTCCGACAGCTTTGCGGGTCGCGTACTGCACACTAACATCTGCGGTATACCGTTGTGCGCTTTTAACGTGTTGAAAAACATTGACTATTTGTTTGA
Source organism: Pseudomonadota bacterium (assembly GCA_039191495.1). Lineage (GTDB taxonomy): Bacteria > Pseudomonadota > Alphaproteobacteria > Rhodobacterales > Rhodobacteraceae > Roseobacter. Next base: position 37,217 of record JBCCXN010000013.1, on the reverse strand, counting down.
CTTAGCGTCGCCACGCGTTATTGCTCTCCGCGAACAGGAGCACGTTTGCCATGCCACCGATTGATGACCACCCGTTGCGTTACAAAATGGCAAATGAGTTGCATGCGCGGCCTTTTCCAACCATGCACGCGCCGTGCACAGCCGCTTACATTGCGATCAAGCAGCCCGACGATGCCGTGAGCCGGGACAGGACAAAGGATCTGGCACATTTGACGGCCTTGCTGGACCGTTACGGAGCAACACATCCGCAACCGGGGGCAACGCATTACTACGGTCAGATTGGCCGCCATTGGTTGAAGTGGGAGCAACACACAGAGTTTATTACCTACACAGTGTTCTCGGAAACCGGGTCGGCGCGGGCCTTTGACCCGGTGCAGTTCGAGGTTTTTCCGGCGGACTGGCTGAAGCAGGCACCGGGGCACCGCGTGACATCCGTATTGATTGATATCCGCGAACGGCCGGCGGAAGGTGCGGTGATCGACGACCTGCTGAGCGAATGGTTTGTCTCTGAAAGCCTGGCGGCAGCCTCTGTGATCGATGAAGCCGCCGTGATTGCCGGCGACTTTCGAATTGACCCGAACGGGCACATGAGATTTGCAGTCTTCTCCAGCCCGCACACCAGCGACAGACGGATTGGACGCGTCGTGCAGCGCCTGTGCGAGATCGAAACCTACAAATCCATGTCGATGCTTGGGTTTGCGCGTGTTCGGGCTATCCAGCCTCAACTCACTGAATTGGACACCCAAATCACCAGTTTGATGGGTGCGATGTCATCGGAAGATGCCAAAGCCGAAGCCACGCTGAACGACTTGCTGGCTATCTCGGCAGAGCTTGAAACACTTGCGGCGCAGTGCTCCTTCCGTATTGGCGCAACAGGCGCATACGAGGCACTGGTGAACCAGCGCATTGAAGCCCTGCGCGAAGAGCGGTTTCACGGGCGTCAGCACTTTGCTGAATTCATGATGCGGCGCTATGCGCCTGCCATGCGTACCGTAACATCTGCCGAACGGCGGCTTGACGCGATGTCCAGCCGCTCTGTGAGGGCCGCCAACCTGCTTCGCACGCGCGTTGATGTGGAACGATCGGCTCAGAATCAGGCCTTGCTGGAAAGCATGGATAGGCGATCAGATCTGCAGCTGCGACTGCAGCGCACCGTTGAAGGGCTATCGGTTGTGGCGATCAGCTATTACGCCGTGTCGCTGGTCGGTTATATGCTCTACCCCATGGCCGAGGCCACTGAGCTTAGCAAAGGCACCCTGACCGCCTTGGTCACGCTTCCTGTCGTTCTTTTTGTCTGGTGGGCGATCAGACGGCTCCGGGCGAGTGTCCAGTAGAGGCGGCAGCCCATGCAACGTGCTACCGGCGAGACGCTCTAATTCACGTCAGTACAGCTTGATTGGATCAGCGGCTCCGGATACGCGGATCCAATGCATCGCGCAACCCGTCTCCAAGGTAATTTACCGACAGGACCGTAAGCGAAATCAGGATACCGGGCAGCATAACCCGTTCCGGGAATTCCTCCATGCGCGGTACAGCATCTGAGAGCAATTTGCCCCAGGTCGGGAAGTCCGACGGAAAGCCCACACCGAGGAAGGACAGCGCACTCTCGGTGATGATGGCGGTCGCAAGACCCAGAGTGGCGGACACCATGATAGGTGAAATCACATTCGGCAGCAGGTGGCGGCGAATGATCAGGAAAGGCGTGGTCCCTATCGAGCGCGCCGCGAGCACGAATTCCCGTTCTTTCAAAGCGAGTATTTCGCCGCGTACAATTCGGGCCGTCGGCATCCATGATGTGATGCCGATTACGCCAACGATCAGGATGAACATGCCGCCCTCCGGGCCGAAAGCTGCGCGTAGTGGTTGGCGAAAGAGCGTGACCGCCACCAGCAAAAGCGGGAGGATTGGAAGAGACAGAAAGAGGTCTGTCAGCCGCATAAGGGGGCCATCCAGCCTTTTAAAATAGCCGGCCGAAACGCCGACAACTGTGCCCAGTACCAACGAAAGGACCATCGCAGCCCATCCCACGGCCAGCGACGCGCGGCCTCCGGCGATCAAAGTGGCCATAATGTCGCGGCCAAGGTTGTCCGTTCCGAAAGGTCGCGACCAAAGTGTTTTTGCGTCGCCGTCCCAGATTAACGTATAGATCGGGCGCAGATCCTTGTTGCGGATGTCCAGTGCCGTGGGATCCACCCGCCAAATCCATGGGCCAATGAGAACAGAGAGCGTGATAAAGGCGAGGAAGCCGCCCCCGATCAACGCCCCCTTGTGCTTGCGGAACTGATCCCAGACATCACGCCATTGCGAACGCGGTTCTTTTTGCGGCTCTTTGTCCTTCAATGCGCCATAGGCTTCGAGGTCCTGCGCGCCAGGCTGCACGTTTTGATCAGTCATAGCGGATCCTCGGGTCGAGTACGCCGTAGAGCACGTCGGCGATAAGGTTAAAAACCACAATCAGGATGGCGAAGATAAACGTCAGCGTCATGACCATAGGCAGATCGTTGGCAAAAAGTGCGGTGATCAGCAATTGACCGATGCCGTTGACCTTGAAAACCTGTTCGGTGATGATCGCTCCGCCGAAGATCGACGGGATGCCAAGGGCGATCACTGTAATGACCGGAATCATCGAGTTGCGCAGCACGTGTACCATAACAACAACGCTTTCTTTCAGTCCCTTGGCACGTGCGGTGCGCACATAGTCCTGATTGAGGTTGTCGAGCATGGACGCGCGCATGAAACGGCTGATTTGCGCTGTGGTTTGCAAGGCCAGTACCATTACGGGCATGATCATCTGGCGGAGTTGCACCTTGAAGCTCTCCCAGTCGGTCACTTGATGTGTTGTGTCGTAGATCGAAGGGAACCAGCCTAGGTTGACCGAAAAGATCACGATGACAAGCACGCCGGAGAAGAACGGCGGGATCGAAAAGCCAATCATGGAGATGAACGTGCCGGCCTGATCGAAAAGCGAATACTGTCTGTAGGCTGAGTAAATCCCGATAGGCAGGGCGATCAGAATGCCAACGACATAAGACATGCCCACAACCCAGAGAGTTTGCGGCATACGCTGAACAACAATGTCCATCACGGGCGAGCGCGTCTGCCAGGAAATCACGCGCAGTTTGCCTTCGGAAAAACTGGTGCCGAACACATAGTCGGTCAGCACCTGGGGTTCGACCCAGAAAAACTGCACGAGCCACTTCCAATATTGCACATGGATCGGCTCGCCCAGCCCCAGCGCTTCACGCATCAGCTGTTTGACTTCGGGCGGCACGGTCAATGGAACTTGGGCCATCGGATCGCCGGGTGCGAGTTGCAGCAGCAGGAAAATCGCCAGGCTGATGATCAGAAGGGTTGGAATCGACAGAACCAATCGCCGGATCGTGAATGTCAGCATAAATCCCCTCGAGGTGACTTTTAGTCACTATCGTTCAGGTCCCGGATCGGGCTGGCAAGGACCGTTTGTCGAAAACGAAGAGGGGCGCAGCTGATAACCGCGCCCCCGCTCAAGAATTGATCAGCCGTCGATTCGGTACCAATCAGCGATATTCCATAGCTCGCTATCCCAAACGTTCAGGATCACGCCACCAAGTGAGTTGGCGTGCGCCGAGTTGCGGCCACGGTGTGTGAGCGGCATCATGACATATTCCTGCATCAAGATGTCATTCATGGCCTTGGCCAGGCGCGCCCGTTCGTCTAGATCGCCAGTCACAGCCATTTCGGCAATCAGGCCATCGTACTCTTCCGAGCAGAAACGCATCATGTTTGTGCCTTGCCACTGCGTTTCCGGACGTGGTGCCTTATCGCAGGCCCAGCCCGCCATGTAGGCTTCCGGATCAGTGCCGTCGAAATTGTTGGTGTACATCTCCACGTCGGCATAGAACTTCTGGAACGTGTCCGGGCTGGCCGGGTCACCACCAAAGAACACTGACGCGTCAAGGTTGCGCAGCTCGGTTTCAACACCAATCTGAGCCCACCAATCTTTGATGAGTGCCTGATAGTCCTGGCGCACGGCATTGGTAGAGGTCTGGTACAGCACGGAAAGTTTCACACCGTCCTTGTCGCGCACACCATCACCATCGCTGTCCGTCCATCCTGCCTCGTCCAGCACGGCCTTTGCGCCTTCAATGTCCTGGGTCAGGCAGCTGTCGTTCACGTCGGAGGCATAGATTGCCGGAGCCGGCAACACATTGCAGGTGAGCCGTCCGAAGTTACCGTAACCGACCTCCGTCAGCAGAGCCCGGTCAATCGCCATTGACATGGCCTGGCGTACAGCGATGTCTGTCAAGAACGGGTGGGGGTGCGCTGCTGTTGCACGCTCGCCTTCCGGCAAGTCGGGCGACGGGTTGGTCAGGTTAATGTGAATACGTTCCACCGATGTGCCGAAAGAAACCACATTGGTGCCGTTGCCAGCTTCTTCCATGCGGCTCAGAACATCGGGGGCGAGCTGCAGGTTCCACGCATAATCGAACTCGCCGGTTTCATGTACGGCGCGACCGGCCGCATTGGCGTCACCGCCGCCCTTGAAGGTGACCGTGGCGAAGGCCGGTTTGCCTGCGTCGCGATAACTATCGTTCGCCGCGTAGGTAATCACGTCATTGGGCCGGAAATCCGTCACCACGAACGGTCCGGTACCAATTGGGTTGAAGTTCGCTTCCGTGCACTGCGGAGCCGCTGGCCCAAGGCAATCCGCGAACTGCGCGGCCTGAATGATTGGTGTCTGCCCGCCAACAAAGAAGCTGTAGGGGAATGGTTTTGCAACTCCGAAACGCACGATTGCTGTCAGCTCGTCCGGTGTTTCAATTTCGACGATGTCATCAAAGCTTGCCAGTTGCGCGCAACCCCCGCCATCTGCGGTGCAGTATTCCCAGGAGAACTTGATGTCTGCGGAGGTCAGAGGTGACCCGTCAGACCAGAGGATGCCTTCTTTCAGCTTCCAGGTGATGCTCTTTAGGTCTTCAGCGACACCACCATTTGCTACGGTCGGGATCTCATCGACAAGCCATGGAACCATCGCTCCGACTTCATTGTAGCGTGCGAGCGGCTCTAGCACGAGCGACGCACTCTCGATGTCCTTTGTACCGCTGGACAGGTACGGGTTCAGGATGGAAGGGGCTTGCCAATAGATGATGTTAACCTGGCCATCCCGACCTCGCTCGCCTTCATGGCCGTCGGCAAAGACAACCGGGGCGAACGCTGTGGTCGCGACAGCGCCCATAAGTAGGGTTTTAAGGGTCATGATGTACTCCATGTTGGACACGCGAATGCCGTTTCTTCTGCCACGCATCAGGGCGTGGTTTTGTGAGCGGTAACGGGGCCATGCTAGACGCATGCCGATTTTGAAATCGACATTGCTGCACATCCCCGCTCGCTTATCCGATATCACACCACGTTTTGTGGAAATTGCAAGCTTTACCATGGTACAAATCGACGAAACATGCGCCAAGGGTTTGACACTGCTTGGCTTCTGGTCTTAGCGTCGAGTGTCAGGCAGCCGGGGTGCTTATGCTAGATCACCAAACATCCGAAAATGAAATTCATCCGATCGCGCAGATCAAAGGCCTGCGCGTGGAGTTCCAGACGAAAGACGGCCCTGTTGTCGGGGTTGAAAACGTCTCCTTCGACATTAACCCCGGCGAGACGGTTTGCGTCGTTGGAGAAAGCGGCTCCGGCAAGTCTGTGTCATCGCTTTCTTTGATGCGACTGGTTGAATTCGGTGGCGGCGAAATCGCTGGCGGGCAATTGCTTTTTGATCGACCAAGTGGCCCGGACGTAGATCTGGCGCAAACCAACGCAGAAGAGATGCGGGACATTCGCGGCAACGAAATCGGGATGATCTTTCAGGAACCCATGACGGCGTTGAACCCTGTGTTTACCGTGGGACGGCAATTGACCGAGGGGCTGCGGTTGCACAAGAATCTCAGCAAATCGCAGGCGATCGCGCGCGCGCTGGAATTGTTGCGCGAGGTGCGCATCCCGGAACCCGAGCGTCGGCTGGAGCAATATCCCCACGAATTGTCGGGCGGGATGCGTCAGCGCGTCGTCATTGCAATGGCGTTGGCCTGCAAACCGCGCCTGTTGATTGCCGACGAGCCGACAACAGCGCTTGATGTAACAATTCAGGCTGAAATTCTGGCGCTCATGGACAGGTTGAAACGGGAAACCGGTACAGCTGTAATGTTCATCACGCATGACATGGCGGTAGTCGCGCAGATGGCAGATCGTGTGGTTGTCATGTTCCGCGGCAACAAGGTTGAAGAAGGCCCGGTCGCCGAAATTTTTGAAAACCCGCAGCATCCGTACACAAAGGCGCTGCTGGCGGCCGTCCCCAAGTTGGGCGAGATGCGCGGGAAGACGTATCCCGAACCAATGAAGCTGCTTGGCAGAGACGGTGTTGAAATCAAGCCGATTACGGGCACAGAAAAGACGCTGCTAACGGTCAAGAACCTGACGACACGGTTCGCGGTTAAAGGTGGTTTTTTTCGCCGCACGGTTGCCAATGTACATGCGGTTGAGGATGTGTCGTTCACAATCAACAAGGGGCAGACTCTTAGCCTTGTAGGCGAAAGCGGATGTGGCAAGTCGTCCGCCGGACGTTCAATTCTGCGGCTGGTCGACCCTCAGTCTGGCGAGATCAACCTTGACGGTGTTGATATCATGGGCCTGTCGCCGGACAAACTGCGGCGTGCGCGGCTGGATATGCAGATGATTTTCCAGGATCCGTTTGCGTCCCTCAATCCGCAGATGCAACTGGCCGATCAAGTGGCCGAACCGATTCACAACTTTGGCACTCTGAGCGGCTCAGCCGTTCAAGAACGCGTTGCCATGCTCTTTGACCGTGTGGAGCTGCCGCGCAGCTTCATGCGTCGCTTTCCGCACGAACTGTCGGGAGGGCAACGCCAGCGTGTGGCCATTGCGCGGGCACTGGCGCTGAACCCCAAACTGATCATTGCCGACGAAGCGGTTTCGGCACTTGACGTATCGGTGCAGGCGCAGGTGCTGAATCTGATGATGGAGCTTCAAGCGGAACTTGGAATATCCTACCTCTTTATCAGCCACGATATGGCTGTTGTCGAACGGGTCAGCCATCAAGTTGGCGTCATGTATCTTGGGCGCATTGTGGAGCTTGGTCCGCGATCGCGCGTGTTCGAAAATCCGCAGCACCCGTATACACAAGCTCTGATGAACGCGGTGCCAATTGCAGACCCCCGCCAGCGCAAGGACGAATCTGAACTGAATTTCAAACCCATTCCGTCTCCGATCCATCCGGTGTCTTATGCGCCTGAAGCCTCCACCTATCGCGAAGTCGAACCGGGTCATCTGATCCTTGTGACAGACAGCGGGTATTAGGCTGAGCAAAATGGCCAGTCACGCGCACAGGCGCAAAACTGCAATGGTCACAGGGGGTGCTCGCGGCATCGGACGCGCGATTGTCGAAAATCTGGCGCAAGATCACGATGTTGCCTTGTGTTACAACACGTCAAATGCGGATTGGGCAATGGACCGTGTTTTTGCGCTGCAGGGCAATCTTTCCGAACCGGACACTGCCAAAATCCTCGTATCTCGCACGGTCGAACACTTTGGCCGTCTGGATATCGTTATCAACAACGCAGGGATCGTTGCGTCCTCATCACTGGAGGAGTTTGACGCTGCCGCTTATCGCGCGGTGTTCGACGTCAATACTCTCGCGCCACACGCAATACTCTCTGCCGCGCTTCCGCATTTATCGGCTGGTGCGGCTATTGTGAATGTCTCCTCCGTCAATGCACAGCTGCCGCCACGCGGGGCGAGCCTTTACGGCGCCAGCAAGGCCGCTCTGGAGCTTTGGACAAAGGGCGCTGCGAAAGAATTGGGCCCCCGCGGTATCCGGGTGAATGCGGTATCGCCAGGCGCCATCGATATCGCCGACGCGTCGCGCCCCGATGATCTAAAGCAGGCCTTTGTGGACATGACTGCACTTGGGCGCATGGGAACGCCTGAGGACATCGCTGCAGCCGTTCGATTTCTTGTCGGTGAAGACGCCGCATTTATCACGGGCGAAGTGCTCGTTGTCTCCGGAGGATATCGGCTGTGACCGAACGATTGGCACCCCTCGACCTGATGCGCAGACTTGTCGCCTTTCCGACCGTAAGCCGCGACACAAATATCCCTCTGATCGATTGGGTGGCCGAATATCTGGCGCGCCACGGAATAGACAGCCACAGATATGTGGACCCTGAGCAGCCCAAACACGCGCTGTTCGCCCATGTCGGCCCATGGCAGGACGGGGCAATAGTGCTCTCTGGTCACACTGATGTGGTCCCCGTGGATGGACAACCCTGGGAGTCGGACCCGTTTGATGTTGTTGAGCGTGACGATAAGTATTTTGGTCGCGGCACCTGCGACATGAAGGGCTTCGATGCCCTGGCTATTTGGGCTTTGGTCGAGGCCAAATACTTGGAACCGGCGCGACCGCTGCAGATCGCTCTGAGTTATGACGAAGAGGTTGGCTGCACCGGCGCGCCTCCCATGATTGACGCCATGCAGCAGGTGCTGCCGAAGGGCACTGCCGTGATTGTGGGCGAGCCATCAATGATGCAGGCGGTTTCAGGTCACAAGGGTGGATCTGGATTTGACACCCATATACGCGGCTTCGAAGTGCACAGCTCTCTGCTCGACCGCGGCGTGAATGCAATCATGTATGGGGCGAAGCTTATCGACTGGGCCAATGAGGTGAACGCCGCAAATCGCACGGCTGAACCCACTGCTCTGGCGGGCGTCTTCGACCCTCCATATACCACGCTGCATGTCGGACAGATAACAGGGGGCACGGCCCACAATATCACTGCAAAGGACTGCAATTTTGCAATGGATTTCAGGGTGGTACCGGGTGAAGATAAAGCACAATGGGAGGCACGCTACCGGGAAAAGGCCGCCGAGGTGGAGGCGATGATGCAGGCCGTTGTGCCGGGAACCGGGATCGATCTGAGTGAACGATTCGATGTGCCCGCGCTCGCACCCGAAGAGAATGGCGAGGCCGAGGCACTGGTGCGTAATTTGACCGGTGACAACGCGAGCCATGTCGTCAGCTACGGCACTGAGGCGGGTCATTTTCAGCAAGCCGGATACTCAGCCGTCATCTGCGGGCCCGGCGATATTGCGCAAGCGCATCAGCCAAACGAATTCATCGCAAAGGCTCAGTTCGAGGCAGGCCATGCCTTTATGCAGCGGCTGCTTGAACGAGTCGCAAAGCCATGACCGTTTTCCCGTTCAGCATGGCCGAGCCACCGGCTTTTGATGCTGCCTTGCCGGCCTCATCGGATGTGGTGGTGATCGGCGGTGGTGTGATTGGTGTCAGCACGGCGCTCTGTCTGGCCGAGGACGGGTACCGGGTTGTATTGCTCGAGAAAGGGCGCATCGCGGCGGAACAATCCAGCCGGAACTGGGGTTGGATCCGGCAACAGGGCCGTGACCCGGATGAATTGCCGCTGATGATCGAAGCGAACCTTATGTGGCGTCAATGGGCCGGTCGAACAAACGTAGACATTGGCCTTAAACAGGGTGGCGTCACTTATCTGGCAAAGGATGACGCAGCGCTTGCCGATTATGAAAACTGGCACGGGATTGCAAAACAGCATGCGCTGGATACACGCCTTCTGAGCGCATCGGAAACCGCTGAAATGATCCCCGGGATGGCACGTCAGTATGCCGGCGCGCTCTACACTGCTTCGGACATGCGGGCGGAACCCTGGGTTGCTGTTCCGGCAATTGCCGGGATCGCCGCACGCGAAGGTGCACAAATTGTCGAAGACTGTGCCGTGCGATGTTTGGATATCGAAGGCGGTCGCATAACCGGTGTTGTGACGGAAAGAGGTCGCATTGCCGCGCCGGAAGTGGTCTTGGCGGGCGGGGCTTGGTCGTCTCTGTTTCTGGCAAATCACGGTGTGAAGTTGCCGCAACTGTCCGTGCGAGCGACGGTCGCCGCAACCGCACCGCTTCCTGCGCTCTATCCGGGTGGTGCGGCGGACAGCAATATTGCGTTCCGCCACCGAGAGGATGGCGGCTATTCATTGGCAGCGGGCGGTTTTCACGAGTTGTTCGTTGGACCTGCAGCATTCAAAGCGCTGCCAAAATTCATTACGCAGTTGCGCAACGACCCATTCGGAACGCGCTTTTTCCCATCCGCCCCGCCGGGTTATCCGGACGCGTGGTTTACCTTGCGACGTTGGGACGGTGACATGCAGTCCCCGTTCGAAAGGATGCGTATTCTCGATCCTAAGCCGAATATGGGCAAGGTAGAGGCTGTTCGTCGCGATTTTTCGACCCTTTTTCCCAGCTTGCCCAAAGTGCAGATCACAAAAGCCTGGGCGGGAATGATCGACACGATGCCCGATCTGGTGCCGGTGGTGGACCGGATTGCAAAGTTGCCCGGTTTGACAGTTGGTACCGGAATGAGCGGCCATGGATTTGGCATAGGACCGGCAATGGGGCGCGCCCTCGCAAAGCTCGCCACCGGGAAAGAAGCGGGTTACGATATGAAGCGATTCCGCGCGTCACGTTTTTCAGATAGAAGCCCGATTACGCTTGGCCCTGCATTGTGATGTGATGACGCTTGAGGGTCCAATGCCAGCAATTATGCTTTGCAAACCATAAAAAAGTCTCGCTCCTGCTCTCAATACGCCGCAGCGAGATAAGACAATATCACGAAGAGTAACAGGGCCGGGCGGCCTTATGAAACCGCCTTTTGCCGGGAGAAACAGTAGAATGCCGATCAAGAACCGATTTGCCGAATTGCAGCCTGAAATCGCGGCCTGGAGACAGGATTTTCATCACAATCCCGAGCTGCTCTTTGACACGCACCGGACCGCGGGCGTTGTGGCCGACAAGCTGAAAAGCTTCGGGTGCGATGAAGTGGTCACAGGCATCGGGCGCACAGGCGTTGTCGGCGTCATAAAGGGGAAAACGGATACGTCCGGCAAGGTTATAGGTCTCCGGGCGGATATGGACGCCCTGCCTATATTGGAGCAAACCAACGTGTCCTACGCGTCGAAAGATCACGGCAAGATGCATGCCTGTGGTCATGACGGTCATACTGCCATGTTGCTGGGCGCCGCGCAGTATCTGTGTGAAACGCGGAATTTTGACGGCAGCGCCGTTGTCATCTTCCAGCCGGCGGAAGAAGGCGGCGGAGGTGGACGTGAAATGTGCGAAGATGGCATGATGGAACGTTTTGGCATCCAGGAAGTCTTTGGCATGCACAATTGGCCGGGGCTGGAAACCGGGACCTTCGCGATCCGAACCGGCGCGTTTTTTGCCGCGACAGATCTTTTTGAGATCGAAGTTGAGGGCAAAGGCGGTCATGCGGCCTTCCCGCACACAACGATTGACCCGACCGTCGCAGCCAGTCACATCGTGGTTGCTGCGCAGTCCATCGTGAGCCGCAACGCCGACCCGGTCGAACAGTTGGTCATGTCAATCACGTCTTTCGAGACATCGTCGCACGCTTACAATGTGATTCCCCAGAAAGTCATGCTCAAGGGAACGGCTCGCACGATGAGCGCGGGAATGCGCGATTTGGTCGAACAGCGTCTGACAAAGATCGTCGAAGGGGTCGCCGAGAATTTTGGAGCTGTGGGACGCATCAATTATATGCGCAATTATCCGGTGACGGTGAATCATCCAACGCAAACCGACTTTGCAGCGGAGGTTGCGAAATCTGTGTCCGGCGATTGCGCCGCCGCCGAGCTTGTCATGGGTGGCGAAGATTTTGCGTTTATGCTCGAAGAACGGCCCGGCGCTTATATTCTGATGGGCAACGGCTCAACTGCGGCCTTGCATCACCCGGAGTATGACTTCGATGATGAAGCTATTCCTGCGGGCTGCAGCTGGTGGGCGGAAATCGTAGAACAACGGATGCCCGCGACCGTTTGAACGCATCAGCCGTGTGCCAGGAGCGTTTTATAGACCGAGATGATCTTTTCGGCTTCTTTCTGGAGCGTGAAGTTTGCCAGGACATGCGCGCGCGCAGCACTGGAAAACGCTGCGCGGCGGTCTGTATCTGTCAACAAAACATCGATACGGCCGGTCATGGCGTCAAGGTCTTCGATGTCGACCAGATGGCCCGTTTCATTTTCGACAATAAGCTCTTCAAAGGCGCCGACTTTTGTGGCCACGACGGGTGCTCCGCAGGCCATCGCTTCCAAAGGGGTGAGCCCAAAGCCTTCCCAGCGCTGAGGCGCAACATAAAGATCAAGCGCTTGAAAATGCGCGGATAACTGAGCAATCGGAACTTCGTCACGAAACAGGATCCGATGCAATAAACCGGCTGCATCAACCTTGTTTTTGAGCTCCGAAAGGTAAGCTGCGTTATCTTCGGTGGCGCGCCCCATCATCAATGCGCATCCGTCGGAGTGGCGTTTAAAAAGCGTGATCATCGCTTCGATAAACAGATCGTTTCCTTTCTGATGGCGGATGCGCCCAAAACACCCAACCAAAGGCCCGTCCGCGGGCAGGTCAAGTTCCTCTCTAAGAGCCACTCGATCATCCACTGGCATGAAGTGTTCGCAGTCGATGCCGTGGTGTATAACCGTTGCCTCCCGCTCCAGATAGCTGGCAGACTTCGCTGATGTGGCAATAATGGCGTCCATCCGCCGGATCAGCCAGCGCGTTAAACCGGTATGGCGGCGTTGAGCCGCGGAGGTGAACAAGAGTTTTAGCCTTTTCCGCGCGATGTATTTCAATGCCAGGCCCGCCACCATTTCAACATTGCGACGTGCGTGCCAGACGCGAGCGCCCGACGGCCCGGAGCGGGATAGTTTCCAGAGCTCGCTCGGCAAGACGTTCGGCACATTCGGCGGCAATTCGGGGCCAGAGGCCACAATCGCAATCGTTTTGGCTTGTTCGGGCACCAGTCGGATAACCGTCGATGTCACACCGGAGTGCCGGCGTTTGAAGTTGGGCGCAATGACCTCGATCTTTTCGAGGTCTGGGCGTGGTTGAGCGGTCATGCCAGATCGTCTTCCATGTCCAGTGCGCGTATCAGACGTCTTGCGATCCCGTTGATCTGGGCGGCTTTCCCGCGGACGTAAGCACGTGCTGCCTTTCCGTTCTCCTCCAGTGCTTCGGGAGCGTCCAGCAGGCCGGAAACCGCATCTGCAAGATCTGTGGAATCATCAACGTAGCGCGCGACGCCCATTTGAAGCATCTCGGCGTAGGTTTCAGAAAAATTGAAGGTTTCAGGCCCGGACAGGACGCCGGCATCCGCGAGCGCGACTTCGTAGGGATTGTGCCCGCCAAAGGGCTTAAGAGAACCGCCCAGGAAAATGATCTTTGACAGTGCGTACCAGTTTCCCAATTCACCAAGCGTGTCCGCTATGTAAACTTGCTCCGTTTTCGGTAAGGCGCCTTTGGAGCGTACCGCGCAGCTGAGATCATTGTCTTCGACCATGCGGCAAATCTCAGGGCCACGCTCAGGATGGCGCGGCGCCAAAAGCAGCAAGAGATCAGGGTGCGTCTCAAGAAGTCTTTTGTGGGCGTCAAGCACAATGTGTTCTTCGCCGCGGTGGGTGGACGCGGCGACCCACACCGGTCGACCTTTCAATGCGGTCCGCATCTGCGCGAGAACCGCCCGGTCCGCGTCGAGTGGCGCGGCGAGGGATTTGAGGTTCAACCCGCGCGCAACGCGATCAGCCGGGGCATGGATGTCGATCATGACGTCTGCCATTGCGTCATTTTGTGTGAGGATGAGATCGAAACTCTGCAGCACGAAAGAGGCTGTTTTCGGACGTTTACGCCACGCCTGACGTGAGCTGTCGCTGAGGCGTGCATTGACCAGGACCATACGCGCTCCTGTTTGGCGGACAAACCTGAGCATTTGCGGCCAAAGTTCACTTTCGACAAATACCGCGCCATCCGGACGCCAGTGCTGCACGAAGCGTTTGACCGGTCCCGGAGCGTCGAGCGGAGCAAATTGATGCGTGGTTCTCGGCGGCAGTTTGTCTGCGACCATATGCGCGGAGGTCGGTGTACCGGAGGTCAGCAGGAACTGCGCACGGGGCATCAGTTTTCCCATTTCAGCGATGAGCGTTAGAACCGACATGCTTTCGCCCACCGAAGCACCGTGAAACCAGATCAGCGGCCCTGACCCCTTTCGCGTGTCTGTTGCATGCCCCAGTTTTTCATGCGCACGCGGGACTGAGAACCCGGCACGTCGCACTTTGCGGGTTTCGATCCACGCAAAAAAAGGCACCAGGATCGTGGCAGCAGTTGTGTAGAGACGAAAAAGCAGGGGCGGGCGCATCGCGCAGATCAGCCGCCCGTATGGCTCATGTGACGCGGCATCTGACCATCCAGACGCTGCCGCGAATAATCAAAGTCGTGCCCTTTGGGTTTCAGCGCAATTGCGGCCCGGATTGCGTCCTGAAGTGGCTCATCGCGATCAGGGTGGTCACGGAGCGGCGCGCGCAGGTCTGCCGAGTCCTCTTGTCCAAGGCACAGGTAAATCTCTCCGGTGCAGGTAATCCGGACCCGGTTGCAGCTTTCGCAGAAATTATGGCTCAGAGGCGTGATGAACCCGATTTTTTGGCCGGTTTCTTCAAGCCGTATGTAGCGCGCGGGGCCACCGGTACGCTCTGCCAGATCCGTCACCGTGTAATGCTCAGCATATTGCTGGCGCACATCTTTGAGTGACCAATATTGACCAAGCCGGTTTTCGTTACCGATGTCGCCCATTGGCATCACCTCAATCCAGGTCAGATCCATATCGCGATCCGCGCACCATTCGGTGATCTTTGGTAATTCTTCTTCGTTGAAGCCCTTCAGCGCAACGGCGTTGATCTTGACGCGCAGACCCGCACGCTGGGCTACGTCCACCCCGCGCATCACCTGCGCCAATCGCCCCCAACGCGTGATATCGGCGAATTTTTGGTCGTCCAGCGTGTCCAGTGAGACATTCACACGTCTGACCCCCGCATCGTAGAGATCGTCCGCAAAGCGTTCCAGCTGGCTTCCGTTTGTCGTTAGTGTCAGTTCCTTGAGAGTGCCGGCATCAAGATGGCGCGACATCGAACGAAAAAACGTCATGATGTCTTTGCGAACAAGTGGTTCGCCGCCGGTGATGCGGAGCTTTTGCACGCCGAGCCGCACGAAGGCCGAGCACATGCGATCCAGCTCTTCCAGTGTGAGCAATTCGCGCTTGGGCAGAAAGGTCATGTTTTCCGCCATGCAATACACGCAGCGGAAATCGCACCGGTCCGTAACGGAAACGCGCAAATATGTTATTGCGCGCGCGAAAGGATCTATAAGCGGACCGTCCATGCGTTACAGGTAAAGCTCTGCAACGGGCTGAGCAAGCAGATAAAACGTGCTTAATCGGTTTTGGCCGCGCCCAGAATGTGCGTTTGGGCGCCATCGATCGTCTTCTGGTTACGGTCGATCCAGAAATCGCGAACACCATTTGAGCCTTTGTTTTCCGCCCAGTCCTTTAAAACGTCGCGTTCGCCCACGTAGTCCATGAAGGGGACAGCATAGCCGCAACTGGTCTGCACCAGATCGATGGATAGATCGTATATCTGCCGCGCGCCGTGCGAAAACGGAAACAACGCGTTGAGGTCCTCAAACGCTGAATCGCGGGGATGCAGGGTGCGCGCGCTCCCAAACGTGCGCAGTATCATGGGTTTGGCGCCAAAGCTGCACCACATCAGTGTCATGCGATTGCTTTGTGCCAGGTGGCCTGCGGTTTCGTTGCCTGAACCTGTCAAGTTACGCCAGACGATCCTGTTCGGACCCAGCACGCGCAAACTGTCCATGCCCTTGGGTGAAACATTGACGCGTCCTTGGGGTGCCGCCGAGGCGCAAAAAAAGATGTGTTGCGCATGAATAAACTGCGTCAGTCTGTCATCGAGATTGTCGAACTGCTTGGCCATCGTTCACTCCACAGTGACGGATTTTGCAAGATTGCGCGGCTGATCCACATCCGTTCCTTTTGCAACCGCTGTGTAATACGCCAGCAGCTGTGCCGGAATAGCATAGAGGATCGGCGTCAGAAGATCATGACACCGCGGCATCTGCAAAGAGGCTTTTGTGTCAGCTCCAAATTCTGCAATGCCCTCAGCGTCCGACACAAGTATGACTTGGCCTTTGCGTGCCAACACTTCTTGCATATTGCTCAAGGTCTTTTCAAAAAGAGCGTCGCGCGGTGCCATGACGACCACTGGCACATGTTTGTCGATAAGGGCGATAGGGCCGTGCTTTAATTCACCTGCTGCATAAGCTTCGGCGTGAATATAGCTGATTTCCTTCAGCTTTAAGGCACCTTCGTGCGCGATGGGATACATCAGTCCACGCCCCAGAAAAAGCACGTCCCGCGCTTCGGCCAATTGCTGGCCCAAACGTTGCGCAGTGCCGTCCGCTCCGAGTGCGGCATTTATAGTGTTTGGCAAGGTGCGCAGTTCCGAGACGAGATCGGCGACGGCCTCTTCGCTGATTTGGCCGCGGTCGCGGGCCGCCTTCAGCGCCAGCAGGAACAGCACTGTCAACTGACAGGTAAACGCCTTGGTCGAAGCAACGCCAACTTCAAGGCCCGCATGAATAGGAAGGGCCAAATCGCTTTCGCGTGCGATTGAACTTTCAGGCACATTGATGACAGACATCACAGAGTCCGCTTTTCCCGCGCAGTAGCGCAGTGCCGCGAGCGTATCCGCGGTTTCTCCGGACTGGCTGACAAACAAGGCCGCAGAACGCGCAGGAATTGGGGGTTCCCTATACCGGAACTCAGAAGCCACATCGACTTCAACCGGAAGGCGGGCCACCTGCTCGAACCAGTATTTGGCCGTGAGGCAGGCAAAATATGCTGTTCCACAGGCGACCATCGTCAGCCGATCGACATCCGCAAAATCGAAACCCTCGTCTGGCAGAGCAATCTGTCCGTCGGGGTCCAGGTAATGCTGCAGAGCGTCGGCTATAACGCCGGGTTGTTCTGCTATTTCCTTGGCCATGAAGTGCTTGTGACCAGCTTTGTCGATGCGCGCACCGCTCATTTGAATGGTTTTGACCGGCCGGTCGACAGGATCGCCTTGACCGTTAAAAATCTTGACCGTTGTGCGGGTGACGACGGCGCGGTCGCCCTCTTCGAGGTACGTGATCCGGTTCGTCAGGGGGGCCAGAGCAATCGCATCAGAGCCGACATACATCTGGCCGTCATCATGTCCGATTGCGAGGGGCGATCCTCTGCGGGCTGCGACGATCAGATCGTCTTCTCCGGAAAACAGAAAGGCCAGCGCAAAGGCGCCCTGCAAACGATCCAATGCCTTGAACGCGGCCTCAACGGCGTTTGCCCCTTCTTCCATGTAGCACTGCGTCAGAAGGGCCACTGTCTCTGTATCGGTTTCTGTCACGATCGGCATGCCTTTGGCAGCAGCCTCTTCGCGAAGCGCGCGGAAATTTTCGATGATTCCATTGTGCACAACGGCGACCGGGCCGGCTTTGTGCGGGTGTGCGTTGGCGACGGTTGGCGCGCCGTGGGTTGCCCAGCGGGTGTGGCCAATTCCGGCTTTGCCAGCCAGCGGATCATGCACCAGAAGGTCCGACAGATTGACAAGTTTACCCACCGCGCGGCGGCGATCCAGAACGCCCGAATTGACGGTCGCGATGCCGGCGCTGTCATAGCCGCGATACTCAAGGCGCTTGAGGGCTTCTACCAGTATAGGCGAGGCCTCGTGGTCACTCAGAACGCCGATAATGCCACACATGATTTAACTGCCTCTTTTTGATTTTGCTTTCTTGGCGCGCAGGATGGACATAATTTTTGTTGCCATCCCGGGTTTTTCCACCTGCGGAGCACGCGACAGAGCCAGCGCTTCCGGTTCCACATCCGAGGTGATCACTGATCCGCTGCCTGTCATGGCGCGGTCTCCAATATGAACGGGAGCGACCAACATGGTGTTGGACCCGATGAACACCTCATCTCCGATATGGGTGTGGTGTTTCACAACGCCGTCGTAATTGCAGGTGATCGTTCCGGCGCCGACGTTCGTGTCGGTGCCAAGTGTCGCGTCGCCCACGTAGCTGAGATGATTGACCTTCGTGCCTGCACCCACGCGTGCGTTTTTAACCTCGACAAAATTGCCGACCCGCGTGTTTTCACCCAGTTCAGTCCCCGGGCGCAGGCGCGCGTAAGGGCCAATCGTGCTTCCTTCTGCGACATGGCATCCTTCCAAGTGCGAAAAGGCGCGAATGGTGGCACCGGTCTCGACCGAAACGCCAGGGCCGAAGACGACATATGGCTCTATGACGCAGTCGCGTCCGACAACTGTATCAAAGGCAAAATACACGGTGTCGGGAGCCGGCATGGTGACACCGTTTTCCAACAGTGTTGTGCGCATGTGCGTTTGAAAGGCGATATCTGCCGCCGCAAGTTCTGCGCGGCTGTTGATCCCCAATGTCTCGCGCTCATGACAGGTGACGGCGGTCGCCGACAAACCACGCGCGCGGGCCAGACCAACGAGGTCTGTCAGGTAGTACTCTCCCGCTGCATTGTCGCTGCTGACGTCGTCCAGTAGCGAAAAGAGCAGGTCCGCGCGACAGGCCAGTACGCCACTGTTGCACAACGTAATTGCCCGTTCTGTTTCTGTCGCGTCTTGGAATTCGACGATCCGTTCCAGCTGAGCACCTTGCATCACGAGCCGCCCGTAGCGCGCCGGGTCTTTTGCTTCAAACCCAAGGATCACGACATCATGGTCGGCCTGCGCGTTCTGCATGGCCAAGAGCGTCTCGGGCATAATGAAGGGCGTATCGCCAAAAAGAACATACGCCGTCCCATCAAATTCCTGCAATGCGCTACGGGCTTGCGCGGCGGCATGGGCCGTGCCCAACTGTTCCGCTTGAACGACCACCTGCACGGCCGGATTTTGTTCCAGCGCGGCTGCTTCAACTGCCTGCGCGCCGTGACCGGCGACAATGATTGTATGTTCAGGGTTCAGGCTTGACCCGGCATGCATGGCATGCGCGAGCATTGGAACGCCGGCAAGCGGGTGCAAGACTTTCGGCAAGTCTGAATTCATGCGGGTTCCCTTGCCCGCCGCCAGGATGATCAAGGCCGTTTTCATAAGAATTCTCTTTGTCTTCTGCTCCGCGTCTGTTTATCCGCTTGGACAAACAGTGCAAGTCGCGAGGGATCAAAGATGTTTGCGGCTTGCAACAATGAATGGCGGCGAATTGCTGATACAGAGCAGGGCATCAACAGCATGAAGACAGTGATTTTCGATTTGGATGGCACGTTGGCGGACACCAGCGGGGACCTTATCGCCGCGGCGAATGTCTGCTTTCGCGATTTGGGTGCTGGCGATATGCTCGACCCAGCACTGGATGCAGGCACGGCGCTCAGAGGCGGGCGGGCGATGTTGCGTCTGGGCTTTGCGCGACTGAACCGTGCGGGTGACGAGGCGGCTGTGGACCACTACTACCCCATACTGCTGGAGGCTTACGGCGCGGCCATCGATATCCACACAACGCTCTATCCGCGTGCGATGGAGGCAGTCACAGATTTACAGGCGCGTGGCTACGGCATTGGTATCTGCACGAACAAGCCCGAGGCACTGGCCGACAAACTTTTGCACAGTCTTGGTGTGCGCGACGACTTCGCCTCCTTGGTCGGTGCGGATACGCTGCCTGTACGCAAACCGGATCCCGAACCTTTGTTTGAGGCTGCGCGTCGAGCTGGGGGCCTGCCTGAGGCCTGCCTGCTGGTTGGTGATTCCGACACCGATCGCAACACTGCGCGTGCCGCTGGTGTGCCATCCGTGCTGGTGACATTTGGTCCGTCCGGCGAAGACATGGCCGCATTGTCGCCGGAAGCATTGCTGCAAGACTACGCTGAGCTGCCGGATGTGGTGGACAGGTTGCTCTGCTGAGCGCTAAATGCACCTGTCCAGGGTGAATGGAGCAAAGGGCATGAGCGAAATTTTTACGGGCAGTTTCACCCAGCAGGAACCGATCCCCGACGCGGGTATCGCAGCTGCGGTGGACGTCATGCGTCACGGCCGCTTGCATCGCTACAACACCGCCCCCGGTGAGGAGAGCGAAACGGCGTTGCTGGAGCAGGAATTCGCGTCTCTGACCGGCGCCCGCTATTGTCTGGCAGTCGCCTCCGGGGGATATGCGATGACCACGGCGCTGCGCGCGCTGGGGGTGAGACCGGGCGACACGGTCCTGTCCAACGCCTTTACGCTGGCGCCGGTCCCGGGCGCGATCGCGGCTGTTGGGGCGAAACCCGTATTCGTGGGGGTGACCGAAGACCTCACAATCGATCTGGATGATCTGGAGGCAAAAATCGACGCGGCTCCGGTTCTTCTGCTCAGCCATATGCGCGGTCACATCTGCGACATGGAGCAGTTGATGCAGATCTGCGATGGAGCTGGTGTGCGCGTTGTCGAGGATTGCGCGCACACGATGGGTGCAGCGTGGAAAGACGTACCGTCAGGACGCCACGGCGCCGTGGGCTGCTATTCCTGTCAAACCTATAAACATGTGAATTCCGGCGAAGGCGGCTTTCTCGTCACCGACGACGCCGAGGTTGCAGCTCGCGCCGTCATGCTCTCGGGCAGCTACATGCTGTTTGAACGCCATACCGCAGCGCCGCCGCCTGAGGCTTTTGCAAAAATTCGTTACGAGACACCAAACATATCCGGCCGCATGGACAATCTGCGCGCCGCCATTCTACGGCCGCAGGTCGCGGACCTGAAGACGCAATGCGCCAGATGGAACGAGCGTTACCACCGGTTGGAAGCGGGTGTGCGGGGCACGCCGGGACTAACAGTTGTGGAACGCCCGCCCGAAGAGACGATTGTCGGCTCTTCCATTCAGTTTCTTTTGCTCGACTGGTCCGAAGAAAAAGTGCGGTCGGTTGTATCAAGATGTGCAGCGCGGGGCGTGGAATTGAAGTGGTTCGGCGCAGCGGAACCGGTGGCGTTCACCAGCCGTTACGACAGTTGGCGCTACGCCGAGACACCCAAACTGCCTGCAACAGACCGCATCCTTGCGGCCATCGTGGACATGCGCGTGCCTTTGACATTTACATTGGACGATTGCGATGTGATCGCACGGATCATCCGTGCAGAAGTCGGGGCGACCTACCAGTCGTGACACCCCAAAGCATGCCGTGGCTTTGAAGGGTCTGGATTGATCCCGGAGCGAGGCTTGCCTAAGGTCTGAGGGCGGCGCACTTTCGGGGAGGTTTTATGTTCGCGCATTCCATGCAGTTTGATCTGGGCGATGACGTAAATGCCTTGCGCGACATCGTTCATCGTTGGGCGCAGGACCGCGTGGCACCAATGGCTGCGCGCGTTGACCGCGACAACGTCTTTCCGGCCGAGCTGTGGTCCGAGATGGGCGAACTGGGCCTTTTGGGTATCACCGTGGAAGAGGAATATGGTGGTGCCGAGATGACTTATCTTGCGCACACCATTGCAATTGAGGAAATTGCCCGCGCGTCAGCCTCGATTTCGCTCAGTTATGGCGCCCATTCGAACCTATGTGTCAATCAGATCAGGCTCAACGGGACAGATGCGCAAAAATCGCGGTTTTTGCCCGGTCTGGTGTCGGGCGAGCATGTCGGCGCCTTGGCCATGTCGGAAGCTGGCGCAGGGTCCGATGTGGTGTCAATGAAGCTGCGTGCGGAAAAGCGTAACGACCACTACCGATTGAACGGAACCAAGTACTGGATCACCAACGGGCCGGATGCGGACACGCTGGTTGTTTATGCCAAGACCGACCCCGACGCGGGTTCGCGCGGGATCACCGCCTTTCTTATCGAAAACAAAATGACCGGATTTTCAACCAGTCCGCATTTCGACAAGCTCGGAATGCGCGGGTCAAATACGGCGGAACTCATTTTTGAAGATGTCGAGGTCCCATTTGAGAATGTTCTGGGAGAGGAAGGGCAGGGGGTCGCCGTGCTGATGTCCGGCCTTGATTATGAACGGGTCGTGCTGGCAGGCATCGGCACCGGGATTATGGCGGCCTGTCTGGATGCGATCATGCCTTACATGGCCGAGCGCAAGCAGTTCGGCCAGCCCATCGGCAGCTTCCAGCTGATGCAGGGCAAGATCGCCGACATGTATACCGCAATGAACTCTGCGCGCGCGTATGTGTATGAGGTCGCCAAAGCGTGCGACCGCGGAGATGTCACGCGGCAGGACGCAGCGGCGTGTTGCCTTTACGCTTCCGAAGCGGCCATGTCGCAGGCCCATCAGGCGGTACAGGCCATGGGTGGCGCGGGATTTTTGAACGACAGCCCGGCGGCGCGTTTGTTCCGCGACGCCAAGCTGATGGAGATCGGTGCGGGCACATCTGAGATCCGCCGGATGCTGGTCGGGCGCGAACTGATGGCGGCGATGGCGTGAGCGCATGCGAAACAGGCAAATCCCTTGCGATGGCGGGCCGTTCCACTTTCGGAGCGGTGACTGATGCCACGTTGGATATGGTTTGCGCCCCTGTCGCTTTTGGTGTTGGTTCTGGGGCTTTGGGCATTTCGGCTTGGCTGGATTGCTGCGACGATCACCGAAACGGATGTGATCGAGACCTACACCAGTCGCTACCTCGAGGCCGGCGGACCCTTGGCGCGGCCCACAGATTGTTCCGCGCAGCCCGGTGCGCAGGCGGCCATCTGGATTCTGGTCAGCTGTGTGAATGCGGCGGGCGTGCGGGTGGATTTTCCTGTCGATCGCCTCGGTCGGCTATTGGACGTGGCACCCCATCGGGCGGTGCTTGGTGCGCCGCAGACGTAAGGCACGCGTTTGGTCTCAGGCGGTTTTGTTCGCATGTTTTGAAACCGGTCGTTTTGGACGCGGTGATATGAAACTGGAGTCGCAAACCGTTGTTGGCTCGAAGAACTTTAAAGCCAATCGCGCGGCGCATCTGGCCGCAATTGAGGAGATTGCGGCAGTGGCGCGAGCCGCCGCGGCGGGCGGCGGGGAACAAGCCAGAAACCGCCATCTGGACCGGGGAAAAATGCTGCCTAGGGACCGGGTTGCAGGCGTGCTTGATCCCGGCAGCCCGTTTCTGGAAATCGGAGCGACCGCAGCCCATGGCATGTATGACGGAGCAGCACCTGCCGCAGGTGTAATCGCCGGTATCGGATCGGTATCGGGGCAGGACGTGATGGTGGTCTGCAACGATGCCACAGTAAAGGGTGGCACGTATTACCCGATGAGCGTGAAAAAGCATCTGCGCGCACAGGAGATCGCGGCGGAGAATCGTCTGCCCTGCATTTATCTTGTCGACAGCGGCGGGGCCAATCTGCCCAATCAGGATGAGGTTTTTCCCGACCGCGATCATTTTGGACGCATCTTTTACAATCAGGCGCGCATGAGTGCTGCGGGCATTGCACAGATCGCAGTGGTCATGGGATCTTGCACGGCCGGGGGCGCCTATGTGCCTGCCATGTCCGATGTGACAATTATCGTTAAAGATCAGGGGACTATCTTTCTGGCTGGGCCGCCGCTGGTGAAGGCGGCGACAGGTGAGGTGGTGTCCGCAGAGGCGCTGGGCGGCGGTGATGTGCATACGCGCCTCTCCGGTGTTGCCGACTATCTGGCCGAAGACGACGATCATGCGCTGGCGCTGGCGCGGAAGGCTGTTGCCGGGTTGAACCGGTCCCGTCCGGAGACCGTTGTCTGGGCCAGCCCGGAAGAGCCGGCATATGATCCCGAGGACATTCTTGGGATCGTGCCGCGCGATTTGCGCACGCCCTATGACATTCGCGAGGTGATCGCGCGGCTTGTGGACGGGTCGCGCTTTGATGCGTTCAAGGACCGCTTTGGCGAGACACTGGTCACCGGGTTTGCCCATATCAAGGGCTGTCCGGTCGGGATCGTGGCCAATAACGGGGTTCTCTTTTCCGAATCCGCCCAGAAAGGCGCGCATTTTGTCGAGCTGTGCGCGCAGCGGCGTATCCCGCTGATTTTTCTTCAGAATATCACCGGTTTCATGGTTGGCCAGCGCTATGAAAATGAAGGAATTGCCCGGCATGGCGCGAAAATGGTGACCGCCGTGGCCTGTGCCAATGTGCCCAAGGTCACCATGCTGGTGGGCGGTTCATTCGGTGCGGGCAATTACGGCATGGCCGGGCGCGCCTACAGTCCGCGGTTCCTCTGGACCTGGCCCAACAGCCGGATATCGGTCATGGGTGGCGCGCAGGCGGCAGGTGTGCTGGCCACGGTGAAACGCGATGCCATCGAACGGACGGGCGGCACATGGTCGGAGGCCGAGGAGGCGGCGTTCAAGGCACCGACGCTTGAGATGTTCGAGCGTCAGAGCCACCCGCTTTATGCCTCCGCCCGGCTATGGGATGATGGTATCATCGATCCCAGACGATCGCGCGAGGTGCTTTATCTGAGCCTGAGAGCTGCGTTGAACGCCCCTGTCGAGGAGACGCGTTTCGGGGTGTTTCGGATGTAAAAAATCCGGTCGGCGCAACATCGGTGTTACGTCGGTATTGCGTCGGTGCAGGGCGCACGGGAGGGAAGGGAAATGGTAACGCTTGAAGAGGCGCAGAAGCGCTACCCGGGCGCCAGCACATTTCAGTTTGGCGATACGCCCGAGCTGATAGAAGAGCTGACAGCGCTGGTACGGTCGGGCCGCAAGCGGGCCGCCTGCTGCGCGGTCGCGGATATCGAGGCAGAGAGGGAATCCGCGCCCGAACTGGGGCGGCGCGACATCGCTTTGGATGCGCGAGGTCGGCCCGCGCTGGTGATTGAGACGCTTGAGTTGCGCGAGACCACGTTTCGGGAGATGACCGAGGAGATGGCGCTGGCGGAAGGCGAAGACGAGACGCTGGAGGGCTGGCGCATCGGGCATCGCCGCTACTACGAGCGTCAGGGGATCTTTGATCCGGACATGGCTCTGATCTGGGAGCGTTTCGATGTTGTGGAGGTGTTTTCGCCATGATGGGGCGCTGCCCCCGCCGCTGCGCGGCGTCCCCGGGATATTTGAGGATCAAAGACGGGTCTGATGACATGAGGATGCGGGCGTGTTTGATCGGATACTGATTGCCAACCGGGGCGAGATCGCTTGCCGGATCATCAAGACCGCGCAGGCGATGGGTGTGGAGTGTGTTGCGGTCTATTCGGATCCCGATCGCGCGGCACGGCACGTGCAGCAGGCCGATCGTGCGGTGTCGCTTGGCGGAGCGGCCCCGGCGGAGAGCTATTTGCGGGGCGCGGCCATCATCGAGGCGGCCTTGCGGACCGGCGCGCAGGCCATCCATCCCGGCTACGGGTTTCTGAGCGAGAACCCGGAGTTTGCAGAGGCGGTCGCGGCTGCGGGTCTGGTGTTCATCGGCCCTTCTGCCGCGGCGATCCGGGCGATGGGGCTGAAAGATGCGGCCAAGATCGTGATGGAGAAAGCCGGCGTGCCGGTGGTGCCAGGGCATCACGGCCGCGCACAAGGGGCTGCGCCGCTGGCAAAGGCGGCGGATGAGATCGGGTTTCCGGTGCTGATCAAACCCGTGGCCGGAGGCGGCGGCAAGGGCATGCGCCGCGTTGACGATCGCGCGGAATTTAAAGAGGCTTTGACCGCAGCGCGGGCGGAGGCAGAGGCCGCCTTTGGCAACCCTGACGTGCTGGTCGAGAAATTCGTGTCGCACCCGCGTCATATCGAGATCCAGATTTTTGGCGATGGGCAGCGCGCGGTGCATCTCTTTGAGCGGGACTGTTCCCTGCAGCGACGGCATCAGAAAGTGATCGAGGAGGCGCCGGCCCCTGGAATGACTGAAGCAGTGCGCGAGGCGATGGGCGCCGCAGCGGTGCGGGCCGCGGAAGCGATCGGCTACGCGGGGGCGGGCACGGTGGAGTTTATCGCCGATGCCTCGGAGGGTGTGCGGGCGGATCGGTTCTATTTCATGGAAATGAACACGCGGCTTCAGGTTGAGCACCCGGTCACAGAGGCCGTGACCGGCATTGATCTGGTGGAGTGGCAACTGCGTGTTGCTGCGGGTGAGCCCTTGCCTGCGCGGCAGGAGGATATCCGGCTGTCCGGTCATGCTTTTGAGGCGCGGCTTTATGCCGAGGATGTGCCAGCCGGATTTTTACCCGCAACGGGACGGCTGACGCATCTGGTTTTTCCGCCGGATTCCCGGGCTGACACCGGCGTGCGGGCTGGTGACGAGATCAGCCCGCATTACGATCCGATGATTGCCAAGCTGGTCACGCACGGGCCGACCCGCGCCATTGCGCTGGCGCGTCTGCGCCGGGCGTTGGCGCGCTGCGAGATTGCGGGCAGTGTCACAAACCTTGCGTTTCTCGGCGCGCTCGCAGCGCATGACGGCTTTGCCGCGGGCGCGGTCGACACCGGGCTGATCGAACGCAATATCGACGCGCTGGCCCGGCAACCGCCTGCCGAGGTGCGCCACTGGATCGCGGCTGGCATGGCGCTTCTGGGGCTTCAGACTCCGGCGGAGGCTGCGGGGTTTGCGCTGTGGACGCCCATGGTGTGGCGCGTCGCTGTCACGCACCGAGACGAGCAGCGCAACCTGTCTGTGGAGATGCCGGATCCGCAGACGCAGGTGTGGACGATTGACGGCAAGGCGCAGACGGTGATCTGGCGCGATGGTGTCTGGACATTGGCGGATCGCGCCCTGCCGGGCGTTGTGGTGCAGCTGCGCCGGGCGACGGTTCTGGACCACTACGGGCTGGTGTTTGACGGCGAGGATCTCTTGCGCCGTGCGGTCGCTGCGGACACGCAAAACGGTTGGATTGAGGCACCGATGCCCGGTGTCGTGCGCGCGCTTGACACCGAAACCGGTGCTGTTGTCCGGGCGGGCGACCGGCTGGCGGTTCTGGAGGCCATGAAGATGGAGCACGCGCTGCGCGCCCCGCGCGACGGGGTCGTGGCGGAGATCATGGTCGCGGCCGGCGCGCAGGTCGCGGCCGGCGATGTGCTTGTCCGGCTGGAGGAGGAGGCGTGATCCGGCTGCATCACTGCCCGCAGACCCGGTCGATGCGCACGCTCTGGTTGCTGCATGAACTGGATCTGCCGTTTGAGGTGATCGAATACCCGTTTGACCGCAGTCTGCGCAGCGCTGCGTTTCTCAGCCTGTCGCCTGCGGGCCGCGTGCCGGCGCTGGAAATTGACGGTCAGTCGCTGTTTGAGACCGGCGCGATAACGCAATACCTGTGCGAGCGTTTCAGCCCGGATGGTCTGGGACGGTTGCCGGGGCAGCCTGAACGCGCCGACTGGCTGGTCTGGGTGCATTTTGCCGAGACACTGAGCCAGCATGCGGCGGCTTTGACCCAGCAACATGTGGCGCTTTACGAGGACGCGATGCGCAGTCCCATTGTCATGAAGCTGGAGGCCGCGCGGGCGCAGAAATGCTATGATGCCATCGAGGTGCGGCTCTCTGAGCCAAGCAGGCAGGGTGGCTATCTGCTCGCTTCGGGGTTTTCTGCCGCCGATGTCTCTGTCGGGCAGGCGGTCTATATGGCGCGGCATTTTGTGCCGCTGGAGCGGCATCCGGCCGTGGCGGACTGGTATGCGCGGATTACGGCGCGGGCGTCTTTTGAACGGGCGCTGCCGTCCGGTGCGCTGCTTTACCAAAAGACGTTTTATGCGCCTTGGCCGGTAGAGGCCGTCAATGATGTGGAGGGGACACCATGAGCGCGGGATTTTGCGAGATATTCGAGGTCGGCCCGCGTGACGGGCTGCAGAATGAACCGGGCGAGATCAGTCTGGCCGAAAAGATCGCATTTGTTGATGCGCTGAGTGCTGCGGGATTCAGGCGGATCGAGGTTGCAAGTTTCGTGTCGCCGCGCGCGGTACCGCAGATGGCGCAGTCTGCCGAGGTTCTGGCGGGCATCACCCGGGCAGAGGGGGTGCGTTACGCGGCGCTGACTCCCAACCTGAAAGGCTATGAGGCGGCGCGGGCGGCGCAGGCGGATGAGATTGCCGTTTTTGCGTCGGCGTCAGAGGGGTTTTCGAAGGCCAATGTGAATGCCGGCGTCGAAGAAAGTCTGACCCGTATTACGCCTGTTCTGGAGGAGGCGCGTCATATTGACCTGCCGGTGCGCGGCTATGTCTCTTGCGTGACCGATTGCCCATATGACGGGCCGGTTGCCCCGGCACAGGTGGCTGAGGTTGCGGACCGGCTGTTTGCCTTGGGGTGCTACGAGATCAGCCTCGGTGACACGATTGGCGCGGGCACGCCGGACAGCGTAGCGCGGATGCTGCTGGCGGTGCGCGACGTGGTGCCGGTCGGGCGATTGGCTGGGCATTTCCATGACACGGGCGGTCGGGCGATCGACAACATCGATGTGTCCCTCAGCCTGGGTGTGCGGGTGTTTGATGCCGCGGCGGGTGGGCTCGGCGGATGCCCCTTTGCGCCGGGCGCGTCGGGCAATGTGGCGACAGAGCACGTGGCCGCGCATCTGGAGGCACTGGGATATGAGACGGGCCTTGACGGCGACGTGCTGCGCGATGCGGCGGCCTTGGCGCGCGGGCTGACAGCCGACCGTGGCGCATAATGCGGAGGGCGACATGACATTCGAGACGCTGTTGGTGGACACCGATGCACGCGGTGTGGCGGCCGTGACGCTGAACCGGGCCGAAAAGCACAACGCTTTGTCGCCGCAGATGCAGGCTGATCTGACCGAAGCCGCGCAGCAGTTGGCGGCTGACAAGACCGTGCGCGTGGTGGTGCTGACCGGGCAGGGCAAGACCTTTTGCGCCGGTGGCGATCTGGAGTGGATGCGCACGCAGACCGCGGCCACACGAGAGACGCGGGCAGAGGAGGCGCGCAAGCTGGCGCGCATGCTGGGCGCGTGGAACAGCCTGCCCAAACCCGTGATCGGTGCAGTGCAGGGCAACGCCTTTGGCGGCGGCGTGGGGCTGGCCTGCATCTGCGACGTGGCCATCGGGGTTGAGACCGGCAAGTTGGGGCTGACGGAGACACGACTGGGGCTGATTCCTGCGACCATCGGGCCTTATGTCGTGGCGCGCATGGGCGAAGGGCGTGCGCGGCGTGTCTTTATGTCCTCGCGCCTGTTTTCTGCAGCAGAAGCTGTTGATCTTGGAATTCTGGCGCGCGTTGTGCCGCCGGACATGCTGGCGGCGGCGGTGGAGGCCGAAGTGGCGCCCTATCTGCACTGCGCGCCCGGTGCGGTGGCCATGGCCAAGGCGCTGGCGCTGCGGCTGGGCGCCAACGTCACCGCCGAAGACGTCGACTATTCCATTGCCGAACTGATCACGTGCTGGGAGCAGGACGACGCCCGCGAAGGCGTCGGCGCGTTTTTCGACAAGCGCAAGGCGCGCTGGATGCGATGACGTCCGGCTTGGGGGCATTTGCGCAACCGCCGCGCATCGCCTTGCGCACCATCCATTGCAACCTGATTTACAAAGCCAACAATCAAACCCATCCGGTTGACCAGCTCCGGCGCCCGGCTTAGGGTCGCGGCATTCGGATCAGAGAGCTGCACAGCAGACTTTTGCGCGAGGACGGTTTGATGGAAGACATGCTGCGGGAATACCTGCCGATTCTGGTTTTCCTGGCCGTGGCCATAGGTCTGGGGCTGGTTCTGATCCTCGCGGCCGTTGTTCTTGCCGTTCGAAACCCGGATCCTGAAAAAGTTTCTGCCTACGAATGCGGATTCAACGCCTTTGATGATGCGCGTATGAAGTTTGACGTGCGGTTCTACCTTGTTTCGATCCTCTTTATTATTTTTGATCTGGAAATTGCGTTCTTGTTTCCCTGGGCCGTTGCCTTTCAGGACATATCCATGGTCGGTTTCTGGTCGATGATGGTGTTTCTGTTCGTGCTGACTGTCGGTTTTGCCTACGAATGGAAAAAAGGCGCATTGGAGTGGCAATAAGGCGCCCGGTGCCGCTTTCCCGTCATTCCGCTTGGACCGACATGCCGTAAGGATCTGACACCATTTTGGTCGCTCCGGGTTGCAAGGTGCCCCTTGCGAATTCCTGTTCGCTTCATACCACGCGCAACAGAGCATGTCGGACTGCGCACCGTGCGACTTTGCAAATGTGATGTAAACGAACGCGATGGCACGTGTTTTGAGCAAAGGTTGATTGTATCGGTCTTTGTAGCTCAATTCTGTTTGATTGCGTGATGTTGACGCGTTGATCTCGCCCGGCCTGTAAGATAATGTCCGGCAAAATCGGGAGCGAAAGCGCCTGTGCAAAAACTCAGCGGAGCGTCAGCCAATGTCAGTAGCTACCAGCCCGAATTTTGCCGGAGCGGATCGTGAGGCGGCCACGCAGGACCTTAACCGGGAACTGCAGGACAAGGGGTTTCTGGTCACCTCCACCGAAGACATCATCAACTGGGCGCGCACCGGGTCTTTGCACTGGATGACGTTCGGACTGGCTTGCTGTGCCGTCGAGATGATGCACACGTCCATGCCGCGCTATGATCTGGAACGTTTCGGGACCGCGCCGCGCGCCTCTCCCCGTCAATCCGACCTTATGATCGTGGCCGGTACGCTCACCAATAAGATGGCTCCCGCATTGCGCAAGGTTTACGACCAGATGCCCGAGCCACGCTATGTCATCTCAATGGGCTCTTGCGCGAACGGCGGGGGGTATTACCACTACTCCTATAGCGTTGTTCGCGGCTGTGATCGCATCGTGCCCGTGGATGTTTACGTGCCGGGCTGTCCGCCAACGGCCGAGGCGTTACTGTACGGGATTATGCAGCTGCAGCGCAAGATCCGGCGCACAGGAACCATCGTGCGCTGAAGCTGGACGAAACTGGAAACGTGAAAAGAGACTGCGGATGTCAGAGGCTTTGAAAGAACTAGGCGCCTATATCGAGCTCCGGCGCACTGACTGCGTTCTGTCTTGGGACGTGGCCCACGGCGAGCTTAACCTGCATGTCACGCCGTCCAACATTAAAGGACTTGTCGAGTTTTTGAAATCAGACGTGACCTGCCAATTCTCGACGCTTGTGGATATCACCGCCGTAGACCATCCGGGCCGCGCCAAGCGATTTGATGTCATCTATCATCTTCTGTCCATGTACCAGAACCACAGAATCCGGTTGCGTGTTGCGGTGCGGGACGACGAGATGGTGCGTTCGATTATTACGGTGCACCCGTCTGCCAACTGGTTTGAGCGCGAAGTCTTTGACATGTTCGGAATATTGTTTTCCGGCCATCCGGATCTGCGCCGTATCCTGACGGATTACGGTTTCCGTGGCTATCCGCTGCGCAAGGACTTTCCGACCACCGGCTATACCGAGGTGCGCTATGATGAGGCGCAAAAGCGCGTGGTTTACGAGCCGGTCAACCTTGTTCAGGAGTACCGCCAGTTCGATTTCATGAGTCCGTGGGAGGGTGCCGAATACATTCTGCCCGGCGATGAAAAGCAGGAGTCCAAGTAATGGAAGGCATTGTCTGGCTTGTTTTTACACTTCTGACTGTCGTTCCGCTCCTGAAGCTGCTGCCGCATTTCGGGATCAACAAATACTGGGCTCTGGCCTGCATCATACCTTTTGGTGCTTTGGGCCTGATCTGGTGGATGAGCATCAAACTGCAAGAACTGGAGCGACGCTGATGGACGGGCAGGCTGATGTAAAAACCGACCTGAAGGCCGCCGCCGAAGCCTATTGTGATGCGGTGTATTTCGCACGGGCCGAGGTCTTTGAGACGCTGTGCCATGAGCGGTTTCAGATGACCTTGATCGAAGCCGGCGAAGCGACTTTTTGGGACAAGCAAGCCTACCTGGACCGCGTGCGTGGGCGCGACCCTTTTCCGGAACCTGCCGCTTACGAGATTTTGAGCATGGATGCATCCGGCGACGAGATTGCGCGTGTGCATCTGACGGTGGATGTTCCGCCGCTGCGCTATGAGGATCATCTTGGTTTTGTGCGCGTGGACGGAGATTGGAAACTGCTGACGAAGGTGTTTCGCACCGCAGGGCGCCTCGATGGAGGAGCTGCATCATGATGGACGGCTCCAAGGGCTTTCAGGACGCGCTGACAGGTGAGCAGAAGATCCGCAACTTCAACATTAACTTCGGCCCACAACATCCTGCTGCCCACGGTGTTTTGAGGTTGGTTCTTGAGCTGGACGGGGAAATAGTTGAGCGCTGCGACCCGCACATCGGTCTGTTGCATCGTGGTACGGAAAAACTGATGGAGAGCCGCACCTACCTGCAGAACCTGCCGTATTTCGACCGGCTGGACTACGTGGCACCGATGAATCAGGAACACGCCTGGTGTCTGGCCATCGAAAGGCTCACGGGTGTTGAAGTGCCGCGCCGCGCCTCTTTGATCCGCGTGCTCTTTTGCGAAATTGGGCGTGTGCTCAACCATTTGCTGAATGTTACGACGCAGGCCATGGATGTGGGTGCGCTAACGCCGCCGCTCTGGGGCTTTGAAGAGCGCGAAAAGCTGATGGTCTTTTACGAGCGCGCCTGTGGCGCCCGTCTTCACGCGGCTTATTTCCGGCCCGGTGGCGTGCATCAGGACCTCACACCTGAGCTCATCGACGATATCGAGACCTGGGCGCTTGAGTTCCCGCGCGTGATTGCGGATATCGACGGGCTGCTTACGGAGAACCGCATTTTCAAGCAGCGAAACTGCGACATCGGAGTTGTGAGCGAGGAAGAAATTCTTGAATGGGGTTTTTCCGGCGTCATGGTGCGCGGTTCGGGTCTTGCTTGGGATCTACGTCGGGCGCAGCCTTACGAATGCTATGACGAGTTCGAATTTCAGATCCCAGTGGGGAAGAACGGCGACTGTTATGACCGGTATCTGGTGCGCATGGAAGAGATGCGCCAGTCGGTTTCGATAATTCTGCAGGCGGTTGAAAAACTGCGCGCTCCGGAGGGCCAGGGCGATATTCTGGCGCGCGGAAAAATTACGCCGCCGACGCGCAAGGACATGAAGACCTCGATGGAGAGCCTGATCCATCATTTCAAGCTATACACCGAAGGATTTCACGTGCCAGCAGGCGAAGTTTACGCGGCTGTCGAGGCGCCCAAAGGCGAGTTCGGGGTCTATCTTGTGGCAGATGGCACCAACAAACCTTACCGGGCAAAACTGCGCGCGCCGGGCTTTTTGCACCTGCAGGCAATGGATCATGTGTCGAGGGGCCACCAGCTGGCCGATGTGGCGGCCATCATCGGCACGATGGATGTTGTGTTCGGGGAGATTGACCGGTGATCCAGGCAATCGCGCTCGGGTTTGGCGCAGTTTTCTTGCTGTCTTACTGGTTCAGCGCACGTGTCGCCGTGCGGCGGAGTTCTACGCTGGCTGGGTTGCTATCAGGCGTTGTGTCACTGGTCGTCCTGCTTGGCGCCTATCTCACCGTGCTTGCGCTGTGGGCCAGGGCTGCGTTGATTGAGTTTGTGAACACACAGCTGCCGGTTCTGACAGAGCGCATCATGTTGCTGATCGATCAGGTCGGTGCCCTCCGGGAGACGTTTTGATGGAGGTGTTAGGGCGCTGGGTAAAGTCGTGCCCGACTCCTTGTTTTGAGAAAGCGACCGGTACCAGTGTTCTCAAGCAAGGAAAGGGTGGCAGCTGAATGTTGCATTGGATGTTCGACTATCCTGTGTGGATCGTTCTCGCCGGCGCAATAGGCGCTGCAATCGGCGCGACATGGGAAGCCATGTCAGCACCCGGTGTAGGGTTCGACGCCTCACGAGATCCATTTACGATCCAAAAACGACCGGCAGCTGTCGCCGGAGTGTTTGGATGGGGGACGTTGCTGGCAGCTTTTCTGTTTCAATTGGGCGCGCTTCTCAGTCTCCATGCAAAATGCGAAATTGACATGCCGACACAACACTCCGATCCGACGGCATTTGAGCTCTGCGAGTCCGTCGATATTTGGTTCATTTTGGTGACTCAATGGCAAACGGGAATTGGCGCAACGATTGGTCTTTTGGGCGTGGCGTGGTCAACCTTTTATAATTCCATACGGGGAAAATCGTGATGCTCCGGAGACTTCATCCTGACCAGCCCAAAAGTTTCGCGTTCACGCCCGACAATCAGGCCTGGGCAGAGGGTCAAATCACGAAGTATCCAGATGGTCGACAGGCCTCGGCTATAATTCCCTTGCTGTGGCGCGCGCAGGAGCAGGAAGGTTGGCTGAGCAAGCCGGCCATAGAACACGTGGCCGACATGCTGGGCTTGAGCTATATTCGCGCCTTGGAAGTGGCGACTTTCTACTTTATGTTTCAGCTTCAACCTGTTGGTTCTGTTGCACATATTCAGATTTGCGGGACGACCTCCTGCATGATCTGCGGTGCGGAAGATCTCGTGTCCGTCTGTCAGGACAAGATTGCGAAGCACAGCCATGAGATTTCGGCGGATGGCAAGTTCTCATGGGAAGAGGTCGAATGCCTGGGTTCGTGCTCGAACGCGCCGATGGCGCAGATCGGCAAGGACTATTACGAGGATCTGACGGCGGATCGGCTGCGCGAGATTATCGACGAGATGGCGCATGGCAGCGTCCCGGTGCCCGGGCCGCAAAACGGGCGCTTCGCGTCAGAGCCGCTGAACGGTTTGACGTCGCTGCAAGAGCATGACAGCGGGCGGGCGCAGTATAACGCGTCTGCGCAACTGGCGACCGAGATCGGCGATACCATCAAACGCATCGACGGGACGGAAGTGCCATTGCGGATGCCTTGGCAGGGTGCAAATTCCAATGCGGCGCCCGCGCCCGAAGTCATGCCTGCGCAGGCTCCTGCCGATTCAGGAGCACCCGAGCGGCTTGAAGCGCCACGCGGTGGGCGCGCCGACGACCTCAAGCGGATCAAAGGTGTGGGGCCAAAGCTTGAGGCGAAGCTGAACGAGATCGGCATTTATCACTTTCGACAGATTGCGGCTTGGTCGTCCGCGCATGTTGCGTGGGCCGACGAGAACCTTGTTGGCTTCAAGGGCCGGGTCAGCCGCGACGATTGGGTCAAACAAGCCAAATCGCTGGTGGATCAAGATGACGCATAATTTTCCCAAAGGTCTGGAAAAAGACTGTATGGATATCAGGTGAATGCGTGAACAACCAAGAGAGAGACGCTCATGAGAAATACTGATACCGTCGGAGCCGTTTACGGAAGCTGGATCATCGCCTGTATCGTCGGCCTTTTGGCAGCGACGCTGCTGTGGATGATTGGAGGCTGGAGTTTTATGCAGGGCGCCTTTGCTGCTGTGGTGATCGCCCTGATTTTCGGATCGCTGGTTTCGCGGGCCATGTCCCGCAAGCTGCCCGGGCCGAATGAGATCCAACTGAAAAGCGCCACCGCACCCGCACCCGCACCCTCCCCCGCACCCGCACCTGCGCCGGCAGCAGCGGCGGAGCCTGCGACATCGGCGCCAGAACCGGATCCCGCGCCCGCGCCGGCACCCGTTGCATCAGATGACACGCGGCCCGGGGTTCTGATTGATACGCCGCGAGACGGGGCGGCGGATGATCTCAAAAAGATCAGCGGTGTCGGACCTAAACTTGAACAAACGCTCAACGATCTGGGTGTATACCACTATGAGCAGGTGGCACAGTTCACGGCCGAGGACATCGCCTGGGTGGATGAGCGGCTGCGGTTCAAGGGTCGGATCGAGCGGGACGACTGGGTCGGTCAGGCCAAGGCGCTGATGGACGCCAAGGGCTGAAGAAGGACTGCGAAGCTAGGAGGCTTCATGAGTGCGCAAGATACAACAGCCGAGGCGCAGGAACGCGCCCTGGCCGCTAAAGGGCGGATGGTCAGCCTCGTGATTGTGGGCACAGTTGTCTTGTGGCTGCTATCGCTGGCGCTGGGGTCCTGGTTGGGTATTTCCACGCGCTTTGCGATCCTGATCGATCTGTTTGCACTTGCAGCGCTCTTGTGGTCCTTCATCGTGTCGTGGCAACTCAAGCGCGCGCGCAAGCGCATGCGGGCAGAAAACTAGGGAGAGGCGCGTGCTGCAGGACAAGGACCGCATCTTTACAAATCTCTACGGCATGCATGACCGCACGCTGGCCGGTGCGCAGGCGCGGGGCCATTGGGACGGGACCGCCAAGCTCATTGCAAAAGGGCGGGACTGGATCATTGATCAGATGAAATCGTCCGGGCTGCGCGGGCGCGGTGGTGCCGGTTTTCCCACAGGGTTGAAGTGGTCGTTCATGCCCAAGGAAAGCGACGGGCGCCCGGCTTATCTGGTGGTGAATGCAGACGAATCCGAACCGGGCACCTGTAAGGATCGGGAGATTATGCGGCATGATCCGCACACGCTGGTCGAAGGCTGCCTGATCGCAAGCTTCGCGATGAATGCCCATGCCTGCTACATCTACATCCGCGGCGAGTACATTCGCGAAAAAGAGGCGTTGCAGGCCGCGATTGACGAGGCCTATGACGCCGGGCTGCTGGGCCGCAATGCCGCCGGGTCTGGCTGGGATTTCGATCTCTACCTGCATCACGGGGCTGGGGCCTATATCTGCGGCGAGGAAACCGCGCTGCTGGAAAGCCTTGAGGGCAAGAAGGGTATGCCGCGCATGAAACCGCCCTTTCCGGCGGGCGCGGGTCTCTATGGATGCCCGACAACTGTCAACAACGTGGAATCGATTGCCGTAGTGCCAACGATCCTGCGGCGCGGGCCGGAGTGGTTTTCCTCTTTCGGTCGTCCAAACAACGCTGGCACCAAGCTCTTCGCGGTGTCCGGCCACGTCAACAACCCGTGCGTTGTGGAAGAGGCCATGTCGATCACCTTTGAAGAGCTCATCGAGACGCACTGCGGCGGCATTCGCGGCGGGTGGGAGAACCTCAAGGCCGTGATCCCCGGCGGCTCCTCCGTGCCCTGTATTCCGGGCAAGGATATGCGCGAGGCAATTATGGATTTCGATTACCTGCGCGAGCAACGCTCAGGGCTTGGCACCGCCGCTGTGATCGTGATGGACCAGTCCACCGATATCATCAAGGCGATCTGGCGTTTGTCGAAATTCTATAAGCACGAAAGCTGCGGGCAGTGTACGCCTTGCCGTGAGGGTACGGGCTGGATGATGCGCGTGATGGAGCGGCTGGTCACGGGTGAGGCAGAGGTCGAAGAAATCGACATGTTGCTGGATGTGACCAAACAGGTTGAGGGCCACACGATCTGTGCCCTCGGGGACGCGGCGGCCTGGCCCATTCAGGGCCTCATCCGTCACTTCCGCGAAGAGATTGAGGACCGGATCAAACACAAACGGGCGGGCCGTGTGTCCGCAGTGGCGGCGGAGTGATCAATGATTTGGTTGGATGGATCGATTGCATCAGCTTTCATGTTGGCAAGT
>JBCCXN010000012.1:0-129426 GCA_039191495.1 Pseudomonadota bacterium | reverse complement strand
GGTGGAGCTTGGCGACGCTGTTATCACCAACCCATTCTCGCATCGCTCCATGGACCACGCAATTCAGCAGGCTCTGGAGATGGATGCGCCCGAGCAACGCGCGCGCATGGTCCGGCTGCGTGCCGCCGTACGGGCCAGCGATGTACGTGGATGGAAGCCTGATCTCATCGCTGGCGGGACAAACGGCCCGACGCTGCACGCCGCTGAATAGTCTAAAGCTCTGCGCGGTCGTTTGTAAAAGACGTGCCCCAGCGCGCCAGCAGCTTGCGCTGCAATCGCCGGGCACGCGTGGCATATGTGCGCCCGCCCGGCGGACGCTCGCGTTCTGCCCGGGTCAGCTTGGCGCGGATGGTCTCGTCGGCGACAAAAATGGCAAAGGTCATCTCGCGTCCGTCGGGCGATGTGACATAACCGGCAAGGCCGGAGACAAAGTTGAGCGTGCCGGTCTTGGCGTCCGCCTTTACTGGATGATTATCAATCAGCCGATCCTGCGAATCCAGCAGTTTGACCGGCTTCAGCAGCGGGCGCAGCGCCTTGGCACGACCCGCGGCGCGCAGACCCCGCACCATGTCCACGGCAGTGACGCGACTTGCACTGCCCAACCCCGAGTGATCAGAAAATCCGGGAGTCTGCATGTGCAGCGCCTCTTGTGCCCACAGGTTCATTTCTGCCGCAGAAGCTGCCAGGGTCTCAACCCGACCCACGCGGGCATAGGTGGCCGCGAGACCCACCATCTCCGCCGTAAGGTTGTTGGAGTATTTGAGCATCCCCAACAGAATGTCGCTCAAAGGATCGCTTTGGATCTCGGCCAGCACCGCGCCTTCCGGCGCTGCTGCGCGCAGCTTTGGCCAGGGGACAGGAATACCGTGCGAACGCAGCAGCGTCTGAAACACGTCTCCGGCGTAAATGCCCGGTCGTCGAACCGGAAGCCACCGTGCGCCACCCCGGCCCAGCGCTCCGCTGGCGACGGTCCAGGTGTCACGACCATCGAGATCTTCATAAGTGTAGATCGGGGCGCGACGCTGAACCACGCGCATGCGCGCCATATGCACATCCGGGCGATATTTGCCGGCCCGCGCATCCATGTTCACATCATAGCCGTTGCTGCCGCGCCGCCATTCAAAATGCACCCGGTTGAAATTCAGCGCGATGCCTGACACCGCGGGGCTGTATCCGACGTGATCCAGCTGCTCCGGATCAATTGTGGGCAGGGACAGGATAGGGCCCTCATAGACCTGAAAATCGCCGCGCACTTCGCGAATACCCGCAGCTTTCACCTGTGCCGCCAGATCCGCCAGCGCGCGCGTGTCGGTTCTCGGATCACATCCGCCTACCAGCACCAGGTTACCCTCCACAACACCGTCCGTGATGCCACCGGTGGCCACCACCTGCGTTTTAAATCGATGTTCCGGACCCAGCACATCCAGCGCATAAAGCGCGGTGATCGCTTTCGTCACGCTCGCAGGCGCAATCGGCACCACTTCATCCCGCGCCTCAAGCAAGTCGCCGCTGGCCGAATCCGCCACGGCAAAGCAAATGTCGCCACTCAGCCGCGCCCGTTGCACCAGCGTTTCGACACTGCCAAGACGCTTTGGCCCGCGCCCTTCCGGCGGGCGTTCAGACACCAGCGGCGCATTGGCCAGAACAGGACCCGCTGCCGTGGCCAGCAGCGCTTGCAACACCCCGCGACGGGTCATGGATGAGATCGCAAACTTGCGCATGTGCGCACCATAATGCGATGTTTTGTTTCGAAACAACCGCAAGCAGATCACGATGTCATCATGGAGTGTTTTCGCGCAACGGTTGCTCGCGCACGAACTGCTACCAGCCGCCCCGCGACCGGATTGCGCTAGAGGATTGGTCTACCATCGGGACATTCACAAAACACCACGCCGGGGCCTGTGCGCGACCCAGCAATTGTGCGGCACTTCCGGCGATGCGCGCCTTGCCAAGGATTCTTGCAGCCGGAGACATACGCGCCGAAATCCGGTCCCCGGGGCGGGCAATCACACCCAATGGCACCTTTGCCGCAATACGTTTCCAGTGTTGCCAACGGTGGAATTGCGCCAGATTGTCCGCGCCCATCAGCCAGACAAAGCGCACGCCCGGGTAATGCGCGTGCAACGCCTGAAGGGTTTCGGCGGTGTAGCGCGTTTTGAGCCGCGCCTCGATATCCGTCACGTCAACGCGCGGATGCTGCATCAGGGCTTTGGCCCGCGCCATGCGCTGCGCAAGCGGCGCGGGTCCATGGCGTTTCAGAGGATTGCCGGGACTGACAAGCCACCAGACGCGGGCCAGACCGAACCGTTTGATGGCTTCTTTGGTGATATGCACATGACCTGCATGTGCGGGATCAAACGAGCCGCCCAACAACCCTATCACCTCGCCCGCGCGGGCCATGGGGAAGGCTGCTTTCACACCGGGACATCCAAAGGCGACGCATCGTCCGGTTCGGGTTCGGGCAGCGGTCTCACGACACTGCCCACCTCGATGCGCCCGGGGTCCAGAACCTCTGCGCACCAGCCGCCGTGGCCACGCACCGCACTGTAACCACCCGGCCCAAAGGTTTCCTCCATCCGACTGCAGGGCGAACAGATCCGACTCAGACGCAGCACCGCCGTGCCCATCTTCAACCTCCGGCCTTTCATCGCATCAAGATTGAGGCCTGACACCACGATGTTGCGGCGCAGGTCCGCCGGGCGCACCGGCCCTTGTCCCAGGTAGCTGCCGATGGCCGCCAGATGCTCGGCCTGTATCAATGTCACCGCGCGGGTCCGCGCCCCGGCATGATCCCCGATCAGCCCACGCGCGTCTGCCATAACCTCCGCCACGGGCAACAGATTTGCGCGCCGCTCCGGGCGCAGGCCGATCCACTGCACCTGCCCGTCCTGTGCGACCCGCTCCATCATCTCTGCCATGGCGTTGACCATTTGACCCTCCGGTCTTTCCTCCTGCAGGATGCCGTGCGTTTGCGCCTTATGCCGCCGTGACGCTGTTGATCCGGCCTGACCACGGTGAAGGTGATCCACAAAGGAAGCAACTCTTTTTCGCGTTTACAACGGCTTGGGCGCAAGGCGCCGGGTCGCTCAGACGCCTTTCGATATCACATGCGGTCGTGCGCAACAGCGTGGCGTTCATCGGAGCCCGGAACCGGACCGATCCGACGGCACGCAATCAGTAGCTGTCGTTAAAGTCAGTCTGAGAATCATAGTATCTGACGTCCGCCTGATAGCTGTCATACTGCTGCCGGTAATACGCCTGATCCGCCAGACTGCGCTCATAAGCCAGATGATCCTCTTCGATAAACGCATCGTGGTCCGTACAGGCACCACACAGGCCACCCGATGGGTTCCGCGCCCCGCAGCGCGCGCATTCTGCCGCCTCCGAAATCACGGTACCGCGCGGCATCACCGGTCGCGTGGTGTGCCCTGCCATGCCTGTGGGCTGACCCTCTGCCGCGCTGGCTGCCGACAGCTGTGCGTAAACCGCTTTCATGCTCTCCCAGACGGTGACCAGCTGGCCAAGGTAGATTTTGTTGCCTTCGACAAAGACGTTTTCCACGGAATCCGGCAGCCATGCGCTCAGACCCCGCTTTTCGCCGCTGATATAAGCCTCTGTTGCATCGATCTGGCTCTGAACGTAGGCAATGAACCCATCCGAAAACGCATCCCGCCAATGGGCCTGAATGAGCCGCCGTCGCTCCGCCTCTGGCAAAATCAGCACCGCATTCAGCATCTCCTGATAGGTCATTGCACAGGCCTCCCCTCGCCTAAGGCAACCATTTTACCACAAAGCCTGCCGTTTACGCGGAAAATCTGGGGCCAGACAGCCGCGCGACAGACCGATTGCCCCCGTCTCAATGCAAGGGTATCACCGCATCTGATCCAGAATCTCACCGCAGGAGAATCCCATGGCCGCCTACCAGTACGTCTACCACATGTCCGGCGTCTCCAAGACCTATCCGGGCGGCAAGAAGTGCTTTGAGAACATCAACCTCAACTTCCTGCCCGGTGTGAAAATCGGCGTCGTGGGGGTGAATGGTGCGGGCAAATCCACCCTGATGAAAATCATGGCCAATCTCGATACCGAATTCTCTGGCGAAGCCTGGGCCGCAGAGGGCGCCAAGGTCGGTTACCTGCCGCAGGAGCCACAGCTCGACCCCGCGCTGAGCGTGCGCGAAAACGTGATGCTGGGGGTGGCGGAGAAAAAGGCCAAGCTGGACCGTTTCAACGAGCTGGCCATGAACTACTCCGATGAGACCGCCGACGAAATGGCCGATCTGCAGGACCAGATCGACAGCGAAAACCTCTGGGATCTCGATGCCCAGATCGACGTTTCGATGGAGGCGCTGCGCTGCCCGCCCGATGACGCGGATGTCACCAAGCTTTCGGGCGGTGAGGCGCGCCGCGTGGCGCTGTGCAAGCTCTTGCTCGAAGCGCCCGACATGCTGCTTCTGGACGAACCCACCAACCACCTCGACGCCGAAACCATCGCCTGGCTGCAACAGCACCTCATCGACTACAAGGGCACCATCCTGATCGTCACCCACGACCGCTATTTCCTTGATGACATCACCGGCTGGATTCTTGAGTTAGACCGCGGCCGTGGCATTCCCTACGAGGGCAACTACTCTGCCTGGCTGGAACAAAAGGCCAAGCGGCTCGAACAGGAAGCGCGCGAGGACAAATCGCGCCAGAAAACGCTGGAGCGTGAGCTGGAGTGGATGCGGCAGGGCGCCAAGGCCCGGCAGGCCAAATCCAAGGCGCGGATCAACGCCTATAACGAGATGGCCGATCAGTCGGAACGCGAAAAGCTCACCCGTGCGCAGATCGTCATCCCCACCGGGCAGCGTCTGGGCGCGAAGGTCATTGATGTGGCCGGGCTCTCCAAGCATATGGGCGACAAGCAACTCATTGAGGGTCTGGATTTCTCCCTGCCCCCCGGTGGCATTGTCGGTGTGATCGGCCCCAACGGCGCGGGCAAGTCCACGCTTTTCAAGATGATCACCGGGCAGGAAGCGCTCGATGCCGGCAGCATCGACGTGGGCGACACTGTTGACCTCGCTTACGTTGACCAAAGCCGCGATGATCTGAGTGCGGATGACACGGTGTGGGAGGCCATCTCCGGCGGGGCAGAACTGATCGCTCTGGGCGATGCCGAGGTCAACTCCCGCGCCTATTGCTCGTCCTTCAACTTTCGCGGCGGCGACCAGCAGAAAAAGGTGGGGTTATTGTCAGGCGGCGAACGCAACCGCGTGCATATGGCGCGCCTGCTGAAATCCGGCGGCAATGTGCTCCTGCTCGACGAACCGACCAACGATCTGGACGTGGAAACCCTCCGCGCGTTGGAAGACGCCCTCGTGGACTTCGCAGGCTGCGCCGTGGTCATCAGCCACGACCGGTTTTTCCTGGACCGCATCTGCACGCATATTCTGGCGTTCGAAGGCGAAGCCCACGTGGAATGGTTCGAAGGCAACTTCGAGGACTACGAAGAGGATAAGAAGCGACGATTGGGTGCGGATGCGCTTGAGCCAAAGCGCCTGAAGCACAAGAAGTTTATGCGGTAGAACTGCGCTAGCAGGTCTGCACCCGGGGCTACGCATCGCCACACCGGGTTAGGTCGCGCCGCGCCATACCAATGGGAGAATGTTCATGAAAAAAGTCGCTTTCTGTATTTTCGCGTGCCTCGTATTGTCCGCGTGTGAACCAAACGTTGAAAACCCCGAAGACCTCAACAGCATTCCGGAAGAAGCAGGA
Organism: Pseudomonadota bacterium; assembly: GCA_039191495.1. Lineage (GTDB taxonomy): Bacteria > Pseudomonadota > Alphaproteobacteria > Rhodobacterales > Rhodobacteraceae > Roseobacter. Next base: position 123,670 of record JBCCXN010000012.1, on the reverse strand, counting down.
AACGTCGCGCCCGAGGTCTAAGGTCGCCGAAGGCGTTGCCCATGTGGGTTGGTTTGAAAGCAACTTCGAGAATGATGAAGAAGACAAGAAGCGGCGGTTGGGGACAGACGCGCTGTAGCCAAAGCGCTTGAAATTCAAGAAACTCACCTACTAGGGCGAAGATTTTGAATTTTTATTTGGAATCAAGCTCGTGCTGAGTTTTTCTCTGTCGTTGGAACCGAAGCGTTTAAATCACGAGAAGTTTACGCAGAAACGGAGCTTTGCTCAGAGTTTGGACTCAGCGCCATATAGGCACAATCGGCTAACAAAAGTACCAAGTATTGACCAAAGTTAAGTTTTTATTAAAGGTATCGACCTCAAGACAGTGTATTTTGTTCACATTGCCCTGATCTATTGACTAAACATATTGAAGTCATAATATATCAATAAATCAGACTTAGACCGGTCTGAAGTCAAATAAAGCAAAGGATGATCCAAATGGTATCTGAAGGTGCTCGTGACTGACACTACTTCGTGTAGTGTTATTGACGCAATAAATGAGACAACACAGACAATCGTCTGTGTTGTCTCTTCGTTTTCATACCTATCGTTAGCAGGGCCAGCAGTAATTACTGTATCGGCATTTATCGCTTTTGCCGGTTACTATGCAAGCAAGGCAATGGCACGGAAACGAGCAACAATCGACCTCATTGAGAAAGTCGAATCGACCCCTCACTATCGAGAATTGCAATCCACTTTCGTACATCATCGGGAAGAAGGTACACTGCAATGCTTGAATGATCCAAAAAACGAACGTGACCGCAAAGATAGACAAGATATTCAGGACTTCCTCAATCACTATGAACTCGTCGCCATAGGTATCCAAACTGAAATCCTCGATAAGGATATTTACGTTAACTGGATGGGTGGGCCGTTCGTTCGTGACTGGAACGCTGCGACGGATTTCATCCAACGCGAACGGTGGAAAAGGGACGATAGAAGTCCAACGGGTTTCCGGTATCATTCCAAACTTTTCGAAGCCTATCAGGCGATGGCTCTGGAATTCGATAAAACAGCGGAGCAGATCAATCACGACAGTGGTGGCCCGCCCACGACACCAAGTGGGCCTGGCGATGCGCCGATACCAGATCTGACAGAAACCGAAGATAACCGAATAGATAAGGCGATAAACAAGCTGAAACCCGGCGTATATCGTTGATACAAGCCAAATGGTAGGGACCCAACGAGTTCTGCATCCACTCGAGCAGACATTCAGCGCGCCGCATACCTCTTGAGAAGAGTGGCCATAGAACCTAGAACCTCAGGCGAACCGCTAACCATAACTTCCCAAAACTCCAAAAATTTCTTCTATACGCGACGTAATCGGCAGGGCCTGTCATTTCCAAGCGCTGACCCTCAAAACTCAATCCCCGCAGAGCTGTACCGGCTTTCGGCGCTGATGGCGCGGATGCGTTCGTGTACGGCGTGATCCATATCCTCCATGGGCCGCGTGGGCCTGCGCTGCGCGAAATGTCTCCGGCGCACAAAGAAAACGCAAAGGCTGACCGCCACGGCGGCCAGAAATATGGCACCTGTCCACGACATGGACGCAGTATACCTCCAACAGAACGTTCTGACAAATGCGCCGCGTTGCGTCAGCCGCCCCACCAAATGCCCGGCCTGATTGAAGCCGGGCATTTCCCGTTCCGAACCCCTTGGAGACCGGCCAGCCCACGTCCGAACCCGGGTGCAAATTGATGCGTCGGTCCAGCGCCCAATGTCCGGTGTACCGGCGCGCAATACCTCCCCCAAAACGTGCAATTTCCCAATAAATTAAGAAAGTTAATGCAGCCCTCGAGAATCATGATACTGTCCATGTGACGTCGATTTGCGTCATTGGGGAAAGTTCAATTATCGATAAACAAACTGGGGATATGAATGTTGAAGTACGTTAAAGAGGCCGCGCTGGTTGCGGCATTGTCATTACCGGTCTCGGCCACCGCCGCGACCTTCGATTTCACCGGGTTTTCCGACGGCATAACCGAAGAGCTGACCGACACCGTCGCCGGCATCACCGTCACCGTCACGGCAGGATCCTATCTGTTCGACGGATTATTTTTCAACCCGGATCAGGATGGGGTTTTCGGACTGGACGTCCCGGATCTGGCGGTGGCAACCCGGGACGATTGTGCGATCAATGGTTTCTTTGGTTGTTTCATTCCTCAGGACGCGGGCATTGGCGTTGCACTTGCGGACGTGAATTTTCTGGGCGATGTGAACGCCACTGAAATGCTGACCTTTACATTCAGCCAATTGGTCAGCTTCAACAGTATAGAATTTGGCAACGTCGACGACGACGACGATTTTGACATCTTCGTGGATGGTGTCTTTGTGGCGCCCGGGGAAAACGGCATCGCGGGCAACAATCCGTTCGCCTTCAGCGGTTTGCGCGGGACCAGCATCTCCATCGGTGCGGACGCTTTGTTTGACGATTTTAACATCCGGTCGCTCGAAGTCTCCGCGGTTCCGCTGCCCGCAGCTGGCTGGATGCTGATTGCCGGCATGGGTGGTCTGGCGGTGGCAAAACGGCGCCGCAAAGCCTGAGACTGGTTTAAAATGCAGAAAAGGCGGCATAAGGGCCGCCTTTTTTTTCCGTCAAAGGAACGCCCCCAACCACAAACCCAGGGCAAACACCGTGTGGGCTGCAATGTTGAGCCCGCGGACAATCCATGGCTTGGGGGTGCGTGAGGCAGCCACGCCCAGACCCAGCCCCGGTTGCAACAGAAACCAGCCGAACCCGACCATCAGGAGCGAAAACACCCAGGCCGGGGCAAATGTTGGCGCCTCCAGCCACGCCGGTCCCATAAGGGCCGCCAGTCCAACGCCATAAAGGACGCCAACCGCATAGTGAAAAGCCCAGCCGAGCGGTAGCTCACCCGGCAGCGGCGTAGCCTCCCCGATCGTATCATGAAACACTGTGCCTGCGGGCAGATGCCCGACCCAACGGCCCACCATCGCCCAATTCGGTGGCGGCACGCCTGCCACGCGTTGCAGGACCAGCGCCCACAGATCCATTGCTGCCGTCGCGACAAGGCCCATCACGAAGCCCGCTAACAGTATCTCATCCATGTCGCCCCTCATTGCCATCCGACGCTTCAAGTCTCCGCGCTGGCGTTTACCAAACGCTCACACTTACCGCGCTAAAAAGCCATCGTTGCGACGCTGCAAACAGACAGCGCGGTTATGCCCGAAGTGACGTTACATTTTGCGTTGACTTGACGAAACCGCTTTCGCACAGGGATCGACGATTGGTCCAGTGAGTACGGGGTAGAACATGTTCAAGGCAAGCCTTCTGGCTGCAGCACTTTTGCTTGGCGCTTCCTTTGCCCACGCCGCAACGATTGTTGTGAACGGCGATTTCGAGACCGTGCACGGGGACGGCGGCAGCGACATCTATGGCATGACAGATTACAATTCCACCGGCGATACCCTCTCCGCGCTGGCGGACGGCACCCGTAGCAGCTCGTGGGATGTGTTCCACGCAATCCCCGGCTGGACAAAAGGTGACGGGACCACTGGAATAGAGGTGCAGACCACCAACGCGCTGGGAATAAAGCCGCATTCCGGTGACCACTACATTGAGCTGGACAGCGAAGGCAATCGCACGCAACCGTCCAACTCGTCTATGCAGCAGACGGTGATCCTCGACGCAGGGCGCTACGCACTCAGCTTCTGGTATCGTGGACGCCCCGGCACGACTGACGGCTCCAACGGCATCACCTCTGCGATTGGAAACGGTATTCTGGACATCCTTGAAGTGAACAGCGGCTTGGACGGCCTCGCAAAGAACGACTGGACGAGGATCACGCGTCGGTTCACCGTCGATAACGACAACACCGAAACAACCCTCGTTTTTGCCGCCGTGGGCCGGAACGACGAGCTGGGTGGTTTTGTCGACACTGTATCGATTTCCGCGATCCCGCTGCCGGCAGGCGCATGGCTCATTCTGTCAGGTCTCGCCGGGCTTGGCGTCATGCGCCGTTTCAAACGCGGGTAAGCGAAACAGACACGGCTGCAAAAGGCGTTCGTCGGGGCGCATGTTTGCAGCCCGCGCGCCTGCGGGCTGGCCAATCCGCCGGGCCCAACCCCAGCTGGTCAACCCGGTCGCGCCCCACTAGACGGCTTTGCATGCATATCGGGCGGGCGAGAGCCGGCGCAGCCGCAAGCCAGGACCTGTTTGCAAGGTCAGATCCCAAATCTGTCCCGCGACAATCGCACATGGATTCAACATGCGCTTCCAATCGCGGTGCTCCATCATAGACCTTTCAACACCATCGCCCCGAAAACACAGGATCCCGGTCTGAAGCCAAAAGCCTTTGGTAGAGCCCTGCGTTCGGTACAGCACATCAAGGACCCGGCGCGGGACGCCAAACGTCGCTCAGGGTCATCGCGTTAACTTTTTGTTAATATTCTTGTCTTTCGGCAGCGCCGCCTTTACGGTTTAACCTGTTTGTTTGAAAGGTAAATATGGCGTTCCTCAAGTTTCACGACGCGCTCGGAACCGGGGCGGATATGTCGGAGTTCGTTAATGGTGTATCCGACATTGATTTGACGGATAGCGTTGACTTCACAATCATTGACGAAGGGTTCCAGGCCAATGGAAATTTCTTCAGCCTGATAGGCTATGACACCTTTCCACCCTTCTATGTAACTGTCGTAATCCGACCCGTGCCAGGCGGCGCATTTCTCGAAGATATCACGTATTTTGATCAGTTTTTGCGACCAACGATCACGCTGAAAGGCGCGGGCATTTACATAAGCGAGTCCGACGCTGCAAGCGACGAAACAAACTGGGTTCTGTCCGCCTTCCAGAGTGCTGACACGATCATTGGCACGTCCTTTTCCGATTTTCTGAACGGCGCGGGCGGGAATGATACAATGATCGGCGGCGCCGGGAACGATATCATTCGCGGCGAATATGGCAATGACCTGATCGACGGAGGCGCAGGCCATGACACCCTGTACGGCGGTTCAGGGAATGACCGTATCGTCGGAGCACACGGCAACGACCTGATCTTCGGCGCAGACGGAAATGACAAGCTGCAAGGGGGATCTGGAACAGACCTTTTGAGCGGTGGTGCAGGCAACGACGTGATCTTCGGCCAAGGTTTTAACGATAAAATCCTCGGCGATGCGGGCGACGACGTGCTCTCCGGCGGGGACGGATACGACGTTATCCAGGGCGGCGTCGGCAATGACTTCATAGTCGGGGACGGCAGCCTCGACCTGCTTTACGGTCAGGATGGCGACGACCGCATCGTGGGCGGCGTTGGTTTCGATACCATCGTCGGCGGCAATGGAAACGATCGGCTTCAGGGCAACGGCGACAACGATGTTATTTTCGGAGGCGCCGGTCTTGATTTTCTCTATGGCCACGATGGCGCCGACAGGATCCTTGGCGGTATCGGCGATGACTGGATATTCGGCGGTCTTGGAAACGACCGCCTGCAAGGCGATCGAGGCGCAGACCTCATTCACGGTGGCGCTGGGGACGATGACATCTTCGGTCAGGACGGGGACGACACCCTTCACGGCAATGAGGGGGATGACGACCTGTTCGGAGGCGCCGGCAACGACCGTCTTACGGGCGGGCAGGGATTCGACCGGCTTTTTGGTGGACCGGGCGCAGACACGTTTGTCTTTTTGGAGCATGATGGCCACACAGGGATCGCCGATTTCAATTACGACGAAGGCGACACTATTTCGCTTTTCGGCTCCGACGACTGGTTTAACTTTAGCACCATCGAACAGGATGGATCAGACGTAATCCTGTATAATCAGGACAACACAGACGTTCTGCGCGTCTTTGATGCGCTTCTATGGCAGGTCGAGGACGCGATCATCGGTGTTTAACCGACACCGGAGTATGATGGACCAGACTATTTGCTCACGTTGACAGTCATTGAAACAGATACCGATAACGTGTCGCTGTGATCGCGTTGGGCATTCAAAAAACACGACCAATGACGTCGATCCCGAATGACGCATTGACGATGTTCGGCCGGACCTGTCGCAATGGGCTACTCGTATTCCGCACTGTCCATGTAACCGGTAAGTCTATTCGTCCGGGTCCCCGGTCCGTCTTGAAAAGAGGACAAGGCGTATAACGGCCGTGACGACAACACAGATGGCGATGGTCAAAAGCACAAGCAGGATCTGGCCTTCTGTCGTTATCGGGCGCACCCATATGTTCAGAAGAACGCCCAGCAGAACCCCTACAACACTGCCGCGACCGAGGGTGCCGATAAAATCCATCAGCTGCCTTTGATGAATGTCAGAAACCCGTGGCCATACTTGTCGGACCAGCGCCGCAGCTTGCGCCGCACCATTTCGGGTGCATAAGGGTTATTTAACAACGCCGGATCAGTCTGGATGTCCAGTTTCCACTCCGCGATAAGGGCCTCGGCCTGCGTATAGGTCTGGACCAGGGACATATCCATCACAATGATCAACGCATCGCTCTGCCCGTATTTGTCCGACGGCAGCCAGCCGAGAAAGAACGGGCCACGCCCTGTGTCTTTGAACCCGGCCAAGCGGGCAGCGCGGATCGCACCATCCGCAAGCTGGGCGTTGTATTCGGTGATGGCATCCGGGCAAATCTCACCCCGTCGCGCCACCGGCGTGTTGTTCAGCTTGAGCGATTTCTCACTGCTCGAGACCGGCCAGATCGTCACGAATTTGTCGATGTTGCGGCTCTTTTGCTGCGCATTGGGGATCAGCGCCGCGATGTAAGCCTCACAAATGATGTTGTGCCTCAAGCGGTCAAACTCCGTGGCCAGCGACTTGAACGCGATCACGCCATAGCCGCGAAAGCCGGTCGGCGGGTACTCATCGGGGCCCGCGAACTGACGCGTCGGTGCGGCAGCGGACGTACTCGGCCGGGCGGCTGCGACTGCAACTGCCGCCGGCGCCGCGGTTTGAGCAGGCCTCGCGGCAGCCGCCGGAGCAACGGATCGGGAGGAGGCGGCTGCGTTCACCGAATTGGCCTGTTGCAGCCTCGCCGCTTCCTTCTGTTGCTGTTCTCTTCTCGCAGCGACGTAACCTTCGGACAAACCGCGCAGATAGACGACAGCAGCAGGCGCGCGAGATGTCTGCGACTCCGTTTGCTCAATGGCGCGTCGCACCCAACCCGAAATGCTGGCAATATCAGAAGGCGGCGACATACCTGCATCCCCAAACAAAGCTTGAACGGCCGCTTGAGATCGACGACCGTAGACGCCGTCCTCGGAGCCAGCATTGTAGCCTAAAGTGTTCAGGTCTTCTTGCAACTGCCGAACCATCGCGCGCTGTGACGCCGAACCGACGAGGTTTGGATTGAGCCGCGCGGCGGAGTTTCTTCGGTTAACTTCGTTTCGAACTGCCGGGTTAGCTATCGCACTTCCAATGGCGGAGCCGGCGCCCACGGCAAAATTGTTGAGCCCGCTGCTGCCTTGTGAATGCGCGGGCAACGCAACGCCAATCAGACCCGCGCTCAGCAGAAAGCATGTTAAGACTGGTTTCCATTCGAAATTGAACATTCCGCAAAATGCCTGGCACGCTGTTTCTTAAATGAAATTCATGTCCAAAATGCCACCTCTGGGGCATAAGTCAACGGTTTTACCTATTCCAGATTGTATCCGGGTCCGTGTCGGTCCAGAAGTATTTGAAACCGCAGCACCTTGCCTTACTCCTCGCGCACCACGGGGCCCCAGCCGGGGTGCGTGCCGGCGTCTTTTTCGCGCTCCAGAACTTTTGCGCGGCGGTTCGAAAGCGCGATGTCTTCTTCCATCAACCCGGCGATTTTCATGGCCAGCCATGTGTTCAGGATCCGGTTGAGCCGCGCCTGATACCCTTTGCCCATCGTCCGGAACATCCGCGCCACCGACCGGTCGAGGTACAGCGTGATCTTCTCCTTGGGCTCGAAGCAATCGATATCCGCCTCGATCATGTGCCAGGCGTCCGGTACCTCTTCGCGCATGACACGCAGCGGCAGCTCGTCTTTATCGGCGCGCCACAAGTGATAGATCAGCCGCTCGCGCGCCAGTCGTTCGGTCTTGTTCATTTTCGGCATCAGGAGACTCCCGCTCAAAAGCACCAGTGTGCCTTTAAAGCGTGAACCCGCGCTAAATCTGGCGCACGCAGCGCACCGACGCGATACCGACGTGATACCGCGCGCGGACCGAAACCGCCTGAAGCCGTCTCGGGTTTACTGGATGGTCCAGACGATGGGGCCGTTGGTGCCGTCGATCGTGACGGTGCCGTCGCCATTTACCGTGATGTCCTGACACTTGGTGCCGGCTGCGGCCTGCGGCTTCTGGAGTGTCCGGCAGTAACGCCCGTCGCGGATCGTCCAGGCGCCCAGCAGCTCGATATCCTGGTTCGGACCCACCATGCCTGTAAGCCGGCCATTCTTGGCAAAAGTGACCCTGTCACCACGCGAAGCCTTGACCGTTTTGCCTGAAATGGCGTCGGTTATGGGATCGGCCGCAAACGTCGGTGCCGCGACGCATGTGATCAAAAAAACGGTTCCAATAAAAGCAGGCAAAGTATTCAATTTCACAAGATAAATCCTTTTTGATACGGTATATTTTAAACATGGCCAGCTTGCACATCATCGACATTTGGGTCAATTGCCCGTCGCCCGAGGTGGCCGATCAAATCACTGATACGCTGCTGGATCAGAAATGTATCGCCTGCGCGAACCGCTATGCGCCGGTCCAGAGCGCCTATGTCTGGGACGGGGCAATCCAGCGCGAAGAAGAGCATCCGCTGCTGCTCAAAACGCGCGCCGAACTGGCCCAGACGGTCGAGGACGCGGTGCGCGCACTGCACCCCTACGAGGTGCCTCCCATCATCCGGTTGGATGTGGCCGGGGCGAACAAGGACTACATCGAATGGGTTTACGCCGTGACGGACGCAACGTGAGACGTCTCGTTGCTCTCACGCTCTGCGGGTTGCTGGCCGCCTGCGCCACACCTTTCCGCGATCCGGAGGCACCAATCGCATCGCATCCTGGGTTTGAAGTTAGCCGCTTTCTGGGCACGTGGTACGAAATTGCTCGCTTCCCGGTGGAGTATCTTGAGGGATGTTATGGAACCACCATGACCTACGAGGCGCGCGACGAAAGTGGTGGGCTTCGGCTCACGTACCGGTGCCGAAACAGCGGCTTTGACGGGCCGGTGCAGCAAGTCAGGGGCACCGCGCGCGAAACAGAAACCGGGCAACTGCAGGTCTGGTTTGTGAACAACCCGGCCCTGCCGACGCGGCAGACCGTTCTCTGGGTGGACAAGGGGTATCAGGTCGCAGCGATCGGGGTGCCTGATGGCCGTACGGGTTGGATTCTTGCACGAAGCCGCGAGATCAGTGCAGCGCAGCGTGCCGAGGCAGAGCAGGCCCTTTTAAAAAACGGATATGACCTGTCACGTCTGGTGACGGTGCCGCAGGTCGAAAAAAGCGGGCCGGACGCGCCGACCCGCTAGTAATAGATCACGCGGAGGAAGAGAGCCGCGTGTCCGCCGAATGACACGGCGCGGGCACCGCCCTGACAGGATGCGCGCGCCACGTGTCTCACACACCAAATCAAAGTTGACCCTACGTCGTCTGTGATCCAGTTCACATCCGCGCCCTCTGTTCGGCACCACAAGGCCAAGCGATTGTCGCGACTGTGCCTCATTGTCGGCAAATTCCGCGCTTCTTCTGGAGCGACTTCAGCACGTTTGCACAAAAGGAGGCGCAGATGGCACTTGCAATGATGATACTATCTGGATTCTGCGGCACGCTTGCGGCTGCCGTGGCGATGATCTCTTTCGGCGCCGGATTGATTGCGGGTCTGCAGGCCTACGCCTGCGGGGCTTTGGTCGCGATCACGTTTCTGTGTCTTTCTCGCTTTGGTTCAACACTGCGCGATCCGCACGCCGGTATCCTCTGAACCTTTTCGGCAGAATACCCGCATAAGTGAAACTTGCGCAACTCTTGCGCGCATCCAACCGCCTATGTTCGCGCGTCTCGTCTTGCGGGGGATGCGGGACTCAGGTAAAGTGCGCCCACGCAAACTACGTCTTTTTCGACCTGTCTCCACTACGGCGCTCAGTTCTCGATACAGATTGACTGCGCCAGGCCATCGCACTCACGCGGATGGCATCTATAGTAAGGAGACACGGGAAATGCCAAGCGGCACCGTGAAGTGGTTCAACACCACAAAAGGGTACGGGTTCATTGCACCGGAAGGTGGATCAAAGGACGTATTCGTACATATATCTGCTGTTGAACGGGCCGGTCTGACCGGTCTTGCTGACAACCAGAAAGTGACATTCGACATTGAAGCCGGACGGGACGGGCGCGAAAGCGCAACCAACATCGCTCTGGCCTGATAGCTGTTCAGATCACGACAGCCGGCGGTTGAATCCGCCGGCTTTTTTGCGTCTTGGAGCCGACATGCGCGCTATTACCGCTACTGATCAATGCGATTAAGTCCGCGTTAACCAAGTACCCGAATTCCATCCCGCCTTAACGACCTGTTCATATTCACCCGCGATTAATGATTATCAACGCGTGTTAAGACACGTGTCTGTAGACGGAGGCCAGTATGACAGCCGTATCATTGATTAACCCTTATGCCCCGCAACCCGTACTGAGTGGTTCGGCGGACGGGGCTGCTGCAAGCACTCAAGGCACTCAGCCGCTTGCGCCATCCAGCGCGGCATCCAGTGGAAACGCGACGCAGGATCAAACCGGACAAGGCGCCGGAAATGGCACTGGCACGGGTGGCGCGCAAGTGGCCTTGCTTCTTGAACGGCAGCGCCAAGCATCACAGGTGCAGCGCGCCACACCAAGATCGATCGTCGAGGCCCAGACTGAACGCCCCTCGACGGAACAGGTGATGGAGCGACAACGAGCGCAGGCCCGTGCGGACGACGCAGCCCGCGCAGCTGCATCCGCGGCGCTGCGTGCCGACCAGGCTCGCGCCGAAGCATTGAAAGCCGCGCAAGCAAAACTGAACCCGCCAGATCCGATCCCGACAGCACCCATTCTGGACAAACAGGCCATTTGACGGCTGCAAGCATAAATGGCGCATTTCCACTTTGGGCTGAGACCGGGCGGTACCGCTATTCAGACGTTACCGTTTGCACCAGTCGCAACACAAAAGGTCCAAGCGTTTCGACTATTCGCGTGACACCCTGCGCATTCGGATGAATGCCATCAGGCTGCATAAAAGGGCGCGCCGCAGCCGGATCGTCGCCCGCTTGCAGCCCTGCAAAGAAGTCGGGGGCGTGTAGCGCCTCGTATTCTAAGGCCAGATCAGGATAGAGCGAATCAAACTCGGCTTTGTAGGCGGGACCGAAATTGCCTGGTGCGCGCATACCCACCAAGAGAACTTCAACGTCCGCATCGGCTGCAGCCTGCAAAATCCCTTCGATGTTCCGACGGCTGGCGGCCGGATCGACACCACGCAAAAAATCATTGCCGCCCAATGTGACAATCATGGCGTCGACCTCCGGCGTGAGGGTCCAGGCGACGCGCGCCAGTCCGCCCGCCGTTGTATCACCAGAGACGCCTGCGTTGATCAACGTGACATCGGCACCCTGCGTATCCAGCCAGGTCTGCAATTGCGGCACAAACCCCTGCGCCTGCGGCAAGCCAAAGCCCTGGGTCAGGCTGTCGCCGAGCGCTGCAACAACAACGTCCTCGGACGCTGCCGAAGTCGGCAAAGCGATCATTAACCAAATTGCCGCCTTGCGCATTTTTTCGAAAGCTCCATATGCATTGAGGAGTTCCACAACCGTTTTCCCATCATGTCCGATCCCGTTATCAGCTTTAAAGATGCCTCGTTGTCCCTTGATGGCAATGCCGGTCGTGTCGATATCCTGCATGGCATCACATTGGATGTGCTGCAGGGTGAAAGTCTCGGGCTTATCGGGCCCTCAGGGTCCGGCAAATCCTCTCTTCTCATGCTGATGGGCGGGCTTGAACAGGCAACAGGCGGCGTGGTGCGTGCGATGGGTCACGACCTGACCCGCATGGATGAGGACAGCCTCGCACATATGCGGCGCGCGCACATGGGTGTCGTTTTCCAGTCCTTTCACCTCATCCCGACCATGACGGCCCTTGAAAACGTCGCGACACCTTTGGAACTGGCGGGCGACAAGGATGCATTTCAGAAAGCCACCGCCGAACTAGACGACGTGGGTCTGGGGCACCGCAAGGATCACTACCCGGCGCAGATGTCGGGTGGCGAGCAGCAGCGCGTGGCGCTGGCGCGTGCCGCGGCTCCACGTCCGGATATTCTTTTGGCAGACGAGCCGACAGGCAATCTGGATGGCGCGAACGGCGCCGCAATCATTGATCTGCTGTTTGGCCTGCAAGACCGGTATGGCGCTACCCTGGTGCTGGTGACCCACAGTCAAACGCTTGCCAACCGCTGTGACAGGGTGATCCGTCTGAATGACGGGCGCATAGACGCCTTTGAAAAGGCCGCTGAATGAGCCTGCCCATCGCGACACGCTTTGCGCGACGCGAGTTACGGGGTGGCTTGCGCGGTTTTCGCATATTTCTGGCCTGCCTTGCTCTGGGCGTCGCAGCAATTGCAGCGATAGGAACCGTGCGCTCGAGCATTGAGGCGGGACTGGCGCGTGAAGGTGCGGCTCTGCTGGGCGGAGACGCGGAGCTCGACTTCACCTACCGTTTTGCCGAAGACGCGGAGCGCGCATGGATGGAGGAACGCGCGCGGGCTGTCTCGGAAATTGCCGATTTCCGGTCCATGGCCGTGGTTGGAGAACGGCGCGCGCTGACCCAGATCAAAGCCGTGGACAGCGCCTATCCTTTAGTGGGCGCCGTGCAGCTTGCGCCCGACATTCCACTGGCTCAGGCATTTGAGGTGCTAGACGGGCGGCCCGGCGCCGTTATGGAACGCGTTCTGGTCGACCGGCTGGGCCTCTCTGTCGGCGACGTCTTTATGTTTGGGACTCAAGACTTCCGGCTCAGTGCAACGCTGGTGCAAGAACCCGACAGCGCGGCGGGCGGGTTTGCTCTTGGACCACGCACGATTGTTTTAACCGAAAGCCTTGCAAATTCATCCCTGCTTGCTCCGGGCACATTGTTTTCCACCAAGTACCGCCTTGATCTGCCTGACGGCACCGATCTTGCGGCGATCGAAGCCGACGCGCGAAAGATTTTTGCGGACACCGGCGTGCGGTGGAACGATGCGCGCAACGGGGCGCCCGGCGTCTCCGAATTTGTCGATCGTTTGGGCGCATTTCTCGTCCTTGTCGGCTTGTCGGGTCTGGCCGTTGGCGGGGTCGGTGTCTCCTCCGCCGTGCAGGCTTATCTGACCAATAAGACAAGTGTCATTGCGACCCTTCGAACGCTCGGTGCGGACCAGCGCACCATTTTTCAGACCTATTTCATTCAGATTGGCGTTCTGACTCTGCTTGGCATTGCGCTTGGTGTCGTACTGGGCGCCCTGTTACCGCTTCTGCTCGCCCCATTGCTGAGCGCGCGCCTGCCGATCCCGGCGGAGTTTGCCTTTTATCCCGGCCCTCTGATCGAAGCTGCAATCTACGGGCTTCTGACGGCGTTTGTTTTCACGCTCTGGCCGCTCGCACGTGCCGAGGACGTGCGCGCCGCAAGTCTGTTTCGAGACGCTTTGGCAAAGACGAGCCGCTGGCCTGCGCCAAAGTACATTTTCGCGACGGCAGCGGCGTTGGCGGTTCTGATTGTCACCGCCGGTTTTTTTTCCCAAACTTGGCAGTTGACGCTCTGGACGGCTGGCGGTATCGCCCTGGCTCTATCGCTGCTTAGCGTGACGGCGTTTTGCATTCGCTGGCTGTGTCGGCGCAGCACCCCCTTGGCGCGCGGAGCGCCGCGTCTGAGATGGGCGCTGACCGCGATTTCTGGACCCAGAGAGGGCGCGGTCTCCGTCGTTCTGTCCTTGGGCCTTGGGCTGTCCGTTCTGTCTGCGGTGGGCCAGATTGATGGCAACCTGCGCGCGGCAATCACCGGCAATCTGCCGGAAGTTGCGCCAAGCTATTTCTTTGTCGACATTCAAAAAGACCAGATGGACGGATACCGTGCGCGGCTTGCAGAAGATCCGGCCGTGCGCCGTGTCGATGCAGCACCCATGTTGCGGGGTATCATCACGCGGATCAATGGCCAGCCCGCGGCAGAGACCGCCGGCGACCACTGGGTTTTGCAAGGCGACCGCGGCGTTACCTACGCCGAGGAGATGCCTGATAACACGCGCCTGACCGCCGGCGACTGGTGGCCTGCAAACTATGATGGCCCGCCGCTCATCAGCTTTGCCGCAGAAGAAGCAGAGGAAATGGGTCTCAAAATCGGTGACAGTATGACCGTAAATATCCTCGGACGTGACATCACTGGAACCATTGCCAGTTTCCGCGAGGTTGATTTTTCAACTGCGGGGATCGGTTTTATCCTCTCTATGAACCCAAGTGCCCTGTCTGGCGCACCCCACAGCTTTATCTCGACTGTTTATGCCGAGGAATCTTCCGAGGCCACGATCCTGAGAGACTTGTCTGACCTTTACCCAAACATCACGGCGATCCGTGTCCGCGACGCGATCGACCAGGTCGCATCCGCGCTCTCTAGCATTGCCGCCGCCACATCTTACGGTGCAGCAGTTACATTGCTCACCGGGTTTCTGGTGTTGATCGGGGCAGCAACGGCCGGCACGAATGCCCGCGTTTTTGAAGCCAGCGTCCTAAAGACGCTTGGTGCAAAACGCAGCGCAATCTTTGCCAGCTTTGCTTTGCGCTCGGCCATTCTGGGAACTTGCGCCGGTCTTGTCGCGTTGATCACCGGTTCAATCGGAGGCTGGGCGGTCAGCACTTATATCCTCGATACATCGTTCAGCGTTATCTGGCCTTCGGCGGCAGGTATCATATTAGGCGGTCTTGCGGCGTCTACACTGGCGGGTCTGGCTTTTGCATATAGGCACATCAACGCCAGACCGGCACAGGTCTTGCGGGCGCAGGAATGAACTTCAGTGCCTCCGGCGGGGATATTTCCGGATCAAAGAAACGAAGGGCCGCCCGTGCAGACGACCCTTCCAACGTGTTAAAAACCCTCTTCGATCACGGCCATCGGCGTCCCCGCCTGTTCCGCGAAACGACACATAGGCGACAGTCGTTAGAAAAACGTTTCTTTGATCCAAAAGTATCCCCGGGGAGGCCCGAAGGGCCGGGGGCAGCGCCCCCTATTCCGCAGCTTCGGCATAATCCTCCATCGGCGGGCAGGTGCACACCAGGTGACGATCACCAAAGACATTGTCGACCCGGTTCACCGGCGGCCAGTATTTATCGACACGAAACGCGCCCGGCGGGAAACATCCTTGTTCACGACTGTAGCCGCGCTCCCAGTCGCCGATCAGATCTTCGACCGTATGCGGCGCGTGTTTGAGCGGATTGTCCGTCGGGTCCGTCTGCCCCTGCTCGATCGACGTAATCTCGTCCCGGATTGCAAGCATCGCATCGCAAAACCTGTCCAGTTCAGCCTTGGTTTCGCTTTCCGTAGGCTCGACCATCAGTGTCCCGGCCACCGGCCAGCTCATTGTCGGCGCGTGAAACCCACAGTCAATGAGACGCTTTGCAATATCCTCAACTGTCACTCCAGCCGTTTTTTCGAAAGGGCGTACGTCGACCACACACTCATGCGCCACACGTCCCGTTTTTCCTTTGTAAAGAACATCGAACGCACCCTCGAGGCGTCGAGCGATGTAGTTGGCATTCAAAATCGCAACGCGTGTTGCCTGCGTCAGCCCATCGCCACTCATCATCAGACAATAGGCCCAGCTGATGGGCAGCAGGGATGGCGATCCGAACGCAGCGGCAGACACAGCCCCTTTGGCACCGCTGGCACGATCATGCCCCGGCAGATGGGGCAACAGATGCGCCTTGACGCCGATCGGGCCCATACCGGGCCCGCCTCCGCCGTGTGGAATGCAAAAGGTTTTATGCAAGTTGAGGTGGCTCACATCACCTCCCAGATCACCCGGGCGGCTCAACCCCACCATCGCATTCATATTGGCACCGTCGATATAGACCTGACCGCCATGCGCATGGATGATCCGCGTCACATCCCGCACAGTTTCTTCAAATACACCATGCGTTGACGGGTAGGTAATCATGCAACCGGCCAGATTGGCGGAGTGCTTTTCGGCTTTTGTTGCAAAGTCCTCCAAATCGATATCGCCGTTCGGCGCGGAGCTGACCGGAACCACAGTCCATCCCACCATCTGCGCAGAAGCCGGATTGGTACCATGCGCGCTCATCGGGATCAGACACACGTTGCGATGCGTGTCGCCTCGCGCGGCGTGATAGGCGGCGATTGTCAGCAGCCCGGCATACTCGCCTTGCGCACCCGAATTCGGCTGCATGCAAATTGCGTCATATCCGGTGATGTCGCAGAGCTTTGCGCTAAGGTCATCGATCATCTCCCGGTATCCCTCGGCCTGATCCGCTGGTACGAAGGGGTGGAGCAATGAAAACTCCCGCCAGCTCACCGGCATCATCTCAGCTGCAGAATTGAGCTTCATGGTGCAGGATCCAAGCGGGATCATGGCGCGGTCGAGCGCAAGATCGCGATCTGCCAGGCGCCGCATATAGCGCATCATCTCCGTTTCTGCCCGGTTCATATGAAAAATCGGATGCGTCAGATAAGGGGTGCTGCGCAGCATCGCCTCCGGGAAACGGTAATCGGGTTTGAAGTCTTCGTCCTTGCGGATGATGCCAAATGCACGCCAGACGGCTTCCAGCGTCTCGGGACGACACCGCTCATGCAGGCTGATCCCGACGCGGCTTTCGCCCACACGCCGCAGGTTGATGCCCTCATCCACAGCGGACTTCAGAACGGCAGATTGCAACGGGCCCACATCCACCGTGATCGTGTCAAAACAGGCTTGCGGATCTACTTTGAACCCGCCCGCTTCCAGACCCTTTGCCAACCGCACGGTTTTACGGTGAATACGCTGCGCGATTGCCTTCAATCCGTCGGGCCCATGAAACACCGCATACATCGACGCCATGACCGCAAGAAGCGCCTGCGCAGTACAGACGTTGGATGTCGCTTTCTCCCTGCGGATATGTTGCTCGCGCGTCTGCAGCGACAAGCGGTAGGCACGATGCCCGTGACTGTCGACAGACACGCCCACTATCCGCCCCGGCATCGCGCGCTTATAGGCTTCACGACACGCCATATAAGCCGCATGCGGCCCGCCGTACCCTTCCGGCACGCCAAACCGCTGCGTGTTACCAACAGCTATATCAGCCCCCATCGCGCCCGGCTCTTTCAGCAGCGTCAACGCCAAAGGGTCGGCCGACACGATCCCGATCGCCTTATGCGCATGCAAATCCGCAATCAGATCCGTAAAATCATGCACATGCCCATAGGTGCCCGGGTACTGGAAAATCGCGCCAAACACCTGGCTTGCGTCCAACTTCGCCGGATTTCCGACGATGATCTCAATGCCAAGCGGCGCCGCCCGTGTTTTGATCACGGATATATTCTGCGGGTGACAATCGCGATCGACGAAAAACGCCGTGGCCTTCGACTTGGACACACGCTGCGCCATGGTCATGGCCTCCGCACACGCGGTTGCTTCATCCAGAAGCGAGGCATTGGCCACATCCAGCCCGGTCAAATCACAGACCATGGTCTGGAAATTCAGCAGCGCCTCAAGACGCCCCTGAGAGATCTCTGGCTGGTAGGGCGTGTAGGCCGTGTACCATGCCGGGTTTTCCAGAATATTGCGCTGAATCGCCGGCGGCGTGACCGTGCCGTGGTACCCTTGCCCGATCAAAGAGGTCAGAACCTTGTTCTTGGCCGCCACGCGCCGCAAATGCTCCAGAACCTCCCGCTCAGACATCGGTCTGCCGAAATCAAGCGGTTGCGCCTGACGGATATCGGCCGGAACAGTATCGTCGATCAGAGCGTCAAGGCTCTGCGCGCCGACCGTGTCGAGCATCTGCGCCATTTCCGATGGTGACGGACCGATGTGGCGCCTGTTGGCAAAATCATAGGGCAAGTACTCGGTTGGTGTGTAAACCATCGGTGGCTCCTTTGTGCAAACACGCGCTTCTTTGATCCAAAAAATATCTCCGCCGGAGGCGAACCCGGCGCCGCAGCCCGTCAGGCAATGAAGGCCTGGTAGCCCGCTTCATCCATGAATTCGTCCATTTGAGACGCGTCACTGGCAGTCATTTTGAAAAACCACGCCTCCCCTTGCGGATCTTCGTTGATCGCGGCCGGGTTGTCGGTCAGCGCCGTGTTGACCTCCGTGATTTCACCGTCAATCGGTGCCAGGATATCGCTCGCTGCTTTCACGCTTTCGATGACGACAACCTCATCGTCTTTGCTAACTGTCGTGCCCTCTTCGGGCAACTCGACAAAGACGATGTCGCCCAATTGTTCTGCTGCATGCGTCGTAATGCCCACGACAAGGTCATCGCCTTCCTGACGCAACCATTCATGCTCTTCGGTGAATTTCATATCCGTGTCTCCTGCTAGCTATCTTTTGAAACGTGCGGGCACAAAGGGCAGCGGCGTGACATGAACCTCCAGCCGTTTGCCCCGAACTTCGCCCCACAAAACGTGACCTGTTTCACTGAATGCATCAGCGACGTACCCCATGGCGACCGGTCCCCCGACGGACGGACCAAATCCGCCCGAGGTGACTTGACCCACCTTCGATCCCGCCTCGGACGCGTCGTAAAGCGCAACGCCCGCGCGCATCGGTGCCCGTCCGACCGGTATAAGACCTACGCGGCGTTGCGGCGGGGTCTCAGCCATCTCGGCAAAAATTGCATCCGCGCCGGGAAATCCGCCAGCGCGCGCGCCGCCAGGTCGCCGCACTTTCTGGATGGACCAACCCAGACCGGCCGCAACAGGGCCGGTTTCAACGTCGATATCCTGACCATACAGACAAAGCCCGGCTTCCAGCCGCAAAGAGTCGCGTGCACCCAGCCCGATGGGCGCAACATCCGCATCGTCGATCAGTCGCCGCGCCAGTGTTTCCGCCTCCTCCGTGGTGACCGAAATCTCGAACCCATCCTCCCCGGTATAGCCTGACCGCGACGCCCAGACAGAATGACCGGACAGATCAAGAGGCGCCACGTCCATAAACCGCATACCTGCCGCATCCGGGTCCAGCGTCGCTATCACGCTGCTCGCAACCGGCCCCTGCAAGGCCAGCAATGCATGTCCGGTCAATTCGGTCACGGTAATCTCGTCCGGCATTCCGCTTTGCATCCGCGCAAGATCCGCCGCCTTGCAGGCGGCATTGACGACGACGTATAACGCATCACCACGGCGCGCGAACATCAGATCATCCTCGATGCCGCCCGCCTCGTTGGTGAACAGTCCATAACGTTGCCGCCCGTCCGCCAAGCTCAGAACATCCATAGGCACCAGCGCTTCAAAGGCCAGTGCAACCGCCTCCCAAGACGGGCCGGACACCAGAACCTGACCCATGTGGCTGACATCAAAGAGCCCCGCTTTGGCGCGTGTGTGCAAATGCTCCTGCATCACGCCCATCGGGTACTGCACCGGCATCGCATAACCAGCAAATGGCACCATTTTGGCACCCATCGCCGCGTGCAACGCGTAAAGCGGTGTGTGTTTCAGTTCAGACATCCGGCCCCCTGCACTTCAACGGCGCTGCATGTGGCAAACCGTCGGCATTCCCTGCGCGACCCCTCAGCCACGCCCAAATGCCCCCTCTGTCTTTTCGCCTGAGATCGTTATCCCTTCGGCGGATGCGCAAGGCATCTCTCTCCAGAGTGTGTGCAACCCCACGGTCCGGTGGCCTGAGAGTTTCCGGGGCGGTTGCTCCTTCGGCACTGGCACATGTCCAGTTCTCCCGTGGGACTGTGACGGGACGGTATTCTGCGGTATGCGGTCCGGTCAAGCCTCTTGTTGTGTGCTTACGCACTGTTTACCTAGCTTGACAGGAAATCCGGAGGCTCCGATGCAGAACCCGTACTTTTTCGGTTACGGCAGTCTGGTGAACACAAAAAGCCACGACTACCCACGCCCACACCCCGCCACGTTGCACGGCTGGCGCAGAGCATGGGTTGCAACATCGCGTTATGGCGTGGTCCTTTTGTCCGGCGTGCGCGCGCCAGGTCACAGTATTCGGGGTCTTATCGCCGAGGTGCCAAATGCGGACTGGGCAGCGCTTGATGAACGCGAAGGCGGCTATGCCCGGCTGCATGCCTCAGATGACGTTGATCATCCGGTTGAAGGAACCCCGGACATTGCCGTTTATGCCGTCGATCCCGGTAACATATTGCAAAGCGATACGCATCACATCCTGCTGAGCTATCTCGATGTGGTCGCGCAGGGTTTTTACGACGTCTACGGGGAAGACGGCGTACAGCATTTTTTCGACACAACTGACAACTGGCACACACCGATTCTCAACGACCGCGATGCGCCGGTTTATCCGCGGCACCAGTCCCTTTCGCCTGTACAGCGCTCCCTTGTAGATGAACATCTTGCGCGGCTAGCGGCGCAAGTGAAGCAGCGATATGAGGCGGCCTTGCCGCCCAAATTCTGAGTTTTCTGAAACCCCTGAATCGGGCGCATTCGCGATCACAAGCCGAGCCAGCCACCACGCCAAAACGCCAAAAATTACACCTGCCAACGCTTGGCCCAAAAGCACCCCCTTGGCATCGAACAAGGCTGATCCAACAAAGACAAGTGGGATCATGCCCACCGTGTTGCGGCCCCAGTTCAGAAACGTTGAGTAGAATGGATGCCCGAGGTTGTTGAACGTCGCGTTCGCCACGAAAAGCACACCGTTGAAAAAGAAGAGCAGCGACAGCGGGCCGCAAAACAAAAACACCAGATCGCGAGTGATGCCAGTTGCACTGAACAGATCTGAGATCGGCCCGCGCAATGCAAATAGAATGGCCGAGACGGCGACAATCACCAATCCCGTAAAGACCAGCGCGGCATTCAAGCCACCTCGCACACGGCCAAAGTCGCGCGCCCCAAAGTTCTGTCCAAGGATCGGCCCGACCGCACCGGACAGCGCAAAGATAACACCAAAAGACAGGGGCGTCAGTCGACCCACAATGGCCATACCGGCAACCGCCGCCTCGCCGAAATCGGCCATCGCACGGGTCACAATGGCCTGACCCACGGGTGTCGCCAATTGCGTGAGGATCGCCGGAAAGGCGATCCCCGCGATGGGCGGTAAGTCGCGGATCAGGCCGCGCAGTTTGGGGCGCTGCACGCCGCCATAGTGCTTGATGATCGGCATGAGTGCAGTGACGCCCATGACAATGCGCGCCGCAACAGATGCCAGTGCCGCACCCGTCAACTCCAAATTCAGACCAAAAATCAGGATCGGGTCCAGCACTGCATTGACCAGACCACCATAAATCGTTGCCATCATGGCGCGCCGCGCATCGCCATGGGCGCGCAGGATCGCACCACCCATCATGCCGATCATCAGAAAGGGCAGGCTCGGCACAATGATCTGCAAGTAGCTGACGGCAAGCTCGGCCGTGCGATCTTTTGCCCCCAAAAGATCAACGATTCCGGCGAGGTTGACCCACACGAGTGCGGCAAAGGCCGCGCCAAAAAGAACGCCGTAGATGAGCGAATGAGTCCGGGTTTCCTCGGCAAGTTGCCCGTCACCCGAACCCAGCGCGCGCGCCACGAGTGCGCCAGCCGCGATGGCCATGCCAATGCCAAAGGACGTGGTAAAAAAAAGGATCGTTGCGGCATAACCGACAGCCGCCGCCAGTTCCGCCTTGCCCAGCATCGAGATGAAAATCATATCTATGAAATCAACGGCAAATATCGCCATCAACCCGACAGAGGCGGTCAGTGACATCACTGAAATGTGGCGAAAAAGATTACCTTCGAGGAACTTCGCCTGCGCGTCAGCCATTTTGTGGTGCTCCGGCCGGCGCTCTACCGGTCATGACCGCGCTTTTACCACTTGTAGAAGCGGCATGAGCGCCGACATGTCCGGCCCGTGGCTTTGGCCCGTCAGCGCCTTGCGCAGCGGCATGAAAAGCGCGCGCCCCTTGCGGCCGGTGGTGTCCTTCACGGCAGCTGTCCACTGACCCCATGTCTCTGTATCAAAAGGGCCGTCGGGCAAAAGCGCCAGCGCTTCATGCACAAATGCCCTGTCTTCCTCGTCGATCTGAGGCTCAGCGCCGTCGCGCATTAACGTCCACCACCAGGCAAGATCGCCCAATGTGGTGATGTTTTCCTTTGTTACGTTCCAGAACTCACCCGCCATGTCGTCAGGCACTCCTGCCGCGCGCACGTCGTGCGCTACGGCCTCCAGCGGCAGGCCACTCAGATACCGCGCTGTCAGCGGGAAGAGATCGTTTACGTCAAACTTTGTCGGCGCTGATCCAAAGCGCGCAATGTCAAACCCGTGAATCAGCGCCTGCATCTCGGTCTGCAACTCCACCGGATCACTCGATCCCAGCCGCGCCATGAGACTGAGCAAAGCTGCCGGCTGCACACCCTGTTCGCGCAGGTCTTTGAGCGCCAGCGTGCCCAACCGTTTCGACAAGGCCTCGCCTTGCGGACCGGTCAGCAGCGAATGGTGCGCAAAGACGGGCACCGCGCCGCCGAGTGCCTCGATGATCTGAATCTGCGTTGCCGTATTCGTGACATGGTCTGACCCGCGCACCACATGCGTAACACCCATCTCTGTATCGTCAACGACAGAGGCCAGCGTGTAAAGGAACTGACCGTCCCCGCGGATGAGAACAGGATCGGAAACCGAAGCCGCATCTATGGAAATATCACCCAGGATACCGTCCGCCCACTCAATGCGCGCCTGGTCCAGCTTGAACCGCCAGACGCCGTTGCCACGTTCCATGCGCAAGGCTTCTTTTTCAGCATCCGAGAGCGAAAACGCTGCGCGGTCATAGACCGGCGGCTTGCCCATATTAAGCTGCTTTTTGCGCTTCAGATCCAGCTCTGTCGGAGTTTCAAACGCCTCATAAAACCGTCCCATGTCGCGCAATCGGTCCGCTGCAGCCTCATAGCGATCCAGTCGCTCCGACTGTCGCTCCAGACGGTCCCACTGCAGGCCCAGCCATTCAAGATCCCGCTTGATCCCGTCGACATATTCCTCTTTGGACCGGTCCGGATCGGTATCGTCAATGCGCAAGATAAAGGTCCCGTCCGCCTTGCGGGCGATCAGGTAATTCATCAGCGCAGTACGCAGGTTACCGATATGGATATGGCCGGTGGGCGAGGGCGCAAAACGGGTTGTTGTCATCTGGGTCTCCTGTTGGCGCGGTGTTGTCACAGGGGGGGCTCATTGTCCAGCAATCCCTCGCCACTGGCGTGCATCAGCGCACCAAAACCTCACGGGGATGTGCGTTGAGAGAATGGCTTTTGCGACCCGGCGTTCTACCTGCAAAGTCGTAATACCAACTTCAGGGAGACCAAGCATGTCCTCTATCCCCAAATTAACGCGCCGCACAGCACTCGCAGGAGCCGCCGCTCTGCCAATGGTGGCCGCTACAGCGGGCATCACGCGCGCATCGGCACCGATGCTGGGCGCGCAAATCTCGCCGTTCCAGCGCATCAAAATTGGCGCTTTCGACGTGACAACACTGCTTGCAGGCTCAGTCCCGCGCGAAGATCCACACAGCATTTTTGGCCTGAACGTCGATGCCGACACGTTTAACAGCGTCTCCGCAGCAGCAAATCTGCCAACAGATTCCGCGCAATTCTTCTTTACGCCAACGGTTGTGAACACGGGATCTGAACTGGTACTGTTCGACACTGGCCTCTCTGGTGAAGGCACAACGGCCGCGCTGCAAGCCGCAGGATACACGGCCGATCAGGTCGATGTAGTGGTAATTACCCATATGCATGGCGACCATATTGGCGGCATGACAATGGAAGATGGCTCACCGACCTATCCAAACGCGCGCTATGTGACGGGTCAGGCCGAATATGATGCATGGTCCGCGCAAGACAACGACCGCTTCAAAACCAAGGTGGCGGCCTTTGCCGAAAAGATGACCTTCCTCGACGACGGTGGCTCGGTCGCGTCAGGTCTGACAGCCATGGCCGCTTTCGGCCACACACCGGGCCACATGAACTACATGGTGGAATCCGACGGCACGCAGCTTTACCTCGGCGCTGATTTTGCTAACCATTACGTCTGGTCGCTGGGCTATCCCGATTGGGAGGTCAAGTTTGACATGGACAAACCCGCTGCGGCGGCAACCCGTCGCCGCATCCTCGATATGTTGGCCGCAGATAAGATCGCCTTTGTCGGCTACCACATGCCATGGCCTGGTATTGGCTATGTGGAAACTCGCGATGACGGCTTTGCCTATGTGCCGCACAGCTACCAGTTGATGCTGTAGGCTGACCGTGTGCAGGTCCGCGCCAGCGGGCCTGCTCTAGAGCTTGCCTGCGGTGGTCAGACGATCCCACGCATGACGCACGTGCTCGGTCCGAAACGAATGGCCGCCTGAAAACATACAGAACTCAAGCATTGCGCCCGACGGGTTCGTCTGTTCCTCGCATGCCAAACCATCGTATTGCGCGGACTGCGCCGGGCCGAAATCTCCCGTATCCGAATACATCTTCAGCGCCGCAGGCACCTCACCTTGCTTGGTCGGACCGATCACGCGGCCTAAAAGCGGAACAGTTTTATCCGCATCGCCATGGATATGGATAATGTTGGTTGCCGGCTGTGCACAGGCCGCAGGCGGTTTCAGCCAGAAGGTGCCGGCCACCGGCGCAAACCCCGCGTAATCTCCGGGCCGCGCACAGGCGAGGTTCCAGATCATCATGCCGCCGGAGCTGAAACCCGTCGCCATGACGCGCGCCGCGTCGATGTCGAACCGGTCAACCGCATCCGCCAGCACGGCGTCAAAATAAGCAAATTCAGCCGCACCGTCGGTGCCCGGATCACGTGGATTATTCGGAACTTCCCAGCCCGGCCCGTCAGATTTGACAGCGATCAAAGCAGCACCCAGGTCGGTGGCAAGACCGCGCAATGATCCGTTCTTCATCACATTCGCCGCAGAACCCTTGTAGCCGTGCGCAAACAGAATTGCGGGGATTTGCTCGCCGTCGGCATGACCGTCCGGCATCGCAATGCGGTAATGGCGCTCCCCGATCATGCAATCGGTGTCCGCACCACACGCCAGCGCGCTCTGCCCCGTCAACAACCCAAAAATCAACGCCCCGATGAACCGCATCTCTTGTCTCCTTTGCACTCCGCCAATGGAGATAGCAGTCACATGCGACATGAAAAGTTCACGTCCGCGTGGGGTGGCGATTTTTTAAGGGCAGGTTCAGGACGGATCGCGCCAGCGGTTCACAATCGGATAACGCCGGTCAAGCCAGAAGGCCCCTTTGGTCAGGCGCGCACCCGGCGCGGACTGGAACCGCTTGTACTCGCTGATATAGATCAGATGTTCGACCTTTTTGGCCGTCTCGCGCGCAACACCGGCTGCGACGCAATCCTCAATGGACCCGTTCCGGTCCACCAGCGTCTCCAGTATGAGATCAAGCTCAGGGTAATCGGGCAAGCTGTCACTGTCTTTCTGATCTTCGCGCAATTCCGCAGATGGGGGTTTGTCAATAACCCGCTGGGGGATGACCGCGCCTTCAGGGCCCATCATCCAGTCGCGATGATTGGCGTTGCGCCAGCGGCAGGTCGCGAACACACGGGTCTTGTATAAATCCTTGATCGGGTTGTAGCCCCCCGACATATCCCCGTAAATCGTGGCGTAGCCCACCGCAACTTCGGACTTGTTGCCGGTGGTCAGCAACATCTCTCCGAATTTGTTGGACAGAGCCATCAGCAAGAGACCCCGCAAGCGCGACTGGATGTTCTCTTCCGTCAGATCCGCCTTACGCCCGTCAAAGAGCGGCGCGAGCGTGTCGGTGATCGCTGCCCGCCCTTTGCTGATGGGCACGTAGTCATAATGACAACCCAAAGCACTCGCGACCGCTTCGGCGTCCTCCAGCGAGGCTTGTGAGGTATACTCAGATGGCAGCATCACGCAGCGTACATTGCTTGCGCCCAGCGCGTCCGTTGCGATGGCCGCGACGATGGCCGAATCCACGCCGCCAGACAACCCCAGCAGGACCTTGCCGAACCCGGTCTTGCGGCAATAGTCACGCAAGGACTGTACCATGACCCGGTAATCCTGCTCCCACGCATCCGGGTGCGGCGGCTTCTCACCGTCAACAATCCGCCAGCCCTCCGCCGTGCGTTCAAGATCGATATGGGCGACTGTTTGCTCAAAACACGGTAGCTGCACGGCAAGCTGTCCGCCGGGGTTCAGGCCAAAGGAGGCGCCGTCAAAAACCTGATCGTCCTGCCCGCCCACCATGTTGAGGTAAATGAGCGGCAGGCCGGTTTCGATGACCCGCGCGACCATGTGATTGAGCCGGGTTTCAAACTTGTTGCGGTAATAGGGCGAGCCGTTGGGCACCAGCAGGAACTCCGCACCGGTCTCCGCCAGCGTTTCGGCCACGTCTTCATGCCAGGCGTCTTCGCAGATCGGGCTGCCGACGCGACTGTTGCCCACCGAATAGGGCCCGCCAAGAGGCCCGGCATCAAAGATGCGCACCTCGTCGAACACCGTCTCGTTCGGCAGATGATGTTTAAGCACCTGACTGGCGATTTTTCCATTTTTCAGAATGAGATAGGCGTTGTAGAGCTTTGTGCCTTCCACCCATGGCGCGCCAATGGCCAGCGTCGGACCGTCCGCGCAGGCCTGCGCGAGGTTCCGCACATGGGTCATCACGTCAAGCTGCAGCGCCTTTTTCATGACAAGGTCTTGCGCGTTATAGCCCACAAGAAACATCTCCGGCAGTGCGACAAGATCCGCCCCTGCCGCACGCCCTTGCTCCCAGACCGACTGCGCCAGCGCCGCGTTCCCCGCAAGATCCCCCACCGTCGGGTTCACCTGCCCAAGAGTTATTCGAAAACCATCTGCCATGACCGGCCCTTTTACCTGGCGCCCTGCCTCAGGATGCACCATGTACCAGATCATGCGGTCGATGAAAGCCCATCACGGGCCGGTGCGTCAAAAGAGCGTTGCCCCTGCCTCGCACCTTGCCTAAATTATCGCGAAATAATACGAGCCGACGCGTAATGCAGCGCAAAAGATTTTTCGTATCCAAAGGGGTTGTTATGACACTTCGCCACCTGAGTCTCTGGCTTGCACTTTTGCCCCTGCCCGTCCTCGCGCAGGACGGCGAGGTGCTGACCAAGCAGTATGATGACGGTGGCGTCTACGAAGGCACGTTTCGCGGCGGCGTGCAACATGGCACCGGCACCTACAAGCTGCCGAACGGCTACGAATACTCCGGCGCGTGGGTGGACGGGGAAATCAAGGGAGAAGGCGTGGCGCGCTTTCCCAACGGATCGGTCTACGAAGGTCTCTTTGCCAAGGGCAAACCCGAAGGCTTCGGGCGTATCACCTTCGCGGACGGCGGCACCTATGAAGGCGAATGGCAAGCCGGCACCATCAGCGGTCAGGGCATTGCGCTTTACGCCAACGGCGTGCGCTACGAAGGCGGCTTTCGCAATGCCAAGCACCACGGCAAGGGCACAATGCAAAGCCCGGGCGGCTATGAATACAAGGGCGACTGGCTGGACGGCATCAAGCAGGGCAGCGGTATAATCACCTACCCGGACGGCGCGGTCTATGACGGTCAGATCAGCGACGGCAAGCGCGAGGGTGAAGGGACCCTGACAATGCCCGATGGCCTGGTCTACGTGGGCCTGTGGCGTGACGGTCAGATCGACGGGACCGGCAAACTCACACAGGCCAACGGAGACGTCTATGAAGGCCAGCTTGTGTCAGGCCGCCGCGAAGGCACGGGCAAGGTGACGTACGCCAACGGTGACACCTACGAAGGCGCATTCGCCAATGATTTGCGCCACGGCGACGGCATGTTTCAGGCTCAGGATGGCTACTTCTACACCGGCTCATGGGTGGCCGGCGAGATCGAAGGTCAAGGCCGCGTCACCTATCCTGACGGTTCGATCTATGTCGGCCAGTTCACCAAGGGGCTGGCAGACGGACAGGGGCTGATCACCTACACCGATGGCTCGACCTATGAAGGTGCGTGGAAGGCCGGCGTGATCGATGGAACCGGAAAGGCCGTCTACACCAACGGCGTGATTTATGAAGGCGAATTTCAGGATGCACGCAACCACGGCAAGGGTGTGATGACCTACGCCGATGGCTACCGCTATGAGGGCGACTGGCTGGACGGTCAACGTGATGGTCAGGGGACGGCCAGCTATCCCGATGGCACTGTCTATACCGGCGACTTCAGCGCAGGCCAGCGCCACGGGCAGGGCAAGATCGAAATGCCCTCCGGCTTTGTCTATGAGGGGGCTTGGGTCGAAGGCGAAATCGAAGGTCAGGGCACAGCCATTTACGACAATGGCGACGTCTACGAAGGCGCTTTCCGCTCCGGCAAGCGTCAGGGCACGGGTACCATGCGCTATGCAACGGGCGAAGAGGCCTCTGGCAAATGGGAAAACGGTGCATTGACCGAAAACGCAGCGCCAACTGACGACGGCTGAGCCGCTTCCAAAGCGATATTTGAAACTTCGTCCGTCCGACAACTGCCTGATGATCCGCCCCCTGACGCACCGGTAAAGATCTAGTCGCTCAGCCCCCGAAGTGCTGGCTCTGCGATTTGCAGGAACGACCGGTTTTCAGAGCTCGTCGGAGGTTTTCAAACGTCCAACAAAGACTCCGGTTTCCATCGGGTTCGCAATGTGGAATACTTTGAACGCGCAAGCCCCAAATGTTGCCAGCCAATGCCCGCCCGATGTCGTCGAGCGGTCTTTTTCATTTGGGAGGACAAAAATGAACGTACATGCAAATACCGAAGGTCCCAGCGCTGCTTTGGACTCCAGTCACCTTGGCGTCGATTTCCCTTACAAACCGCGTTACGGCAACTACATCGGCGGCACGTTTGTCGATCCAAAATCCGGCAAGTGGTTCGAGAATGTCACACCGATAACAGGCGAGGCTATCTGCGAAGTCGCACGGTCTGACTCTGCTGACATTGAAAGCGCACTAGACGCCGCACATGCCGCGGCGCCCACGTTCGGGAAGACCTCTCTGACCGAACGCTCGACGATGCTCTTCCGGATTGCCGATCGGATCGAAGAGAACCTGATGAAGCTGGCGGTGGCTGAGACGCTCGACAACGGCAAACCGATCCGCGAATCCGTCAACGCCGATCTGGCGCTGGCCATCGATCATTTCCGCTACTTCGGAGGGGTGATCCGCGCGGATGAGGGCTCGGTCGCCGAGATCGACGCCAACACATATGCATACCACTTCCACGAGCCATTGGGCGTCGTGGGGCAAATCATCCCCTGGAACTTCCCGATACTGATGGCCGTTTGGAAACTCGCACCTGCGTTGGCGGCAGGTAACGCAGTCGTATTGAAGCCCGCTGAGCAGACGCCCGCCTCGATTATGGTTCTGATGGAGATCATTGGCGACCTGATCCCTGATGGCGTGGTCAACGTGGTCAATGGTTATGGCGAGGAAGCTGGTGCGGCCTTGTCGACCTCCACCCGAATTGCCAAGCTTGCGTTCACGGGCGAAACCACAACCGGATCGATCATCATGAAGGCTGCAGCCGAAAACCTGATCCCTGTGACGCTTGAGCTGGGCGGCAAGTCACCCAACATTTTCTTTGCTGACGTGATGGACCAAGACGACGCGTTTTTTGACAAGTGTCTGGAAGGCTTCGCCATGTTTGCGCTCAATCAAGGCGAGGTCTGCACGTGCCCGTCGCGCGCGCTGGTGCATGAGAGCATTGCTGAGGCATTTTTGGAGCGCGCGGTGGAGCGTGTCAAAAAGATTGTCCAAGGCAACCCGCTGCAAATGGACACTATGGTCGGTGGTCAGGCCTCGACCGAGCAGATGGAAAAGATCACCGGCTACCTGAAGCTTGGCAAAGAAGAAGGCGCGACGGTTCTGGTTGGCGGCGAGACTGCGCAACTGGGTGACGGTCTGGGGGATGGCTATTACGTCCAACCCACGGTGTTCCGCGGAGATAATTCCATGCGCATCTTCCAGGAAGAGATTTTTGGGCCGGTTCTTTCCGTGACGACCTTTAAGGATGAGGCGGAGGCCATCGCGATCGCCAACGATACGACGTACGGGCTGGGCGCAGGGGTTTGGACGCGCAACGGCAACACGGCCTTCCGCGTTGGTCGGGCGATTGAAGCCGGTCGGGTCTGGACAAATTGCTACCACCACTATCCAGCGCACGCAGCTTTTGGAGGGTACAAAAAATCTGGTATCGGGCGTGAAAATCACAAGATGATGCTCGACCATTACCGCAACACGAAAAACCTGTTGGTCAGCTATGATGAGAACCCGATGGGTTTCTTTTGATAGAGTGAATTTAAAGAGCAAGGGTCGACGTTTTCCGTCGGCCCTCGTTTGCAATCGTAGAACGCAAAACCAAGGACGCTAAGTTTCTCACAACCGGGTCATGTCAACGCGTCAATTTCGTCTTCCCAAGGAAAAGCGGACGCAAAAATCAAAGTAACGAACGGCGGCTTTGTCCGGCAGCATACGAATTGCATGCTCAATCGTTGAAGCAAGGTGCACCCATGACGTGCTGTCCGGTCGCTTGGCCGCGATAGGTTCCGCAATTGCAGCAATTTTGGATCGGCAAACGTGCGCAGAACTCAATCATAGCGACCACTCTGCGCTCAAGGCAGCAACCTGAGGCGTCTGGTCGGATGACTGCAAGAGAGCGGGTCGCATTGCAGGCTTCGAACCTCGCAAACCTCAATTTTCGATCAAGGCAGTATTGGAACGCTCGTCCGGCCGCATCCGTTCATGGCCTGCTTGTTGACGCACGCCCGCCAATTCGTCCAAGTCCCTGTCGAAGTGCACGGTACAGGCAAGTGCGCAACCAGAGAACGTCAAATTATTGTTTTAATTGGTGTTTTGAAAATTATCGTTTCGACGTCAGACAAATTCGAAACAGTCCCTGTTTGCCGTTGAAACCCCGATCTTAAGTGTATTTGTGTTAGAGCATCAGGTTGTTTCGGGACGAAAAAGTAGCTTGCCCAAACAGGCTGGCTCGTACCCGAAACCGTCGATTAGACAGTTCTCAATTGCTTATGCAACCGGGACGCTCTTGCGACGCCTCGGAGGCGATACCGAAAGTGGCCGGAGCAGCAACCAGTCGTCAAAAAGGACAATAGCGAGACCACGCAGCGGCACGGACTTTTTCGTGAGCTTAGTGGCTCAAGACCTGATCAAGGAAAGTCCTTGTGCGCGCGCTTTTGGGTGAATCAAAGAAGCTCTGGGGATCGCCCTCTTCAATAATCTCACCCGCGTCCATGAAAATCACCCGGTCGGCGACCTTGCGTGCAAAACCCATTTCGTGGGTCACACAAATCATGGTCATCCCTTCCTCAGCAAGCGTGACCATTACATCCAATACTTCACCGATCATTTCCGGATCCAGCGCAGACGTGGGTTCATCAAAAAGCAAGATTTCCGGTTTCATGCACAGCGCGCGCGCAATCGCGACCCTTTGTTGCTGACCACCTGAAAGTTGCCCCGGGAACTTTTCAGCCTGGTCGGCGATTTGAACCTTGGACAGAAACTGCATTGCGGTTTTTTCCGCCTCGGCTTTAGGAACTTTGCGCGCGAGCATCGGAGCAAGCGTGCAGTTTTCAAGGATCGAAAGATGGGGGAAAAGATTAAAGTGCTGAAAACACATGCCGACTTCGCGGCGCAACGCCTCGATGTTGGGAGCATCTGCATTGATTTCATCGCCGTTGATGAGAATTTCGCCCGACTGATGCTCCTCGAGCTGGTTGATCGTACGGATCATGGTCGATTTCCCGGAACCTGACGGGCCGCAAACGACGATCTTTTCGCCTTTGCGCACGGAAAGGTTCACATCCCGCAACGCGTGATACTCCCCATACCACTTGTTCACTTTCTTCATTTTCACGGCAGGTGTCATACAAAGGTCCTCTTGCGTCAGGGTTTTACAGCAGCTGTAATAATGATTTCGACTTTCAGAGCGTCTCTCGCCAGTTTCGCCTCGCCACAGGCGCGTGCAGGAGCAGAGCCATCCGGCACCCACGCGTCCCACACCTCGTTCATCGCGGCAAAGTCGGCCATGTCAGCAAGCCAGATGATCGCCTGCAGAATGTGCGCCCGATCCGATCCAGCTTCTGCCAGGAGCTTATCTATCCGCTGCAGGCAGTCGGCAGTTTGTTCGGCGACGGTTTCACCACTCCCAACCTGACCACAGAGATACGCGACGCCCATGTGACTAATGATTTTGCTCATCCGCCGGGACGTATGCTGCCGCTCTATCATTGTCTTATCCCACTATGTCACGCGCGATTAGCGCATTCGTTATCTCACCAAGCGCTGAGAGACCCTCGATGGCCGCGGGCGGCCTGTCGTCTGAACCATTGGCGATTTTCTGTTTGATGCCGCGCAGCACAGTGCCGGATTCCGTCTTTGGCCAGCCTTCCATCGGCACAACAGTTTTGGCGGACACAGCCGCTTCGGTCTTCGCTGTTGCGAGTTGTGTCAATGCATCGGCGGCGCGCCCGCCAAAACCGACAGAATCGATGGCACCAAGGCGCGCGCATCCCAACTTGGCAAGGACAGTTTGGGGTCCCGTTGGCACGTAGTTCACAACCCGATCACCTTTTTCCACGCCAAAGTCGCGCAAAACATAACCCGGCGCACAAAACTCCATCTGAAGTTCGGAAAAGCTGTATCCCGCGACGGTCTGCGTCTCGGGATTGTTGTGGATATGCGCTAATGTATCGCCTTGTCCGGTTACTGGATGCTGATCAACCCAGTTGTGGCATGTGTCGCTGGTGACCCCGTCAAACCATCGTCCAAAAGCGCTAAAGTCCGGGTCGAAAACCTGGATCGCAAAATTGAACCAGTCGATGCTCTTGGCACCATTGTCGCCAAATGCAACCGGATCATCCTGCCAAAACCGATATGCGGCCTTGCATCTCATGACATCACGTAGTTGAGGCCAAGGCGCCCGCCGTCGACATAGATCGTTTCGCCGGTGACATAGCTGGATTTCTTTGAGCACAAGAATGCGACCACGTCTCCGATTTCGCGCGCGCTGCCCGCGCGCCCCAGCGGCGTGCGCGACATTGCCATTTTAAACGCTTCGGGGTTTGCGTTCACGCCCGCCATCATTTCGGTGTCTATGGAACCCGGGCCCACCGCGTTAACCCGGATGTTGTTTTTGGCAAGGGCAAGGGCTGCAACCTTGGTCAGTTGCATAACGCCGCCCTTGGAGGCGCAATAGGCCGGGATCGCGGGAATCGCGACCTGGGCATTGATCGAGGACATGTTCACAATGGCCCCTTCGATACCATTGTCGACCATCGCGCGCGCAGCTCGCTGAGTTGCGACAAAAAGACCGCGAAGGTTCACGCCGAGAACCGCATCAAACGACGGCAAGTCGTAGCTCAAAAAATCGCCCGGCATTGCGATACCGGCATTGTTCACAAGGGCTGAAATCGGTCCATGATCCTGTTCGATCTGATCAAAGAGACCTAGGATTGCATCCGCGTCACCAAAGTCGCAGACGTATCCTTCGCCGCCCAGCTTTTGCGCGGCGTCTTTCACACCCTCCTTAATGTCGGCGAGGATGACTTTGAAACCGTCCTCGGCCAGGGCTTCGGCGCAGGCGAACCCTATTCCCTGAGCCGCGCCGGAAATAAGTGCAATGGATGTATCTGTCATATTAAATGTCCTGTCCGTAGTCAGATTTTGCCTGGTCTTGCGAGATCAATCCCGCGTCAAGATCTGCGGCCACATGCGCCGGGTCACGGTCGCCCGGCGCGCCATAACCGCCCCCGCCCGGAAGGCTCAACCGCAAACGCTGCCCGTTTTTGACCAATTGTCGACCCTTGGAGTTTAGCTGGCTTCCATCCGACAACTCGACGCGCCCTGCGCTGCCCGGCAGACCACCGTCTCGACCACGTGCCGGGTTCTTCACCCTGTCAAACATGGCGTTAAAGTAGAAGTCATAGCCTTCGCGCGCCTCAATCTCGATGGTTTGGCCCAGCCCACCACGTTGCGCGCCGGCACCGCCCGATCCTTCTCGCAGATCCTTGCGCCAAACCGTGATTGGGCCGACTTGTTCTGTGGCTTCCACGCTCATCGTGGAAACGCCCGATGGAAACGCCGTCGCCGAGAGTCCGTCGAGCGCCGGACGCGCTCCGGTGCCGCCGGAGTTGAACATCAACACTTCGCGGTCTGGTAACCCACTTAACGGGTCGATGGCGCGAGAAGAAATCTGGATGTTCCAGAGCGCCGACGCCCCTTCCGCCGGTACCATATTCGGCAGCGCCTTGTGCAGCGCCCCAAGAACCACGTCTGGCACCAGATGCCCCATCACGTGCCGCACGGACACGGGCGCGGGTCGCTTCGCGGCCAGAATGCAGCCTTCCGGTGCTGTGATCCGAAACGGTTCGAGCGAGCCTGTGTTGTTCGGGACTTGCGGCGCAATCGCGCATTTCAAGCCGTAACAGGCGTAGGCGCGAGTGTAGACCTCGGGGCAATTCACACCAAATTTGCTCATGCCCGAAGTACCTTCGAAGTCGGCGATCAAACCGTCGCCATCAATCTCAAGCCGCACGGACATGTGCACCGGCGCTTCATACCCGTCCACTTCCATGGTGTGTTCAAATGTGCCGTTTGGTACCTCGGCGATGGCGGCATGCGTGGCTTTGCGACTGGCCTCAATGATGAAATCGGACAGCGCGTCGATGTCATCAATCCCGAACTCGTCCAGCATAGACTGCAGTCGCCGTTCGCCTGCCTCATTGCAAGCCGCAAGCGAATAAATGTCGCCGACCGTCTGATCAGGCGTTCGGACATTCGATCGAATGAGGCGGATAAGGTCTTTTGACACGGCGCCTCGCTCCGCAAACTTCATAATCGGAATGAGAAGACCTTCTTCGTACACCTCATTGCCATCCGGGCCAAATCCGCGTCCGCCGACATCAACGACATGCGCCGTGCACGCGAAATATCCGATATGCATGCTTTTGCGAAAAACCGGTGAGACAATGGTAATGTCGTGCAAATGGCCTGTGCCGAGCCACGGGTCATTTGTGATCAGCACATCGCCTTCGAACATCTCCTGCGGGCCGATCTCTGCCACGAAATGTGTAACGCTTTCCGCCATGGCGTTGACATGACCCGGTGTTCCGGTAACAGCCTGCGCAATCATCCGGCCTCGTCGGTCGAACAGCCCCGCCGAGAGATCCCCGGCCTCGCGAACAGAGGTTGAAAACGCGGTGCGGATCAACGTTGTCGCCTGTTCTTCTACCACGGCGATGAGGCGGTTCCACATGATCTGGAAATCAATGCCAGTCAGCGCGGACATCATGCACCCTCCTTATGTCTGAGCAGCAGGCTGCCGTCGCCCTGCCCAATCACCCGGTAGGCAGACGTCACGATCGTTGTGGTTTCCTGCTCCACAACAACTGCCGGACCATCGACGCTCATACCGGGCGAGAGCGCCTCTCGTTCGACTTCCTGTGCGTCAACCATACGTCGTTCGGCGGCATCAAAGAAACGACGTGACCGGATAGGCTCTGCGGGCGCGCCGGTATCATGTCGGGACGCTTTCGGAACATCCGGCAAAACAGTTGCCACGATCAGGGACCAATTGGTGATTTCACAAGCCAGTCCATCAATCGTGCGCCCAAAGAGAGTGAGATAGGCCTCTTCAAACGCGCTCAAAATCGTTTCACGATCACAGGTTAGGAATGTCTTGCGTTCCAGAGGCACCGGAATTTCCCAACCTTGCCCTGAATACCGCATAAAGGCCGTCAGCTGCGTGCGGGTTCGCGCATCTGCCGCACCGGCACGAACAAAAGCAGCGGCTTCAGCTTCAAGCTCAACCAGCATCTCGTTGATGGCAGTCGCGTCGAAATCAGACAGGCGCTGGAACATCCCGCGAGTCGCTTCGTAGCTGAAGGGTGCTTTCAGAAATCCGATTGCCGAGCCGACCCCCGCGCCGGGTGGGATCAGCAACTCTCGAATTCCCAGTTTTTCACACAGGCGGCACGCGTGTAGCGGCGCACCTCCGCCAAAACCGACCATCGTGAAATGTTCGATGTCCCGACCATTCTCCACTGTATGAACGCGCGCGGCGTTGGCCATGTTTTCGTCAACCATTTCAGTAACGCCAAAGGCCGCCTCTTGTGTGCTCGATCCGGTGCCTTGGGTTAACCTCAAAGCCACAGCCTGATCCGATGCCGCCGGAGAAAGCGGTATTGCCCCGCCAGCAAAATTTTCCGGATCCAGTCGGCCGAGAAGCAAGTTGCTGTCCGTCACCGTCGGCTCCTCGCCGCCGCGCTGATAGCATGCCGGACCGGGTTCAGACCCGGCAGACTTCGGACCCACTTGAATGCGACCCATCGTATCGATTGAGGCAATCGAACCTCCGCCTGCGCCAATCTCAACCATTTCCACCACGGGCGTGGATACTGTCATACCTGACCCCTTCTTGAAACGGTAAGTTCGGGCAACCTCGAACGTATTCGCCGTTTTCGGACGACCGTCTTCGATAAGACATATCTTGGCAGTGGTGCCGCCCATGTCCAAACTCAGGACTTTGTCGAGACCATGTGCACGGGCGAAATCGGCTGCGTAAATAGCACCTCCGGCCGGGCCGGACTCGAGCAAGCGCACGGGTTGTTCAGTTGCTGTTTCAACCGAGATCAGACCACCGCCAGAATGCAGCATGAATACCGGAGCAGCGACACGCGCTTCCCGCAACCGCGTCACAAGCCGCCCCAGATAATCGGCCACTTGTGGTTGCACGTACGCATTAGCGATCACCGTGTTAAAGCGCGGCAGCTCGCGCATCTGCGGCGCAATCACCGAAGAGATGGATACAGACATGTCAGGCGCGGCCGCGCGCAACGCGCTTTCCATTTGCACCTCATGCGTGTCATTGGCGTAGGAGTGCATCAGACCGATGGCAACGGCCTCGTAGCCACCATCGAGAACGCGGCGGACCATCACCTCGACTTCAGACGCATCAAGAGGCAACAGCACCTCGCCCGCGGGCCCGATACGCTCGTTCAGCGTCAGCCGGTGCTGGCGCGGAACCAGTGGCACTGGCAAGCTGAGGTTGAGATCGTACTGTTCGAAACGGTTTTCGGACCGCATCTCTATGACGTCGCGAAACCCCTCAGTTGTGATGAATGCAAGCTTTGCACCACGCCGTTCAATCAGCGCATTGGTCACCAGCGTGGTTCCGTGGATGACCTGATCAATCGCTGTCAGTGCCACCCCGGCCTGCTCCGCTGCAATGGAGATACCGTCTAGGATAGCCTGCTCAGGGTGTCTGTAGTTGGTGAGAACTTTGCAGGTGGACAGGCCACCAGAGTGAGACAGCGCAACGTCTGTGAATGTACCGCCGATATCAACACCGACACGGATGGAGCTTGGGATCATGGGGTCAAAGACTTCTTAGAACTTGATTGGCTGTGAAGGCCGCTTGGTAAAGCCGTGACATAACCGGTGCGGAGGGCACAGTTTTGACGTCGGTGATGGGGAGGGGCAGTTCCGACGGATCAGTGCCGGTCAGCAGTCCTGCAATGGCTTCGCCAAATAGCGTGCCCGTTGTTATGCCGCGTCCGTTGTACCCAATCGACGTGTAAAGACCATCGTCCAGGTTGTAGATGCGCGGCAGGTGATCAGAGGTCATCGCAATCTGACCATGCCATGCCTCTTCAAACGCAACATCGCCAAGGCTTGGGAAAAGACGCTTTACTTGCTTGCGGGCCCACCTGAGCGACAGACCCTTGCCGACGCTGCCCTTCACGGTTCCCATGGAGCCAATGATCAGCCGGTCTGACATATCCCGCCTGAGCGAAAACATGATCTGACCCGTGTCCCAAAGTCCCTGACGCTCTGGAAGAATATGCGCCACGCGGTCGCCAAGCGGCTGCGTGGCCAGCTGGAAATAATGGATCATGGTGAAGACATTTTTGAGATCGGGCCAGAGTTCGTCGGTATAGGCGTTTGTGCCGAGAACCGCGTATTTGGCGCGCACCCGACCGCTATCTGTTTCGACAACCCATCCACCGTTTTCTTTGCGCAGCGTCTTGACACGCGCACCCGTGGAAATACCTGCCCCGGCGCCCCGCGCCGCGCGTGCCAGCCCGCGACAGTAGCCCATTGGATTAATGGTGCCAGCACGTTCATCCATCAAACCACCAAAGAAAGCGTCCGTTCCCGTCTTTTTGGCGATCTCGGATCGATTGAGAAGTTGCACAGGCGCACCAAGTCGCTCCCACTCCTTGAAGCGCGCCTTAAGATCGACATAGCCGGAAGGCGAATGGGCTGCGTGAATTGTCCCGGTTTTGGTCACTTCACAACGAATCTGATGTTTCTCGATGAGGGAAAAGACCTTTTCGGGCCCCTCGCCGAACACACGCACGAAGCGTGGACCATAAATTTCCCCGAGCTTTTCGCGCACCTTTGCGGGCGGGTGCCAGACGCCCGCATTGACGAGCCCAACGTTTCGCCCCGAACCTCCAAAACCGATATGCTTGGCTTCCAGAACATGCGCGTTTAATCCGCGCTGTGCACAATGCAAAGCTGTCGAAAGTCCTGTGAATCCGCCGCCAACAATCGCAACGTCGACCGTAACATCACCATCCATGGGGTTGGAGTAATCCTCCTCAACAGACGACGCGTCCCACAACGAGATGGAAGCACTTCTTTTCATTTTGTCACCTCAACGGCTTTAAAACAACTGCAAGGCCGGATATCGGAACGTTGCAACAACAGGTCAATTGTGTCAATATATGAAATATTTGTTCTATATATCGGCACAATTAAATGAAAAAACTCAAGACTTCTGCTTCAAAAATGGTCACTGATGCGCGTGCGCGTATTGAAGAGATCGAAACACCGGATCTTATTGCGATGCTCGACAACCCCAATGTCGTCATCGTAGACATCAGAGACATCCGGGAACGACAACGCACAGGCGCGATCCCCGGATCGGTCCACGCGCCGCGCGGAATGATCGAATTCTGGATAGACCCCGACAGCCCGTATCACAAAGAAGTCTTTGCGCAGGAGGACAAGAAATTTGTGTTCCATTGCGCTTCCGGATGGAGATCGGCGCTGACGATTGCGACACTTCAGGACATGGGCTTTGATGCTGCACACCTCAAAGACGGGTTTTCTACTTGGGCCGAGCGGGGCGGGCCGGTGGATCAGGTGGACAAAAAGTAATTAGCTGCACCTGACCTTTGCTGAAATGCTGGTGGCTGCATGGGCGACAAGCGAACCGAGCCAATCCGCGCCCTTTTCTGGCATGTTCACGTCCGGCAGCGACACTCCAATCGCGGCCACGGCTTCTCCGGACGGCAGGGTTATCGGTGCTCCAAAGCTGAGGATCCGCTCCCGAAACTCACCTCGATCGTACGCATAGCCACGGCGTCGCGTTTCTTCGATATCTTCGTCCAGCGCTTTAAGGTTCGTTAAAGTCAGGTCTGTGTGACGCGACAATAGCCCGCTGATCAGAGGTCGCATCACATCATAATTTTGCGACAGGATAGCTTTGCCTGTTCCGACACAGTGCAAAGGCGCCGTCCCACCGATTGGGTTCCAGGACCGGATCGGCTTGGGACTGTCCAGCTTGTCTATGTAAATGACCGCCAGGTTCTCGGGCACGGCCAGATACACGGCCTCGCCGGTTTCCTGATTAAGGTATTTCATCTCGGGAGCAGACAATTCGCGCAGGTTCAGATTGTCCAAAAGTGCTCGTCCGACCTGCCACGTTTTCAGCGTTGCGGCGTAGGATTTATCCTCGTTGCGTTTTACGTATCCCAATGCCGTCAATGACTGCAGTAACCGAAAAGTATTTGATTTGGTG
Organism: Pseudomonadota bacterium; assembly: GCA_039191495.1. GTDB lineage: Bacteria > Pseudomonadota > Alphaproteobacteria > Rhodobacterales > Rhodobacteraceae > Roseobacter. The sequence goes on along the minus strand of JBCCXN010000012.1, from coordinate 83,701 downwards.
AGTTCAAGCGACTTGGACAACTCGGTCACACCCATGCTGGAGTTAGAGCCCGCAAGTTTTTCAAGGATCGCCAACCCTTTTGAAAGGGTCGAATCCACCTTTGGTTCTGTCGTGTTCGTGATCTGCCCATCCTCCTGCTTTGCTCCTATGTACCATCTTCTTGGATCGTGGAAAGAGGCGGTGGGACATGCGCCCTGATCTCAGGTAAAGGGCCTTCGAACCGCTGCAGATTGACGCGGGCAGAGTGTGCCGCCGTTGATTGCGACAACGAAGACGTCCTGCGGTCATGCGTCAGCGCGTTCGGATTGCCATGCCTGTCACGATGCTGCGGCGCATCGAAGTCGGGATCCCACCAGGCTCCGGTCCAGAGGAAAAGGCAGCCGCGTCGAATGGTTTCTGTCACGCGCGCGCCCGCCAGACACCGGCCCCGATCATTGAAAAGCTCCACAACATCGCCGTTCGCAATATTCAGAGCATCCGCATCTTCAGGATGGATCAGAACGGGTTCCCGGCCATTTATCTTGTGACTGAGGCTGAATGCGCCGTTGTCCAGTTGGCTGTGCAGCCTTGTTTTCGGCTGGCCGGACAGCAAATAAAAATCTCCCGAACCAGCCTGAGCGTCGCGCGGCGGAAACCATGCCGCATGACCAAAGCAATCATCGAGATCGAAAGACGCCAGCGTGTCAGAAAAAATCTCAATGCGGCCACTTGGCGTTGGCAGGGGATGCACCATGGGATCAGATCTGAACTCGGCCAGAAAGATCTGGTTCGGTGACGGATCCGGCAGAGTAACAATATCTCCAGCCATGAAAGTCGGCCAGTCCGGCAGTTTCTGATCGTGCGCAGCGGCCTCTGCGCGTGTCTTCTCCCAAATGACATTCAGCCAGTCTTCGACGCTGCGACCCTTAGAGAAGGCTTCAAGACAGCCCATCCGCGCAGCGAGATCGCAATATATCTCGTATTCGACACGTGCCTCGCCCGGCGCTGGCAAAATCTCGTGCATGGGAACCAGACCATTGTCCGATTTACCGGCACCAAAGTCGCGCCGCTCCTGCGCGGCGGCAACGGGCAGCACAATGTCCGCATGCCGCGCAGTTGCTGTCCAGTTGATGTCGTTGACAATGACGGTTTCCGGTGTCTGAAAAGCCGTATGCAGTCGGTTTAAGTCCTGATGGTGATGAAAAGGGTTGCCGCCTGCCCACCACACCAATCGCGCATCGGGCAACTGCCGCGTTTCGCCACGATACCGGTAGTTTTTGCCAGGCTTCAGAAGCATATCGGCCATCATGGCAACCGGGATCATGTCCTCGACAGGATTGTGCCCTTGCGGCAATGCACCCCAGCGGAACAACCGCTCGATGTTGCCGATGTTGGCGTTTACCCCATAGCCGATCGTGTATCCGCCACCCGGTAATCCGATTTGCCCGAGCATGGCGGCCAGCGTAACCGCCATCCACAGCGGTTGCTCGCCATTATCCGTTCTTTGAACGCCGGCTGCGACCGAGATCATGCAGCGCGTTGCGGCCATGCGGCGTGCCAGCGATCGAATGTCGTCAGCCGAAAGACCTGTTTGCGCAGCGGCCCACTCCGCATCCTTTGGCTGTCCGTCGCTCTGGCCGGTCAGATAGGCTTCGAAACGGCCGAAGCCGACAGTGTAGCGATCGAGAAATGCGCGATCATGCAGGCCTTCCGAGTGGAGAACATAAGCCAACCCCAGCATAAGCGCCGTGTCAGAACCAGGGTTCGCTGGCAACCATTGGGCATGGAGTTCCTCCATGACGTCCGTGCGCAACGGGCTGATATTGACAAACTCAACGCCTGCTTCGGCGCAAGCCCTCAGGTTGTCGACCATCCGGTGGCGTGCCACCCCGCCATCGCTGACTTGCGCGTTCCGCAAGGCCATACCCCCGAACATGACGACAAGCCGACTATGCTTTGCAACCACCGACCACCGGGTGGCCTGCTCTACATGTGACCTGAATGGGCCGACGATATAGGGCATAATCACGAGTGCGGCGTTGTAACTGTAATTGCCTTCGGATCGCACAAAACCGCCAATGGTGTTGAGAAACCTCTTAAGTTGGCTCTGCGCGTGGTGAAATCGACCGGCGCTGGACCAGCCGTAGCTGCCCGCAAATATGCCCCGATTGCCATGCGCGTGTTTTACTCTTGTCAATTCCGCGGCGATCAGATCAAGCGCGCGATCCCAGCTCACCTCTACAAAACTGTCACGACCACGCGGCACAGCATGAGGCGTTTTGTCCAACCAGCTCTGACGCACCGCCGGTCGCAGGATGCGGGCCGCGCCAGCAAGACTGTCCGCGATATTATCGTTTATGGGCGACCCATTCGGATCATCAGGGTGCGGGTCGACGGATAGGAGGTGGCCATCCTCAATCCGAGCGACGCCGACGCCCCAGTGGTTTGCTGTCAGCTTTTTTTCTAACGTCACGTCGCAGCATCCAAATCACTTTGTTCTGTCATACAGAACAAATATGCTGTATATTGATACAATGGAAGGGCGATGACAGAGTCTTCTTGATCTTCTGGATGCATTCAATGATACAAAAAATTCTACCAATCTCTGATCTTCTCGTTCAGGGGGGCCGACCTGCCAGAGTAGATGGACGCCATGTCAATCTACCCATCGAAATGGGGTCCACAATTGTTTTCGACAGCCTCGAGGCATTCGAAGCAGCTCGAAACGCGCGTTATGACAACGGTAAATTATACTACGGGCGGTACGGCAACGAGGCAACATTTCAACTGGAACGTATGCTCGCCAGGTTGGAGTGCGCGCACGGCGTTACGCTGACATCATCTGGTGTCGCCGCGATTTCCCAAACGCTTTTGGCGTTTGCCAAACCTGAGACGCATTTACTGGTGGCGGATCACGTGTACGGCAATACCCGTGCTTTCTGCGATAAAATTCTGAACAGCATGAATGTCGCGGTTGAGTATTTTGATCCGATGCTTGGTGCGGGGGTTGACAGCCTTTTTCGGGACAACACATGCGCTCTCATGTTCGAAGCACCGGGATCAGGTACCTTTGAGGTGCCTGATATTCCGTCGATAGCACAGGCCGCGCGCGCACGTGGCGTTCCATCCATTATCGACGGCACCTGGGCCACACCCGTTTTCTGCAAACCGTTGACGCTTGGTGTCGATGTGGTCGTGGCATCGGGATCCAAATACCTGAGCGGCCATTCCGATTGTATGATCGGCATGGTCGCGAGCAACCCGCCGTTTCACGATAAGGTTCGGCGCACCGTCATGGCCATAGGCGACAAAACCGGCGCTCAGGAAGTGCACCTGGTTTTGCGCGGATTGCGCACGTTGAAACTGCGGATGGACGCTGTGGATGCGGCTGGGCGGGATGTGGCAGGATGGCTGGCCGACCAACCGCAAGTCAAACGTCTGCTGCACCCGGCCTTCGACAGCTGCCCCGGGCATACATTCTGGGCACGCGACTTTTCGGGCGCAGCAGGGCTCTTTGGTGTCGTATTTCACCCTTGCTCCGATGCGCGGATGCGCGCCTTCGTTGAAAAGTTACATCACTTCGGCATTGGCGTGAGTTGGGGCGGCTATGAAAGCCTCGTTTTGCCGGTGCGCCCCGTACGCAGCGCCGGTACATGGACGGAGGATGGCCAACTGGTGCGCTTCAACATCGGGTTGGAAGACACCCAAAGTCTGAAAGAAGACCTCGCCTCAGCGCTTCCGCTGCTAAGCGTCTAAATCACAACACACCGGAGCATGCCTCATGCCGACGAACAGGATTGACCACTTTGCCGTTGGCGCAACCAGCCTCGATCAGGGTGTCGCCGCGATGCGCACGGTTCTGGGCGTTGACGTGCCCCGCGGTGGCAAACACGATGCCATGAGTACACACAACTGCGTCATGCGGGCAGGCAAAGATAGCTTTTTTGAGTTGATCTCAATCGACCCGGACGCTCCTGCGCCGGGACGCGCGCGCTGGTTCACACTCGATCAGCCGACAACACGTAAGCGGCTCGCAGAACGGCCCCGTGCTCTGTGCTGGGTGGTGAACACCAACGATCTCGATGCGATCATCGCCACGAGCTCCATTGACCTGGGCGAAGTTGTGCACTTCACACGCGGCGACAGGTCGTGGCGTCTGACCGTGCCGAAGGATGGCAGCCTGCCTATGAACGGGCTCATACCGGCATTCATCGAATGGTCCCCTGGCCCGCACCCCAGCACGGGGCAGCAGGACCTTGGCGTGACACTCGAAACCGTCCGCTTGCACCACCCCGACCCGAAAGGTCTGCAGACGATACTCAAAACGCTCGCAATCGATCACCTTGCGCGGGTCTATGAAGGGCCGCAAGCCCTGTCGTTTGAGCTAAAAGCACCCTCAGGCACCGTGATAGTCGACTAAGCAAAAAAAGGGGCGGCACATCACGCCGCCCCATCCAGTTTCGGGAAGAAACTCTTATCTTTCTGAGATCGCCATACGCGCTTTGAGATATTCGCCGTACTGACCGAGCGAGAAGATGAATGCCCAATAGATCAAAGCAACGAAAACGTAGACCTCGAGGTAATATGGCGCCCATTCGCCTGTGCCAAAGGCGGCTTTGGCGGAGGCCATGATGTCGAAAAACCCGATGATGATCACAATGGCCGTTTCCTTGAACGTGATGACCACCATGTTGATCGTCGAAGGCAATGCATGGCGAAAGACCTGCGGCAGCACGATCCGACCGAGGATTTGCCAATAGGTCAGTCCCAGCGCCTGCCCGGCCTCAAACTGGCCTTTGGGAATTGCCTGAAACCCTCCGCGGAACACCTCCGCCTGATAACAGGCAAAGAAGAGTGCGAAGGCAATGATCACGCGCCAGATCTTATCGCCTTCAAGCCAGCTTGGCAGGATGATGGGGATGACGACAGCGGCGGTAAATAGCGTGGTCAGAAGCGGGAGAGACCGGATAAAATCGATCAGCACGACGGCAAATCCACTGACAAACGGCATTTCGGAGCGTCGCATGAGCGCGAGCCCCAAACCCATGGGCATGCCCAAAAGCACAACTGACGAAAACAAAAACAGTGTGAGCGACAACCCGCCCCACCCGTCTGTCGTCACCTGCTGCAACCCAAGCAGACTGCCTTCCATCAGCAGATAGTAAGTGGCAAATCCAGAAATCCACAGTGCCGACAGACGTTTGGTGCTCCACATGGCGGGTAAACAGGACAGGATAACAGTGGCGATGATCGCGATGCATGCGAAAGTCGAACGCCAATGCTGCTCATATGGATAAAGCCCAAAAAGAATAAGCCGGTGTCGGGCATCAATAACAGCCCAGCAAGCCCCTGCGCCGGTTTCCTTGCCACACTGGCCGACGTTCTCTTCGGACCAGACGGCACGGATCAGCGCCCAGTCAATCAAACTCCAGGCGAGCCATGCCATCAGACCAAACACAATTGTCGACAAAATGGACTGCGACGGCGAAGCAAAGGCGTTCTTGCGCAGGTTCACAGTCACCAGATCAAACTTTGAGGGGCGGATAAGCGTTGCGTCCGACATCTTAGTGCGCCTTCAGTTTCATACGAGCGTTGAGCCAGTTCGTGAAGAGCGCCAGCCCCCCGTTGACCAATAGAAATGCGCCCATAAGGATCGCAATCAGTTCAAGGGTTTGGCCAGACTGCGTGATCGAAATCGAAACGATGTAGAAAAGATCACTAAATCCGATGGCCACGCCAATCGTGGTTGCCTTCATCATAAAAATCCACTGGTTGCCCAGCGGCGGGATAATTGACCGCAGCGCCATGGGCAGCTTAATGCGCGACCAGATGGCGGCCTTTGTCAGACCGAGCGCCTGCCCCGCCTCTGTCAGGCCCTTCGGCACTTGCGCAAGACCACCGCGCACCACCTCGGCGATGTAGGCGCTCCCGTAAAGCGTGATGGCGACAATCATTCCGAGCAGCTCGATCGGAATTGTGATGCCGCCGCGAAACCTGAGCCCTTGAAGCGCAGGAAGCGAGACCAGCGTCTCACCGTCTGGCCGGAACGCAAAGCCTGCAAAAATGCAAACCATCAAAGATCCGCCCAGCCAAACAGCCAAACCGGACAAGACCGGCACCTTGCGCCAGATCAGAAAAAGGCCAAGGCCAAGCGAAAGGCACAGCACCGCGAGAGCAATGCCGGCCGACACATTGAGCCCCGGAAACATAAAGCCACGGTTTGACAGGTACACCGCATCTCCCAAGGACATTGCCTGTCGCGGGCCCGGCAGATTGATCAAAACAGCGTACAGAAAGACCAACTGAAGGATCAGTGGAATGTTGCGAAAGACCTGCACGTATACCGTGGCAGCACTGCGCAGTGCTATGTTAGATGCATCCCGCGCCGTCCCGATCAAAAATCCGAAAACCGTCGTGAGTACAATTGCGATGAACCCGACGAACAGCGTATTGAGGAATCCGATAAACAGGGTCCGCCGATACGGATCGCTGATATCCTTTGAAACAAGGGAGAAGCTGTAGTCCCAACCGGTACTACGCTCCAAAAACGAAAAACCGCTCGTCAGGCCTTGCGCGTCCAGATTGGTCCTTGCTGTTGTGAAGGCGCCAAAGAGGACCAAAACGCTTAACCCGACCAACAGGGCCTGAATGGTGATTTTCCGACGCCTGACCCGTGCGCGCAATTCGTCCGCTGTCGCCATAATTGCCCCCATGACTCGAAAGCTGCCAACGTGTCAGAGCCGCTAGGATAAGCGGCCCTGCAGCCTGATCAGTCGAGAATTGGCGCGTAGAGCACGCCGCCATGACTCCAAAGGTTGTTCAGACCACGATCCAGCTTGTAAGGGCTCTCGGATCCAAGATTTCGGTCGTATATCTCACCAAAGTTGCCCACGGCCGCAATCATCTCACGAGCCCAAGTGTCCCGCAGCCCAAGGCGTTCGCCCATTCCAGGCTCTACACCCAGCAGGCGCGCGACTTTCGGGTTCGGCGGGTTCGCGGCCATCTCTTCGACATTCGCCATCGTGACCCCCTCTTCTTCTGCAATCAGCAGAGCAGCGAGCATCCAGTTGACGACGTCCACGAACTCTTCGTCACCTTGCCGCATAGCCGCCGAAATCGGTTCGGATGACAATTGGTCATTTAGAATGACATGCGCGTCAGGATTGTCGATTTCGGTAGCACGCAACACGGCCAAGTTCGGACCCCATCCTGCGAACGCATCGCACCGTGTCGCAACGTAGGCTGCGCGCAACTCGGCCGCACTCTCGTAAGACACCATCGTATGCTCCACACCCAGCGTGGAGAGGTAGTTCGCCGAAATGCGTTCGATTGTTGTGCCGGCTTCGACACAAATCGTTCCGCCTTCGAGGTCAACGGCGTCAGTGATGCCGAGGTCCCCATGCGCCATGAATTGGGTGCCGCCAAAGAAATACGGCAGGCTGAACTGCAGGCCGAGTTCCGTGTCGCGACCCATTGTCCAGCCCGTCGCCTTTATGATCACATCCACATCGCCGGACTGAAGCGCCGGAAAACGCTGCGCCCAAGACAGGGGCACGATCTGGTTCGCATTCGGGTCCCCGAGGATCACCGTGGTCAAAGCACGGCACAGATCGATGTCGAGACCTTTCCATTCGTTCTTGTCGTTTACTTCGACAAAGCCAAAGTAACTTCCGTTGTGCCCGGAACACAGAAGGGTTCCCCGGTCTTTGATCTGCTGGACAGTCGGACTTTCGGCAAGGGCGGCCCCTGGCAGCAACGCAATGGTGGCTGCCGCCAGGCCAGCAAAAGAGGATTTGGTGAGCATCATGTCTTCCCTATTGTTCCATATAATGGCACAAATGTGCTGACATACAGCATGCATGTGCGCATTATGCTGAGTCAAGCGTTAATGACCGGCACCCTGATCGAAGTGGACAAAACTGGCATGCTGCCTGAAAAACAGACAACTCTGCGGCGGTCGTCTCTGGCGACGCTGCCATCCCGAAACAAAACCACGCTGCGCATATCGCCTTGGGCGCTGTTCGACGAACTCTCCTTTTGAAGCCGAGCGTGCAGCGCAATGAAAATCAAAGCCCGCAGCATTTTCTTTTCCCAAATTGAGACAGCTGACAGTCGCTACGGTTGAAACCGCTAAGGAAGTCACTGCGCTGGTACCGGTATCGGCGGCCAAACCCGAAACCACGAACGGGGTGCGAAACCATATCCAAGTACTTTTCGAATGCGCCCCGGCAACTGGCATCCAAGCGGATGAAATTCCGGCGCTGGCACGGACACCTGGGTCAGGTCCTGTCGATGTCCCAAAAGTGCACTTTGGAAAGATACACCGCGCACCTCTCTGCATGGCTGCACATGTGTTGCTCAGCGACAAACCGGTCCTCGCAAGCGATGTTGTTAAAGCAGGCCAGCTCATCCCTGACATGAGCACCACCACCGTCTTGCGTCGAATGGAGCAAAATGACATCGATTTGCTCTGCTTATGCTCGCCTTTGCGCGGCTGGACGGGCGAGACGGCCAGCTTTCGGCAAAAAGTCTTCGAATTAGCCCTTGCGCGTGGCATGTGGGTCGAAGCAGAAGGTGCCTAAACGCGCACCGGCCTTTTCGGTAAGCGATTGGAATAGATGGAGACGTGGCCGAACGTCGTCTTCTACCCGGATCGAACAGAAAACGCCGTTCCTGTCTCGGTGCAGGGCGGACATTTAGAACAACACCCAAGCAACATGACAGGGTCGGGCAGCAGCGAATTTGAGAAAACACTCGCTCCTCCGCGGTCGCGTCAGCATCTTCCTCGTGCGGCAGCAAGGAATTTGCCGGCTCCGCGCCTTCCAAGTCGCCTTACTGCAACGCCATTTCCTGAAAACTGGCGTACGGAGCTGTCAAAGCGGTCAGTTTTGTTTGTTGCGCAAGGGTTTGCGCCGCAAAACGTTCGCATCCCGAAAAGCACGAAAGCACATCGCGATTTTGTCTCGCTGTCCTAAGCCGGAACGCTTCCCGATGTGTCACCTTCGTCGGCAGCCGTATTGCCCTTAGTCATTGGCGCGTCGGGCCACGCGGTTGGATCAGTGTCCAGGTCGTCGAACTTCGCGGGATCAAAGACAGGTTTATCGACACCGTTTGCGACTTGGTCCTGGAAATCTCTGATAAGACGCAAGGCAACCGGGAACAACATCATCAGCGCGAGCAGGTTCACTACGGCAAGAATACCCATCATAGGATCGGAGAAGGAAAACACCGCCGTTGCCCCCGGGGCCACGGCTCCCAGAAAAACGATACCAATGATCGCAATCCTGAGTACCAATATTGCTGTGGGGTTCTCGGAGAGGAATGTCATCGCGTTCTCGCCAAGATAGTAGTTGTACATAATGGATGAGAAGGCGAAGAGCAGAATTGCAAAGGTCAGGAAGTATTGCGCCCATCCTCCCACGTGGCTCACCATTGACTGCTGGGTCAGAGCGACACCGTCTACGCCTTCCGCGCCGGGTTGATACACGTCCGCCAAAAGGATGACAAAAGCCGTGCAAGAGCAGATAATAATAGTATCGATGAACACGGAAAATGACTGTGTAATACCCTGGCTTACGGGATGCTTGACATATGCCGTTGCTGCAACGTTCGGAGCAGATCCAAGGCCCGCTTCGTTCGAGAAGAGCCCTCGACGGAGGCCTTGCGCAATCGCCGCACCCATGCCGCCGGCAACGGCTTCGCGGAAGCCAAGGGCGTTGGCGACAATATCCCAGATCACAGCTGGAACGCTGGTGATATTTATCGCGATGATCAACAAGGCCATGCCGATGTACCCAAACGCCATAATGGGGATCACGATGTCTGCCGCTTTTGCGATACGATGTATGCCGCCAAAGATGATAAACGCCGTGATCACCGATAAGAAAACTCCGGTGTAAACGCGTGGGACGTTCAAACTGTCGAGCGCGGCTCCGGCTACGGTATTACCTTGAAACGCATTGAAACCAATGGCGAAGGAAGCGATCAGGCAAATCGCATAGATGACCGCAAGCCAGCGATAGTATTCACCCAGGCCATGGATAATTGTGCGTGCAGGCCCGCCCCGGTAGTCTCCGCTTGGTGTGGTCCTCTTGAAAGCTTGTGCCAGCGTTGCTTCGATCAGTGCAGTGCACATGCCAACCAGCGCGATCATCCACATCCAGAAAACGGCGCCCGGGCCGCCCGCTGTAATGGCAACCGCGACACCGGCAATGTTCCCACCTCCCACACGTCCCCCAACGGATACAAAAAGGGCCTCTCGGGCACTGATCTTCGTCGGGTCAGAATGGTCGTCGCCCTTCAGGACGCCAAACATCCGCTTGAAGAACCTAAACTGCACAAAGCCACTCGCGGCAGTAAAGAAGACACCGAAGATCACAAGAATGGGCACCAGCGCCCAGCCCCAGGTCAAATTATTGATCAAGTCAAAAATGGAGTTGAAGAAACTCATATGGCCCCCGCAATATGGCTATGTGGCGTAATTCAAATGTTACATCCAGAGGGCTGTACGCATAACTGTTGGTTGGCATGCCAGCCTCCAAAACAACTCATAACTGTCCAGGCGCACAAGCTTTAGGCTATTTGTCGGAGATCAGCGCGTGTGAGCACGGGCCAGCAGGCAGTGAGTCTGAGTGCTTGCATCTTTTCTTATCACAAGTACGCAAATATAAGTAGCTTGGACGCACCGTTCGCTCTGCAATTGCGGCCAAAACAAACGACACCGTTTCAGTATCCTGGTGCCGGGACTCCAGTCAAATCCGCATCTGATTTTGCAATGCTTCAGGCAATTCGACCTAAAATCGGAAATTGGTGCGATGCGCGGCTTCAGTCAAAATGGATTAACGGCCTTTGACCTTTGCAGTGCTCTGCTCCGCAATCAGACAAAAATCTGCCCAATCGCTTTCGCGGCGATTTACAATTCGAACCGTGGACCCGCCCACGGAGACAAGATGCCAACCGCGGCGGGTCCACCGAAGGTTATACGTTCATCCATCCGCCGTCGTTTACAAGGTCGGATGCGGTCATGAAGCGGCTTTCGTCGCTTGCCAGGAAGACGGCCGCCGCCGCCTGCTCTTCAGGCGTGCCTGCACGACCCAGAGGGGCACCATGTCCCGCCATGGCTTCAAAGTCGTCAAACAGCGCAGCCGGTGCATTCGAATTCTCGAAAAACTGCGTCGGAACGATGCCGGGGCTCAGAGTGTTGACCCGAATTCCGGCAGGTCCGAATTCCGCCGCCATGGTGCGGGCGAAAGACCGGACAGCGGCCTTTGACGCAAAATAAAGCGTGCCGCCGGGCGCTCCCTTTGCATGCACTGCAGACGCGGTGAGTATGATTGATCCGCCGTCTCCCATCAGCGGCAAAAGCGATTGGACGGTAAAGAAGGCGCCTTTCACATTGAGATCGAATTGACGAGAGAAGAGCGCCTCATCCACCTCGGCCACGGGCGCGAACATGCCATTGCCAGCGTTTGCAAACAAAATGTCAACGCGACCCAGATGCGCCTCGGCCGCTTTGGCCAGCGTTTCGAGGTCGCGAAGTTCGCTGGAGTCAGCGGCGATCCCATAGGCCCCGTCTCCAAGTTGCGCGACCGCGGCGTCAACCTTCTCTTGACTGCGCCCGGTGATTAGAACTTCGGCACCTTCATCCAGGAAACTTCTGGCGGATGCGAATCCAATGCCAGTGGTGCCACCAGTAATTACCGCTTTTTTGCCGCTGAGGCGGCCATTTCTCTCGGTTTCGATAGTCATTGTTTTCTCCAGTATTGGGTTTGTTAAAGTGACTTGCTATTTCGTACCATTTGGTATTTAAGTAAACTCACAACTAAGTCAAGAAAAAAATACCATTTGGTATGAAAAAGGTTTGAAATGGCACTTGGACGACCCGAGAAATTTGACAAAGACAAACTGCTCGACAGAGCGGTTGACCTCATCTGGCGCGAAGGACCCTTCGCAATGTCACTGAATGAAATCGCGGCGGCGCTCGACACAACCAAGCCTGCGCTGGCTCGCCGGTTTGGCGGAAAGGAGGATTTTCTCATCGCCGTTCTCAAGCGTTACCACGAACGCGTTGACACGCCAGTGCAACAGGCCATTGCCGAAGCCAATTCGGTCGACGACGTCGCGAAGGCGTACATTGAAAGCTATGTCGCAGGGCTTTCAGAAAAATCAGTCGGGCCCGCAACGGGATGCTTGCTGGCCGCCACCACCGATGCATGCGCGAGCCACCCAGACACGCCTCTTTCAGCAAACACGCGAGCGCTAAACGCTAAGACCCGCGCTGGCTTGGTCGCGGCATTAAAACGCACAGGAGCGAGACAACCCGGAAAAGTGGCACAATACCTCTACGGTCAATCCGTGGCTCTCGCATTTCTCTCCCGCAACGGAGCAAGTACCAAAGAGCTGAACGAATTCGCCGCGCGTGCGCTGGCCTGGGACAAAACTTGAGGGCGATCATAATACCAAAGGACCACCTTGCGGAAAAAATGCGGTTCGACCGATCCGCTTTGCGGTGTAAAGTCCTGGCTCCGCTCCTGCGCGTGGTCAAACAAAAATGCGCATACGGACTTTCGAGGTCGTGGTCGCCATACCAACACTAAACCGATGCGGAAAGCTCAGCCGTACCAAACACTCGGTGCGGGCGGGCTGCATATATCGTGATGCGCCGTGCCATGCCTAAACGACCTCTCCCGCGTCGAGCCGTGCAAGCACCTGCGCGCCATCTGCGATGACCGTCTGTCGGCGTTCATTATCCATGCGATCCCAAGTGCGGTACATTTGTGCCATCCGCGGGTTGCTCTGAAACCGCGCACGATGCCGATGCAGAAAATGCCAGTACAGCAGGTTGAACGGACAAGCGCCCTCGCCCGTCTTTTTTGACACGCTGTAGTCACAGCTCTTGCAGTAGTTTGACATGCGGTTGATGTAGGCGCCGCTTGAAACATATGGTTTTGACGCGACGATGCCACCATCTGCAAACTGGCTCATGCCAACGGTGTTTGGCGCTTCCACCCACTCAAAGGCATCCGCATACACACCCAGGTACCACTCATGCACCTGAAACGGATCGATACCAGCCAGCAGGGCGAAGTTCCCTGTTACCATAAGCCGCTGAATATGATGCGCGTAGGCGTCGTCACGGGTTTGCACGATCGATTTCGACATGCAGTACATTTGCGTTTCACCGCCCCAATAGACTGCTGGCAGATCGCGATCGTGGCCCAGATGGTTGCGCATCGTGTAGCCCGGGCCTTCCAGAAAATAGACGCCTCTCACATACTCTCGCCAACCGATGATCTGGCGGATAAAACCCTCCACTGCATTGATCGGCGCACGACCATCGCGATAGGCCGCTTCCGCTGCCTGACAGACCTCCCTCGGCTCCAAAAGCCCAATATTCAGAGATGTCGATATCAGGCTATGATAGAGAAACTTGTGCTCACTGAGCATCGCATCCTGATAGTCGCCGAATTTGGTCAGCCCGCGCGTGACAAAATGATTGAGCTGTTCAAGAGCTTGCATGCGTGTCGTGGCAAACCAGAAGGGTCGCACCGTTCCAAAGTTTGAACCGAACCGCGCCTCGACAAGATCCAGCACCTTTTCGACAGTATCGTCCGGCACAAAACGCAGCGGCCCTTCAAAATGAATGTCGTGCGGTGCCGGTTTGCGATTTTCGTGATCATAGTTCCACTTGCCGCCAACGGGTGCGTCCCCCTCCATAAGAAGGCCGGTTTTGCGGCGCATATCGCGATAAAAATACTCCATGCGTAACTGTTTGCGCCCCGCGGCCCAGCTTTCAAATTCGCCGTGCGAAGCCAGAAACCTGTGGTCAGGCAGAATATCCACAGCCAATGGCACATCTCTTAGGGCATTGATAAGGCGCCATTCTCCCGGTTCTGTGGCCAGAACGCGGCATGCGCCCGTCTGATCCACCCGGCGCAATATTTCTCCTGCGATCGAGCCTGCATTCTCAGTATCGTCAAAGTGCGTATAAAGAACATTCCAACCGGTCTCTGAAAGGTGCTGCGCAAATTTTCGCATCGCTGCAAAGATCAGCGCGATCTTTTTTGGGTGGTGTTTGACATAGCCCGCTTCGTCGGCGACCTCAGCCATAACAACCACGTCGCTTGCCCGGTCAGCCTCACGCAAGGCGCTCAGCCTGTCAGATAGCTGATCGCCAAGAACCAGCACCAGCCGGGTCACCATGCGACTTCTTGCCCAGACCAGTCAAAGAAACCTCCGGTCTGTTCCGCACTTAAACCGTCGATGACGGAAATCAGGTTAGCGGCGGCTTCTGATGCCGGTACAGAGGCGTGCCGACCAAGGTATTTTTCCGTGAAACGCGTTTGAACCGTGCCCGGGTGCAAGGCGACGCAGGCAAGTTTTGGGTGCGTGCGCGCCAGTTCAATTGAAGCCGTGCGCACCACCTGGTTGACCGCCGCTTTGGCACTGCGATAGCTGATCCACCCGCCAATGCGATTGTCGCCTATTGACCCCACGCGCGCAGACAGCACGGCAAAAACGGTGCGACAGTCTCGCGGCAAGAGGCGTGCGGCTTGCCCCAATACAAGCGCCGGTCCGATCGTATTCAGCGCGAACTGGTCCAGCATTGCCGTCTGGCTCAAACTTTTGATCGTTTTTTCCGGCGCAGCACCGTCAATTTCCAAAGCGCCCGTTGCGACAACAATTCTGTCAAAAGGCCCCTGTAACCCACCCAAATGCATCGCAATGCTTGCTTCGTCGGTTATGTCAAACCCATTCCCGGACCGTGACAACGCAGTCACAATGTCTCCACGGTCCGCAAAAGCCGCAGCCAAGGCCGACCCAATCCCGCCTGACGCTCCCAATATCAGAATATCTGCCATGCCAGGCGACCTAGCAGCGGCACCGGCCCCTTCAAGCGAGGGAGGTCCAAGTGCGACAAAACCTCTTCCCATTTATTTGCTCTTCGCTATAACGGCGCTATGGCACAGGCTCATCATATCTCCGACATGCCGCGGTCCGTCCGCGCAGAAGCCGCCCTACTGCTGCTAAGCCGCCTCTGAGCGTGCCCGACGGCGCGCCCGCTCAGAGGACTGCGTCGCGCGCCAAGGACACCAGCAGAATTGAGAGAACCACCATGACCCAGACCACCGAACAAGATCACGTTTTGATCTTTGACACGACGTTACGCGATGGCGAGCAAAGCCCGGGCGCCACAATGACCCACGCTGAAAAGCTTGAGATCGCCGGGCTGCTTGACGAAATGGGAGTCGACATTATCGAGGCCGGCTTTCCCATCGCGTCCGAAGGCGATTTCGCCGCCGTCAGTGAAATTGCCAAAACCGCCAAAAGTGCGGTGATCTGCGGGTTGGCCCGTGCGCAGTTCGGCGACATCGACCGGTGTTGGGAAGCTGTGAAACACGCCAAGCGCCCCCGCATCCACACTTTTATCGGGACCTCACCGCTGCACCGGGCGATCCCCAGTCTCGACATGGACCAGATGGCGGAACGGATCGAACAGACCGTTACGCACGCCCGCAACTTGTGCGACAACGTCCAATGGTCGCCCATGGATGCTACGCGGACGGAAGACGACTATCTTTGCCGCGTGGTCGAGATCGCCATCAAATGCGGTGCGACCACGATCAACATCCCCGACACGGTTGGCTACACGGCACCGCGAGAGTCGGCGGCACTGATTGCGATGCTGCTCGAACGGGTGCCCGGAGCGGACACAATCACGTTTGCCACGCATTGTCACAATGACCTTGGCATGGCGACCGCCAACAGCCTTGCCGCCGTCGAAGCCGGAGCGCGTCAGATCGAGTGCACCATTAACGGATTGGGCGAGCGCGCCGGAAACACCGCGCTCGAAGAGGTCGTAATGGCCATGAAAGTGCGCAATGACATCATGCCTTTTCACACCGGTATCGATGCGACCAAGATCATGAATATCTCGCGGCGTGTGGCGACCGTGTCTGGCTTTCCCGTGCAGTTCAACAAGGCAATCGTTGGAAAGAACGCTTTTGCCCATGAAAGCGGCATTCACCAGGACGGGATGCTCAAGAATGCCGAAACCTTTGAAATCATGCGTCCCGAAGACGTTGGCCTCGCCGAAACCAATATCGTGATGGGCAAGCATTCCGGTCGCGCCGCCTTGCGTTCAAAATTGGAAGACCTCGGGTTCGAATTGGGAGACAACCAACTCAAGGATGTCTTTGTGCGCTTCAAGGAACTGGCGGACCGCAAAAAGGAAATTTATGACGACGATCTGATCGCACTGATGCGCACGTCGTCCGATCCTGAAAACGACAGACTGAAACTGAAATCGCTCAAGGTGGTCTGTGGTACAGACGGTCCACAACAGGCCGATCTGGTGATGGAAATCGATGGCGCGGAACAATCGACAACGCAAACCGGCGACGGTCCGGTCGATGCATCCTTCAACGCCATCAAAGCCCTGGTGGATCACAATGCCCGTCTTCAGCTCTATCAGGTGCATGCGGTCACCGAAGGCACGGATGCGCAGGCGACCGTCTCTGTGCGCATGGAGGAAGATGGGCGCATCGTAACAGGTCAATCGGCCAACACAGATACAGTGGTTGCATCGGCTCTCGCCTATATTCACGCCCTTAACCGATTGCTGGTGCGGCGCGAAAAGGCCGGCTCAGACATGCGCGAAATCAGTTACAAGGACGTCAGCTGATGCTCCATCCGCGTTCTGAGGCTTTGACCGGCGGAAAATGGGATGCTGTCCCATATTGGGGCAGCATCTTTTTTTCTTTCTGCTAGGCTACGTTTCACCGGACTTGTCCGAAACAACCAGGGGACGTTCAAATGCGCATTTTTTCGACAGTTTTGGCTCTTTGTCTGCTCACGGCCACAGACCTTTCGGCTCAGACACTGGACCGGATCAAAGAGACAGGCGAAATCCGGTTCGGTTACCGGACCGATGCGGAGCCCCTGTCTTATCAATCTGAGAACAGACCCCAAGGTTATACGCCAAAGGTGTGTTTCGCGATGGCCCCTTTGATTGGTGCGCAATTGGGCATGGATGATATGGATATTGTTTTCACACCTGTGACAACGGAGGACCGCTTCGACCAGGTCGCCTCGGGCACCATTGACGTACTCTGCGGCGCAGCATCGGTCACGCTCACTCGGCGCGAAAAAGTGGACTTTTCCATCCCGGTTTTTGTTGATGGAACAACCGTCGCACTGCGCGCAGACGGGCCGGAAAGCTTGCAGGGCCTCGCTGGCGAAAAGGTCGGTGTCCGCAGCGGCACGACGACGCTTGAAGCGCTGACAAATTCGCTGAGTGCGGAAGGAATTGACGCTGAAGTCATTCAATTTGACGATCATCCCTCTGGCATCGCGGCACTGGAAGGCGGCGTTATAACGGCTTATTTCGCCGATCAGTCGATCATCATGTCGATGGTCATGAGCAATGAAAATGCCGCCGACTTCAAGGTCTTCGACCAGATTCTGACGATCGAGAAACATGGGCTTGCTCTGCCGCGTGGTGACAGCGATTTCCGACTGGCGGTCGATCGCGCCCTGTCGCAGCTATATCAAGATGGCAGTATGCAACAGGCTTTTGAGGAGTCTATTCCGGCCGCTGATCCCGGCCTTGCAATCCGGGCGATGTTTCTGCTCGCACCGACATTGCCCTAGCGACGCCGCCAGAAACGCACGCAACACGGGCATTTTTGACACGCAAAGGCAAGATGATGCGCACAACATCGTTAACGCCCCTTTCACCCTCCAGCGCCTAAGCCTATAACACTGGCCAACCAGTCGCAGAGGCTGGAAATAAGGGATTCGAGCAAGGTTTTAGGCGTCATGGCTTTATTTGATAGCGTTAGAGGGCTGTTTTCGTCAGACATGGCGATCGACCTCGGCACGGCAAACACATTGGTCTATGTCAAAGGACGTGGGGTGATTTTGTCGGAACCGTCGGTTGTTGCCTACCACGTCAAGGACGGCGTCAAGAAAGTACTCGCGGTCGGGGAAGATGCCAAGCTCATGCTCGGCCGGACACCGGGCAGCATTGAAGCGATCCGCCCGATGCGCGAAGGCGTGATTGCGGACTTTGACACGGCAGAAGAGATGATCAAGCACTTCATCCGTAAAGTGCACAAGCGGTCGACCTTCTCAAAACCCAAGATCATCGTCTGCGTGCCACATGGCGCGACACCCGTTGAGAAACGCGCGATCCGCCAATCGGTGCTGAGCGCGGGTGCCCGGCGCGCGGGTCTGATCGCGGAACCCATTGCAGCCGCCATTGGCGCAGGCATGCCCATTACGGACCCCACCGGCAACATGGTCGTGGACATCGGCGGCGGCACCACCGAAGTCGCGGTCCTGTCGCTGGGTGACATCGTTTATGCTCGATCGGTTCGGGTTGGCGGGGACCGAATGGACGAGGCGATTATCAGCTACCTGCGTCGTCAGCAAAACCTGTTGGTTGGTGAGACCACGGCAGAACGTGTAAAAACCTCAATTGGCACCGCGCGGATGCCCGATGATGGACGTGGCACATCGATGCAAATACGTGGGCGCGACCTGCTCAACGGTGTGCCAAAAGAAATTGAGGTTACCCAAGCCCAGATCGCCGAAGCGCTGGCGGAGCCGGTGCAGCAAATTTGCGAAGCTGTGATGACGGCGCTCGAGACGACACCGCCCGATCTGGCGGCCGACATCGTAGATCGTGGCGTGATGCTCACAGGCGGTGGCGCTCTTTTGGGCGATCTCGACCTTGCGCTAAGAGAGCAAACGGGACTTGCGGTTTCAATTGCTGACGAGTCGCTCAATTGCGTGGCCTTGGGCACAGGAAAAGCGCTAGAATACGAAAAACAGCTGCGTCACGCCATAGACTACGACAGCTGACGCGGCCCCGACGATACCCCCGTCACAGGCAGGAGCGCCCTGCCGCATCGGGGCGGAGCAGAACGCCTGATGGCAAAGGACAAGTCAAATCCAAGCGACTTTACCGGTCCATTGCGCCGGTTACTCCTGGCCGTTGTCATTTTAGGCCTGCTGGGCGTTTTTCTTGTCTGGCGGATCGACAGCCCGCGGGTGGAGAGGTTTCGCGCGCAGGTGACAGACCGTTTTGTACCCAGCCTGTCCTGGGCCATGGCGCCGGTCACTGGCGCAATGAACCTGTTGCGGGATTTTCAGAGTTACCAGCGGCTTGCAGAACAAAACAGGGAATTGCGCTCGGAATTGCGCCAGATGCAGGCATGGAAAGAGGCGGCTTTGCAACTGGAGCAGGAGAACGCGCGACTTTTGGATCTGAACAAAGTCCGTCTGGATCCCCGTCTAACCTATATAACCGGTGTCGTGCTGGCTGACAGCGGCTCGCCTTTCAGACAATCGGTGCTGATCAACGTCGGCGCCCGCGATGGGCTCGTGGACGGGTGGGCGACAATGGATGGTATTGGCCTTGTGGGCCGCATCACCGGCGTGGCCGAAAATACAGCGCGTGTCATCCTGATCACCGATGCCTCCAGCCGAATTCCCGCAATTATCCAGCCATCCGGGCAACGTGTGATTGTGTCCGGCGACAACTCGGCTGTCCCGGTAATTGATTTCCTGGAAGATGATGATCGCGTAAGCCCCGGTCACAGGGTCGTCAGTTCGGGCGATGGCGGCGTTTTCCCGGCGGGTCTTTTGATCGGCCAAGTCGCGGCGGACCCGAGCGGCAAGTATCGCGTCATCCTTGCTGCAGACTACCAACGGCTTGAGTTCCTGAGAGTGCTGCGCCACCACGGTACAACGCCCGTATCTGATACCGCGAGGATTATTGGTCCACAACTTCCAGCCTCGCAGGAGGCGACGCAATGAAAGAGCAGACCTTCACCCGCATCTGGGGTATGCGCCTGACGTTTGCACTGATCATTTGTATTGTCTTGTTTTTCAGCCTGTTGCCGCTGGAAACCACGCCCAAACGCTGGGTTGGCCCGGACCTAATCCTAGTCTTCGCCTGCGCATGGTCCTTAAGACGCCCGGAATACGTTCCCGCAATTGCGCTTGCAGCTCTCTTCCTTCTCGCCGATTTGCTGTTGCTTCGCCCGCCCGGGTTATGGGCTCTGCTTGCCTTGCTGGCTTGCGAAAACCTGAAAGCACGCGCACGCACCACACGCTACAGCGGTTTTGCAAACGAATGGCTGACCGTTTGCGTCATATTGACAGTGGTGGCGCTTGCCTACCGTGCAGCCTTGTCCATTACGCTTCTGGATCCGCCACCTTTCGGCCTTTCGGTTTTTGAATTGGTCATGACAATGCTATTCTACCCTTTGGTCGTTGGTGTCACGCATATATTGCTGGGCGTGCGTCATACGATACCAGGCGAATTGGACTCAGGCGGACGGGCACCATGACACAGTTTGGGATGCCGGATGAAAGGAGGACGCAATGAAACGGACGCGCGCCGAGACAGAGTTCAGCCACAGCCGCATCACCCGTCGCGCAGCGCTTTTGGGCGGCACCCAGCTTCTGTTCATTGGTGGTCTGGCCGCGCGCATGCGACACTTGCAGGTCGAGCAGGCCGATCAATACCGGCTACTTGCCGAAGAGAACCGGATCAACATCCGCCTGATCCCGCCGTCACGCGGTGAGGTGTTCGACCGAAATGGTCAGCGGTTGGCGCAAAACGCGCCCTCTTATCGCATTGTCATCGTACGGGAAGATGCTGGCGATGTGGATGAAACGCTTGTGCGTCTGGCACGTGTAATTGCTCTCGAACAAGGGACAATCGAACGCGTAAAAGAAGAGTTGCGACGCTCAGCGCCATTCCTGCCGGTTACAGTCGCCTCAGATGTCACCTGGGAAGAAATCAGTCGCGTATCAGTCAACGCCCCTGCTTTACCCGGGATTACACCCGAAGTTGGTCTGAGCCGTATTTACCCGCGCGGGTCCGACTTTGCCCATGTCTTGGGTTACGTGGGCCCCGTTTCCGATTACGATCTGTCAAAAATCGCGGATCCGGAACCCGTCCTGATGATCCCGCGCTTTCAGATCGGAAAGGTCGGCGTGGAAACCAAGCTGGAACCTATGCTACGCGGCAAAGCCGGTGCCAAACGCGTGGAGGTTAACGCAGCTGGTCGTGTCATGCGCGAGCTCGATCGACGCGAGGGCATAGCGGGTTCGGACGTGCAATTGACCATCGACGCCGATCTGCAAGGTTATGTTCAGGCACGTTTGGATGGCGAAAGCGCCAGCGCGGTTGTGATCGATTGCGAATCCGGAGATCTTCTGGCCTGCGCTTCCGCGCCCACGTATGATCCGAACCTGTTCGTGCGCGGCATATCACAAAAGGACTACAGCACGCTGACCGGTAACAAGTATCGTCCTTTGGCCAGCAAGACGGTTCAAGGGCTCTATCCACCCGGCTCCACTTTCAAGATGATGACGGCGATGGCGGCTTTGGAGGCTGGTTTGATCGGGCCCGAAGAGACCGCGTACTGCCCGGGTCATCTTACGGTGTCGGGTCGGCGCTTCCACTGCTGGAAACGCGCTGGTCATGGTTGGGTGAACCTCAAGGATTCGCTTAAGAAGTCCTGCGACGTCTATTACTACGATCTGGCCATCAAGGTCGGGATCGAAAAAATAACAGCCATGGCCAACCGGTTTGGGCTGGGCGTCAAACATGATGTGCCCATGTCGGCAGTGGCCGAAGGCCTGACCCCCACCATTCAATGGAAAGAGACGTTTCACGGCCAGCCTTGGCGTGTTGGTGACACAGTGAACGCGTCTATCGGACAGGGATTTTTGCTCGCCTCGCCCCTACAGCTCGCCGTGATGAGCGCACGGATCGCCACGGGCCGCAGTGTTTCGCCACGGCTCGTCAAATCCGTTGATGGCGTCGAACAACCCATGCGCGGCGGAGAAAGCCTTGGTCTGAATGTCAACAATCTCGACAAAATGCGGCGCGCCATGTTTGCGGTCGTAAACGACAGAGGTGGTACGGCTTATGGCTCTCGCATTATTGACGACTCCGTGCGCATGGCCGGCAAAACCGGCACAAGCCAGGTACGTAACATCACTGCAGCGGAACGGCGCGCCGGCGTTATCCGGAATGAAGATCTGCCATGGGAGCGACGCGATCATGCACTTTACGTGAACTTCGCACCGTTCGATGCGCCAAAGGTCGCCGTCGCGGTGATCGTTGAACACGGTGGCGGTGGTTCCCGGGCTGCGGCACCCATTGCGCGGGATGTCACGTTGCAGGCACTTTTTGGCGGCCAGCCCCCTTTGGAAGCCTACCCCGCCAAGGATCGCGAGCGCATAGAAGAGCAGCAGAAAAAGCTGCGCGCGATGCGACCGCAGGTCAAGATCAACGGCCAGGATCAGGCATGAGTTATCTTGAGCATAACGTCAAATCGACGCCATCGGGTCTTCGAAAGATACTCTACCTCAACTGGCCGGTTGCGCTGTTGCTCGCGGCAGTAGCGGGCGCGGGTTTTTTGATGCTGTATTCGGTCGCAGGCGGATCATTTTCGCCCTGGGCCGAACCCCAGATGAAACGGTTCGTTGTCGGCTTTGCCCTGATGATCTTTGTTGCCATGGTTCCCATCTGGTTTTGGCGCAGTGTGTCGGGTCTTGGATACCTTGTCGCCCTCTTGCTGCTGGTTGCTGTGGAGTTCTTCGGCATAGTCGGGATGGGCGCGCAACGTTGGATTGACCTTGGATTCATGCGCCTTCAACCTTCAGAACTGATGAAGATCACCCTCGTGATGTTGCTGGCAGCCTATTACGATTGGTTGCCGACAACCAAAACTTCCCGACCGATCTGGGTGTTTATTCCAGTCATTATCATCGTGCTGCCCGTTATGCTCGTTCTTAAACAACCGGACCTTGGCACATCGATATTGCTCTTGGCGGCAGGTGGTGGCCTGATGTTTCTCGCAGGTGTACATTGGGGGTACTTCGCCGTCGTCATCGCGAGTGGTGGTGGCCTTGTGACCGCAGTTTTCCAGTCTAGGGGAACAACTTGGCAGTTGCTGAAAGACTATCAATTTCGTCGCATCGACACGTTTCTTGACCCAAGCTCCGACCCGCTGGGCGCCGGTTACCATATCACGCAATCCAAGATAGCTCTGGGGTCCGGCGGGTGGACGGGACGCGGCTTTATGCAAGGGACGCAAAGCCGTCTGAACTTTCTGCCGGAAAAACACACCGACTTTATCTTCACAACGTTGGCTGAGGAATTCGGCTTTGTCGGCGCGATTTCTCTGCTGTCGCTTTACGCTCTGATCATTGTGTTTTGCATTTGGTCGGCCTTGCTTAACAAGGATCGTTTCTCGTCGCTGTTGACCCTTGGGATCGCGCTTAACTTCTTTTTGTTTTTTGCAGTCAACATGTCGATGGTTATGGGGCTGGCACCGGTCGTGGGTGTCCCTTTGCCGTTGGTCAGCTTTGGCGGATCGGCGATGCTGGTTCTGATGATTGCTTTTGGTTTGATGCAAAGCGCACATGTCCACCGCCCAAGATAAGGCCCCTGCATGACACTGACTGTTCTGTTCGCCGCCAGCAATGAAAACTGGCAAACCTACAGCGCGCCTCTGGCCGACGCGCTTGAAAGGGCAGACCTTGACGCGCAGTTGGTGACAATCGCTGCGCCGGAGGATGTTGACTATATCGTATACGCGCCCACGTCCTCGCTGCAGGACTTTGCACCATTTGTGAATTGCAAAGCCGTGCTGAGCCTTTGGGCAGGTGTGGAGAAGGTTGTCGAAAACCAGACGCTGACCATGCCATTAGTTCGAATGGTTGATCCCGGGATGACGCAATCCATGACGGAATGGGTGGTAGGCCACGTGCTGCGCTATCACCTCGGTATGGATGCGCATATCGTGAACCCGGAGCGGGACTGGGTTCCGGTGGCGGCACCCTTGGCGCAGGAACGCCGCGTCTGCATTCTGGGTTTGGGCGCGCTTGGAACCGACGCAGCGCTCCGGCTGCGCGATCTGAGTTTCGATGTGAGCGGATGGAGCCGTTCGCCAAAATCCCTTGCAGGCATCACAACCTACCATCAACCCGGCGGCTTGAAAAAAGCGCTGTCCGAAGCGGAGATCGTTGTGCTGCTGATGCCGGACACGGCGGAAACTGAAAACACGCTGAATGCGGAAACTTTGGCGATGCTGCCAAAAGGCGCGCGCATTCTGAACCCGGGGCGCGGCCCGCTGATCGACGACGAAGCATTGCTCAATGCGCTCAACAGCGGACAGGTCGGGCACGCCACGCTCGACGTGTTCCGCCTCGAGCCGCTGCCGCAAGATCATCCTTATTGGTCCCACCCGAATGTGACGGTCACACCCCATATCGCGGCGGCAACCCGACCGATCACGTCTTCGCAGGAAATTGTCGCAAACATCCGACGCAGCGAAACCGGCGCGCCGATGCTCAACATGGTCGATCGGACCCGCGGGTATTGATCAGGCGGCCAGACCGCGCCCCTTCAAAAGAGCCTCGACCCCGGGCAACCGCCCGCGAAACGCAATGTAAAGTTCTGCTGCATCAACGCTTCCTCCGGTCGAGAGGATGTGCTTTTCAAGGGCTGCTGCCCGGTCTGTATCGAACGGACCGCCCGCTTCCTCGAAAGCTGCGAATGCATCAGCATCCATCACCTCGGACCACATGTAGCTGTAGTATCCGCTGGAATATCCATCACCGGCAAAGACATGCGCGAAGTGTGGCGTGGCGTGGCGCATGGTGATCGCAGCAGGCAGGCCAAGTTGCTCCAGAACGGCTCTTTGGCGCGCCATCGGATCGGACGGAGCAGGACCGTCGTGGAAATCCAGGTCGACCAGCGCCGACGCTACGTATTCCACCGTCTGAAATCCCATGTCGTAGGTTGCGGCATTCAACAGTTTCTGCAGAAGCTCTTCCGGAATTGGCGCGCCGGTCTCTGCATGGGTGGCATATTCGGCAAGAACCTGTGGCACTTCCAGCCAGTGTTCATAAAGCTGACTGGGCAATTCAACGAAATCTCGCGCGACAGAGGTACCTGACACGCTTTCATACGTCACATCCGACAACATCTGGTGTAGGGCATGCCCAAATTCGTGAAACAACGTGCGCGCGTCGTCATAGGACAGCAAGGCGGGATCGCCCTTTGCAAAGTTGCACACGTTAATGACGACGGGGGTCTGCGGTTCCGGAAATTTCGCCTGGGACCGCATCGCCGAGCACCACGCCCCAGACCGTTTTGATCCACGCGCGAAATAATCTCCGATAAAAACGGCCATGTGCTGGCCATCGCGTGTGACTTCCCACGCCCGGCAATCTGGGTGATACAGCGGGATATCGAGCGGACGAAATTCAAGACCGAAAAGTTGTTTCGCACAGGAAAAACTGGCTTCGATCATACGGTCGAGCTGGAAATACGGTTTCAATGCAGCTTCGTCCAAATCGTGTTCTGCTGCGCGACGCTTTTCTGCGTAATAACGCCAATCCCAGGGCTCAAGATCGCCATTGATGCCATCGGCATGCATCATACCTGTCAGAACCGCGGCGTCTGCTTCGGCCTGGGATTTAGCGGGTTCCCAAACCGCCATCAGCAAGTCCCGCACCGCTTGCGGCGTTTTTGCCATCTCGGTCTCAAGCTTGTAAGCCGCGAAGTTCTTGTAGCCCAAAAGTTGCGCGCGTTCTTCGCGCAGGCTGAGTATTTCGGCTGCAATTGCGCGGTTGTCGGTCGCGCCACCCTGCGCGCCACGTGCGGCCCAGGCTTCAAACGACTTCCGACGCAGGTCGCGGCGCGATGAAAACTGCAAAAACGGCACGATGAGAGACCGCGACAAAGTCACCACCGGACCGTTCTTGCCCTGTTCCACACCCGCAGCATGCGCGGCGTCGATAACAAAATCCGGTAACCCCGCAAAATCCTCCTCTGCCAGCGGCATCGACCAGTCGCGTTCGTCCGCAAGGAGGTTCTGAGTGAATTCTGTACCCAAAACGGCCAGACGCGCCTTGATCTCTTTCATGCGTGCATCCGCATCACCCGTCAACGCAGCCCCTGCCCTGACAAACCCACGGTGGGTGAGCATGAGCACCCGTGCTTGCTCTTTCGTAAGCTGCAGACGATCGCGCCGCTCCCAAAGATCGGCCACTTTGCCGAACAGGGCCTTGTTGCTCGAGATTTCTGAAAAATGGGCCGAAAGTTGGGGCGAAAAGGTGCGCTGAAGCTCTTCTCGTTTCGGGTTACTGTCCGCTCCTGCGACTGTGAAAAACACGCTCAACACTTTGTCCAAATCTTGCCCGGCCGCTTCCAGTGCTTCGATGGTATTGTGAAATGTCGGTGCATCTTTCGATGCGGCGATCGCATTAATTTCGGAACGATGCGAGGCCAATGCGTCTTCGAGTGCGGGCGCGAAATCTTCGTCAGAAATGTCGGCAAATGGGGCGACTTGAAACGGGGTCTCCCAGTCTTGCAACAGCGGGTTGGCCATGAGTGCTCTCCTCTTTGCGCAACAGCTAGGACAGGTGTACGCCCTCTGCAAGCGGAGCTGGCGTGATTACGAAGATTTGCGCTGCAGCATGCCGCACGTCGGGCAGTCCGGACGCGGCTTTAGTGCAATTGTACGACTTTCTCCGAAAAGCGCATCATAGATCAACATCTGTCCCAAAAGTGGCTGCCCTGCGGCGGTCAGTACCTTCACCGCCTCCGCCGCCATCATTGATCCGACCACGCCAGGCAAAGGCCCCAGGACGCCCGCTTCTGCGCAGGACGGCGCCAGTTCCCGAGCCGGCGGGCTATCAAATACGCATTGGTAACATGGTGCACCTTGCGCAGGATGAAACACGCTGATTTGTCCTTCCCACTGGCTCAAAGCGCCCGATATCAAAGGCAAGCCTTTTTCAACGGCTGTTCTGTTGGCCAGATAGCGGCTGTCAAAATTGTCGGTCCCATCAACGATCAGATCATATTCATCAAAAAGGTCCGCTGCGATATCCTCATCCAAGCGACGGTTGTAGGGCCGCACCGTTACGTAAGGGTTTTGCGCTTCCATTTCGGCCTGCGCCGAGAATACCTTGGGCATACCAATCGACGCGTCGCGGTGGATGACCTGCCGTTGCAGATTTGCGTTTTCAACGACGTCATCGTCGATCACCCCGATTGTGCCCACGCCGGCCGCCGCCAGATATTGCAGCACCGGTGCTCCCAGTCCGCCGGCACCGATAACCAGCACGCGGGCCTGTTTGAGTTTCTTTTGACCCGGCCCACCAATTTCACGCAGCACCATGTGGCGTGCATACCGGTTCAATTCGCTCTCACTGAACAATCGCACCGGCGTTGCGCCTTCAGCATGCGCCTCGGTCGCATGGGCGCGCTGTTTCAAACGTCCGAGACCTTCGCGATACAGGAAAATCAGCAATGCAAACCCGCCGATGATCAGCCAAAGCGCCGGGCTCTCGCCGGTGGCCATTCGCAAAGGGTGCCCGTTCGGCAGCGCAACGTGCAAACCCAAGACCGCAACATAAAGCAAACCGATCATCGTCATGCGGGCCGCATGAGGCGCCCCCATGAGGTGACCCATTCCCCACAGCACGCCACACAGAAGAAACACCAAGAGCATCAGCCGCGCCCTGTAGAACCGAACCCGCCAGCGCCGCGGTCGGTCTGGCTCAGAGTGTCAACCAGTTCGAACCCAGCTTGAACGACGGGTGCAACCACCATTTGTGCCACGCGAAGGCCGTGCGACACTTCAAATCCGTCCTTGCCTGTGTTCAGAAGGATGATCCCGATCTCACCACGATAATCGCTATCGATTGTGCCGGGACTGTTCACCAAGGCGATCCCGTGTTTCAGCGCAAGCCCGGATCGAGGCCTAATCTGGATCTCATAGCCTTGCGGGATCTCCATTGAAAGCCCCGTCGGCACAAGGGCGCGCGTTCCAGGCGCGAGCGTGAGCGGGCCATCCGGCAAATTTGCGCGCAAATCAGCTCCGGCGGCACCGGCTGTTTCGTAGCTGGGCAAGGGTAAGCTGCGATCTGCCGTTTCAGTCCAGCTCAGTGCGATGGTGACCAATGTGCCCCCTCAACCTGCCACGCTACTCAGATGCGCGGCGATTTTTTGCACAAGACGAGTGGAGACCTCGCTTTTTGACATGCGCGGCCATGTTTCTGCGCCATCCGCGTCGATCACCGTGACGGCATTTTCAGCTCCGCCCATAATGCCCGTGGACGGTGAGACATCATTCGCAACAATCCAGTCGCACCCTTTGCGGGCGCGTTTTGCTGTTGCATGTTCGACGACATCGTCCGTTTCGGCAGCAAACCCGATGACCAGTGCAGGACGGCCATCGGCCATGTTCGAAACCTCTTTCAGAATGTCAGGGTTCTCTGCAAGTTCAAGGTTCGGCAAACCGTCTTTGGTTTTTTTCAGCTTTCGGTCACTGGTCGATGTGACCCGCCAATCCGCAACGGCGGCGGTGAACACGCTTACATCGACCGGAAATGCGTTTTGGACAGCAGACAGCATCTCTTGTGCAGTTTCGACCGTTACTATTCCGACACCCGCGGGCGGCGCAACGGCGGCTGGCCCAGTGATAAACAGGACCTCGGCACCTGCGTCTCGCAGGGCGCTCGCAATAGCGGTGCCTTGCGCGCCAGACGAGCGGTTTGCGATGTAGCGTACCGGATCGATTGGTTCATGGGTCGGGCCAGAGGTCACCAGCACACGTTTTCCAGCCAACACGCCACTTTCCAACCGGGCCGCGATGGCATCGACGATCTCCAGAGGTTCAGACATGCGTCCGGGCCCATACTCGCCGCAGGCCATATCACCTTTGTTCGGGCCGACGACATGCGTGCCGTCACCGGTCAGGAGGGCCAGATTGCGTTCTGTCGCCGCGTGTTGCCACATACGCACGTTCATCGCCGGCGCGATCAAAACGGGTGTATCTGTTGCGAGCAACAGCGTACTTGCCAGATCATTCGCTTGCCCCAGCGCCATCTTGGCCATCAAGTCCGCAGTCGCCGGTGCGACGACCACAAGATCGGCAACGCGACTGAGCTGGATGTGTCCCATCTCGGCTTCGTCGGTCAAATCAAAAAGATCTCGGTATACCTTCTGCCCGGCGAGGGCGGAAACAGAAAGAGGCGTCACGAACTCTTCCGCCGCCCGGGTAAGAACGGGCGTGACCGTCACACCGCGCTCTCGCAAACGCCGGATCAGGTCGAGCGACTTGTAGGCGGCGATCCCACCGCCGATGATCAACAGAATATGCTTTCCGTTCAGCATTATAGACCTGACATGATCTAGGGTTCGTTCCGAACAATAGGGGCTGTGTGCGGCATTCGCCAGCCCCGAAACTGCGTAACAGCGCCAATGTCACTTTGTAAATGCCGCACAAGGATCGCCGCGATCCACAGACGGCGCATCCAAAACGAGAGTGTACCCGCCATTTGGAGCCGTTCCGGCTTCGCCCTGACCCAAAGAAAAAATTGCAACAGAAGGGTCCGCTAAACGCAGAAGCGCCGGCGCGCCCCAGTCTTCGCGTGCATGGCCGTTTCCCGTGATCACGACAACGGGAGGACCAAAAGCTTTCAATGCGTCAAGGGCGACATTTGCCAAAGTCGCGTCGCGCAATCGCTGAACATCGACCATGCGCGGCAAGAAAGTCTTGGGCAGCGCATCGCAATGGGCAACCGCCTGAAGGTTCTCGCGCAACGCTTGTTGATCGTCTGGAAGCGGCTGATCCAGTCCGAACCGTGCCGCAGTCCCAGCACCCACCACTTCGATCAGCTCAGACGTCATCATGCCTTGAATTTGTGATCGGCGCACGCCGGCACCAAAAACCTGTGCCTGGGGCGCGGCCGCAAAAATCGGGTAGTACATTTCAAAGTCCGGCCAGCCGCTTGAATGCCATTCCAAAGCGTCCGCCAAAGCGCTTGGATCGCCGCGTACCGCCGGTGTGACACGCGCCGCCAGATCCGGCGTCAGCATCTCAAATACAAGCGCGGCGGGCGAAAGTGCGGCGACCCACTCCGCCTGCGTTTCGTGATGGACAGGGTTATCGTGCGTCTCGCCAAGAAAGAGAACGTCTGCCTCTGCAGCCTTCGGTGAAACACCGCGATCTGAGGCCAAAAGAGCAAACGGCGCGGTCACAAGGACCGCACCAATTCGGATTGCGTTCGTGATCGAACCGAACATTAGGAGAGGAAATGCAGGACCTCTCGCGACTGGTTCTCCAGCGACTTTCGCATTTTACCGAAGGCCGCCGCCTCCAACTGTCTCACGCGCTCCTTGCTCAGGCTCAGCTCCTGACCCAGGCTTTCCAATGTGCGCGGCGCATCCCGCAGCTTTCGCTCGCGAACAATAAAACGTTCCCGCTCATTCAAATCGTTCATCGCCTGCAACAGCCACGAGCGCAGCTGCTCCGTGTCATGCTCGTGTTCCACACGCTCTGCGGCCTGTGTGCTGTCGTCTTCCAGAGCGTCAATCCACTCGCGACCTTCGTCTTCCGTAGATTGCGTCGCGTTCAGTGAATAATCAGAGCCGGAAAGGCGGCCTTCCATCATTTCCACGTCGTGCAAAGGGACGCCAATTTCTGTTGAAATCATCTGACGCAGTTGATGACGGTCGAGAACTTCACCCGCCGCGGCACTTTCGCGTTCCAGGCGCGCCTGAACACGCCGCATATTAAAAAACAGCGACTTTTGCGAAGAGGTCGAACCGGTTCGTACCATCGACCAGTTCCGCATTACATAGTCTTGAATGGATGCCTTGATCCACCAGACGGCATATGTGGAAAAGCGAACCCCACGATCGGGGTCAAACTTGTCTGCGGCTTTCATAAGCCCCAGCCCTGCTTCCTGGATGAGATCGTTCATAGGTGCGCCGTAACGCTTGAACTTTGAGGCCATAGAAATAGCCAATCTCATGTAAGCGGTGATCAGACGATGAAGAGATTTTTCGCAGCGATCATCGCGCCATGCGTAGGCCAGTTTCAGCTCTGTTTCCGCATCCAGCAACTCTGCTTTCATTGCCTGTCTCGACAATGTCATATCTCTTGTAGTGTCCAAAGCCATAGCGACATCTCCCAGTCAGATGAAGCACACCTTGCCGTGTACAATTGATATAGGTACGCACCTTACCTGAGATTGGATCACAGGAAAGGTTTATAAAATGTTGCCGCGTATGAGTTTCGTGCTAGGTGGCGCTGCCTCGGGAAAATCCGCTTGGGCCGAAAACCATTTGTTAAGCAGCGGTTTAGACCCTGTTTATCTCGCCACGTCGAGAGTTTTTGACCCTGAAATCAAGGCAAAAATCGATATCCATAAATCACGTAGAAATGATCGATGGCACACAATTGAGGCAGATATCGACCTTTCACTGGCCCTAATGAGCCTGTCCAGACGGCAGGCTGTACTCATTGATTGTGCAACCATGTGGCTCAACAATCTGATGATGGACAACAGCGATCTTGAATTTGCACAGAAGAAATTGCTGAACGCGTTGTCAGATTGTTACGCCCCAGTAGTGATCGTCTCCAACGAAGTGGGCCATGGCATCGTTCCGGAAAACGCGCTGGCGCGACGGTTTCGCGAGGCGCAGGGTCGGCTCAATATCGCGCTCGCTTCGCAGGCCGATCTAGCCGTGCAGGTGGTTGCGGGTCTGCCGCAAGTGCTGAAAGGACGACTCCCGTGACGACCTGGCACTGGGTTCGTCATGGGCCAACGCACGCGAAGTCCTTTGTCGGATGGCGCGACGTGCCGGCCGATTTGTCCGATCATACGCGCATCAATCGTCTGCGTGCCCATCTACCGGCCAATGCAGTGCTAGTCTCTTCAGATCTGGAACGCGCGCGCAAGACGGCAGATGCTTTGCAACACAAGGACCACCTGCGCGTGCCGCATGACCCACATCTGCGCGAATTCCATTTTGGCGCGTGGGACGGTGTGCATTTCGAGGTGGTCGCAGACCGCCACCCCAACGTAAGCCAACAGTATTGGGAAAGGCCCGGTGACACAGCCGCACCGCATGGCGAAAGCTGGAACGCAGCGGCAGCACGCGTCGAAACAGCTGTCCGGCGTATCGGTCAGCGGTTCCCGAATATGCATGTGATTGCAGTCGCGCATTTTGGCGTGATCCTGACCCAGCTCCAAAAAGCGCTCGGCATCAGCGCTTATGACGCGCTGTCACACCGCATCGAAAACCTCTCTGTCACAGAAATCACCTGGCAAAACGGTGCCGCCGCCGTCAAGCACATCAATCACCAACCGTGATCTTGCGGCCCACAGAAGTGAATTTGCTTTTGGCGAAGTGCAACGCCTAGCCTGATGGCATGACCTATACTCTACATATTGGTGATCGCACCTTCTCTAGCTGGTCTTTGCGTGGCTGGTTGATGCTCCAGAAATTCGGCCTTCCATTTGAAGTCAAAATGGTTGGCTTGTATTCGGGAACTATGAACGAGGACATGCGTCCGCTTTATCCCGCGCGGCTTGTTCCGGTTTTGCAAACCGACAGTGGCGAGGTGATCGGAGAGAGCCTTGCGATCGCTGAAACGCTGGCCGAAAGACACCCCGAAGTTGCTTTCTGGCCAAAAGATCCTGTCCAAAGGGCGCGAGCGCGATGGCTCTGTGCAGAAATGGCCAGCGGGTTTTCTGCCTTGCGCACCGCATGTCCCATGCAATTGGCCCATGTAAACTATGGGTTTGATGCGCCAGAGACCGTGCGCTCTGACGTTGCGCGCATCGAAGCGCTGTGGGACAGTGCCTGGGCCATGTCAGGCGGAAACGAAGGCTGGCTTTTTGAACACTATTCCTTGGCTGACGTGTTTTTCGCTCCTGTCGCGGCAAGGATCATCGGATACGCGCTGCCGGTTTCGGATCCAGCAATGGCTTATTGCCATCGCACGATCAATGACGACAGCTTCATCGCCTGGCGTCAGTAAGGCTTGAAAGTCTCTTATGACCCATTCCCGTACCCCGTCAGCCCGCCCTTGAACACTTGGCCGGTTGCGTAATCCGGAAACCACTTCCGGCACTGTTAACCATTCATAAACCATGCTGGCTTAGCCCTGATCCCCAGTCCGAGCGACTTGGGGGACGACATGTCACTGACTTATTCTGTTGCCTTTCGCGGGGTCGAAGCCTGCCCCGTCGAGGTACAGTGCTCTTTGTCACCCGGTCTGCCCGGTTTTAGCATCGTGGGTCTGCCCGACAAGGCGGTGTCCGAGGCCCGGGAGCGGG
This sequence comes from Pseudomonadota bacterium, assembly GCA_039191495.1. Taxonomy (GTDB): domain Bacteria; phylum Pseudomonadota; class Alphaproteobacteria; order Rhodobacterales; family Rhodobacteraceae; genus Roseobacter. The sequence continues at coordinate 50,542 of JBCCXN010000012.1, read as the reverse complement.
TGCGCGCGGCCTTGTCAAGCATGGCCATCGCATTGCCGCCAAAGAAAGTAACGATTAACCTCAGCCCCGCCAATCTGCCCAAAGAAGGCAGCCATTTTGACTTGCCCATTGCAGTTTCGCTGCTTGCAGCGCTTGACGTCATACCGCAGGATCTTGCGTTACCGGTGGTGTCACTTGGCGAGTTGTCGCTTACCGGAAAACTCGTGCCTGTCGCTGGCGCTATGCCCGCCGCGCTGACAGCAGCGGCTGAACAGCACGTTCTTTTGTGTCCTGCGGCTTGCGGAAAAGAGGCAGCCTGGGTCAGCGGCGCACGTGTCGTCGCAGCTCAAACCCTGGGCGACGTCGTACGTCACTTTTCAGGACAAGCGCCGCTCGGCGAAGCCGCGCCCGGTGAATTGCTCGACGATGAAACACCGTTGGAGTTGCGCGATGTCAAGGGGCAGGAACGCGCCAAACGCGCACTCGAAATCGCCGCCGCCGGTCGCCACAATCTTCTTATGATCGGAACGCCCGGCTCCGGAAAGTCCATGCTGGCCCGTCGCCTGCCCGGCATTTTGCCGCCGTTGACCCCAGAAGAGGCTCTGGAGACATCGATCATACACTCCGTCGCCGGGCTGCTGAGTGAAGGGGGCGTGTCGCGCAGTCGGCCTTTTCGTGATCCGCACCATACGGCATCCATGGCCGCTGTCATCGGCGGTGGCCGTATGGCTAAACCGGGCGAAGTGTCACTGGCGCACAATGGTGTACTCTTTCTCGATGAGTTGCCTGAATTTCAGCGAAACGTGCTGGAGACTTTGCGCCAACCTATCGAGACCGGAGAGGTCATGGTCTCGCGCGCCAATGCACACGTGAAATACCCCTGCCGCTTTATGCTCGTGGCTGCGGCTAACCCTTGCAAATGCGGGTATCTCAGCGACCCCGCCCGGGCCTGCGCGCGTGTGCCACAATGCGGAGAGGATTACATGGCGCGCATTTCGGGGCCGCTGATGGATCGCTTTGATTTACGCGTGGATGTCCCGCCGGTCTCCTACATGGATCTCGATCTTCCAACGTCAGGCAACAGTTCCGCCGCAGTTGCAGCGCGGGTGGCGGCGGCGCAAGCAGAGCAGCATCAGCGCTTTTCAACGCAACCCGGGATGCGCTCCAATGCCGATGCCGAGGGCGAAGTGCTTCAGGAGATTGCAACACCGGACGAACACGGGCGCGCACTGCTAATGCGCGCGGCAGAGAAATTCGGCCTGTCAGCGCGCGGATACCACCGTGTGATGCGCCTTGCCCGAACGATCGCCGATCTTGATCAGTCAGACACCGTCAAAAAACCACATATCGCGGAGGCGATCAGCTTTCGCGTTGGCAGTGGCGGCTAATCGGCGCCTTCGGCGCGTCTTTCGATCGCTTCCCAGATCTTTTCGGCAATATTCACGCCATCGAACCGTTCGAGTTCCTGAATACCGGTCGGCGAGGTCACGTTAATCTCGGTCAGAAAATCGCCGATAACGTCGATACCCACGAAGACCTGCCCACGCTCTTTCAAAAGCGGCCCGATGCGCGCGCAAATCTCGCGATCCCGGTCGGTCAGCGCTATTTTTTCGGGGCGTCCGCCCACATGCATGTTTGAGCGTGTCTCGCCTTCGGCCGGTACGCGGTTGATGGCCCCGACCGGTTCTCCGTCTACCAATATGACGCGCTTGTCGCCCGCGGTAACGGCTGGCAGGAATTTCTGAACAATCAAAGGCTCACGCGAAAACCCGGTGAAGAGCTCGTGCAGGGACGTCAGGTTACGGTCTTGGGCATCCAACCGGAACACGCCCGCACCTCCGTTGCCGTAGAGTGGCTTGAGAATGACATCTTTGTGCTTGGCCTTAAAGGCTTTGATCGTGTCCAGATCGCGCGCGATAGTGGTGGGTGGGGTCAGATCGGGAAAGTCCAAAACAAGCAGTTTTTCGGGGAAGTTGCGCACCCAAAACGGGTCATTGACGACCAGAGTGTTCGGCGCCAGTCGATCCAGAAGATGCGTGGACGTGATGTAATGCATGTCAAAAGGAGGATCCTGACGGAGCCAGACGACGTCCATTTCTGAAAGATCAATTGTCGTTTCTGATCCAAGTTGCGCGTGATCGCCCGGGACACGTTGTACCGTCATAGCGTGTCCGGATGCTGTGATCCGACCTTCCTCGTACGCAAGCTTGTCCGGCGTGTAAAAAAAAAGGCTATGTCCGCGTGCCTGCGCCTCTTCGGCGAGGCGAAACGAGCTGTCGGCATTGATATCAACACCACCGATCGGATCCATTTGGAAGGCGATTTTCATGACGACTCCTTTGACTGGCTGTGCTTAAATGGCGCACAGCCTGCCCGGACGCAATGGCCACACAAAACAGTTTCGGCAGTTCAGCTCTCGCTCATTGCATTTTCGATAATCCTGACCACGCCTTGTTGATCGACCAAAGCCGCATCAAAGCGCATGTCTGTGAGCAAACCTTTGGGCAGAGTAGACACATACTCCATCGCGGCAGAAAAAATGCGCTCGACCTGACGCGGCGAAATGCGGGTTGCCGCCGTTTCAAGAGATTTCGCCTGCTTGACTTCGACGATCACGACGCCGTCGGGCGCACTAAAAACCAGATCAAGCTCGCCCGCTGTTCCGCGCCACCGCTCAGCAACCAACCGATAGCCTCGCCTTTTATAGTCTTCGGCCACGCGAATCTCAGCGCTGACACCCGCGTGATAAGATGTGCGCCCGCGATGCGTGCGCGCGCCGTCCGGTTTGGATTTGTATTGCGCCGTCACTGGCTTTACTTCTCTTTCATCGCCAAGGCCAATTTGTAAATCCTGCGCCGGGGCACGGCGTTCGCTTTTGCAACAAGGTCAACGGCATCGCGCATTGAATAGATGTCCAAAGCATCTCGCAGTTGCTGTTCTAAGTCATCTTCCATAACGTTGTCTGAACGCTCGCGGTCTATCAAAACGACAACCTCACCTTTGACTTTGGCGTTTTTGTACGCCTCCGCCAGATCGCCGAGCGTGCCGCGCGTTACCTCTTCGAACTTCTTGGTCAGTTCCCGGCACACAACCGCTTGCCGTTCCGCCCCCAAGACAATGCACGCATCCTCCAGCATTGCTGCCAGTCTCTTGGGAGATTCGTAAAACACAAGGGTGCCTGGAATACCTCGCAGACGTTCCATCGCGTTTAACCGCCCGGAGGAAGTATTTGGCAAAAATCCACCGAAAAAAAAAGCATCCGTTGGCAGGCCGGCAAGCACGAGCGCGTTCAAAACCGCAGATGGTCCCGGCGCACATGTTAAAAAGAGATTGTCCGCGACGACGCCGCGGGCCAATTCAAATCCCGGATCGGCAATGAGCGGCATGCCGGCCTCAGATGCATAAGCCACCGAATGACCGTCCTTGATTGCGCGCACCAGTTTTTGCGTTGTCACCTTGGAACTGTGGTCGTGCAACGCCATCATTTGTCTGCCTGATAAGGGAACGGCGTGGATGTCCATCAGATGCCTTAGGCTTCTCGTGTCTTCTGCGGCAAGGATATCCGCACTGGCAAGCACATCCAGTGCGCGCAGAGTGATGTCGCGCGCAGTGCCAATAGGGACAGCGACAAAATAAAGCCCAGCAGGCAACCGTGTTTTTTGGAAATTCAACGCTGGACCCGCCTTTCCTGACGTCTATGATTGCGACATATTCGCGCGCGCCATTGCGCCGATCTACGCCGGAGTATCGCTTATGTTTGCCGTTTTTAAATCCGCCCGCAAGATGCTGAAAGCGGCGGCGGTCGCCCTGACAGCCCTCGCGCTTGCCGCCTGCGATACAGTGCCCGGCGGTGGCAGCGGCGGCGGGTTTGGATCGGGAGAGACTGTTCCGGTTGCTCTGCTCGTGCCCAGTGGATCGGGGCAAGGTACAAACGAACTTTTGGCACAAAGTCTTGAAAATGCGGCGCGTCTTGCAATGCGGGATCTCAATGGCGTGCAAATCGACCTACGCGTTTATCCGACTGCCGGAGACGCCTCTCTTGCGGCGGCAAATGCGTCCAAAGCGGTGGATGAAGGCGCGCAGATCATCATCGGGCCGGTCTTTGCGGCTGCGGCCAACGCTGCAGGACGCGCAGTTGCTGGCCGGGGTGTCAACGTATTGTCTTTTTCCAATAATGCAGCGATCGCCGGCGGAAATCTTTTTGTTCTGGGCCCGACATTCCAGAACACCGCCAACCGAATGGCTGGTTTTGCAGTCTCGAACGGAAAGCGGAATTTCGTCGTCGTTCACGGCAACGACGTGTCGGGCATACAAGGACGCGATGCCATTCAAAATGCGGTCAGTGCCCAGGGCGGAAGTGTTGTGGGAACTGTGGGCTACGCATTGTCGCAACAGGATGTCATAGCCGCCGTCCCGCAAATCCAGTCCGCGGTAAACAGTACTGGTGCAGATGCCCTGTTTTTAACGACGGACAGCGCGACGGCTCTCCCGCTGCTGTCCCAATTGCTGCCCGAAGCCGGAGTGTCCAATAGCGTGGCGCAATATGTCGGGTTGACGCGTTGGGATATTCCAGCCCAAACGCTCAGCTTGCCAGGGGTACAAAACGGATGGTTCGCGATACCGGACCCAAATGCCCGAACCGCGTTCGGCAACCAATACCAAGACGCCTACGGATCCGCGCCGCACCCGATTGGAGGTCTTGCCTTTGACGCGATCGCGGCGGTTGGCGCGTTGGCAAGCCAGGGTCGCGATTTGAGTTCAGGTTCGCTCACACAAAGTGCCGGATATCGCGGCGCAAGCGGGATCTTCCGCCTGAACCCCGATGGTTCGAACACCCGTGGTCTTGCCGTAGCGACAATTTCCGACGCGCAAGTGCAGATCCTGAGCCCTGCACCACAGCGCTTCGGCGGCGGGCTGGGCTTTTAAGGCTTCGCATGACGTCTTATGCAATGACCGTCGAACAGCTGGAAGACAGCCAGCTGATTTGTGCGCCTCATCTGATTTTTGATGTGGACGCGTTTGATCGCAACTTTTCCGCCGCATCGTCTGGTCTCTCTTCACCGAAGGAGCTTCGCAATACTGCCGTCGCATTGCTACGCGATGCCCAGCGCAAAGGCCGCGAAATCATTGCGCGATCTTTTGCAGAAGCACCATTTGAAGCGCGGCCCATGACCCGCGCCTATACTTATCTGACAGATCAGTTGGTGATGGCCGCTTTGCGCATTTCCACCAACGTTCTGCACCCAAAGCCGAACCCGACCGCCGGAGAACATCTGGCAGTGATTGCAGTCGGCGGATACGGGCGCGGTGAAATGGCGCCGCATTCCGATGTCGATCTATTGTTTTTGACCCCGTACAAAATCACAGCTTGGGCGGAGAGCGTCATAGAATCGATGCTCTATATTTTGTGGGATTTGAAGCTCAAAGTCGGGCATGCCAGTCGCACAATTAAAGATTGTCTGCGGCTTGGTGCGTCGGATTTCACGATCCAAACGGCGATGTTGGAACATCGTTATCTGGCCGGCGATGCAGCATTGGCCAAGACATTTGGCGACAGGCTGCGCAACGACCTGTTCTCCGGATCCGGCAAGGCCTTTATCGAAGCAAAACTGTCGGAACGTGAAACAAGGCACAGAAAATACGGCCAGCGCTACGTTGTGGAGCCCAACGTAAAAGAGGGAAAAGGCGGTCTGCGGGACCTGCAGTCGCTCTACTGGATCGCCAAGTACATCCACGGCGTCGATGATACCCAAGAACTCGTGCGCCTTGGTGTCTTTACGCAGGATGAATATCGCAGTTTCGTGGCCGCCGAAGACTTTATCTGGGCTGTGCGCGGTCATTTGCATCTGTTATCCGGGCGCGCAACCGAACAGTTGTCTTTTGATTTTCAGGTCTCGGTCGCCGAAACGATGGGGTATGAAGACACCAAGGGTCGACGTGCCGTGGAAGTTTTCATGCAGGACTTTTTTCTGCACGCAACCGAGGTCGGAGACCTGACGCGTATCTTCCTAACCAAGCTTGAAGCGGATCACGTGAAAGACGATCCTTTGCTGGAGCGGATATTCCGACGACGGCCACGCATGAAAGAGGGCTACAAGGTCGTTCACAATCGGATCGCGATCGAGGATAACAGCGCTTTTTTGGGCGACAAACTCAACCTATTGCGGTTGTTCGAGGAAGCCTTACGGACGGGCATGCTGATCCACCCCGATGCCATGCGACTGGTAAAAGCAAATCTTGACCTGATCGATGACGATATGCGTGCCGATCCCGAAGCCAAGCGCATCTTCTTCGATCTTCTTCTCAAGCACGGAAATCCGGAACGCGCATTGCGTCGAATGAACGAACTGGGTGTTCTGGCGGGATTTATCCCCGAATTTGAACCCATCGTCGCGATGATGCAGTTCAATATGTATCACAGCTATACTGTGGATGAGCACATTATCCAGTGCATTGCCAATCTTGCCCAGATAGAACGCGGTGAGTTAGAGGAAAACCTGCCTGTGGTTTCGTCTATTCTCAATGACGGGAATATCGATCGCAAAGTACTCTATACCGCGCTGCTGATTCACGACATAGGCAAGGGTCGGCCCGAGGATCATTCCATTCTCGGTGCACAGCTGGCACGCAAAATCGCACCGCGGCTTGGCTTTAGCAAAGCGGACACCGATACCGTGGAATGGTTGGTTCGCTACCATCTTTTGATGTCCGACATGGCGCAGAAACGCGATATTGCCGACCCGCGCACGGTCCGGGATTTCGCAAAGGCGGTTCAAACCGTAAAGCGGCTGGACGTTTTGTGTGTGCTGACCGTTTGTGACATCCGTGGTGTGGGCCCAAACACGTGGAACAACTGGAAAGCGGCGTTGCTGCGGGCGCTTTACCGCCAGACGCGCCGCGCGCTTGAAACAGGGCTTGAAGCGCTCAATCGCGAAAACAGAGGTGCCGAAGCGAAACGAGCGCTGCGCGACGCGCTCCAGACGTGGTCGCGCAAGGACTTGCAAGTGGAAACGTCGCGCCACTACGACCCGTATTGGCAAGGCCTTCACGTTACGGCGCACAAAGTCTTTGCGGAGTTGCTCAGAGCCACAAAAGACGACGAAATCCTGATCAATCTGCATCCAGACGACGAACGCGATGCAACGCGTGCCTGCTTTGTGATGGCGGACCACCCTGGCATTTTTGCCCGGATTTGCGGAGCATTGGCGCTCGTGGGGGCCAATGTCGTTGACGCCCGCAGCTACACCACAAAGGACGGGCTGGTTACGGATGCCTATTGGATACAGGATGCAGACGGCAACCCCTATGACGCCTCCCGCCTGCCGCGGCTGCGCAAAATGATCGAACGTACGCTCAAAGGCGAAGTGGTGACGACCGAGGCCATGAAAGCACGCGACAAGGTCAAAAGGCGCGAGCGCGCCTTTAATGTTCCCACGCACATCACCTTCGACAACGAAGGATCGGAAATCTACACAATCATCGAGGTGGACACCCGCGACCGGCCAGGTCTTTTGCATGATCTGGCGCGTACGATGGCCGATGCAAACGTGTACATCGCCAACGCCGTGATCGCGACATATGGCGAGCAGGTTGTCGACACCTTTTATGTAAAAGATATGTTCGGACTGAAGTACTATTCGGAAAGCAAGCAACGCATTCTGGAACGTCGCTTGCGCCGGGCTATCGATCAGGGTGTTGAAAGGGCCGAGACTTGAAGCCGATCCGGCTCATTTCCGGTATTTTCACGGTTGGCGGCTGGACTCTCATGAGCCGTGTTCTCGGATTTGTTCGCGATGCCATGATCCTGGCCTATCTGGGAACGGGCCCGCTCTACCAGGCCTATGTGGTCGCGTTCCGCTTGCCCAACATGTTCCGCCGTTTTTTCGCTGAAGGGGCGTTTAACATGGCGTTCGTGCCAATGTTCTCCAAGCGGGTGGAGAACGGGGACGACCCAAATGGTTTTGCATCAGAAGCTTTTGCAGGTTTGGCGACAGTCCTGATCGCTCTCACACTGCTGGCATTGGCGACAATGCCGTGGCTGGTCTACGCCCTCGCATCCGGATTCGCCGGTCAGGAGCAATTCGCGCTTTCGGTGGAATTCAGCCGGATCGTCTTTCCCTACATCCTGTTCATATCGCTCGCAGCTCTGCTGTCAGGAATGATGAATGCGGCAGGACGCTTTGCCGCCGCTGCAGCAGCCCCGGTTTTGCTCAATGTGATCCTCGTGTGCGCTATGGCAATGGGCGCGGCATTGGGGGGCGATGTTGCGCGCTGGTTGATCTGGGCGATCCCTTTGGCCGGTGTCGCGCAACTGGGTCTTTTGTGGGTGGCAGTCCGCCGCGCCGGGTTCTCGATCATGCCGCGACGACCGCGGCTTAGCCCGGAGATGCGCGACTTGGTACGCGTCGCAACACCAGCCGCGTTGGCCGGTGGCGTGGTACAGATTAATCTGCTGGTCGGTCAACAGGTCGCCAGCTACTTTGACAAAGCCGTGGGCTGGCTCTTTGCGGCCGACCGTCTTTACCAGTTGCCTTTGGGAGTTGTTGGCATCGCCGTCGGCGTTGTGCTGCTGCCTGATCTGTCCCGAAAACTTGCCGCGGATGACGCTCTCGGCGCACGCGCCGCACTCAGCCGGGCCGGAGAATTGGCGATGGCATTGACCATACCGGCCTCCGTTGCCCTTGTGGTAATCCCCTTGCCGCTGGTCTCCGTGCTCTTTGAGCGCGGCGCGACAACGGAAGGAGATTCAACAGCCATAGCCCTTGCCGTTGCGATCTACGGGTTGGGGCTGCCGGCTTTTGTCTTGCAGAAGATTATGCAACCGATCTTTTTTGCGCGGGAAGACACAAAAAGGCCGTTCCAATATGCGGTGGTGTCGATGATCGTGAATGCCATTCTCGCGATTGGTCTGGCGCCGGTTATCGGTTGGACTGCACCCGCCATTGCGACCACGATTGCAGCGTGGGTCATGGTGATCCTGCTTTGGAAAGGGGCGCGCGACTATGGTGAGGTCGCCCGATTTGACGAACGCTTTACCGCGCGCTTTTGGCCTGTTGTCGCGGCCTCGGTCGGAATGGGCATAGTGCTGTGGCTGACCGCAGCAGCCCTCGAGCCGTATCTGGATTTGCCGTGGTGGCGCGCTGCTGCGCTGACCGCTCTGATCGCGATAGGCGCTTTGGCTTATTTCGGCTCAGGACAGATGCTGGGCGCATTTCGCATGGACGAATTGAGAACTGCGTTGCGCCGAATTCGTTAATCGCGGCGCAAGTAGTATAACACCCGCGCCAATCCGCCCGGCATCAGCATGATTGATGCTGAAAAGCCAAATGCAAAACCAGCCAGATCCGCGACCCACAGTGTCGTGGCCCCGAAAAATACACCCCAGATCAACTGCAGTCCCATAAGAATTGCGATCAGATTGAAGGCCTGCAACTGCTGCTGGCCTCTCACTGCAAGGCTTTGCCACAGCAAAAAGGAATAGCCGCCGATAAGCGCAAAGACGCCCGGCATGCCACCGACCAGCCAGGATGGATCGTTCAACAGCAATGCGAACACCAGCGCGCCAAAGGCACCGCCGCCCAGAAAAAGGATAATCACGGCAAGCTGACCCATGGATTCGCCGACCAGTTTGCCCAATGCCAGCATCAGTACGATCGCAAACAAAGACGCCGTGAAACTGCTGTTCACAAACAAGTACGTGACACAGCGCACGACATGTTCGGGCGGAAAGCGCCAGTTTGCGATCATCCAGTCAACGATATCACCGTTGAACCCATAGGACTGCACGGCTGAAAGGCGCCAACCCACAGCATCTGCGCCACCTATGAGACCCCGCGCGCCAAGACTAAAGGCCGCTTCCGGAATTGCGATCACAAAAAACAAGACCACCACAACGGGCGGCAGGGGGTTCACCGGTGCAGGATCGTGCGGGTCATTCATGTCTCGGGCTTCCTTGACGATGCTTTGGCGCATGGGTAAGCCAGCGCCGACCACTTTGCCAGCAAGAATGGAGCCTTGCATGACCACCAACACCTTCACTCCCCGGGTTTTCTCCGGAATCCAGCCGTCTGGTGGTCTGACTTTGGGCAACTATCTGGGGGCAATAAAGCGGTTTGTTGCAATGCAGGATGACTTCCCCTGCGTTTACTGCATGGTCGACCTGCACGCGATTACGGTCTGGCAGGACCCGAAAGACCTCGCGCACAACACCCGTGAACTGGCGGCCGGATTTATCGCCTCCGGCATCAGTCCGGAGAAATCCATCCTGATCAATCAAAGCCAGGTGCCCGAGCATGCGCAACTGGGCTGGGTGTTTAACTGCGTGGCGCGCATGGGCTGGATGCAACGCATGACGCAGTTCAAGGACAAGGCAGGTAAGAACGCACAAAACGCATCTCTTGGTCTGTTCGGTTATCCGGCTCTGATGGCAGCGGACATTCTGGTTTATCACGCAACGCATGTCCCAGTCGGCGAGGATCAGAAACAGCACCTTGAGCTGACGCGCGACATTGCCACGAAATTCAATCACGATTACGGCGTTGATTTCTTTCCGATTACCGAACCGGTGATCGAAGGGGCGGCAACACGGGTCATGTCTCTGCGCGACGGTTCAAAGAAGATGTCAAAGTCCGATCCGTCAGATGCAAGTCGGATTAACATGACCGATGACGCAGACGCGATTGCCAAAAAAATCCGAAAAGCCAAGACAGACCCGGACGCGCTGCCGTCCGAGGTTGACGGGTTGGCTGACCGGCCGGAAGCCCGAAATTTGGTCAACATCTATGCGGCCCTGAATGATCAGACAGCTCAAGAGGTTTTGGCCGAGGTCGGCGGCCAGCAATTTGGAACCTTTAAGCCGAAACTGGCAGAGTTGGCGGTTGCCAAGCTGTCACCTGTCTCGCAGGAGATGGCGCGTCTCATGAATGATCCGGCAGAGATTGATCGCATTCTGGCCCGCGGCGCAGTCCAGGCGCGCGAAATCACGACTCCCATTTTGGAAAAAACATATGAAATCATAGGGATGGTACGCTGAAAAAGTCATTCGCACAGGGGCTGTGCGGTGCTCACTTCTAGCGACTAGCTCTGTGTCTGATTATGTTGGTGCCACAGGACTGAAGGAGGCATCCATGACACAGCCCTCACATCCCGTCGTTGGCCATGTGCACCTGCGCGTAGCCGATCTGGATCGCGCCGTCACGTTTTACCGCGACGTTCTTGGCTTTGAAGAAACACAACGTTACGGAGACGAAGCAGCATTTCTGGGCGCAGGTGGGTATCATCACCATGTCGGCCTGAACACCTGGAACAGCAAGAATGGCACGCCGCCTCCTGCCGGGCACAGCGGACTCTATCACTCCGCTTTCCTGTTCCCGGATCGCAAAAGTCTGGGAGCCGTTATCAAACGGGCGCTCGCCGCAGGCCACAAGCTGACCGGCGCCGCCGACCATGGCGTGAGCGAAGCCGTGTACCTTGATGATCCTGATGGAAACGGGGTCGAGCTGTACCGCGACCGACCGCCAGCGGAGTGGCCAAGAGACGCCAATGGTGCTCTTGCCATGGTCAACGACCGACTGGACGTTGATGCCATCGTTGCAGAAGCAGACTGACGCCCGTTTCACAATGGACAATTCTGCGCGGCTGCTTCACTTTCCGGCGTGACGTCAAAGCGGAGCGGTTCAGTGGCGACAGGATTTTTCTGGGACGAAAAGTGCTTTTGGCATGCAGGCGGAAACTACGCTTTCACCTTGCCCATTGGTGGGTTTGTCCAACCACTCAACGGTACGGGCCTGCCCGAAACGCAGGAAGCCAAACGTCGGTTAAAAAACCTGATGGATGTGAGCGGTCTTTCGGAGGATCTGATCTGCCAGAGTGCGCCTGCTGCAACGCGCGAGGATCTGTTGCGTGTTCACCCCGCGCAATACCTGGACGCGTTCAAGCGGATGAGCGACGCAGGCGGGGGAGAGTTGGGTCGACGCACACCCTTTGCATCGGGCGGCTATGAGATTGCCGCCCTGTCAGCCGGGCTCGTGCTCAAGGCCGTTGACTCTGTGTGCTCCGGCGCCCTCCAAAATGCGTATGCATTGTCTCGACCGCCCGGACACCACTGTCTGCCTGACTTTCCCAATGGGTTTTGTCTTTTGGCCAATATTGCCATTGCGATCGAAGCTGCAAAAGCCAAGGGCTTGGCCAAGCGCGTCGCCGTTCTGGATTGGGACGTGCACCATGGCAACGGTACTGAGGCAATCTTTTATGACCGGGACGATGTTCTTACCATCTCTTTGCATCAAGAGGGGAATTACCCCCTTGATACCGGGGCAATCTCAGATCGCGGACGGGGACAAGGGAAGGATTGCAACTTAAATCTGCCACTTCCTGCAGGAACAGGTCACAATGCCTATCTGTATGCCATGGACAAAATCGTGTTGCCGCAGATTGAGGCATTCAAACCTGACCTTATCGTCGTTGCATCCGGTTATGATGCTGGCGCCACTGACCCGCTCGCCCGCATGCTGGCGATGGCAGACACCTTTCGTGAAATGACGATACGCGTAAAGCGCGCGGCGGAGCAGTTGTGCAAGGGACGTTTGGTACTTTCCCATGAAGGCGGGTATTCAGAGGTTTACGCGCCCTTTTGTGGTCACGCGACGATTGCCGCTCTTGCCGGCAGCGACAAAACCGTGCCCGATCCCATGAGCGAAGCTCTGACCGTGCGTCAGCCAGGGCCGCGCTTTGATGCCTTTCTGAAGGGCGAGATCGATTACCTCGCCGCACAACTCTAGAAAGGCGAAAGAAGATGCCCGCACCGAACCCTGACGCGCTGCGCTTTCTGCAAACCCGTCGGTCAAGACCAGCCAAAACGCTAAAAGCGCCCGGGCCAAGCACCGAAGAATTACGACCGTTGCTGGAAGCCGCCGCGCGCACGCCAGATCACGGCAAGCTTGAGCCCTGGCGGTTTATCGTGATCGAAAAGGCGGGTATGGCGAAACTTGCCAAGACCGCGCAGGCGCGCGGCCATGCCCTTGGACTTGACGCAGAACAGATCACCAAAGGTCGAAACCAGTTTGATCAGGGTGTCCTTGCGGTCGCTGTGATCGAAAGCCCGAAAGCTTCGGACAAAATACCGGTCGTTGAGCAAACATATTCCGCCGGTGCAGTATGTCTTGCGCTTCTGAATGCGGCTCTTGCCGCGGGTTGGGGGGCAAACTGGCTGTCCGGCTGGCCGAGCCATGACCGCGGTTTTATGCAAGAGGGGCTGAGCCTTGAGGAGCATGAGCGCATCGCAGGCTTTATCCATATTGCCACCGAAGGCAATGTCCCTCCCGAACGTCCTCGACCCGACCTCGACGCAATCACGAGCTGGCTCAAGCCATGATATTTTCCTCTTTCACTGCTGCCCTCTCTCAGACAACCGACCCGCGATTTCGCAATGTTCTGTTGATGGGGATCGGACTGACACTGGTCCTCCTGATCGGGATCAGCATGATCTTTGTCTGGGTCATAGGCGGCCTTGTGGGAGACAGCGCCTCCTTGCCACTGATTGGCGAGGTGACATGGCTGGACAATCTGGCGAGTTGGGGCGCGGGTCTGGCGCTTCTCGTCCTGTCGATGTTCCTGATGGTGCCGGTCGCCTCCGCCATCACGTCGATGTTTCTGGACACCGTCGCGCAGGCGGTTGAGGACAAGCACTACCCGCAACTTGGCGCTGCGACACCGGTGCCACTTGTGGACGCCATTCGCGATACTCTCGGCTTCATGGGCGTGCTGATCTTTGCCAATGTCTGCGCGCTTGTGCTTTACCTGATATTCGCACCGGCCGCGCCGCTGATCTTCTGGGGGCTGAACGGGTTTCTTCTGGGTCGCGAATACTTCACGCTGGCGGCCATCCGACGCGTCGGTCGGGCAGAAGCGAAAGTGCTGCGGTCACGTCACACCTTGCGGATCTGGGCCGCCGGCTTCCTCATGGCGATCCCGCTGTCGGTGCCATTGCTCAATCTCGTCATCCCAATCGTAGGTGCCGCGACCTTCACCCATCTGTTTCATCGACTTGAGCCTCAGGCCCCATACGGTCAAACCAGTCGAGATCCCGCACGGTAATTGCACCCGACAGAATAATTCCAGAGATAAGGGTCCAGAGGATCAGGCTGAGCACCGTTGTGATCTTGGCCTTCTTGCCGATATTGTGCACCTCTGGCGCACCGGCGTGTGTGCCCGGAACGATCTCGCCCAGATCGCCCTGTGTCTTCACGCGGATCGGTAAAATGATCAAAAACATCAATGACCAGATGACCGCGAACAAAACCAGCGCCGAAGTAATGCCCATCCCGTGTGCCTCCTCAGGCTCAGACCTGTTCCAGCTCGACCAAACATCCATTGAAGTCTTTGGGATGCAGGAACAAGACTGGTTTCCCATGCGCGCCGATTTTTGGCTCTCCGCTGCCCAAGACGCGTGCACCTGTCTCAATCAGATGATCACGAGCTAGCAGAATGTCATCAACTTCATAGCAGACATGATGAATTCCGCCGGCTGGATTCTTGTCCAGAAAGCCCTGTATTGGGCTGCCATCTCCCAGTGGATACAGCAGTTCGATTTTCGTGTTCGGCAACTCGATGAACACGACAGTAACACCATGGTCTGGCTCATCCTGCGGCACCCCGACATTTGCGCCAAGAGCCGTGCGATATTGCTCGGACGCGGCCTCAAGATCCGGAACAGCAATGGCAACGTGATTCAGGCGACCAATCATTTCTTTACTCCACTTGCGAGGCGATCGCGCCGGTTATGAAGATCAGCGATACCAAGCGCAAGACTTGCGTTGACGCGCGCACCGCTCCAGCATTAACGACCTGTTATCCATATGTACGCCATGCTGAGTCGCGCAGCGAGTCACCTTGGAGGCGACGATGGACAAAAAGGACCCGTTTTCAGCGATCATTCCGGCACCCACGGCCAAACGACCCTTGCTTGGGCTGACCGTTCTGGTGATCGAAGACAGCCGGTATGCCTGCGAAGCGATGCGATTGTTGTGCCTGCGCAGCGGCGCACGTATTCGCAGGGCGGACAGTCTGCGCTCTGCGCGCCGGCATCTCCAGGTTTACCGCCCCACGGTCGTTATCATCGATATCGGCCTACCGGACGGGAGTGGACTGGATCTGATCCGCGAGTTGACCAGCATCGAACCACGTGTGGATGTGGTGCTTGGCACGTCCGGCGACCCAGACGGGAGTGCACAGACCTTGGCTGCGGGCGCCGACGGATTTCTGGAAAAACCAATCACGTCACTCGCCGGTTTTCAGCAGGCCGTCCTGTCAAACTTGCCAGAGGACCGGCATCCTGTCGGGCTGCGCGAAGTGACGGACGAGGTGATTGAGCCAGACATATTGGCGTTTCAGGATGATATGGCGCACATTGCAAACGTGCTCGAAAACCCAGAAGACGACAATGTCCTCGACTATGCCGCCCAGTTTATCAGCGGCGTTGCCCGTTCCGCGCAGGATACCAGCCTCGCAAAGGCGGCCGAGGCCTTGGCGCGCGCACGTGCAAACGGCACACCTGCGCACTCAGAAACGGACAGGCTATCCGGTCTGGTCCATCAACGCATTGCACAGAAAGTAGCGATTTAGTCCCGCAAAAGCGGATCGGTTGATACCCGCACAGTCCTTGTCAGCGCGCTGAGGCGCGCCTTCTGAAGGCTGCCCTCAAAGTTTGCGGGGGACAGCCAAGTCAAAAAAGCCGTTCGCAACGCGGGCCATTCGGCATCAATAACTGCAAACCAAGCGGTATCTCGATTTCGCTGCTTCACAACGGTCGCCTGACGAAAGACGCCCTCGTAGCTAAAACCCAACCGCTGCGCCGCGCGGCGTGACGGAATGTTACTGGCATCGCATTTCCATTCGAACCTGCGATAACCCGCGTCAAATGCCCAACACATCATGAGATACAGCGCCTCGGTCGCAGCACGCGTTTGCTGCAGACTGGGGCTGAAGTTGATATGTCCCACTTCAATTGATCCAGAAGCCGGATTGATCCGCAGATAACTCGCAACACCTTCTAAAGCGCCTGTTTCCAGGTTCCGAATTGCATAGAACAAATGCTCGGGCTGCGCGACGGTGACGCTTACCCAGTCGCTATAAGATGCAAGATCCGAAAACGGGCCATAAGGCAGGTAGTCCCAAACCTGATCGTGCCCGGCATACGAGGCAAAAAGCTCTTCGGCATGCACATGGGCGTCCAGCGCCTCAAGGACAGTATAACGCCCCTTCAGACGGTCACCGACAGGTGTGTTGGGCGGTGTCCAAGCCGCCAGTTCCGCCGCCCCGCTCGGCGCGGGGTACGAGACACTGCGGGTCATTCCTGGGGAATCACGCGCAAGCCTAACTCCATCAACTGATCGCTGGTCGGATCGGACGGCGCAGACATCATCAAGTCTTCGGCGCGTTGATTCATCGGAAAAAGCATGACCTCGCGGATGTTACTCTCATCCGCCAGCAACATCACGATCCGGTCGATGCCAGCCGCGCAACCCCCGTGCGGAGGGGCACCATATTGGAACGCATTGACCATGCCGCCAAAACGCTTGCGCACTTCGGCTTCGTCATAACCGGCGATCTCGAAAGCCTTAAACATAATCTCCGGCTTGTGGTTGCGGATCGCGCCGGAGACAAGCTCGTACCCATTGCAAGCCAGATCGTATTGATACCCCAACACATCCAGCGGGTCGCCCTCCAGAGCCGCCATACCACCCTGTGGCATAGAAAACGGATTGTGTTCGAAATCAACCTTACCGGTTTCTTCATCTTTTTCATAGATCGGGAAATCCACAATCCACGCGAAAGCAAACCGGTTTTCCTCCGTCAAGCCCAGTTCCGTTCCGATCACGTTACGGGCCTTTCCGGCCACGGCCTCAAAAGCTTTCGGCTTGCCGCCGAGGAAAAAGGCCGCGTCGCCCACACCCAGGTCCAGTTGCTGGCGGATCGCTTCGGTTCGCTCCGCTCCGATGTTCTTGGCCAGCGGACCCGCCGCTTCCATGCCGTTGCCCTGATCGCGCCAGAAAATGTACCCCATACCAGGCAAACCTTCTTTCTGGGCAAAAGCGTTCATCCGGTCACAAAACTTACGGGACCCGCCTCCCGGCGCAGGAATCGCGCGGATTTCTGTCCCGTCCTGCTCGAGCAGTTTCGCGAAAATCGCAAAGCCCGAGCCGCGAAAGTGGTCCGAGACCAATTGCATTCTGATAGGGTTACGCAGATCAGGTTTGTCGGTACCATACCACAAAGCCGCGTCTTTATAAGAAATCTGCGGCCAGTCGGTATCGACCGTACGTCCACCGCCGAATTCCTCGAAAACCGCCGCCAAAACGGGTTGGATCGTGTCAAAGACATCCTGTTGCGTTACAAAACTCATTTCCATGTCGAGCTGATAGAAATCCGTCGGCGATCTGTCCGCGCGCGGGTCTTCGTCGCGAAAACACGGTGCGATCTGAAAGTACTTGTCAAAGCCCGACACCATCAGCAGTTGTTTGAATTGCTGGGGTGCTTGCGGCAGCGCATAGAACTTGCCCGGATGCAGGCGCGAGGGCACCAGAAAGTCGCGCGCGCCTTCCGGGCTGGATGCCGTGATGATCGGCGTCTGAAATTCACGGAAGTTTCTGTCCCACATCCGGCGCCGGATGGAGGAAACAACATCTGATCGAAGCATCATGTTGGCCTGCATCTTTTCGCGACGCAGATCGAGATAACGGAAGCGCAATCGGGTTTCTTCGGGGTACTCCTGTTCCCCGAAAACCTGCAGCGGAAGCTCTGCTGCAGGCCCCAGGATCTCAAGATCACGAACAAAAACTTCGATCTCTCCGGTTGAGATCTTGGGGTTCACCAAAGAGGCATCTCGCGCCTTCACTTCTCCGTCTATGCGAATGCACCACTCAGCCCTGACGCCTTCGACGTTCTCGAACACCGGGCTGTCAGGATCGCACAGCACCTGCGTCATTCCGTAGTGGTCGCGCAGGTCGATAAACAAAACACCGCCGTGGTCGCGGATGCGGTGCACCCAACCGGAAAGGCGAACAGTTTTGCCGACATCGGCGGCGGTCAGATCAGCACAGGAATGGCTGCGGAAGGCGTGCATGGGGGTGATCCCTTCGGGGCGCGGTCAAATTCGCGCCAGATACACCGTTTGGAGGAACAGAAGTCAAGCCGTGCCCGCCACGCATAAACGAGAAAACGCGCGGGACCATGCATCACATCACGCTTTTTTAGTCTGCCGCACTTCTTCGTCATCTCCCAATGGCGCGACGAGCGTGCCGTCCCACTCCTTGCCAGGGATTTTCGGTACCTCAGGGTCACTTTCATAATTAGGTGTCATAATCTGAACGCCGTTTTCGTTAAAAACCGACACGATGTTGCGGTGGAGTTCAGAAACAATTTTGGGAAGCGCCGTACCGCGATTGGTAAACGCATTGATCTGATAACTGATCGCGAAATCACCCAAGCCCGTCCACAATACAAATGGCATTGGCGAGCTTTTGACGTTTACAGTCCTGAGCGCCGCTTCGATCAGCATGGCCTCGACCTTCTCCTGCGGTTCCTCGTACCCAATCCCGACGGTGGTGTGAACCAACAGGCCGCGCCCGTCGATTTTGCGAGAATAGTTAATCACTTCAGAATTGAGCAGCTGTGCGTTGGGTATAGAAATCATTTCGTTTTTGACCGATTTGATCAACGTCTCCATCAGCTTGATTTCGACCACGTCGCCAATCTGGTCACCGACGCGAATTCGATCACCGATATTTGTGCTGCGCCTGTAGATCACGAAAATGCCGGCCATCATGTTGCTGACAACAGTGTTGGACCCCAAAGACACCATCAGTCCGGCAAGGATCGTAAGACCCTGAAATGCGCGGCTGTCCGAACCCGGTATATAGGGATACGCAAAAACAACCGCGATCGCGATAATCACGATACGGGAAATATTGTAAGTCGGCGCGATCCAGTGCGGCTCAAAATTCTTCCATTCGAACGTGCCTGCCTCCACGTTTTCCAAAAATAGCTGTACACCTCTCAACGTGTATTTGGTCACAATCACAATGATCACGAGCGAAATCAGGTTGGGGATGTAACTCAGTGCGCCCCACATCACATTGATGAGTGGTTCGGACACATACGTGAGCAGCAGTTGTGCGAAAGGCCGCGTTTCAGCAAAGGAAAGCAGGACAAAAGACAGGTAGTAATAGAGCGCGACCAAGAAAACGATCCATAGGACAAGCTTGGTCCCAAAGCCCACAAGCCGCGCGACTGCTTTGCTGCGCACCACCGATGACGTTGCTTCCTCGAATTTGGCAAAGTGGCGAGCAACCAGTTTTTCTGCAGCGCGTACAATTCTGCGACGTCCGCTAAAAAAGATGGTTGTGAGGACCAGAAAACCAACGGTCCAACCGATGGCAGACAAGGCACTGTCCATGCGCGCAGAGGACGATCGGTTTTCGCGATACATGTAAATGGCGCGCTCAATGGCATCCGCATGCAAAGAGGCGAGCAAAGCAATATCGACGTTTTCGTACTCGGCATCCGTGGATGTCGTTGTAGCGACAATCCGACCATTCACTTCGACCCGTAAACCAAGGGGACCATCAACGACCTCGACAAAAAGTGGCGCTTCTTCGCGCAGTTCCGCGATCTCAATGATCCGTCTTTCGATGTTTGCCGCTCGCTCGCTGGCCGGCAGGGCACTGCCGCCGCGCACGACAAAGAGCACCTCGCCGTCAATTGTGACGGGAGACACAAAGGTTTCATCCAGCGGTGTCACCTCTTCGACGGTGGTATCGGCGTCTTGTGCTGCGACCTGACCGATGGAGAGAGCGCAAACGAGCGCAAACGGGAAGAAAAACGTGGCCACCAAATAGACGGCGGACCGCATAAGGCCCGATCCAAATACTCTGCGCATGACCGTCCTCCCCGGCGTTTCTCTTGACAACCCTGCCACTAAATCACTCATTTTCCAAAGAATCCTTTTCGTCCCACAGACGAAACGCCGCCGTGCTCGGGTACAGAGACATGAGTACCGCGACTCAAAAAAACACCTGACATGGCCACAGCTGAAAAACTTGATCGCAAATTACGGCGGTCTTGCCGGCAAAAGACCCCAGTGTTTCAGATTGGGCTGGCGGTCTGTTGAGACGGTTTGGATTTACAGCGCGCGTTCCAAAAAACTGTCCTTCCATCCCTGGAAGAGATGTGGCAGCCCTGCAAGTTCTCTGGCAACTGGTACTTCGATCTTGGGATTGAAGTACGCTTGTGTGACCGCTTGCACCGTCCAATCAGGATTTGGACGCTCCTCAAGAGTGAGCAAATCGCCAGCGGCAATCTCCCCCTCTTCCAAAACCCTGTAATACCAGCCTGTCCGTAGCGACTTGCGGACCAAAAAAGCCATGCGCTCCAGTTTCGTGTGCTCCGCCAGCTTCCAGCACGGCTGCCGCCCCTGACTGATCTGCAAGCACGCAGAGCCTATCCGAAACACGTCGCCGATGCAGACGCGCGTTTCGGTCAGAGAGTTCGTCGACAGGTTTTCGCCAAAACCGCCAGGTCGGAACCGTACATTCTCACCCAATTCGCTCTGCCAATCTGCATAATGGTCCGCCGGGTAATGGTGCAGCGCTTTTTCAAAGCCTCCGTGCGCATCCAGATCGGCCTGCGCATCGTTCGACAAGCCGGTGAATGACAGGTGATGACGCCCTTCAACCGGCAATTTTCTGATCGCGGACGATGCCTTTCCGGGCCACCGTGTTTCAACCTGTCCGGCAAAAAGGTCAGCAATTACGACTGGCTCCATGCGCTTTTCCTTCAAGTAATTGCCGTTTTGCGGCGCAGTCACCATAAAACCAATACCAAAACTAGAGCCCGCGATGCCAGTCTAACCATAAACTCATTTGTGGTGGAGTACCGTTTGACGCCAGAGACAACTGCGGCGTCCGCATAACAGTCAGAACAAAATGACGCAGCCATCGTCGAACCAGGCCAGGCGCATTCGGATCATGCGGCGCGCTCTTTTGCGACGGAGAAAGTTCTGCCCGGAATTGCACCCTTCAAAGGTGCCTGGCACCCGTGTTCGACACCATCGCCAAAAGTGCCACATCCCTGCGGCTCCCAATTATGCTTTCTGTAACGATAGAAAGACAGGCATACGAGCTACCGGCAGACCCAAGTGTTCGGATCGGAACGCATATTGCGAAAGCGCTCACGACCATCACATGCATCAGCACAAAGGTCAGCCTCACAGCGCGACGTGAGGGGTGCAGCAAGTCGTTGGATTAAGACAAATTGATTGACCGCGATACGAACAGCGGCCCCATGTGACTAACGCGCCCAGAGCGTCGGCAAACCCACCATTTTGGAGAATGAAAAACCCTTACCTGCTGGTGTGGATTTTGACGCACCGTGCTTGACCAGCAAGGGAAGAATGAGGTTTGCCATTCGCTTTCCTTTTGGGACCAGATGCCCAATCGGGTACTTGGCCATAAACTTGTGGCCCGGCACAATGTGAGCAAAGGGAAACTTCGCCATATACCTATGACCCGGAACAATGTGTGCAAAGGGAATTTTGGCCATGTATTTCTGCCCTGGTACGAGATGGCCAATGGGAAAGCCTGCCATTCTCGGACCGCCGGGCATCAAGGCGTTGGTACCGGTTTTGTCGTTGATCAGAAGCGGGAACGGCCATCTTGCCATGCGCATCCCCTTTGGGACCAAGTGCGCTATTGGAAACTTCGCCATATGTTTGTGGCCGGGCACGATATGTCCGAAGGGAAACTTGGCCATGTGCTTGTGGCCGGGCACGATATGAGCAAAGGGAAACTTGGCCATGTATCTGTGGCCCGGCACGATGTGTCCGAATGGGAATCTGGCCATGTGCTTGTGGCCTGGTACAAGGTGATCGATGGGCTTGTCGGCCATGCGGTCATGGTTCGGCACCAAAAGACCGATAGGCCAGCTCGCCATACGCGCATGCCGCGGGAACAAGGTGTCGTCCATCGGCTTGCGACGGTTGATCAGTGGGATCGGCCAGTCCGCCATGTGGAAATCCGTCGATGTCGGATCTTTTTTCCGAGTCAGGTATCTTGAGTGGTCCCGGTATATCGACGACGGCGCCGTCGGTTTTGGTTTGTAATAGACTTCTTCCGTCAGCCCACCCATGTCAGCCGCACCCATCTGCGCTGTCAATTCGCGTGTCAGCCGTGCAGCACCCAACGGCTTGTAAGTGGCTTTGGCCAGAAATACAGCACCACCGTCGGCCAGCCGTTCCGCGTAAGCTTTTGCTGTTGCGGCTTCAACTTTCTCAGCGACAAGCGTCTCGGCCAGGTCCTGAGCGTCTGTGAAAACGGCAAGATCCCGTAGTGGAAACCCACGTAGCTGCAACGTTCGTCTGGTCGCCAAGGCCTGTGATGCGCTGTCGAAATATCGCGTGATGACGTTTGTCATGATGCCTCCGCCGGTTGGGTATGTGGGTCCGTAAGGGACCGTTCAGTAGTCTGCGCTTTTGACGCACGCGCAAGCTTGAAGCCTTTGCTCAGGGGCAATAACATAAGGCAAGCAAGCGCAAGGAAAACAATTTCGATGAGGAACACGGCGTTGTACGGCCCATATGCCGGCAGGCCGCTGTCCGCTGATCCCGCAACGATCAGGTCACGGACGATGCCCGCAAGTGCGACGCCAATACCGGCCGCTGTTGCCTGAACCGCACCCCACGTCCCGAGCGCGAGCCCGATCTGATGGCGCGGCGCGGCCCGCATGGTCGCTGTAAGGGTCGCGTGACTGAAGAGCCCTGCACCAAGACCGGTGGCCAATGTCCCGATAAGAAAGAGGGGCGTTCCACCGCCCAATGAGGAAAAGATAATCGCGCCGAAACCGGGAATACCGATCAGGGCACCCAGCAGCCCCAGACGCGCAGGCGCGCCGCCCGCCCCGAGCACGCGCGAGGCGATGCCAAATCCTATCAATGTGCCGCCTGCCAAAAGAGCGGTTAGTTTTGTGGTTTGCGCAACGCTCAGCCCAAGGGCCTGCCCGCCATAAGGTTCAAGCAACACATCCGCGGCGCCATATCCGAATGTGCCGAGCGCAATGACCATCAGAGTTCTTTTTGAGCCCGGACGGTCCACCAGTTGCGACCAGGCCTGCCGGAAGGGCATGGGACGAGCGGATCGCGTCCGCTGCGCACGCTCTCGGTCGCGGGCTTCTTGCTTCCACATGGCCAACAGGTTCAGCACGACCGTGACAACCGCAGCCCCCTGGATCACCTGGATCAGTCGGCCGGGTGTATAGTTTTCCAGCAAACTTCCGAAAATCAACGCGCTGAACACCATGCCCAAAAGCAGCATGACATACATCAAGCCGACGACCTTTGGCTGGTCTTCTTCTTCGACGAGGTCTGTCGCCAAAGCCAGCCCCACGGTCTGCACCATGTGCACTCCGGCGCCGACGAGTAAGAACGACAAGGCTGCCGATGACATGCCAAGCCAGCGCGGCGCATCAACTGCCTCGCCATATCCTGTGAGCACCAGCAAGGCGAATGGCATGATCGCAAACCCGCCGAACTGGTACAACGTACCTTTCCAGATATAGGGCACACGCCTCAGGCCCAGTGCGGAGACATGGGTGTCGGATTTGTAGCCAATAAAAGTGCGGAACGGTGCAAAGACCAGTGGCAACGCAAGCATCACCGCCACCAGTGTTGCCGGCACGGCCAGTTCCACGATCATAACACGGTTGAGTGTTCCGACAAGTAGAACAATCGCCATACCAACGGTGATTTGGAATAGCGCAAGACGCATCAGACGCGACAGCGGTACTTCATCTGTCGCCACATCGGCGAAGGGCAGGTAACGCGGCGCGATCGAGGCCAGCTTTCGCAAGGCAAATGCACGATACTCGAACATCACCCTCTCGCAATTCAGAGTCATATCTGCCTGCAGGCAGTGCGCCTGCAGGTCATGTTTTTGGGGCAGCCCCCACGCTTACTCGCGCAGGGGCTTGGTTCACTGTTCTATGGTGACAGGCGGCGGCGCCGCGCTGGCCTGAATCAGTTGTGAGGATTGCAAAATCGCAGTCGCCGTCGAGCCGTCCGGCATAACGACGATTACTTGCTGGCCTCCATCCGCAGCTGGAACGACGTAAGACGCCTTGGCGACATCTTTTTCTTCCAGCATTTGCGCTGCAGCTTGAGCATCACCTGTTCCCAGTTCCTGGCCTGACAGGAAGTCAGAAACCCAGGATGTGTTGCTCATGACCGCGACGTGAACGGCAAACGAACCCACAGCCACGGCGCCCAGAAAAACCGGAACACCGACCGCGGGAGGAACGACAAGCCACATCTTAGCATTGTTCATGGTGTATCTCCCTTAGCCCAGCCAGGGCGTCGCAGATGCGACAAGTATGTGCGCGATTAACGCAAGTAGACCGAAGACCCGTGTGCCATCGATGAGATAGCTGTGTACTTCTTCGGCTTCGTGCAGGGTAAGACCGGTCGGCCATACCTTATTTGGGTCGTCGGACATGATGCCTCCTCCAAATCAGCTTCGATTGAAGTGCGACGACAGTCCTCGCCCTTGAGAACTTGGTGCTGCCGCGCAGCTCCGCAGTCACGACGCGCACAGTCGGACCGTGAGGCCATAGTGTCAGAAATTTTTGACATCTCAAGTGTAAATTACTATTTACATTGTCTTCTTACGCACTTTCTGGGTCGTGATTTGAAAATTACTTGAGCGTTTTCAGTGGGATATCTCTTTTTGCAGGTCAAACTGACTGAAAGGCGGCGCGAAACGATCGTCTCGCAACCGCCTTGGGAGCGCGTGTTGCATGGGCTGCTGAAGTAAGAAGCCGCAATTTAGCCGCGGTGTTCGAATCACTCACCTGGATGGGTATGGCCGCTGTTCCGCCCGTCTGGCGCCCAGCCAGGGCGACGCAGGATGTAATTCAAAGCTTCCCCTGCGTTCCGCGCTTTGCTTACGTCTGAAATCAGTGCGGGCAATTCGGAGAACCAGACCTTAAGCGGGTTCTGACTATCGAAGTCACGCTTCAGGCCATAAACGGGCGTCTCTTCCTCTATCTGAAACGTACCCCAAAACCTGTCCCAAAGGATAAGAATTCCACCGTAATTCTTGTCGAGGTATTTGTCGTCGCAGCCGTGGTGCACCCTGTGATGCGAAGGCGTGTTCAACACCCACTCAAGCGGACCCAGTTTTCCGATCAATTCGGTGTGTAACCACGTTTGATAGGCCAGTACGGAAATTGCACCAAAGATGATCGCTTCCGGCGCGAAACCCATCAACGCCAAGGGGATGTGCATGATCAACGACCATACGCCTTCCAGCGGGCCGAACCGGATACCTGTTATGATGTTCATGTCACGCGATGAATGGTGCACGGCATGCTGGGTCCAAAGGATGCGAACCTCGTGGGCGATGCGATGCTCCCAGTAATAGGTAACGTCAGCCAAGATCAGCACCAGGATCAAGCTCCACCACGTCACGGGGATCGACCAGGGCAAGCCCTGCGCAATCACCCAATAGAGTCCGTAAGCGCCTGTCAGAACAAAGGTTTCCACAACGATATATGGGATTTGCGTTGAGGCGCTTGCGAGCATCTCAAGAAAGGTCTTGGAGCGGAACTCCCCTTTGAAAGCCATTTCGCCCAACTCAATGAGAAACACCGCCACGCCGATCACAAAAAAAACTTCATCAATTTGTGTTGTCAGCAACTCAAGGTTCATTTGCCATCTCCTGAAACGCCGGATTTCAATGTTCGCCATGCCAGCTCTGCGGCCTGCTTTTGTGTTGCATCGCCGGATCGGACAAGCGTCCATGCCGCATAAACCAAATTGTCATAGACGTTTGCGATCCAAGCTGTCGGAAGCATCGGATCAAAGATGCCTTCGGTTTTCGCGGCCTCTATATCTCGCAGCAGCTCTGCGTGGCTCTCAGCATAGGCTGCGGCCACCGCCGGGTCATCTTCGAGATCTTCATGCGCCAGAAACCACTGCCGGTTCGCAAGGGGCACGATCGCATGAAAGGACTGTCGGAACGCCTCTGCGTAGCTCGATGCATCTGCTGTTTCATGTTGCACGGCATCTTCGAGTTCTGCCAAAGCGGTCTTTGCAAGCGCATGCATCAACGCAGCGCGACTTGCAAAGTGTCTGTGCAAAGTTGCGCGACCCACGCCAGCGCGCACAGCAACATCCGAAAGCGAGGACGTAGGTGATTCCGAAAAAACCTCGAATGCGGCTTCTATAATCGCGTCTTTCGTTTCCGGTCTGATCTTTGACATGAGACACATATGTCTCATATGAGACATAAAGTCAAGACTGCCACAACAGACCCGCCAAAACTATTTCGCAATCTCAGCTCCATTCCTTATTACGCGTTGGGAACGGCGTGCTTGCCCGTCGCAAGATGTCCGTCTAACACTTTCGAAATTGCGGTGAAGGTTGGCGATATCGATGGCGCACACTCTCAAAATGCCGAAGCGTTGGACCGAGGATCAACGCCTGTTCCCGCATCAGGTTGGTTTTACCTGCCCGCCGTTTGATTTTGACGCGGCACCGTCCGACTTTCTGCGGATCGCGCCTCTTAGTGTGGGTGTTCACGGCTGGATGTTGCACGATCCGGACTATGCGCACGGCCTTGACCAACGGCAGCGAAACTTCGGAATGTTGGAGGACTTCGCGCACTGCATGGCCCGCAATGGTGTCACCGTAGCCGGGCAGGTCGGATCGAACTGGGTGCACGCCAGTGGTCTGGGTGTCGAAGGGATCCGCCGTCACTGCGAAGACTTGTCAGACCGGTACGGATTGCGGTTTCACATGGCAGGTTATGCCATGGTGGAAGCATTACGCCATATGAACGTTGAGAAGATCGCGTTGAACGCCGCGTACCATTGGCCTGACTGGTGGAAGGGCACCGTGGACTTTCTAAAGGAAGCGGGTTTTGACGTCCTGTGGGCTGGCAATTTCCACGATCAGGGCTGGTTTGACAGCCAAGAGGCGATCAATAAACGGCGCTGGATTTTCGACGGCGATCTGGCTGAGAAGAGCTTTGGTTATGTCGCCGAGATGGCGCCCGACGCAGATGCATACCTGATCAATGGCATGTGCAATTTCCGCTCCGGACCGGACGGTCTTCCAGAGCGGCCATTGCACCTGACCAAACGACTGGAAACCGTGCTTGGCAAACCGGTGATCGGCCATGACACAGCGCTTTACTGGGCAATTTTCAAAGACCTCGGCCTTGCGCCCGAAGGCGAGCATGGCACGTTGTTGGGAACACTTAATGCATAAGATCGTCGCACTTTGGGCTGTGCCGCGGTCCACTTCAACCGCCTTTGAGTGGATGATGCGGCAACGCGGCGACATGGATTGCCTTCATGAGCCATTTGGCGAGGCATGGTACCAGGGCGAAGACCCGCTGTGGCCGCGCTTTAAAGCAGGCGACAAGACGACCCCGGGCCTGACGCTCGACAGTGTCTGGGAGGACATCCAAAGACGCGCGCACAACGGGCCGGTGTTCACCAAGGACTTTGCCCATTACATCAACCATATGTGGACGCCCGATTTCCTGGCGCGTTTTGATCACGCGTTCCTGATCCGTGACCCGTCCAAGACCATCTCCTCAATGTACAACAAGTGGCCTGATTTTGACGAAACCGAGGTCGGCTTCCCGGAGCAACGCGCGCTTTTCGATCTTTTGTGGGCGCTCAACGGTACACCACCGGCGGTGATCGACAGCGATGACCTACTGGAAAGCCCCGAGGGCATGGTCAGATCCTTTTGTGATGCAATGGCAATCCCGTTCTTGCCAGACGCCCTGAATTGGGAGCCCGGTGGCGACCCGTCCGCGCACAGCTGGTGGGATGGCGGGTCGTTTCACCACAACCTTTCCAAATCCACGGGCCTGCGTGCTCAACCCCGTAAATACGTCGAAGTGTCGGATGCACCTGAACGCGTGCAACGCGTTTACCGACGTATGAAACCGCACTACGAGCATCTGTACGCCCATCGCCTGACATTGAGATAGGCTGGACGCGGTCACGTTCGACGCATTGAACATGACCGCGCCACGAACTTTTGACACACATCATTTGGCGCGATTTGTCCGGTCGATGGTCCATATGGTCCTGTGCTTGGTTGCCGCTTACGCTGTACCCTTTGTTTTGAAACGAAAACTGGGGAGAGCGAATGTCGGGCCGCATTGGGTTTGGAGGAACACTGATCGCTTCGGTTCTGGCTCTTGCAGGATGTCTGCCAGAGTCGGATGACACCGCGACCGAAGAAACCCAACCGCCGGTCCGAGGCTTGATCACCACGGAAATTTCGGAAACGGCTGAGGTCACCGTTCGGCGCTATCCGGGCGTTCTGGAACCGAGTGAAGTTAACCAACTGTCATTTGAAGTCGGCGGACGACTCGGGCGCATTCTATTGGACGTCGGTGAGCGCGTCGAAAACGGGCAACTGCTTGCTGCCCTTGAGCCGGAACAGTTCGAAAACGTGATCGCAAACCGCAAGGCGGTGATCGATGAAGCGCAGGCGACGCTTTCGCAAGCCGAAGATGATCTTGCGCGCTCCGAAGCTCTGCTGACGAGTGGAACCATCACCGTGGTGCGTCGAGATGAGGATGCAACCGAGGTCAAGCAAAGCCAGGCGCGACTCACACAGGCTGAAAAAGACCTCGCAGGGGCGGAGCAGGATCTAATAGATTCCAAGCTCTACGCGCCTTTCGACGGGATAATCGACGCGATCGAAGTCGACAGTTTTGCCACGGTCTCGGCCGGTCAGACCGTCTTGACGCTTTACCAACAGGCTGAATACGAAGTGTCCTTTTCGGTCAGCTTCGACGTGGTCAGCCAACTGGTCGTTGGAACGCCGGCCACCGTCCGCCTTGCGGATGACCCCAGCATTGCACTGGAAGGCGTTGTGAGCGAGCTGGGAGAACGCGCCGGACAAGTGTCGTCTTTCCCGATCGTTGTACAACTCAACGAAACGGCACCCATCATCAAAGCTGGCATGGCCGTCGAAGTCTCGCTTCAGTTTGCATTGCCCGCCGAACGCGGGCATTTGCTGCCCATGTCGGCGGTGATCCCGGGCACCGATATTCCGGAAGACGCCAGCCCAAACAGCGTGATTGATCTTGATATCTACGTTTTTGATCCGGACACCAGCACAGTGAAGCGCAGGAGCGTCACGATGGCGGGCATTAGGGACAACCGCTTTCTGATCATCAACGGGCTGTCTCCGGGCGAGCGCGTTGCCATCAAGGGTGTTGCATTTTTACGCGACGGGATGGAGGTTGCCCTGCTTCCTGACGAAGGAACGCGCTGAATGGACGCACTCACGAGATTTGGACTGCTCAAGAACAGGCTGACCATCCTGATGATGGCTTTTATCCTATTGATGGGCATCATGTCATATCTCGGGATTCCAAAGCGTGAAGACCCGGAAATCACAATCCGAACTGCCGTCGTGGCCGCAACCTTTGATGGTATGGCGCCGACCCGGATCGAACAGTTGATCGCCGTGCCACTGGAACGCAAAATCCGCGAGATCGGTGACGTGGAAAACATCGAAACCATCGTGACGGCGGGCGAGGTTCTGATTTACGTAGAACTTTACGACACTGTGAACGGCGTCGATATTGAAACCGCCTGGGAAGACCTGCGCAACAAAATGCAGGAAGTCAGCGGTGAACTTCCGGAAGGCACCTCCGAGGTGGCTGTCAACACGGACTACGGTGACGTATCCATCGCTACAGTCGCCATCACCGGTGACGGCTTTTCGATGGCGGAGCTAGAAGACGTCGCCGAAGACCTTCGCACAGCTTTGGCGCGGGTGGCCGGCATTTCCAAGGTCAGCCTGTATGGCGTGCAAGACGAACGCGTCTGGCTGGAAGTCGACATCCGCAAACTCGCAGCCGTTGGCATACAGCTCAATCAGCTGCTCGACGACTTGCAGGCGCAGAACGTCATTTTGCCCGCAGGCGAGATCGATGCTGACGGCAACACGATCACACTGGAAGCCAATGGCGATCTGCAAACCATAGCGGAGATTGGAGAGGTCTTGACGCAGGTCGACGGCCTGTCCGGGTTTTTGCGCCTGTCGGACCTTGTTGTTGTGCGGCGGGGATATGAGGACCCAAAAAATGCGCCGGCGTTTTTCAACGGCGACCCCGCAGTTGTCGCCGCAGTCGAAATGTCGCCACAAACCGATATCCAGGATCTTGGCCAGCGTCTGCGGCACGCCCTCAATTCTTTCGAGAATGCCCAACCGATCGGTATTGCGCTGAACATTTCGACCTTTCAGGAAGCTGTTGTCACATCCTCGGTGAATAACGCCTTGCAGAATGTGGGGCAGACTTTCGTTGTCGTCTTCATTGTAATGCTGGTCTTCCTCGGGATGCGCTCTGCCGTTGTGATAGCCTGCATTGTGCCCTTCACGATATGCTTTGCACTGGTGGCCATGGGTCTGATTGGCGTTGACATCGAACAGGTATCAATTGCAGCCGTCATTATCTCGTTGGGATTGCTGGTCGACAACGGGCTGGTGGTCGTAGAAGACATCGGCAACCGCATAGATGCCGGCATGGAGCCGCGCGAGGCCGCATTATCGGCTGGATCGCAATTTGTCGTGCCTTTGGGCGTCGCGTCGGTGACAACTGTTTCGGCCTTTTTGCCGATGCTGATGATGAATGGCGTCGAGGGTGAATTTGCCTTTTCGCTTGGCGCTGTCGTCGCGTCGATGCTCCTTGGGTCGTGGCTTACGGCGCTCTACATTCTCCCATATCTTTGCACGATTTTGCTGCGCCGGAACCGCAACGCTGGTGAAGCGCCACTGCTGATACGGCTGTACGGGAAAATGATCTCGTTTCTCTTGCCTTTCGGAATTCCATTGACCGCCCTCGCCTTGGGCGGCGTCGTGCTCAGTGCGGGACTGTTTGGAGCGTTAAAATCGGAAATGTTTCCATTCAGCGAACGCGCGGATTTCCTAATTTATATGGATATGCCCAAGGACGCCGCCATTTCCGAAACTGAACGTTTGGCTTTAGACGTGCAGGACTGGTTGATGGACGAGTCCATAAATCCGGACATCGTAAACACCACCGCTTTTGTCGGCGATGGCGGCCCACGCTTCAATCTCGGACTGGACCCCAACGACCCTGATCCGACCAGCGCCTTTTTCCATGTTAATGCCACGGATCTGGATGCGGCAAAGGAGGCTGTCGTGCGCGCCAGATACGCCTTTGTGACTAAATTCCCGGAAGCACGGTTTCGCGTCACGCGATTGCCGCAGGGTGGGTCTGAGTCAGGCATCGTGGACGTGGAGATTTTCGGTCCAGACGCAGAGGTTTTGATGGACGCCGCCGCGCAGGTCGAGGCAGCCTTCGGCGAGATGCCACAAGTCGTCAAGAACGAAAGCGACTGGGGCAACAAAGTTGTCAAAATTGTAGTCGACATTGCGCAGGATAAGGCACGTGAATTGGGTGTCACGTCTCAGGACATCTCCGAGGTTATGGAGGCTTACTTCTCTGGCACTCAATATTCGACTTTCCGCGAAGACGACGCGCAAATCCCGATCGTCATGCGCGCACAGCTCCGTGGACGAGACAGCGTCGAAGATCTCGCCAACTTGACGATCGCAGCGGAAGGCCGCCTCATTTCCATCGATCAAGTCGCCGATTTCCGTCCGCGTTTGGAGTATTCTGAAATCCGACGCGAAAATCAGGTGAGGCGGATCGTCATCTCGGGCAAGAGCACTGCTCAAAGTGCGCAAGAAACGCTCGCAGCGCTTCAACCGACATTGGACACCTTGAACCTTGGCCCGCAGTACGAGATTTCTATTGCTGGCGAGCTGGAAGACAGTGCAGAGGTCAATCAGCAGATGGGTTCCAACCTTCCATACGCTTTGGCCGTCATGCTGGCGGCGCTGGTATTCCAGTTCAATTCAATGCGGCGATCGTTGGCCACGTTCCTGACCATCCCGCTGATTGTGATCGGCGCTCCGTTTGGAATGATCCTTCTGGGTCAGCCAATGTCATTTTTTGCGATGCTGGGATTGATGTCGCTGATGGGTATTATCATCAACAACGCGATCGTTTTGATCAACCAAATCGATATCGAAATGGAAACAAAGGACTTGAAAGACGCCGTCGCCACGGCTGCGCAGGCGCGCGCAAAACCGATCATGTTGACCTCACTTACAACTATTTTCGGGCTTATCCCCATGGCAATATCCGGCGGGGCTCTGTTCGAGCCGATGGCGACGATCATGATCGGAGGTCTCGCCGTGGCTTCTCCGTTGACGCTCTTGGTTGCGCCGCCACTCTGCTATGCATTGCTGCGCATCGGACACAAGAATGAACCGGTGCCAGAGGCCGCCTGATTGGGCACACTAAACAATACGCAACGCGCGCCACCGGGTTAGCGCGTCGTCGCCTCGCACGCAGACGTGATAAAGAAAAGAAACGGTTCCATTCGACACCATCAGCGAACCGGCTAAACTGGCGTGCATGCGCAGCAAGAACCAAGAATGCCGATGACAAAACAAGCGGCTGGTACCGGCGTTTTCAGCGGCTTGTTCTCGATCATGTTCGCGTTTGGACAGGCGCGTGGACTGTCCATTGAAGAGATGGCGAGCGTCGCTGGCGTATCGCCCCAAGACATTATTGATCCGGACAAACGCCTTTCTGACCTCAGCCTTCAAGCACTTTGGGCTCTGATTTGGTCTGGCGATGAAGCCGATCTCATTCCTATGCATCTGGCCTCGGCCGCTCCGATGACAGTGTTTGCCGGCTTGGCAGATGGCCTGATCTACGCGGCGACACTCGAAGAGGCTTTGGAACACATTGCGCAAAACAGTTTGCTGCTGGCCGACCGGATGAGTATCGCCATCGATAAATCCCCGGACCAGGTCATCGTGCGCCTCACTCACCCTCTGGACGTGATGGATGATGGCAGATTGTCATCCGTTGGCGTTTTTCTTTTAAAACGCCTGATAAGCGAAGTTTTGGGTGTGCCGAATGCTATTTCAGGCGCGTCCCTGACTATTCCCGAGACCGCTCAGGCATCTCTGTTCAGGGATTTTTTCGAAAAACAAGTTTATTTCAGCCAACCCGCAAATGGATTACATTTTTTCGCCGAAGCCTTCGGGCAACCAATCAACTACGCGAACGCTGAACTCTTCGCGTTTGTTCGGACACATACGTCCCAGAGGCGAAATCGTCTGCAAGCGTCTTCGCAACGCAGTGCACTAGAGCGGCTGCGCGCAGCAGTCTTTGACAACGCGGTTCGATCCGATTACTCGCTGCGCTCTGCGGCGTCGCGGGCAAATCTTAGCCTGCGCTCTGCTCAACGCCTGGCAGCCCAGGAAGGGCGAACATTGCAGGATATCGTCGACGAAGTCCGGTTCGAAAATGCCAAGCGACTGCTGCGTAACCGGGATCTCACGATCAACGCAATTTCGGAAAAGCTGGCCTATTCAGACGACAGATCTTTCCGGCGCGCATTCAAACGAAAACTCGGCATTTCGCCATCCCAGTACCGCGCGTCGAACGCTCGGAAATAACCAAGTCGCTTTTCGAAGTCTGTCGATACATTCACTGTCGTCAATCTGTGCAAATGCGACTTTCAGAACATCACCATGCCTGCAATCAATGAAAACGTGCATCTCTTGAGCACCGACAACACAACCGAGCAGCAAGTTTGAAGATGAGATTGCAACCGAATGGTTTTTTTAATACGCACTGCAGGCGTGAGTGATGGCGGTGTGGAAGGCCTGTGATGAGATCTGAATTCCTGGGTCGCGGCCTGTTCTTTCCCT
Source organism: Pseudomonadota bacterium (assembly GCA_039191495.1). Lineage (GTDB taxonomy): Bacteria > Pseudomonadota > Alphaproteobacteria > Rhodobacterales > Rhodobacteraceae > Roseobacter. Next base: position 16,719 of record JBCCXN010000012.1, on the reverse strand, counting down.
CATATGTGCCGCCATCGGCAAATTTATATCTTGGTCCATTTTTGACCTGGCTTGTTCAGGCCACGCGCCCCCGCAATGTGGTGACCCTGGGTCTTGACGACGGTTTTGGATATTTCGCGGTATGCGAAGCTGTGAAGCGCGCGGGGTTCGATGCCAGATGCTCTGCGCTTGGTTTCACGCTAGAAAGTGGCTCTGCGGCAATCAGCCAAAACGTGCAGAACCGCTCTTTACTGGCAGAAAACCTGACCTACTCCAATTTCAGCAAGATCGTGCCGTCCGGACATGACACAGTACGAGATACAATTCGCGATGGCACGATTGACCTTCTGATTTTTGAAAAGAATGTGGACGCGAAATCCCTTCAGGATTGGTCGGCAAAACTCTCCAGGGACGCCATCATTCTGTGTGGCAATACAACCGCCCAAAACGGAAACAATGATATTTCTGAACTCTGGTCGCGGCATACGGAGTTAGGAGAGGTGATCAGGATTGCTCAGCCAGAAGGTTCTGTATTTTTGTGTGTGCAGCCTCTTACACCCGACGGGTTGTCTGAAATTATTGAGCTCTGTAAGTCAGATGTCGGCTTGAAAGCTGTCGAAGATTTTTGGTCCTATCAAGGCAAAGCATTCGAGATCAGCCTGCGACAAGGCAAAGATCTGTCGCAAGCACAACGCGATCTCGAAAAATCAAACAAGTTGGCCGCGGACCTGGAACTGAAGATCGCGCATCTGAAATCCCAGCTGACCGATGCGCGCCAAAGGCCGCTCAAGTCTCTTCGGCGCAAGGCGTTGTTCAAGCTTTTACGCCTGCTGGTCAAAGCCAGTCCACCATTATCGCCGCGCGCGGCGCAACGCTTTGAGAGGTCTGCGCGTAAACGTGATCCACTGCGCGACGAGGAACTGGTTGTACACTCTCGTGGTGAGGACGAGGTGTCCTACAACCTGATCCTGGATGCTTGGGCACAACAGAGAAGACAGCAAAAGGCCGCGTTGGCACAAATCGCCGACCAGTTACAAGACGGGCCACTGATTTCGGTTATTGTGCCTGTTTACAACCCGGACCTTCCCGGCTTGACCGCAATGATCAATTCCGTGCTGGATCAGAGCTATTCAAACTGGGAATTGTGTTTGGCGGATGATTGCTCTCGCGACGACGTACGGGAACAGCTGTCTGAATTCGCGAAAAAAGATGATCGAATAAAAGTCGCGTTTCGCAAGGAAAACGGCCACATCTCGCGCGCGTCAAATTCAGCTATTGAGCTCGCGACCGGCGCGTTTCTGGCGCTGGTCGATCACGACGACCTGCTGGACCCCGATGCATTGCTCCTCGTCGCAAGGGCAATCCGCGAAAACTCAGCGGCGCGCATCATCTATACCGACGAGGATAAGGTTAACGAAAAAGGTGTCCGGTACGACCCGCACTTCAAACCGGATTGGAACAGGGACCTTCTGTACGGCATCAACTATATCTCGCACCTTGGCGTGTACGATGCCAAGCTGGTTGAATCTGTCGGCGGTTTTCGTTCGGGCTATGAGGGCGCGCAAGACTACGATTTACTGCTCAGATGCATTGAAAAGATCGAAGACTCTCAAATCATCCACATTCCCAAAGTACTTTACTCATGGCGAGCGACGGCAGGAAGCGTTGCATCGTCTGCCGATGCGAAACCATACGCAAGCGAATGCGGTAGACGCGCACTGGCCGAGCACTTTGAGCGACTGAACGAAAAAACTATTACAGTCGATCCTGGACCGGTTCCATTCACATACAATGTAAACTGGCCCATCGAACAAAAACCGCTGGTTTCGATCATTATTCCAACACGCGACAAACTCGATCTCGTGCGCATGGCAGTCACAAGTATTCTCGAGAAAACCGAGTATCCAAATCTTGAGATACTCATTGTTGACAACGGGTCAATCGAAGACGCGACATTGCAGTGGTTTGCAGATATCGCGAGCAAAGATTCCAGGGTACGGGTAATTCGCGACGAACGCCCATTCAACTACTCCGCGCTCAACAATGCGGCGGTTGCCGAAAGCGCGGGTGAGTTTGTGGCACTGCTCAACAACGATATCGAGGTCACCGATGGCTCGTGGCTTGATGAGATGGTGTCGCTCGCCAGCCGCCCAAAAACCGGCTGCGTCGGAGCAAAGCTCCATTTTCCGGATGGCAGCATTCAACACGCCGGTGTGATTGTCGGCATGGGCGGCGTGGCCGGACATGCTCACCTGTACTTTCCCAGCGACCATCCGGGCTATTTTGCAAGACTGCTGTTGCGCCAGAACTTCAGCGCGGTCACTGCGGCCTGCATGGTCGTCAGGCGCGATATATATATTGAAGTCGGCGGGCTGAATGAAACCGATCTGACGGTAGCCTTCAACGACGTCGACTTTTGCATGAAAGTGCAAGCTGCAGGCTATCATAATGTGTGGACCCCGTTGGCCGAGCTTACACACCATGAATCCGCCTCTCGGGGTCATGAAGACACGCCCGAAAAGCAGTCTCGTTTTACGAGTGAAGTCGAATATATGCTAACGACATGGAAAACTGAAAGTCTGCCCGACCCCGCTTACAATCCCAATCTGTCGCTTGTCAGGTCCGATTTCTCCTATGCTGTTCCGCAATGGAAGGTCTAGTCGTCGGACGCCGTGACGTTCCGTTGCGTGTTGCACTTTCATTTGATTGCGTGTTTTGGTCCGCATCGTTTACACAATTCCTTAGCTCCTGTCGGCACAACGTCGCTCCGCAAGCATAAGTTGGGAGGAATTACATTGGGGTTGCGCAGAAGCTTAGGCAAGCTGGTTGAAAGAACGATAAGAACGCGTTTAGGCGCGATTGAGACGCGTATCGCGCGACTGGAACAGCGGCCTGCGGTTGGCTTAAGCGCTCAAGCGGGTAGTTTTGGCGCTGCAGGTATCGACGCCGCAGTGGCATCAGTCGTACGCTCCAACGAAGATGTGAGCCTTCACCGCGAAAACCTCGTGCCCAGTCTTGGACAAAATGGCCCATGCCTTGAGATTGGCGCTTACTTTCGACCTATGGTCAGAGGCCGGAACGCACGTTACTTTGACGTCTTCACAACCGAAGAGCTCAGAAAACGCGCAGAAGTCGACGTAGACCCCGCGGTTTCTAAACATACCATCCCCGAAATCCACTACTGCGATCCGGACGGTGACATTTCGGTCATCAAGGAACGTTTCCGCGAGGTTGCCAGTTCGCATTGCATAGAGCACCAGCCGGACTTGATCGCCCATTTGGAAAAAGTGCACGACTTGTTGGAACCAGGCGGCCGCTACGTGGTCTACGTTCCTGATAAACGCTACTGCTATGATCACGTCCAGCCGTTGTCCACGGTGGGCGATGTTTTGCAGGCGTCTTTGGAAAAGCGGACCCGACACACACTCGCCTCGCATGTCAAGCGTGCAGCCTGCACGCACAATGATGCGCTGCGCCATTGGCGAGGCGATCACTTTGATGCGGGATACCTTGATGTCAAAGCGAAAAAAACAGACCAACTTATAAAGATGTTTGAGAGTGCATCGGGGAAATACCTGGATTGTCATGCCTGGTACTTCACACCGACAAGTTTTGCGGAAATTTGCAACACTTTGCATCGTCTTGGCAAAATACGCATGCGCATCACAACCGTCGGCGAGACCAGAATGAACACCCTCGAGTTCCCGGCAATTTTTGAGCGCGACTGATTGAAACGGCCAGCCTCGATTTTTTCGGTCGATGCCCTTGATCGCCACAGCGCCGGCAACTGGACTTGACCTTGGGCAATTGGTAGCCTTTTGTACGCCCAAATCATGCGCGCGCGCCGTGATGGCGCGCAAGAAAGCCTGCCGTCGTCGCGGCCTCTTTTCGGAACGGGGTTTTGAAGAATGCTGAAGTTGTTTTCGTCCCGTCCAAGGCAAAAAGCAATAGAGCAACCCAAAAAGACCGCTGCAGACGAACTGGCCGAATTCGTGCACGTCGTGCCTGACCCCCAGAACGCTTTCGATGTTTTTCCGAATGCCTGGTCAACTGCATTCGATGATGTCAAGACCGGCGGATCATTCGGGGGTACGAAAGACAGCCGGATAACGTGGCTGTGCGAACAACTCGATCTGTCCGGTAAAACGGTGTTGGAATTGGGACCGCTGGAGGCCGGACATACCTACATGCTCGAAAGGGCGGGCGCAGATGTGCTTGCGATCGAGGCAAACAAAGGATCCTTCCTGCGCTGCCTGATCGCGAAAAACCACCTGGATCTTAAATCCAGATTTATGCTGGGTAATTTCGAGACAATGGACATTCCCGCGCAAACCTACGATTTGATCGTGGCAAGCGGTGTCCTTTATCACATGACGGATCCGGTTGCTTTGCTCACAAAACTGAGCAAAGCCTCTGATAGCCTGTTTATCTGGACACATTATTTCGACCCGGATTTCAGCATTTGGAACCCGGGGTTGAAACCAGATATCGACGCGGGAAAATGGCACTATAAGAACCCCGAAACTGTCGAAACGAATGAAATGACTGTCCGTATGGTGCGACAGGACTACAAGCAGGCCTTGGAATGGTCTGGTTTCTGTGGCGGCACCGAAGACTATTCCAAGTGGATCTACAAGGAAGACTTGCTCAATTTGCTGACGGCACTCGGATACACGTCCGTTGATGTGAGTTTCGATGATCCGGCGCACCTGCACGGACCCTCATTTTGCGTGCTGGCCACGAAGTGACTCAAGTGTCTGCCCATCGGTCCATCATGTTTGCCTGACCGCTGGGCCGCCTTTCTGCAGCCAAAGCCTTGCGAAATTCAACGGACCAAAAACCGTTTCGTACGCGGGTCAACCAACAATCGGTTTGCCCGAAACCTTGCGATTCACGACGGCTGCTTCTCTGACAAACACGCCTTTGAACCGCTTTAGGATAGGATCAACAGGTGTCTTCAGCAGCCTTTGGTGAAGCGGAACACCACTGTGCTCAAGGGAGAGGGACGGATTGACCCGCTTAAAAACCCCAAGCTCTGTTGGCACGTCCGCAAGCCCAAGAGCTTTGCTCAGAAAAAATGAGCAGATGTCCTTTTGTGCCTCGTCATAGTTGAACACAAGTGTCTCATCAACCGCATCAGTCACAGCGTCGAGTCTGCTCATGACATCCATTTGAAGGCCGGCAAAACGCGTCAATATATCTTCCAGACCCTTGTCGTGATCGAAAACTTCTACGTGCTGAAGCCACGTTGAAATATAGAACGGGCGGCAAGAGCGCACGAAGCATATAAGACGCGTTCTCCAGCCCGAACGCTTTAGCTCAAGGGCAAATTCACAAAGGCGCGCCGGATCGAAGAACTGAAGCGTCTCGCTCGACACGACTGCGTTGGAAACGGCTGCGGGCTCTGACGAAACACTGCTTAAAAAACTCTCCGCCGCCTGTAGAACTGGCGTTTGTTGCTTGGGCATCGCAGATCCGCCCGGCGCCTTTAGGGCCAGCGCAAGTTCAAGACCATTTCCACGAGTAGGTTTTCCTTGCTCGGCATCATGCAAATCCACAAGGTCCGGATAGCAATATTTCGCACGCACGAGGTTGCCGCGATTTAGGGCCAGCCAAGTCTGCAAAGCCGAGGTACCGGTCTTTCCCAAACCAATATGCAAGTGAAGTGTTTTCATAAGGCGGATGTGCGATGAGAGCGAGACGGACCCTGAATTCCATTTGCCCAAAGACTTACGCCCGCCTTCGGCTGCAAACCACAGAAAAAAGCCCGCGAAACAAGCGCATTCGCAACTTCGCCTGCATCATGGCCACAACACTTTTGGGATAGAACTTGCAGCAAAATAATCATAAGTGGTTTGCGGTAGCCGCTAAAAGGCTAAAGAAGGACACAGGATATGTCGTTTGTTTTTGTGCTCGGGGATTCCCGAACCGGAACGACCTCGTTGCATCGTTTCTTGCAGAACGCCGGCTACAAGTCGATCCATTACTATTTTAAACACAGCGGTGTCCGTCAAAACAGCGAAATCACCCAAACTGTTGGGGAGGAGACCGAAGACAATTGGGTGTTGTTGAAACGCTTCATCGACACGTCCGGCTATAGTGCATTTTCCGACTACCCGACCCGCACGTTCTTCAGAGAGCTGATGGAGAACTATCCCGATGCACATTTCATTCTGACCACGCGAAAAGACATCGAAACCTGGCAACGCAGCATGACGGAATTCATGGGAAAATTCGGTTTTGACCTGAATATTCCAGCGTTGACCAAGGCGCATATCGCGATCAACCAGCAAATCCGCGAGACCGCTGAAAAGTTTGGGAACAAACTGTGCGAAATCGATATCGATGCATCCAGTTCCGCAAACGCAGAGACACTGGCAACCTTTCTGGAACTGCCGGAAGTTGTTCCGCTCGGTCGTGAGAACGCGTCGTCATCTTATAACCTCCGGCTTTGGTCTTCACGCTGCACTCTTTATGGGGTTAGCGAAGGCGATATTGTGGCTTATGCCGAAACGTCCTGTGCCCCGAATAAGGCCATGCTCTCAGAACACGGTTGGGTGTACCTGACAAACGACAGCTCCGACTATATGCAGTACCTTTTTGGCGGCCAAGCATGGACGGAATCCGAAGCGAACAACGCGGTTACCACGCTGACGGACCGCCATAATACTCTGGCGGGCCGGGGTATCCTCTATAGGAAGTTCGTGATCCCCGAAAAAGCGGCGGTTTACCCGGAGTATCTGCCGAAAGTCTTTGAACCGCTGCCGATTCCACGCGGCAGACCTGCTCAAATCGCAGAAGATGCAACGGTACCGGGTTACAGCTATGTCGCCGATATTCTAAAGGATGCCAAGTCGCGTGGATTGGTCTATTTCAAAGGTGACAGCCACACCAGCTGGTTTGGCGCGTATTTTGTGTACAACCACATTATCGAAAGCCTGAACGCCGGGCTGCATCCTAATCAAAGAAAACCGCCAATTCCTTTGTCAAAATTGACGCCGTCCATGGTTGGATACGCCGGTGATATTGCCACCCAGCTCTCTGCAGAGCACAAAGCCGTTGTTGATGGCGTTTGGAAACAACTATCCCTCGGCAATATCTACGAGCATTTGGTTCGCTACGAGCTGGCACCGAAAGACCGAAACGCGCAGGCCGTAGAGCGCAACCCGGAATACGACGCTTACTTGGGCGAACGACCCAGATTCATGTTCTCACATCCAAACAAAAAACTGCCCAAAGCGATAATATTCCGCGATTCAACGTCCGACTGGCTCGTAGATTTACTCGCGGAACACTTTTCAGAGAGTCTTTTCATTTGGCACAAAGGCCAAGTCTACGAAGATCTGATCGAGCGTGAAAAACCGGATGTCGTTTTGCACATAATGGCCGAGCGCTTTTTTACCCAATACAAAGTCTTCCCACCGTTTGCCCAACTGTTTACCGACCGGAACTTGAAAGCATCCATGCCCGAAGTGACCGAACAGAACGGGATCGAAAACCAAGCGGTGGAAGCACCTGCCGCTGTCGTCAAAAGGAAAAAAAGGCGCTGGAAGCGCGTAGTCAATTCTATTCGCAAAAGAATAAGTCGCCATGACTGACAATGGCTACACTGAGTTGAACGGCCAAACTGATTGGGTTCCGCCGCTGGGCATGGGCGAACCGGAACTGATCCATCGACAGAGATTCCAGCACAGAACCATCGCATACGCTTCAGTCAATGAGATCCCTGGAGACTATGATGAGTTTGGCTGTTCATCGGCCTGTACTTTTCGGATTACCGGCGATCCTGTCGGCCGCAAACGCCGGCCGACGAGACTATTGGCCTTCGATAGCTTCGAAGGCTTGCCGGCCAGTCACGCGGAACGCAACGACCATCGTAAAAGGATGGCCAGTGCGTTTTCGAAGAGCCCGGCGGTGTTTTCGGCAAAGTGCAATAATCGCAGCATGGACGCGGAGGAAGACTAAATGGTTCACGGGTTTTATGACAGCAGCCTGCGTTCTTCGTGTCCAGCCGTTGTCTACGATGCAAAGGACATCGCAATCGCGAAAATCGGCTGCCAGTGGCACTATGAACCCTGTCAGGGCGTAAACTGGCATCGGATATCATTTATAGATGAAAACGGAGCGCGGACTTCGCACCAAAACGAGGGACGTGGCTGGGACGCTAGCGCATTGTGAATGCAGTATTATCGAAAGGAAAATCATTGGACTTGCTGACACCCGGTTTGCTGCGTTGTCCCTCGTGTCGAGGCGGCCAACTGTTGCCCCAAGCAGATGGGTTGGCGTGCAATGCCTGCGCGCGAACCGTCGAAGTTGTCGAAGGAACGCTGGATTTGCGTCTGCATCCGGGACAGGACAGCGCACTGGACGCCGACAGCTACGACGACGCACACGCGGTCAGCGAGGACAAGTCGGAGGGGTTGTTTAACGTGTATAATCTTGGCTTCAAACTTGGAAATCGAGAGTTTAAAGACAGCCGCATTCTGGAAATTGGCAGCGGGACTGGAAACCTGACACTGGCATTGGCGCGTCACAGCGAATTCTCGGAAATCCACTGTTCGGATATTTCGATCCGCTTCATGCGGGAAATGGAAAAGAAACTGGCGCCTGCTGATCAGCCGAAGTTGCGAAAGTATCTGTTCGACGCGAACAGCTTCCCGTTCGAAGCCGGGCAGTTTGATGCTGTCGTCGGCAACTCGATACTGCATCATCTCATCGACTTCGAAAATACCCTGGAAGAGTGTCGGCGCGTACTGAAACCGGGCGGTGTCGCAGTTTTTGGCGAACCCATGATCGAAACAAAGGCTTTCGTCTATCTGGCCGCTCAACAAATTCTGGTCGTTGACGACATGATAGACGAGCCTCGACTAGACCAGACAACTCGAAAAATTCTCGAGACTGTATCGGGTATCGGCGCCTTGAAAATGAGAAACTTGATGAACCGAGACGAGCAGACTGCCGCTTATGAGGACAAATTCGTGTTTCCGGCGGGCCATATGCGTGAAACTGCAAACCACCTCGGATTCTCGGACTATCAGGTCGTGGAATATGCGCCGGTTGCGAATTTGACGGACATAATCAAGCGAGAACTCAAAAGGATACTGGCGCCCACAAATGCAAATCTGGAAGCGGTGCTCAGTTATGAAAGCCTTTTCGAAACATTCAATCAAAGCTACTTGCCATCCATGGGCAAGTTTATTGGCCAGACTTTCTCACTCAACGTCTTTGTTCGTTAATCAAAAATGTAAACAACCAACCTCCATGAGATCAGGTTCCATCATGCGCCTAAACATTGAAACGTTCTCATCCGTCCGGTAGCCAGACCAAAGTCTTGAAGGAAGCGACTATGACGCGTGACAAGCCAAATGAGCAAGTCATCAACATTGATACCCTGAGAACACGATATGGGTTGTTTCATGTACCGGGTGGCGACGACTTAATTTCGAATTCTCTGAAAGAGTATGGCGAATGGGCTCAGGCCGAATTGAATGTCTTGCGGGATTTCATTGCCGAGGGCGATTCAGTCATTGACGGGGGCGCTTGCTTTGGAACACATGCGCGAGCCTTCTCTGACAAAGTGGGACCGAAGGGGCGCGTAATTTGTTTTGAGCCCTCCGTGGAAAACCGCGAAATTCTGGCAAAGAATGTCTCGGTCGCACCGGTCAAGAATATCGACGTTCGTCCATCCGCCTTAGGCGCTGCAAAAGGCTGGGCCAAAGAAGCAGCAAAACCCGCCAAAAACGCGGGCGCAACATCGATTTCTGCGGACAACACCGGGTCGATCTCAATGGTGCGCCTTGACGATGATATCCAAGGTTCGGTTGATTTCATTAAACTCGATCTGGAAGGCTTCGAACTTTCCGCGCTGGAAGGCGCGCATGCGATTTTATCGAAAGACAGGCCGGTTGTTTTCTGCGAAGCGCTTGGCGTAAGCGGGGGCGCAGTCCTGCGCAGTTTCATGCAAAAACACAACTATATGTGTCTGGGTTTGAATACTCCGGCTTTCCAAGCAGACAACTTCAACAGATCACGGAAAGATATTTTCTTTGGCGGAACCGAATGTGGCCTTCTGTTCCTGCCGCTTGAAGAATTAGATACCTTCCAATCCCGCATAGAAATTCACCGGCTGCCTGCAATCGAGAACCTCGATGATATGGCGGCACTTTTCATCGGGCAACCACAGTACATACTTCCCAAGCTCGACCCTGTTATCGCCGCCCGACGGATCCAAATGCAAGGAAGTCAAGTTGCGCAAGGCGAAAAACAGTCCCGAAACCTGAACGACAAATTGGTTGTTCTGGAAAACGAACTGGCCGAGACCAAAAGGGTAACCACGCAAAGCGATGACAAACTGCGAGCACTGGAGAAAAGTCTTGCGGCGTCTGAAAAGACAAGGGTGCGCCAGAGCGAGCGACTGATTCAGGTTTCAGACAAGTTACGGGAAGCGACAGCAATTGCAGACGCGCTCGCAGCGTCTCTGAATGTCTGGCAGGACAACATAGAGTATGCAAAACGACTTGCAAAAAGAGCATGCAAGTTCCCCTTCGCACTCTATTTTCGGATCAAAGCCAGCCACCGGCGCCCGATCCGCAAGTTGCTACAACCTATAGCCCCAGAAAGCACTCCTCAGTCACACCTGGCATCGCTTCGGCATTTGTTGGACACGATTGCTCCTGCAAATGAGTCTGCGTCATCGGCTGACACAACTGCAGGCCATCGTCAAAGGGCTCGCAATGCGATTACTTCCGTTGTCAGCATACCGGTTCTTGCACCTTTTCCCGCTCAAATTGAGACCCCATTGGATGCCCAATCTCTGAATTCCGTTCTTTCCGAATGCAGGGATTTGATAGTGGTTAGTATTTCGCACGATGATTATCGGAAAGTGACAGGCGGCACCCAGAATTGCATCCAGATTGAGCAAAAGGCCGCTGCGAAGGCAGACATGGACTATTTGAACATTCATCCGGTACGAGCATGCAATGCGCTGCTGCCAAAAGCTGAAACCGATACCGCGACGTTTAGGATCGCTTTGAACGGTGAAACCATCGGTGTCGCTCGGTACGATGAAATTCTTGCTGCCATCGCGATGCAAAGTACGGCAAAGCAGACCCTTCGCTTTGTTGTGCACCACTTGCTTGGCCATTCACCCGAGGCAATTGCAAAACTGCTTGAAGCCGGAGATCAGGGGCGGGCATATTTCTGGCTGCACGACTATTTTGGCGCCTGCCAGAGTTACATTTTGCTCAGAAACAACATGTCCTACTGCGGTGCGCCGGATGCTGCTTCGCAGTCGTGTATGATTTGCCGGTACGGCCTTCAGCGCAAAAGTCACATCGAACGATTCCGTGCTTTTTTTGAAGAGTCTGAGATAACGGCACTTGCACCATCGCAGGCCGCAGCGGACATCTGGACAAGATCGTGCGACTATGAATTGAAAGAGCTGATCGTTAGACCCCATATAGAACTGGTCGAGACCACCAGGTTACAAAACCTAAGCAAAATCGAAGACGTGCACGCATCGGCGATCCGCGTTGCATACTCGGGCGTACCGGTTGAACACAAAGGTTGGGGCACGTTTGCGCGGCTTGTCGCGGCTTGTGAACACAACTCCGAACTGGAATTTCATTACTTCGGCAGCAGTGACGTCGAACTGGACGTCGTCAAACATCACGTGGACGTTGTGGCGTCACAAGTTCCCGACGCAATGATACGCGCGATTTCTTCAAACGGCATAGATCTTGTTGTTCACTTTGCAGTCTGGCCTGAGACCTTTTCGCTTACCGCGGCTGAAGCCCTGGCAAGCAGCGCCTTCATCGTGACAAACTCCAAGTCTGGCAATGTCGCGGATTTGGTGCGCAAAACAGGGCGCGGCGTTGTATTGGACGACGAAGAAAGCCTCATTGCGTGGATGGCCAGCGATGACTGTCACGCGCTCGTTCAACAAGCTCGCGAGAAGCGCAGAACAACCATTTTAAGGCCTGAGTTCAGCGACATGGCAATTACTCAGCTTCGGAGTTAAGCGGCAATGACAGTCCACGCTTTCACGAGCTTTTCGTTCAGCTACCTTAACCGCGCGCGTGTGCTTGCCAACTCGCTCAAACAGCAACACCCCGACTGGGTCGTTTGGGCCGTATTAACGGATCATTCGCCTGACGGATTCGCTTTTTCGATCGAAGATGAAGACTTTGACAAGGTAGTCTACGCAGAAGAGCTGTTCGGTGAAGAGTGCGAACCCTGGTTGTTTCGCCATGACATCGTCGAAGCCTGCACTGCGGTTAAGGGTCAGGCCTTGTTGCACATATTGGATCAGCCAGACGCCGAGAAAGTGATTTACTTCGATCCTGACATTGCGGTTTTTTCGTCAATGGACCCCGTCGTTGAACTTTTGGACAACTGGTCAATTGTCCTGACCCCGCATCAAACGACACCTGAAACTGAAGACATCGCGATCCGCGACAATGAGATCACATCGCTCGACTACGGTACCTACAACTTAGGGTTCTTGGCCGTCAGGAACGACGGAGAAACCCGTGCCTTTGCAGAATGGTGGACAGAACGTCTGTATAAATGGTGTTTGGACCGTCTAGATATTGGCGTGTTTGTGGACCAAAAATGGTGCAACCTCATCCCATGCTATTTTGATAGCGTAAAAGTACTGAGGGATCCCGGCTACAACGTCGCCAGTTGGAATTTAAGCCACCGCACCGTCAAAATTTCTCCACAGGGCGACATCTTGGTTAATGATGTGCCTTTGCGGTTCTTTCACTTTACCAAGTTGGGGGTCGTCGGCAACACGATGACCGAGCGTTACGCGCGAGACAATCTGGAAGTTTATGAGGTGTGGGCCTGGTACGAACAAGAGGTTGAAAAATACACCGAACCGGCGATTCCAAACCGTTGGTGGCATTTCGGAACTTTTCGGAACGGTGCGGCAATTCCAAAGGCCGTGAGGGAATTGTATCGGGAGCGTGAAGACTTGCAAGCCAGCTTTAAAAAACCTTACGGCGAAGATTTTTTTGAGTGGGTGAAGGCCAATACTGACCTTTTGAGCTGAAGCGAATACGCCCGATCGCAACATCATTTAGAGCTCAACGGTAAATTGGTTGCGGGAGTAGGATTTGAACCTACGACCTTCAGGTTATGAGCCTGACGAGCTACCGGGCTGCTCCATCCCGCGCCAATTCGTAGCGTGTCTTATGCCACTGCGCAGGAAGGTGCAAGAGGAAGAGACTATTTTTCAAGCGTTTATTTTAAGGGTTTATTGGTACTTTTATCGGTTGCGGAAGCCTTGTCCCAAATGTCTTTAACCCATGGTGCTGGCAAGACAAATTGGCGCAGCGCCTTGATCTTATTGGGCGATCGGAACGCCCGTTTGACATGCTTTCCAAGAGAGACATGGGGGAAGTCAGGGTTGTATTGACCAAGGATCGCATCATCGGGATTCAAACCGCCGGCGAATATAACGACGCGTGTACCCTCAGGCGGTTTTGGTTCCAGAAAGTAGTTGAGCGGGAAGCGCGGAATGCATTCGATGCGGTAATGCCTGACCCAGCCATGCGGCCAGAATGTCACGCCGTTAGGCGCTGTCTTCGTCACGAAATGCTGCTCGAACCGGTACTTGTCGGCGACGGCCTGCGGGTCCGCGGCAAAGAGCGCCTGCAGCGGCGCCAAAGCGCCAACCGGCATCCGGTAGATCGAAGTCTGCCCCAGTTTCTGAAGCGGCTTGGCCGCATTGCGCGCAAGAACAACGTCGTCTTCGGCGCCGAATTCGAAAAACGGATCCAAAGAGCCGGTTATCGCCACATCGAGATCGACAAAGAGAAAAGGCCCAACCAAATCCCCAAGTTCCGGCGCCCACAGCCGCGATTTGGGCCATTGTCCGATTGTATTTTTTGGCATGAAGCCAGGCATCGGTGGCAGGTCGAAACAGTCGACGTCAGGGTGCACGCCGTTACGGGTATCTGTGAAGGCAACAAAACGAAACGGCGGTGTAACGTTTGCTTTCACCATCTGATACAGACGGTTGATGTAAGGTGCCCCGTATTTGGTGCCCCAATTAATGCAAACGATCTGTTTTTTCATGGGCAAGCGTTAGCAGTGACGTCGCAGGCCATCAAGCGCAGTCAGTTTATTCGTGCCAGAAGATCTCGACGCAGCACATGCAAGAGCGCCTTTCCAATTGAGACCGAAGCGTTGCTTTGGGCTTGGCCTTTGCAGAGCATGATTACCGAAATTGCTGGAGTTAAGTGATCACCAATTTAATGAACAAGAGTGACAGGAAAACTGGAACGCAACTTCCATTTTGACCCGAAACCCGTCCTGCACACCGACGTTTGATTGCCTGTGTCATTGGTCTTGTTCATGTAGCGCGCTGTAACTGGGATTTGCCAAGCTTTCTTTTGCGTTAAGCATCATCGTTGGCATGCAGTTTTTCGATGCGTCTTTTCCAATGATTGAACTGGATCCAGTACGTTTTCGCGCGATCTGCACCGTTTTTTTAATACGAAGCAAAAAGACGGTTACGTCAGTTGGCGCCGCAGGGTGCTGAATAGAAAAACCTCACGCCAACATCCGTGAAAGAAAAGCACTACCGGAATACCCATCGAAACAGTCAATCGCATATTGCGAAAGCTCGCATTCCGCCGTGTCCGTCCACGGCGTGCAGAACAATAGCTTTCGTTCAACCGCGCAAAATCCCGCGCATGAATTGCGTGTTTCAAGCATGATTTCGACATACTTTTGCCGCTAAAAACTTCAAATGTTGAGCCAGCTCCAAACTTGCGGGAGGCTGAGCTATGACCCAGGCAGATTCGCTAGAACGGCAAATGCTGGCACTGATAAACGCAGAACGCGCACAGGTGGGCGCGGGTGCGCTTCAGTTGGAACTTAACCTCAATCAAGCGGCACAGAACCACAGTCTGTGGATGATTGCGACGGATACTTTCTCGCATACCGGTGTCGGAAACTCGAACCCGGGAGACAGAATAGACGACGCTGGCTTTGACTTTTCTGGCGGTCATGGCTGGGCCGAAAACATAGCATCACGCACCATCCGGGCTCCGGCCGGTTTTGGCGACGAAGTCGAAGGTCTGCACAACCAGCTGATGAACAGCACCGGTCATCGACAAAACTTGTTGAACGACGCCTATGACTACATTGGCATTGGCATTGAGATCGGCGAGTACGAGGGTCGTACCTGGGCGTTTGTGACCCAGAAATTTGCCTATACCGGCGGTAGTGTGGATCTGGATCCGGGCTCCGGTGGCGCTGGCGCAAGCGCGAACGCGTCAGGGGGCGGCGGCGGTTCAAACGCATCCTCTCAGTATATTGCCAGCGGTATCAAACCTGCGAGTATTACGACCACGGTGCAGGCACTCGAATACATTGCCTCCTACGGGGACCTTATTGAGGTGTTTGGCGCCGATGCCGAGGCTGGAACGGCACACTACAACGCTCATGGAATAGGCGAGGGACGGTCGATAACCTTCGACGCGATGGACTATATCGCGTCATATGACGATCTGATGGTCGCCTTCGGCGCCGCTGCTGAAACGGGCGCGGCTCATTACATCAACCACGGGCGCGACGAAAGGCGCGTGACGACGTTCGATGGTATGGAGTATGTCGCATCTTACGCGGACTTGAGTGATGCATTTGGCGCAGACGGCGATGCCGGCGCGGCACACTTTATCTTTCATGGGCAAAGCGAAAAACGCAGCGCAAGCTTTGACGGTTTGCAATACATTGCGTCCTATGTCGATTTGATCCAGGCCTTTGGTGCCGATAGCGATGCAGGCGCAGCGCATTACATCAACCACGGGCGCACCGAAGGTCGGAGCCATACAGCCTTTGATGTCGAAAACTATCTTGCCAGAAATAACGACTTGCACGAGCGGTTCGGCGACGATCTTGACGCGGCTTTGGCATACTACATCACCACTGGGTATACCGACGCATTGGGTTGAAACTGCGCACCCAGAAACCTGAATGGGTGCAGGCCCTCACTATGACGATGCATGCGTTGCCTACTGAAATCGCACGGCGTTCCGGAAGAACACGAACGCTCAAGAAAACCGTGTGTCACGCGGTACGATCGAGTATTTTAGGAAAGCATCGAAAGAGAGATACATTTGAGAGGTTTTACTAGGTTTGGCGGTGACCTACTCTCCCACACCTTAAGATGCAGTACCATCGGCGCAAAGGCACTTAACGGCCGGGTTCGGGATGGGACCGGGTGTTTTGCTCTCGCTATGACCACCAAACCATGAAAAACCTCTCCGTTGCTGATCTGCTCCGCAAATCGCAACGATATCAACACGTCCAAGTTTCATACATCTGACTGTGTATGTGTATGCTTTTGACCAGTGAAGTCTTGCTTCTACTGGATCAAATCAAGCCTATCGGGCAATTAGTACCGGTCAACTGAACATGTTACCATGCTTACATCTCCGGCCTATCGACGAGATGGTCTATCTCGGCCCTCAGGGATACCTTGTTTCGAGGGGGGCTTCCCGCTTAGATGCCTTCAGCGGTTATCCTTTCCGATCATAGCTACCCTGCACTGCCGTTGGCACGACAACAGGTCCACCAGTGGATCGTTCACCCCGGTCCTCTCGTACTAGGGGCAACTCCTCTCAAGTATCCTACACCCACGGAAGATAGGGACCGAACTGTCTCACGACGTTCTAAACCCAGCTCACGTACCTCTTTAAACGGCGAACAGCCGTACCCTTGGGACCT
>JBCCXN010000011.1:0-173810 GCA_039191495.1 Pseudomonadota bacterium | reverse complement strand
GGCCTGCGTGGGCACAAGACAGGCGGCACGATGCACATTGTGGTCAACAACCAGATCGGCTTTACCACTGCGCCGCATTTCTCGCGCTCTTCGCCGTATCCAACAGACAACGCCCTGGTGGTACAAGCGCCTGTTTTCCACGTGAATGGGGATGATCCAGAGGCAGTGGTCCACGCCGCTAGGGTCGCCACCGAATTTCGCCAGAAGTTTGGCCAAGACGTTGTGCTCGATATTTTCTGCTATCGCCGCTTCGGTCACAACGAAGGCGATGAACCGATGTTCACCAACCCGATCATGTACAAAAAGATCAAGAAACAGAAAACATCTCTGGCGCTCTACACCGAGCGTTTGGTGCGTGACGGTCTGATCCCGGAAGGCGAGATTGAGGACATGAAAGCCGCCTTCCAGGCGCATCTGGCCGATGAGTTCGAAGCGGGTAAGGAATACCGTCCGAACAAGGCCGACTGGCTGGACGGAAAGTGGTCGCATCTTGATCGCAAGGATGAGGACTATCAGCGCGGTGAGACCGCGATCCCGCCTGAGACCTTTGCGGAAATTGGCCGCGCTCTTAGTTCCGCTCCTGAAGGATATCCGTTGCACAAGACGGTCACGCGCCTTCTTGAGACCAAAGGGAAGATGTTTGAAAGCGGCGAAGGTTTCGACTGGGCTACGGCCGAGGCATTGGCTTTTGGCTCTCTGATGACCGAAGGATATCCCGTGCGTCTGGCGGGTCAGGACTGTACCCGTGGCACGTTTTCGCAGCGCCATTCAGGCCTGATCAATCAGGACACGGAGGAGCGCTACTATCCGCTCAACAACATTCGGGCGGGCCAAGCACAATACGAGGTCATCGATTCGATGCTCTCCGAATACGCCGTGCTTGGGTTCGAGTATGGCTATTCGCTGGCCGAACCCAACGCGCTGACACTCTGGGAGGCGCAATTCGGCGACTTTGCCAATGGCGCACAGATCATGTTCGACCAGTTCATAAGCTCTGGCGAAAGCAAGTGGTTGCGCATGTCAGGCCTTGTCTGCCTGCTGCCACATGGCTTCGAAGGGCAGGGACCGGAGCACAGCTCGGCACGTCTTGAGCGCTTCCTGCAGATGTGCGGGCAGGACAACTGGATTGTCGCCAATTGCACCACACCCGCCAACTACTTCCACATTCTGCGCCGCCAGATCCACCGCTCGTTCCGCAAGCCGCTGATCCTGATGACGCCCAAATCGCTGTTGCGGCATAAAATGGCGGTCTCAACAGTCGAAGAGTTCACGACCGACTCAAGCTTCCATCGCCTGATGTGGGATGACGCCCAGCAGGGCAACTCCAATACCAAGCTGGTGGCAGACAAGAAAATCAAACGCGTCGTCATGTGCGCAGGCAAGGTCTATTACGATCTGCTCGAAGAACGCGACGCGCGCGGCATCAATGACGTCTATCTGTTGCGTGTCGAACAGTTCTACCCCTTCCCCGCGCAATCGGCAGTCAAGGAACTGGAACGCTTCAAGCAGGCCGAAGTGGTCTGGTGCCAGGAAGAACCCAAGAACCAGGGCGCATGGTATTTTATCGAACCCAACATCGAATGGGTCCTCAGCCGCATCAAAGCAAAACATCCGCGGCCGCGCTACGTCGGGCGCGCCACATCCGCCTCGCCGGCCACCGGTCTGGCCTCACAGCACAAAGCACAACAAGCCGCGCTCGTAAACGACGCGCTGACCATCGAAGGGAAGTAAGTTATGACCACCGAAGTACGTGTTCCCACTCTGGGGGAATCGGTGACCGAGGCAACCGTGGCCACCTGGTTCAAAAAACCGGGCGAGGCCGTGGCGGTCGATGAAATGCTCTGTGAGCTGGAAACCGACAAGGTCACCGTCGAAGTGCCCTCGCCCGCAGCAGGCACGTTGGGCGAAATTATCGCTGCCGAAGGCGATACCGTGGGCGTTGATGCGCTTCTTGCCACCATCACCGAGGGCGAAGGTGCGGCCGCAGCGCCCGCCGCAGCAGCACCACCTGCCGCTGCCGCAGCGCCGCCGGCAGCTGACAGCAGTGGTGCAAGCATCGACGTCATGGTGCCGACGCTGGGCGAAAGCGTCACAGAGGCGACCGTCAGCACCTGGTTCAAGTCCGTGGGTGACAGCGTCGCGCAGGACGAGATGCTCTGCGAGCTGGAGACCGACAAGGTCAGCGTCGAGGTCCCCGCGCCTGCCGCCGGAACGCTGACGGAAATTCTTGCTCCCGAAGGTGCGACAATTCAGGCCGGTGGCAAACTCGCCATCATGTCCTCCGGGGCAGGTGCCGCCGCAGCAACGCCTGCGCCCGCCGCAGCCTCCGCACCCGCCGCAGCCCCAGCAGCACACGGCAGCAAAGACGTGCAAGACGCCCCGTCAGCGCAAAAGGCCATGGCCGAAGCGGGCCTCTCGCGCGATCAGGTCACCGGCTCGGGCCGCGACGGACGCGTGATGAAAGAGGATGTGAGCGCGGCCATTGCTGCGGCCGCGTCCACCGCCTCGGCGCCCAGCATGCCCGCAGCTGCTCCGCGCGCGCCGGTGCCGGCGGATGACGCCAGCCGCGAGGAACGGGTGAAAATGACGCGCCTGCGCCAGACCATCGCCAAGCGCCTGAAGGACAGCCAGAACACCGCCGCAATGCTGACCACCTACAACGAGGTCGACATGACCGAGGTGATGGCACTGCGCAGCGCCTACAAAGACCTGTTCCTGAAAAAACACGGCGTGAAACTGGGCTTCATGTCCTTTTTCACCAAGGCCTGCTGCCATGCGCTGAAAGAGGTGCCCGAGGTCAACGCCGAAATCGACGGCACGGATATTGTTTACAAGAACTTTGTCCATATGGGCATCGCCGCAGGCACGCCGACGGGGCTGGTGGTGCCGGTGATCCGTGATGCGGATTCCATGTCGTTCCATGCCATCGAACAGGCCATCGCCGAAAAAGGCGCGCGCGCCCGCGACGGCAAACTCTCCATGGCCGAAATGCAGGGCGGCACCTTCACCATCTCGAACGGCGGCGTCTATGGCTCGCTCATGTCCTCGCCCATCCTCAACCCGCCGCAGTCGGGCATCCTCGGCATGCACAAGATCCAGGACCGCCCCATGGTGATCAACGGAGAGATCGCAATCCGCCCGATGATGTATCTGGCCCTCAGCTACGATCACCGGATTGTGGATGGCAAAGGGGCTGTGACGTTCCTTGTGCGGGTTAAGGAAGCTCTGGAAGATCCGCGACGTTTGTTGATGGATTTGTAATTAACATTGACTGATAGCGAGACCGAAAACGAACGAATTGAGCGCATCAAAGGTGCGCATGAGTTAGGATTGGCGTTTGTGAAAACACTGATCCTTATAAACAGCGGCGCTTGCGTGGTGCTGATGACGTATATGGGAAATGCCAGTAGCTCGTCCGCGTTCGCAATTCCTTTGTTTGCAGTGAAATGGTCGCTCGGTGCCTTTTTGACAGGGATAATTTCGATTCTCGCCGGTCTCGGGTTCTCTTACTGCTACACTGCACTGCATCCATCCGTTCAAGCTAAGCAGAGTATGGACGGGTGGGTAATTCCATTCAACACTGCGTGTGGTGCGGTTGCCTTGTTGGCATTTCTAACCGGCGTAGTCGTTCTCATAGTATTTTCCGAAAGCAACGTTGCTTGATGGTATTCTGGAACTCATATTCGCAATATGCATGAAAGTAGCTGATCGATTTTTCATTTGCAGGCGTCTGCGCGTGGCGGCTGGCCGTAAGCGAAGAGCCCTACTTTGGAGTATGTCGGGCGCTGGCTGGGTGGTTTGCACCCGTCTCAAAAAAAACAGCAAGTGCGAGAACGATATTAGACTCAACAACAAAGGCTGCACACCTCATGCTAAATCGTTTTTCGATACTCATGGCACTTCATCGGCGGAAAAGCGTGCTGATGTTTGGGGGCGGTCGGCACCATGCGCTGGCGGCGACTGGCAGGACACTGGGTATACGCGATGCCACCCGCTGCGATTTTGCTCATCGGATTGCCATCGTTTTTTGACGACACCCTGCCAATGCTCTGTTTCTAAACCTGCCGGTCCACATGATAAACCAGTTCGTAGAACACGACGGTGACCGGTTCCGAGACTGTGTCAACGCGATGGTGCCCGCGAGCTGGGCTGGTCTCCCGCACGGTGATGTCTGGGGCATCAATGTTGTATTTCGTCTGGTTTCTTTTACTGGTCGTCTTCCGGATCGCCGCCCAAAACGCAGGGTGGGCCGTTTTGGCGGCTTATCTTTTGGTCATCAATGCAATTGTCCGCATGATGCCTGCCGCAAGCCGAAGCTGCTACAACCCCAGTCTCACAACTGCAGTTATTCTCTTTGCACCTTTTGCAGTATGGATTTTTGCAAACCAACCTGCAAATACGCTACAGCTCATCGTGTTGATGGGCGCGATCTTTGCCTTGCATGCAGCGATCGTCATCCACGAAGCACGCACATCCAATCCGGAGGAAAAGACAAATGACCGAAACCACAGTCCTCATAATCTACGGCTTCCTTGTCATCGTAACGCTTTTGCTCCAGGCCACCGGTGCCCTGACACAACTGGGGCTAGGCTACCTGCTGGGCAGCCGGGATGAAGGGCGCACTGTCGACGGCATAGCGGCCCGGCTGGAACGCGCGCTCGGCAACTCCATCACGGCAATGGCGCTTTTTGCCCCTGCCGTTCTGCTCATCGTAACGCTCGAGAAATCCACGACCCAGTCCGTTCTGGCGGCGCAGGTATTCCTTGTTGCACGGGTCGTTTACCTGCCGTCATACGCGCTGGGCATTGTTGGTGTTCGCAGCCTTGCGTGGACGGTCGGGTTACTCGCAACTGCCCTGCTCTATTTCTCTGCTCTATGACGCCTGAACTGACAGCACTGGGCCTCGCGGCTCTCATTCAGGTCGTTCAGTTCGCCGCCTTTTCGGTCACAGCTAATCTTCAGATCGGGCCGCGCACCGCTCTGGGTCCGCGGGATGAGCCCGTAAACCTGACCGGGATTGCGGCTCGCTTTCAGCGAGCGATGGACAACCACTTTGAGGGGCTGATACTTTTTACAATCGCCTGCCTGCTGGTGACGCTGGGAGACGGGTCCACCGCGTTGACCGCCGTCTGCGGTTGGGTTTACGTGATCGCACGCGTTGCCTATGTGCCCGCTTATGCGCTGGGTCTCACGCCGTGGCGGTCGATCATCTGGATGGCGGGATTTCTGGCCACACTCACCATGATACTTGCGGCTTTGGTCTGAGCGGGGCAACTATGAGTCACCCCGTTTCGAAACTGACATATGCACCGACGCAATACCGACGTTACACCGACATAACTCCGACGTTCCAAGTCAAAGGATCTGACCCATGGCAAAATACGACGTAATCATCATCGGCTCCGGCCCCGGCGGCTATGTCTGCGCCATTCGCTGCGCGCAACTGGGTCTGAAAACCGCCTGCGTCGAAGGGCGCGAAACCTTGGGCGGCACGTGCCTCAACATCGGCTGCATCCCCTCCAAGGCGCTGCTGCATGCCAGCCATATGCTGCATGAGGCAGAGCACAATTTCGCGGCCATGGGGTTGAAGGGCAAAAGCCCGAGCGTCGATTGGAAACAGATGCTGGCCTACAAGGAAGACACCATAGGCCAAAACACCAAAGGCATCGAATTTCTTTTCAAAAAGAACAAGATAGACTGGCTCAAAGGCTGGGGATCGATCCCGGAACCGGGAAAGGTGCAGGTCGGCGACGCGGTACATGAGGCCAAGAGCATTATCATCGCCTCCGGATCCGAACCGTCATCGCTGCCGGGTGTCGAGGTGGACGAAAAAGTGGTTGTGACTTCCACCGGTGCACTGGAACTCTCCAAGGTGCCCAAAAAGCTTTCCGTGATCGGCGCAGGTGTTATTGGCCTTGAACTGGGCTCTGTCTATGCCCGTCTTGGCTCCGTGGTGACTGTGATCGAATTCCTTGATGCCATCACGCCAGGAATGGACGCGGAGGTACAGAAAACTTTCCAAAGAATAATGAAAAAACAAGGCCTTGAATTCATCATGGGCGCCGCTGTTCAAAAGACGGAAGCCACAAAAACCAAGGCTAAAGTGCATTACAAGCTGCGCAAGGATGACAGCGAACACATACTTGATGCCGATGTCGTGCTGGTCGCCACGGGGCGCAAACCGTTCACCGAAGGGCTGGGGCTCGATGCGCTTGGTATAAAAATGACGGATCGTGGTCAGATCGCGGTCAATGAAAAGTGGGAAACCAATGTTCCAGGGGTCTATGCGATCGGTGATGTGATCGAGGGTCCGATGCTCGCCCATAAGGCCGAAGACGAAGGCATGGCTGCGGCCGAGCAGGTGGCCGGTAAACACGGCCACGTCAACTATGGCGTGATCCCGGGCGTGATTTACACCCACCCGGAGGTCGCCAATGTGGGCGCAACAGAAGACAACCTGAAAGACGCCGGGCGCGCATATAAGGTCGGCAAGTTCAGCTTCATGGGCAACGGTCGCGCCAAAGCGAATTTCGCTGCGGACGGTTTCGTAAAAATCCTTGCGGATAAGGACACCGACCGCATCCTGGGCGCGCATATCATTGGCCCGGCTGCCGGTGATCTGATCCACGAGGTGTGCGTGGCGATGGAGTTTGGCGCCTCGGCCGAAGATCTGGCACTCACCTGCCACGCCCATCCGACATACTCCGAAGCGGTGCGCGAAGCGGCACTGGCTTGCGGAGATGGTCCAATTCACAGTTGAAACTTCGGCATCCGGCCCGTCACTCAGGCGCGGGAAGAGCATAGTTTGGACTGATTGTTAGTCTGTGTTCGCTTGTGCACGAGGCCTGGCGGGCAACCCTCACCACATGGTGTCCGCAGCGCGCTTTGGCCATGCCGCATCATAGGGCGCGCCGCCTTCTTCGCCGTTTGTCATTTCTGCCAGAATTTCGCCTACGCTCGGAAGATCGGCGCTCTCATCGCCGCTGGTCCATGTGCCGGCCCGCATCAACGCACGCGCGCATTGTGAGTAGATTTCGCTAATTCGTATCACAATGACTGTTGCGGGTCGGCGATCGCGTTTTTCAAACTGCCCGCAAAGGTTCTCGTCTGAAGAAACAATCGCTCGTCCATTCAAGCGGACCACGTTGTTGGATCCCGGAACCAGAAACATCAGAGATACGCGATCGTCGCGTACAATATTACGAAGGGAATCCAATCGGTTATTGCCGCGCCAGTCGGGCATGGCCAACGTCTCGGGATCAAGTTCCAGCACCACCGGACCGTCGTCACCTCTTGGGCTGGCGTCGGTGCCTTCCGGGCCCACCGTCGTGAGAACGCAAATCCGGGACGTCATGATCCACTTACGGTAGAGCGGTGTCAGTCGCGTAGCGACTTTACGCAAAGCGGGCGCTTTCGGCGTGCCGTAAAGCGCCTCTAGCGCCTCAAGGTCTTCAATTGCGTTGAATTTTGTCATCTGCTCCAAACCCTGCTTCGGCCATAAGCGCATCTGACCGGGTTTCCACCGTGTCTTCGAGGCGTGCCATAAACGTCTCGCGATCCAATCCCGGCTCCATCGGCGGCAAGAATTCCACCACGGCCACACCGGGACGACGGAAAAAACCGCGTTTGGGCCAGAACAGGCCGACATTTGTCGCCACTGGCACGCAGGGCTGCGCCAACTGGTTATAGAGTACACCCGTCCCGACCTTGTAGGGCAACTTTGCGCCGGGTGCCACGCGCGTGCCTTGACTGTAGATGATCAATTGTCCAGGCGCACTCCGCCCCGCTTCCACGTCAGCAATCATCTTTTCAATAGCCGCGCCACGCTTGCCGCGATCAACGGGTACGCATCCGATGCGCTTTGCATAAAGACCGATGACCGGAGTCCACAGTATCTCCTTTTTCATAATGAATTTTCCAGCGGGCAGCGATGAGAAAATCAACATGATATCCAGAAAAGACTGGTGTTTTGCAGCGATCAGGACCTCACCCTTGGGCGGTGTGCCGCGCACTTCGCATCGCAGCCCAACCATCCAGCGTGCCGTCCAGAACACGTAGCGACTATACGTCTTGCAGGCGGCAAATGCGCCACGTCGGTCGACCAGCGCCCAGGGTGCAAAGATAAGACCAACCACAGGCATCGCGATATAGATTTGGAGAACAAAAACAACGGATCGAAAATACTGCAACATCAGGCCAGCCCTCGTAGAACTCTCAGTGCTGCCAAGCGCGTGGCCCCGAAGGCGACGCCTCCGGCAAGAAACGGCACCAGCAGAGGCAAAGCCCATTCAACACCCTGAAACCCGAGGCCTGTCAGGAACCCGGCTTGGTCAGACGCCGCTGGAAGTAGCAATACAGCCGCCATTCCTACAATAGTGCCAGCAAAGGCCCCCGCAAAAGCCCGCACAGTAAAACGCCGGACAAATGCACGGGCAATGAATTTGTCGGTGGCGCCAACCAGTCGCAAGACCCTGACCGCCTGCGCATTGGCGGCAAGTGCGGCGTTGGCCGCGAGCGTTACCATGGCAACCATGACGACAAACAGTAACATCACCGAGATCATGCCCAGAAGGCGCAATCGATCCGCTGCACGCACAAGCGGCGCGCGCCAACTTGCGTGATCATCGAGGCTTGCCGACGGAACTTCAGCCGAGAGCCGAAGGCGCAAACCCTCTGCGTCAAACCCACTGTCTTCTTTTACGACCTCAATCAATTGCGGAACCGGCAAAGTGCTCAGGTCCAGATCTGTCCCAAACCAGGGTGCCAGCAAGGCGCGCTGTTCATCCGGCCCAAGGACGCGCGCAAATGCGACACCGGCCGTCGTTTCAAGAATACGCAGTGTTGCGTCGGCATGGGCAGCGCGATCAGCGTTATCTGCTGCGATGCGGATCGTCACCGATTGTGCCAGTTCGTCGCCCCACCTAACTGCAAGGCGCCCTGACGCCAGACTCAGAGCCAATGCAAAAACTGCGAGAAACGCCATTGCAGCGGAGGCCAGCGCCAACAAGTGCGACGTCCCGCCTGACGGTGGCACCATCCGTTCTGGTGGCGTATCGATCCGTGGAAGCGTTTCCGGTGCCGGGCTGCTTGTCACAAATCCGCCCCCGCGAGTTGCACCGTTCGATTGGCGATGCGTAGAACACGCGCCTGAATCTGGGTTTTTGCGGCGCGGACAAGGCTGAGATCGTGGGTCGCAATCAAAACAGTTTTGCCCATCTTGTTCAGCTCAACCAAAAGCCGCAGCAGTCGCTGCGACATTTCCCAGTCAACGTTGCCGGTCGGCTCATCCGCTACGATCACGTCCGGTGACATGATAATGCTGCGCGCAAGGGCTGCACGCTGTCTCTCCCCGCCGGACAGCTCCGGCGGCAGCGCTTTGGCGCGATGGGTCAGGCCGACCCAGGCCATCAACTCATTCAGATCGTCCTCCGCCCCATCTCCGTGACGACCTGTAGCCGCCAATGGCAAAGCAATGTTCTCAGCAAGCGACAGATGGTCCAGAAACTGGCAGTCCTGATGCACGACACCAACGCGACGCCGCAGTTCCGAGATGTCGTCCCGCGACAAGGCTGCCACGTTCTTTTCAAAAACCGTTACCGCGCCCGCCGTAGGCAACAGCGCACCATAACACAGTTTCAACAACGTGGTCTTGCCAGCACCGGACGGACCGGTCAGAAAATGAAAAGAGCC
The DNA here is from genome assembly GCA_039191495.1 of Pseudomonadota bacterium. Lineage (GTDB taxonomy): Bacteria > Pseudomonadota > Alphaproteobacteria > Rhodobacterales > Rhodobacteraceae > Roseobacter. The sequence goes on along the minus strand of JBCCXN010000011.1, from coordinate 164,120 downwards.
CGCACTTAATCGCAGCGAAATGTCGGAAAAAAGCGCGTCGCTGCCGTAACTATAAGCGACGTTGTCTAACTCGATCACATGGCCTCCGGATCCGTTTGAGCGCAGTTTTGCCTCAGCCACCGGCGGGTTTCAATGCATCACTTGGCGTCTTTGTGCTCAGTTAAGACTTTTCGCAGAGTGTTGTTCGCCATACAGTGTCGGAAAAATAATATGATCAGTGTTACGATGCAGCGAGAGCAGTTATGCGTTTGATTTGTCCCAATTGCGGCGCTCAGTACGAAGTACCCGCGGATGTTATGCCTCCCGAGGGGCGGGATGTGCAATGCTCAAGCTGCGGACAAACATGGTTTCAGGAGCATCCTGATGCAGAAGGTGCCTTTGCCAAGGATGAGCTCAGCGCTCTGGAAGATGAAGAGGTTGTCGCTACGGCGCCGCCGCCGCCAAAACCATCAGCGCCCGTCCTCGAAAAGACCGAGCTAAACACTGAGCCGGATCAGACGGCAGACGAACCCGAGGCGCATGACGAAAAGCAAGAGCTTGTGGTGGAGGCGAGCGCGCAGTCGGACACCGACAGCGGGATCGCAAAGGATCACGATGTTCCTGACACGGCAGCACCACGCGCCCTTGATCCAGCCGTTGCGGACGTTTTACGCGCGGAAGCGGAACTGGAGTCCGAAGCCCGCAAGAAAGAGCTGGCCAGCTTCGAAAGTCAGCCGGAACTCGGGCTGATCGACGCTTCCGGCGATGCCGAAAGACGCGCGCGTCAGTCGCGCGAGATAATGGCACGGATGCGGGGTGAAACTGCCACCGCCGAGGACACGGCAGAGCCGGACACGACCGTGACCGGCTCGCGTCGAGACCTGCTGCCGGACATCGAAGAAATAAACTCTACTCTGCGTTCCAACAGTGACCGATCCGCGACAGCAGACCCGGGACAGACCGCACAGATTGAGGTGCAGGAAAAACGCAGTTCAAGACGTGGGTTTACGATTGCCGTTGCCCTGGTTGCCGTGTTGGCCCTGGTCTACGTCTTTGCCGATGCCATTGCTCAAAACGTACCCCAGGCCCAAGACGGCCTTACAGCTTATGTTGCGATGATCGACACGTGGCGCGCCTGGGTTGATACGCAGGTCAGTTCGCTTCTCAATTGGCTGGATCAAGCCGCCCTGTCCAGCAGCGCGTAAAGAATACGCTCAAAACCGGTCCAACAGACGATTGAGATAATCTCTTTCGACCTCCGGGCGATCCGCTTCGCCAGACCTGCGGCGTATCTCGTCCAGCAGCTCTCGCGCACGCCCATAGGCGTCATCGTTCAGCGCCAGCGGGCTGTCATCTCCCTGTGCACCGGAATTGCCGGATTCCCGACCCAGCGGATCACGCGCGTTGGCCCGGCGGTCGGACTCTTGCGTGCCCTGACCTGGTTGCGCATTCTGCTGTTGTTCCGACATCATTTCACCCAAGGCGCGCATACCTTCGCGCAAGGCCTCCATCGCCTGCCCCTGATTGTCAATCGCCTCCGCCAGGTCGTTTTCGCGCAAGGCCTCTTCGGCTCCATCCATTGCCCGACCCGCGCGATCAAGTGCATCGCGGGCGTCATCCCCCTCAGGCGTTCCGGCGCCCGGAAGATTTTGTTGCTGACGCCTCAGCTCATCTCGCAATGCACGCTGGCGGTCAGCTATGCTGCCGTCCTGCGTGCCATCCTGTGCTCCCCCCTGACCCGGCTGACCGTTTTCAGCTTGCTGCCCTTCTCCGCTTTGGCCCTCGCCCTGCCCCTGGCCTTCATGCTCGGTGCCGCGGCCCTGCCCACCATTGCGACCCTCATTGCCCTGATTTTCGCCCGCCTGCGCATTTGGATTGAACTGTTCCTGAAGATCACGGAAAGCCTGATCACTCAGTCCCTGCTGCTCGCGAAGCGTCTCAGCAAGACCTTCCATTGCCTGCTCGCCGGGGCTTTGACCGCCCTGACCCTGCTGGCCCTGCGTCACGCGCATGTTTTCCATCATCTGCTGCAGCTCTTGCAGGGCCTGTTGCGCTTCCGCCATGCGCCCTTGCTCCATAAGCTCCTGAATGCGGTCCATCATCCTTTGCAAATCGTCCTGCGTGATTTGCATTGAATTCTGTTGATTGCCCTGTTGCTGGCCGTTCTCCTGCTGTTGGCGTTCCGCCTGACGTGACAGCTGCTGCAAATAATCTTCGGTCGCGCGGCGTAATTCGCGCATCAATTCCGCAATTTCCTCGTCGGAAGCACCATTTTTGATGGCTTCGTTCAATCGCTCCTGGGCACGGCGCATCCGCTCCGCCGCGTTTGAAAGATCACCTTCTTCAAGAAGCAGCGCGAGATCCCACATCTCGTCCGCCAATGTCTGTTGCTTTTCGTCGTCCATACCGTGCTTGGCATGTGTTTCAAGTGTCTTGATAAGCTTGCGCAAGCGTAGCGCATCGGTTTGATTTCGAAATACGCTCTCGGGCAGATACGACACAGCACGCAAGACTTGTGCGATGCGGGGTCCATTGGCGCGCGCCCACAAAAGATCGCGTCTTGCCTCAATAATTGAGGCGGCCAGCGGATCAAAAAAGCGTCGTCCGGGCAGGGTAATGGCGCGCGGATCTGTTTCGAACTGCTGTTCCGCCCCATCCAGCGCGGTCAGCCTGACCTGAACGGGAAGATTGGCCCAGGGATGCTCAGAAAAGTCCTCAATTAGATTTTCCTCAAAAGCATCGCGGCTTCCTGAAATTGGCATTGGCAAAGGCACAATCAGATCGGGACGCCCTTCCGGATCAACGGTCAAACCATAGCGGCGGTCAACCGAAGCCAGGTCCAATGAGAAGATCGCCTCGCCCGCTTCGACGCCGTAGTCATCCGCCGCTTCGTAAGGCAACGTCATCTCGCCTAGGGCGGAGGCGCTGGGATCGGACAAAATCGCGATCGTCGGAGGGGCGTCCTGAACAACGGCAACCTGCCAGCTGCGTCCGCCAGGCCCGTTGATCGTGATTTCACCATCCTGAACGACGATAAAATCCTGCGCCGGATTAGACGCCGGCGGTACCTCGATGCGACCTGAAACGGTTTCGGAAAGCGTCAGGGCGCCGACCTCGCCGTACATTCGAACCGTGATCAGACTACCCACAGGAACCGTCAACGCACTCGCATCAATATCGTTGAGATAGATTGTCGGACGGCTCGTGTAACGAGGGCTTTCTGCCCACCCTTCCCAGACCGGCCCGCTGGCCAAGCCACCCGAACCGGGTGCCATGTCTGCGACTGATCCAATCCGCCAGATCGACCCAAAACAAAGCGCTACTGCAAAAGCGAGCACGGCCACGAACCGCAACGCGTAAGGATCGCGATCCGAAATCCGCAAGTCTGCAGCAACGGGTGACGCATCAGCGGCACGCTCAGCCATACGCGTCTGATGTGCTCTCCATACGGTTGCTGATGCTGCGTCTGCAGCCCCGATTGTTTGCGTGTCGAGTAAAGCGCGAAGCGGGCGTCCGGCAAGCGTGGCATCAAGCCGCACCAGTGCCGCCTCATGCGATGGGAACCGGAACTGCCGCACGCCAAAGATCAGCGCTGCGAGAGCCGCAACACCAGCGGCAACCATCGATGTCCAAACCGCTTCGACAGCTACACTGTCCTGCACACCGAGCATGAGCGCGGCGAGCACCAGCAAAATAACCGTCAAAAGGGGCCAGAAGCTCTGGACCAGACCCTCGGCCAACATGCCCAGCCGCGTCAAAAGCAGGGGCCAACGCACGGACTTTAGGGCTTGTGCCGTGTCGTGTCGAGAGTGAGGCGCCATAAGGGTGCTCCGTTGCCAAAGACCCCGTACCGCGCGCAGCCTCAGAGCCATTCGGGAATGGTATCCCGATTTATCATTTCGTCAAAGGTCGGACGTCGGCGGATAACTGCAAATTGATCCTTTTGCACCAGAATTTCCGGAATAAGTGGTCGCGAATTGTACTCACTGCTCATTACCGCGCCATAAGCCCCTGCGGAACGGAAGGCGACGAGCTCTCCTGATGCTACGGGCGGCATCATGCGTTCCTTTGCAAAGGTGTCACCGGATTCGCAAACCGGGCCCACGATATCGTATCGCACCTGTTCGGTGCCCGCATCCGGCTCTACGACTGGCACGATGTCATGGTATGCCTCATACATTGCCGGGCGGATCAGGTCGTTCATTGCGCCATCAATTATGAGAAAATCGCGCCCCTCCCCCGATTTCACATAGATCACTTCGGACACCATGATACCGGCGTTCCCAGCGATCAGGCGACCGGGCTCAATCTCGATCTCGCATCCCAGATGTCCGACTGTGCGTTTGATCAAATCACCGTAGTCCGATGGCAGGGGAGGTGCTTGATTGTCACGTGCGTACGGAATACCCAATCCGCCGCCCAGATCGAGCCGCCTAATGTTGTGGCCCTCTGCACGCAATATCTCAGTCAGTTCCGCAACTTTGCGATACGCAAGCTCAAACGGCGCAAGCTCGGTCAGCTGACTGCCGATATGCACGTCAATCCCAACGACATCGAGGCCATCCATTGCCCCCGCCATCGCGTATACGTCCCGTGCTCGCGCAATCGGAATGCCAAATTTGTTTTCGGATTTTCCCGTCGCAATTTTCGCATGCGTTTTTGCGTCCACGTCGGGGTTTACACGGATTGTAACGGGTGCAACCACACCCATCGACAACGCGGCGGCATTCAGCGCTTCCATCTCTGGTTCAGATTCAACGTTGAACTGACGGATGCCGCCTTCAAGAGCCAGCCGGATTTCGGCTGTCGTCTTGCCCACACCGGAGAACACAATGCGATCACCCGGAACGCCTGCAGCTTTGGCGCGCATGTACTCGCCGCCGGAGACAACATCCATGCCGGCCCCGGCCCGCGCCAGTGTCTTCAGAATCGCCTGATTGCTCGCAGCCTTCATTGCATAGCAAACGAGGTGATCAACTCCCTCCAGCGCCTCATCAAAGAGCTGATAGTGCCGCAACAGCGTTGCCGTCGAGTAGACATAAAACGGCGTGCCCACGACCGCAGCTATTTCCGGCACCGACACATCTTCGGCGTGCAAAACGCCGTCGCGATAAAGAAAATGATCCATGCGGGCGCTCTAAGGAAAACCTATGATGATTTCAATCTGAGTTTGACAGGCGCCGTCAGGCCTTGACCGGCGCCAGACGCAAAAAAAGGTAGAGCGGCAATCCGCAGCTCAGACCAATGCAAAAGGTTGCAGGAATAGCAACCATGTTGATCCAACGCCGGCTACTCGCGGTTTCAACGACGATCCATATCGCAAGCGCAACCGCAGCTATGGTCAGATCCCAAACCAGACCGCTCGTCGCCGCGTTCACATGCCAGGCGTCGACCATCGCCATCAGGTTGTAACCGTTGGCGTTGAACCAAGTGATGAAATAATACATCGGATGGATGGAGCCCCAGACGGCCAGTCCAAGGAAGATCATGCGCGAAATGCTCATGTCAGCCCCTTTAAACGCCGATGCGCGCTGAACCGGACAAAAACACGCCCGATTGGGGCGCAGGTGTACTGTCCTGCGTTTGGGCTGGAACAGATTGTTTGGTTTGTGTGCCCGTGCAGGAGGCAAAACACAGCCCGCAGAAGAACAAGAAGAGGAGACGCATTCTCACAATCCGACGAAAACGGATATCGGACCACGGCCAAACCCGACACCGATATTAGATCTCACGCCGCTTTCGCTCAGAGACACAGCACCCGAGACTGTCGGTGGGATAGGTTCGCCATCAACCCCGCACGCGGCGAGGACAAGCAGGAGCAACAAAAACGCTGCAGGCTTTGTCACGACACAATATCCTTCCATCGGCCAATTTGTTCGCGCACGCGTACAGGTGCGGTCCCACCATAGGATATACGACTGTTCACCGAGTTTTCTACCCCGAGCACGTCAAACACATCGGCCGTGATATCGGCGTGAGCCGACTGCATTTCCGCTAACGAAAGCTCGGGCAAGTCACACGCTTTTGCTTCCGCCATAGCCACCAACTGACCCGTGACGTGATGCGCCTCACGAAATGGCAAACCCAAGACGCGCACCAACCAGTCCGCCAAGTCCGTTGCGGTCGAGAAACCGGAACCAGCGGCGGCCATCAGACTGTCGCGATTGGCTGTCATGTCGCTGACCATGCCGGTCATTGCGGCAAGCGCGATCATAAAATTGTCCGCCGCATCAAAAACCTGTTCTTTGTCTTCCTGCATGTCCTTGGAATAGGCAAGAGGCAAGCCTTTCATCACCAGCATTAGCGCCGTATTGGCACCAAAGATACGACCGACCTTGGCCCGGATCAGCTCCGCCGCATCAGGATTTTTCTTTTGCGGCATGATGGAAGATCCGGTCGAAAAGCGATCGGAAAGCGAGACGAAGCGGAATTGCGCGGACGACCAGATCACCAGCTCTTCCGCAAGACGGCTCAGGTGCACAGCGCAAATGCTGGCGGCGCTCAAGTACTCCAGAGCAAAATCGCGATCGCTGACCGCATCCAGCGAATTGGGCGCAGGACTGTCAAAGCCAAGCGCTTGCGCCGTCATGTGCCGGTCGATTGGAAAAGACGTTCCAGCCAGGGCAGCAGCACCAAGCGGTGATGTGTTCATGCGTTTGCGGGCATCGCGCATACGATCCAGATCCCGGCCAAACATTTCGACATAGGCCATCATGTGATGACCCCAGGTCACCGGCTGCGCTGTCTGCAAGTGCGTAAAACCGGGCATAACCCAATCCACACCCATCTCCGCTTGAGCGAGCAAGGCACGTATCAAGGCCTGCAGACCTGCGTCGGCAGCGTCCATCTGGTCCCGCACCCAAAGTTTGAAGTCGGTCGCGACCTGATCGTTTCGGCTGCGTCCCGTATGCAAGCGACCGGCCGGTTCACCGATTAGGTCTTTCAAACGCGCTTCAACATTCATGTGAATGTCCTCGAGCGCTGTGGAAAACGTAAAACGACCGTCTTGAATTTCTGACAAGACTGTGAGCAGGCCTTCCCGGATCGCCGCGACATCGCTAGCTTTCAGAATACCTGTCGCACCAAGCATTGCGGCATGTGCGCGCGAACCTTCGATGTCCTGCGCCGCCATACGCTGATCGAACCCGATAGAGGCATTGATTGCCTCCATTATTGCATCGGGTCCATCTGCAAAGCGGCCACCCCACATCAGGTTGGAGGATTTCTGGGTCGGCGTGTCGGTCATTTGGTCAACCCTTTGGAGGGAAAATGAAGAAACTGGTTTGCGCGCTCGTTTATACGGCCCTGTGCTTGGGCGCAATCACGGCAGTCTCGCCAGCGTATGCCGATCTTGCGGCAGCCGAAGCGCTGCGCGATGGCGATATGAAAAAACTTGTGTTCCATCTCGCTCCGCAAGAGACAAGTGATGCGCCGTTCAACTTGGCGGATGACGCGGGCACAGCCACGCTTGCGGATTACCAAGGCAAATACGTCCTGTTGAATTTTTGGGCGACTTGGTGTGCGCCCTGCCGCAAAGAGATGCCGCAACTTTCCGAGTTGCAAACTGAGTTCGGCGGCGACGACTTCGAAGTTTTGACAATCGCGACCGGACGCAATTCACCTACGGGCATAAGAAAGTTCTTTGACGAGATTGGCGTCGAAAATCTTCCACGCCATCAGGACCCGAAACAAACACTTGCCAGCCAAATGGCAATCTTTGGCCTGCCAATTACCGTCCTGATCGACCCCAACGGACGGGAAGTCGCGCGCATGCGAGGCGATGCCGATTGGGCTTCTGAAAACGCTAAAGCAGTTATTGCGACAGTGCTAGGTCAGGAACCCAGTTAAGGGATGCCTGCTTAAGCAGCCTGCAAAAATATCGCCGTTTCAGGTGTGGACAAATTGCGCCGCGCGTATCCCCCGTAGGTGTAAGGATCAAAGGCCAGATCAGGATGACGGGCAAGCAAAGCTTCGCGGTCTGCCATATCCAGACTAGGTAATGCCGTGTTTGCCGGGTGAAAACTCTCCGTCGGAACGCCATTTGCCCAAAGAATGTTGTGGTCCGGCAAAAGCAGATGGACGTAGGTGACCGAACGCGCTTGTACGTCCGTAACGACGCGATGCCCATCGATGAGATCCTTGGCGGCCACAAGCACTTCAGGCGTATTAAAAAGTTCTCGTGCCACCGGACTGGACAACAGCATTCGGTGCTCAGGCGATACGAGCAAATCCTGATCTGGCCGATCAAGCCCCAAAACCCCTGCTCGAATGCGGACAGGTCGCAAACGTGGCATCGCAAACAGCCGCGCTCCACTCATATGGCGACTGCCGATCCATTCGATGGGTTGCGGGCCATTGTCCTTCGTCAGCACATAGTCACCAACGCGCAGGTCTTCCACGGGGAACGCGCCCTGCGGTGTGGCAATGAAGGTGCCTGCGGTAAAACAAATCACTCCGCCGCTGTCGGGCGCATCTTCTTGTGTTAACCGCGCGCCAAGCGTGTGGTGTACAACCCAAAGTTCCGTGCCCCGGGGCGGGACTTCGTCGAGGAACATTAAAAGTGGCTGCGCGCCATTGCCCACATCGATCAGCGTCACAGTGTAGCTTTGTGCGCCGTCAGTTACGACAAAGCAGCTGTCTGCCAATCCTGCGTCCTCTCGATCCCGTTGCAAAGGATGCATTGCGTCCGGGTTGAGCGCCGCGCCAACCAACCGACGTACCATGCGAGCCACACGTTTGCGCAATGCGTCCGCCTCTTGGGTCCGGTCCAGCCGTAAAATTCCGGCTGATCCGTCGACCTGAACCACGTCTCCTCGCCAAGACCACGCTGACCCAATCACAAGTGATTTGACCGGGGCAGCTTCGAGCCCGTCTAATTCGGTCTGTGTCCACGAGATGACGAACGTACCCTGAAAGCCCGTCTTCATAATGCCTGTACGCCTGCTTCGTTTTTTGTTGCTGAAATAGCTAGCAAGCGGGATTGTAACCGTAAAGCCTGGATTCAGTAACGATTCCAGAGTGTTGCAAAAGCACCAAATTTGCATGCGCAACAGCTACCTGCGGGAGATTGTTGCGAATCCACGATCAACTCTTGGTTGATTGGAAGCTCATTTTTTGGCGTTTCGGCGGTGCGTCAACCGCACTTTGAATAGCCGCATGATCCGCATGTCATGCAGCCTTCCACCATACGCAGATCATATTGTCCGCAGTTGGGGCAGGCCTGGCCACTCTGGTTCTCAAGGCCGACCACCTCCGCCTGCGGGTCGGATTTCAGGCCCATCCCTTCGCCAGCGATGAAGCCGGTCGCGATCATATGCTGCTCAATCACACCGCCGATGCCTGCAAGAATGGATGGAATGTACTTACCCTTCATCCAAGCTCCACCCCGTGGGTCAAACACAGCCTTCAACTCCTCGACCACGAAAGACACATCGCCACCGCGCCGAAACACAGCCGAGATCATCCGGGTCAGCGCGACGGTCCAGGCAAAATGCTCCATGTTTTTGGAGTTGATAAACACCTCAAACGGACGACGGTGACCGTTGAGAACGATATCGTTGATCGTGATGTAGAGCGCATGTTCGCTGTCCGGCCATTTTACCTTGTAGGTATTGCCCTCGAGCGCATTTGGCCGGTCGAGCGGTTCAGACATGTAAATGACATCGCCATGAGGCTGTTGTGGTTCCGATGCTTCGCTTGTTATGACTTCCGGCGCATCGGTCTTCTCCGGCGTCTCGTCCGAAACGCTCAGTACAGAGCCTGTCACTGCGTTGGGCCTGTAAGTGGTGCAGCCTTTGCAGCCTGTGTCCCAAGCCTCCATGTAGACGTCCTTGAATGCGTCAAAGCTGATATCTTCAGGGCAATTGATCGTCTTGGAAATTGAAGAGTCGACCCATTTCTGCGCGGCTGCCTGCATCTTGACGTGATCGAGTGGCGCCAGCGTCTGCGCGTTCACGAAGTACCCTGGCAGCGCAGTCTCCCCGAATTTCTCCCGCCAAAGCTGCACAGCATAGTCAACGACTTCTTCCTCGGTCCGCGAGCCATCCTTCTGCAGAACTTTGCGGGTGTATGCGTAAGCGAAGACGGGTTCGATGCCAGAGCTGACGTTGCCAGCATAAAGACTGATCGTTCCTGTTGGTGCAATTGAGGTCAAAAGCGCGTTGCGGATACCATGCTTACGCACTGCATTGCGCACATCCTCATCCATGGCCTGCATCGTTCCGGATGCGAGATAGGCGTCCGCATCAAACAGCGGGAAAGGCCCTTTCTCCTTAGCCAGTTGGACCGACGCCAGATACGCGGCGCGAGCAATCGCGTGCAACCAGCGGTCGGTTTGTTGCGCCGCCTCGTCCGAACCATATCGCAGCCCGACCATCAGCAGAGCATCCGCTAACCCGGTGACACCCAATCCAATGCGCCGCTTTGCCTGCGCCTCAAGGGTCTGCGCTTCAAGCGGGAACTTTGATGCATCCACGACGTTGTCCATCATCCGAACGGCAATAGCGACCAGCTCATCCAGTGCTTTTTCGTCGAGCTGAGCAGCCTCTTCAAACGGTTCCTTCACCAACCGCGCCAGGTTGATGGACCCCAGGAGACAAGCGCCATAAGGCGGCAATGGCTGTTCGCCGCATGGATTGGTTGCCGCAATCTTTTCACAATAGTTGAGGTTGTTGGCCTGATTGATCCGATCAATGAAAATAACCCCGGGTTCGGCGTAATCATAGGTCGCCTGCATGATCGTGTTCCACAGGTCCCGAGCTTTGATCGTTTGGAAGACCTTGTCATCGAACGTCAGGTCCCAGCGCTCATCCGCCTTCACCGCCTCCATAAAAGCATCCGTGACCAGCACAGACATGTTGAACATACGCAAACGCGCAGGATCTGATTTCGCGGCGATGAAATCCGCTATGTCGGGGTGGTCGCAGCGCATCGTGGCCATCATGGCTCCACGGCGCGATCCGGCGGACATAATCGTCCGGCACATCGCATCCCAAACGTCCATGAATGACAAAGGCCCGGATGCATCTGCAGCGACACCGGCGACAGCAGCGCCTTTGGGCCGGATTGTCGAAAAGTCATATCCGATCCCGCCACCCTGCTGCATCGTCAGCGCAGCCTCTTTCAACATATCAAAAATGCCGCCCATGCTGTCGGGCACTGTCCCCATGACAAAACAGTTAAACAGCGTGACAGCGCGCGCCGTGCCCGCACCGGCCGTAATTCGCCCTGCCGGCAGATACTTGAAATCCTCCAGAGCGCCGTAAAACTTCTTTTCCCACTTCGCCGGGTTATCCTCAACCCGGGCCAGATCCTGAGCGATCCGGCGCCACGTGTCCTCGACTGTCACGTCGATAGGTGTCCCGTCCGCCGTCTTGAAACGGTACTTCATGTCCCAGATCTGTTCAGCAATTGGCGCAGCGAAGCGGGTCATAGCGAAATCCTTGTGCATAGACGGACTAGGACAGTACCCCGAATCGGCGTCTCACCACAACACTTTGATCTTTGGCGCGAGTGGTCTACCGTATTTTGCATAGAAATACAGATTCTGTGGGCAAACCCGTGAGCAAACCTGTGGATAAGATGGTGCACTTAATCAAGTTGTCGGTCGGGACTGAGACCGTCGCCGACCTTGAGGCGTGGCAGGCGACCAAGCGGGCCCAAGCCCCTGACGGTCTGCCGCGGCACGTAACGCGCATGTGGCCGAAGCGCGAAGCCGAGATTTTGAGTGGCGGGTCCATTTACTGGGTCATCAAGGGCGCAATTCAGTGTCGGCAGCGCGTTGATCGACTGGATGAATACATCGGACAGGACGGTGTTCGCCGCTGTGCGATTGTCTTGAAGCCCGAAATCATACGCACACAAACAAGTCTGAAACGCCCGTTTCAGGGCTGGCGTTACCTGCAAACGCCGGACGCTCCGCCTGATCTGCCAAAGGGCCGTGCAACCGAAGAGCCTTTACCGGTCGAACTGAACCGTGCTTTGGCAGAAATAGGGGTTCTCTAAGATGGTTTTGCACTGCTCTGGCATGTCCAAGAAAACTCCAAATCGGGTTTAGTGCTAACCGTCAATCATCTGGAGAAAAGTCGACATCGTTGCGCGTTCAGCCTCTGTTACGGCTGCCAAGCGACTGCGCCAAAGCGTTGCCTGAGATCGCAAGATCGGACCGTCACAAAGAACCTTTAGGTGGTTGGCGCTCAGGGTCTCGCCGCTGGACATTATGTCGGCAATCGCTTCGGCCGTTTCGTTGGCCACGGTTCCCTCAGTCGCGCCCTGACTGTCGACCAGCGCGTAATCCGCCACGCCACATACGCGCAGATACTCGCGCAACAAACGGTGGTATTTTGTAGCTATTCGCAAACGCATGCCATGACGGGCACGAAAAGCAGCTGCCACGGCATCAAGATCATCAATGGTGTCAACATCTATCCAGAACTTGGGCACGGCCAACACCAGATCGGCAAACCCAAAGCCCATTCCTGCCACCGGTTCGACCTGCTGCTCCCACAGCGGCAGTTTCTCCTGAACCAAATCGGATCCGGTCACCCCAAAATGAAGACGGCCCTGCGAGAGTTCGCGCGGCATTTCACCGGCGGAGAGCAAAACAAGCACGACACCCTCGATGCCTGCAACGGCACCGGCATATTCGCGGTCCGACCCAGTGCGTTTGAGAACAATGCCGCGCTGGCCGAACCAGTCGAAAGTCTTTTCCATCAATCGCCCTTTGGACGGGACACCGAGCTTCAAGGTCATGCTGCCCCCTCAAGCACGAGCATCAGATCCGGGCGCAGCACGCCGCCCACGGCCGGAATTTCCGTTCCGTTCCCTAATCTGCGCGTTAATGCATCGTATCTCCCGCCTGTGGCGATTGGGGGAAGGTCGGGTCTGTCTGATCTGTAAAATCCAAAAACAAAACCGTCGTAGTATTCCATCGAGGTGCGGCCATAGCTCGCCTCGAAGGCCAAAGCGTCAATATCAACGCCCTGCGCATCCAAGGCGTCCGCACGCGCGGCAAGACGATCAACCGCTGACGCGATACGTGGCAGGTCCAAGGCCAAGTCGCGCAGGTTTTGTAGTGCATAGGGCATGGTCTCCTTAACGCTAAGCAGCGCATCGAGAAGATCAACTTCCGCGCCACTGAGTGGCGCCGCATTTGCGTCTTGGCGTAACAAAACCAGCCGCTGTTCTATTTCTGAGCGTCCACGTCGTCCAATGACAGGCGCGTCGACGTCCATTGGCGCGTCCGCAAGCAAAGCTGCCCGTTTTGCAGACAACGGCACGCGCCCTGCATAGCGGTCGATCAGCGCACGAAAGCGGCGGGGGCGCCATATGTGGCGAAATAGCGCGGCTTTGCGAGCCGAGGTTGTCCGCAGCCCGTCAACCGCCGCCATAAGGATCCCGATGTCACCTGTCGCGGCACGCAATCCCAGCGGGGCAACGATTTTCGCAAAAAGCGCGAAGACCTCGGCATCGGCAGCCGCCGGATTGCTGCGGTCGAAGATTTCGTATCCAACCTGTTGGTATTCGTTTGGCCTGGACGGATCTTGTTCCTGTCGCCGGAACACCTCGCCCGCATAAGTGTAACGTGCCGGTTCGGCTCCTTCGGCCATGTGCATCTGCACAACCGGAACCGTGAAATCCGGGCGCAGCATCTGTTCGCCACGCAAGGCATCCGACGTCACATAAGCGCGAGCGCGAATTTCCTCGCCATAAAGATCAAGCAGAGTATCGGCTGGCTGCAGAACAGGCGTTTGGACCGGAATTGCTCCTGCATCTTCGAACGTCACGCGCAGCTTTGCGGCGCGCGCCAGAACTTTCGCGCGTGACATCGTCACGCCCCACTGTGCAGTGCGAGGATTTCACGCACCTTGCCGACCAGTTCCGAGCGCGGAACCTCATGCTGGCTGGGGCGGTCTTTCCATTCTTCGAGCGTCGCATCCTGAGCGATCTGTGCACCGAGAATAAGGTCCTTGATCTGCACGACACCGCGCTCTTTTTCGTCGGCGCCTTCGATCACGGCTACAGGGCTGCCGCGTTTGTCGGCATACTTGAGCTGGTTACCAAAGTTCTTTGGATTGCCAAGGTAAACTTCGGCGCGCAGTCCGTCATTCCGCAGCTCAGCCACCATAGCCTGATAATCGGCCATTCGATCACGATCCATGACAGTCACAACGATAGGGCCTTGCACTTCGGATTTCAGACGGCCTTTGGCATGCAATGCGGCGAGCAACCGATCGACGCCTATGGAAACTCCAGTCGCTGGCACTTCTTGACCTGTGAATCGCTTGACCAGATCATCATAGCGCCCGCCGCCTGCGACAGATCCGAACTGCCGCTTTCGCCCCTTTTCGTCAAAAATTTCGAAGGTGAGTTCTGCCTCGTAAACCGGTCCTGTATAGTACCCAAGTCCGCGTACAACAGAAGGGTCAATCTCGATACGATCGGGACCATATCCGCCTGCATCCAGCAATGCCGCAATCGTCTCCAGTTCGTCAACGCCTTGCGCTCCGACGGCGGATCCTTGAACCAGCGCTCTCAAGCAGGCGACCGTATTGGCTCCGGTATCTCGCTTGGCCTGCATGAAGCCCATGACCACATCGGACTGTTCAGCAGTCAATCCCGCGCCATGAGTAAAATCACCACTTTCATCCTCCCGCCCTTGTCCCAGGAGCGCCCGCACACCGTCAGATCCCAGCCGGTCCAGCTTGTCGATCGCGCGCAAAACGATCCCCCGTTCCTCTTCTTTGTCTGCACTAGCGAGTCCTGCCACTTCAAGAACGCCATTTAGAACCTTGCGATTGTTGACGCGCACGACATAGTCGCCGCGCGGGATACCCACCGATTCCAGACAATCCGCAAGCATGGCGCAAATTTCCGCATCGGCGGCGACAGAGGGCGCGCCGACAGTATCAGCATCACACTGATAAAACTGGCGGAACCGGCCCGGTCCCGGTTTTTCATTGCGCCATACCGGTCCCATCGCGTACCGGCGGTAAGGCGTGGGCAGGTTATTGCGGTGTTGGGCATATACGCGTGCAAGAGGTGCCGTCAGATCATAGCGTAACGCCAGCCAGTCACCAGGCAAATTGTCTTCTGCATCCTCCTGCCACGCGAATACACCTTCGTTGGGACGGTCCACATCTGGAAGAAATTTCCCAAGGGCTTCGACGGTTTCCACACCGGAGCTCTCAAGCGCGTCAAAACCATACCGATGATAAACCTCGGCGATCGCGCGCAACATTTGTGTGCGCTGCGTTACTTCGGCACCAAAGTAATCGCGAAATCCCTTAGGTGTTTGTGCCTTCGGCCGCGGTGTTTTTTTGGGCTTGGACATGAGGCGTCCCTCGGATGGTCAATTTGCGCGCGGTCTACCGGATGCGAGCGCCGCAGACAAGCCAGCCTCAGCGCCCTTTTCCCTGCAGGCCACACCGTGGTATGACGCGCGCATTGCCGGAGGCGTCACAATGCTAGACCTCGAAGAAAAAATCGCTCATCTGACCCGCACTGTAGAAGAGCTGTCAGATGTGGTTGCGCGACAGAGCGATGAAATCTCTGTCTTGCAGAGACGTGTCATTATGCTCATGCAGCGCGAGGGCGAAAGAGAAGCGGAAGGGTCCGGCGGCGTTGTGCTTGGGAACGAGCGTCCCCCGCACTACTGAACAGATCATCAAAGGTCTTCGACCTCAAGGACCCCAGACAGCGATTTGATCGCGCCTTTTATCTGGGGGTTGACCGCAAACTCCTGTCCAAGATCGATTTCAACCTCGCCTGGTAGATCGGGGTGCATAAGGCAAAGCTGAACGGGCCCACGCGCCACCGTTTTAACCACCTCACGGGCGCCCTCTAGAACAGAAGCGACTCCACTCACAGCATCCGGCGTATCAACAAAAACTCTAAGGCCCATACCGCCCACATCTGCTGTCACGGTATCAATCGGTGCAACAGACCGACCCAGCAATTTGAGCTGATCCGCTTCCATAGTCGCCTCTGCAGTAACCACAACCTTGGCACCAGTTTCCAAATGCGCCCGTGCCGCTTCCAACGTATCAGAAAACAATGTCAGTTCAAAAGCGCCCGTCGTATCCGACATCTGGCAAAACGCAAAGCGGTTGCCTTTGGCTGATTTACGTTCTTGCCGGCCAGCCACAACACCGGCGAGCTTGGCGATGAACGGCGATTGCTCGGCCTTCGCCATGACATCGTCCAGCGTCATGACGCCTTTTCGCTTGAGCGGCCCGATGTAGTCATCGAGTGGGTGACCGGACAGGTAGAAGCCGACAGCTTTGAACTCTTCGCTCAGCCGCTCGGCCGGCAACCAGTCTTCCACCGATTGCAGGCGCGGTTCGGGCAAGTCATCACCCGCCTCCCCGAAAAGTGACACCTGATCCGACGCCTTTTGCTCGTGAACAGCGGCAGAGTAGTTGACCAATGCATCGAGTGACAGAAAAACACGACGCCGGTTTCGATCCAGCTGATCAAAGGCGCCGGAACGGGTGAGCATCTCCAGCGGACGCTTGCCCACACGTTTGAGATCCACCCGTCTGGCAAGATCAAAAAGCGTGGCAAAAGGCTTTTGAGCACGCGCAACGGTGATCAGCTTCATGGCCTCTATGCCGACATTTTTCAGAGCGCCGAGCCCGTAGACAAGCGCGCCCTCGTGCACTTTGAAAGTTGCGTCCGACCGGTTAACACAGGGCGGGACCCACGGCAGATCCAAGCGCTTTCGCACCTCTTCGAAGTAAACGGCCAGCTTGTCGGTCAGGTGGATGTCACAGTTCATCACCCCGGCCATGAACTCCACCGGGTGGTTGGCTTTCAACCACGCCGTCTGATAACTGACGACTGCATAAGCGGCAGCATGCGATTTGTTGAAACCGTAGTTGGCGAACTTGTCGAGCAGGTTCCAAACTTCGATCGCCTTGGCCTCATCCACACCGTTTTCAGCGGCCCCTTTGAGGAATTTTGGGCGCTCCGCATCCATGGCTTCCTGGATTTTCTTGCCCATCGCGCGGCGCAGCAGGTCGGCGCCACCAAGGCTGTAGCCTGCCATCTCCTGCGCGATCTGCATCACCTGTTCCTGATAAACAATAATGCCCTGGGTCTCATCGAGGATGTGATCGATGGTGGGATGCAGGGTCTCGCGTTCGCGCAGATTGTTTTTCACCTCGCAGTAGGTCGGAATATTCTCCATCGGTCCGGGACGGTAGAGCGCGACAAGCGCCACAATATCCTCAATACATGTGGGTTTCATGCGCTTGAGCGCATCCATCATACCCGAACTTTCCACCTGGAAAACGGCGACCGTGCGCGCTGCGGCGTAAAGCTTGTAGCTGGCCTCATCATCGAGCGGGATGGCGTTAATGTCGTTTTCTGTGCCCGGCGCGGGCGTATAGAGTTCGGTACCGTCCGCTGTAACATGCAAGGAGCGCCCGGCTGCCGCGATCTGATCCACCGCGTTTTGGATAACTGTCAGAGTTTTCAGGCCCAAAAAATCGAACTTGACCAACCCCGCCTGTTCCACCCATTTCATATTGAATTGGGTGGCTGGCATATCAGAGCGCGGATCCTGATAGAGAGGCACAAGCTTGTCGAGCGCACGATCCCCGATCACCACACCAGCAGCATGGGTCGAGGCGTTTCGCAGCAACCCTTCGACCTGTTGTCCGTACTCAAGCAGGCGCGCGACAACTTCTTCATTCTTTGCTTCTTCTCTGAGACGCGGTTCGTCAGCCAGCGCTTTTTCGATGGAAACGGGTTTGACACCTTCGACGGGGATCATCTTGCTCAACCTGTCGACCTGACCGTATGGCATCTGCAAAACGCGCCCGATATCGCGCACCGCCGCTTTTGACAAAAGCGCTCCGAAAGTGATGATTTGTCCCACTCTATCGCGACCATATTTCTCCTGAACGTATCGGATCACCTCTTCGCGGCGATCCATGCAGAAGTCTATGTCAAAGTCCGGCATTGAAACCCGCTCGGGATTCAAAAAACGTTCAAAGAGAAGATTGTAGCGCAGAGGATCGAGATCGGTGATCGTGAGCGCATAGGCCACGAGGCTACCGGCACCGGAGCCGCGCCCTGGCCCAACGGGGATACGATGCTCCTTAGCCCATTTGATGAAATCGGCAACGATCAGAAAATACCCCGGAAATCCCATTCCTTCGATAATGCCCAGTTCGAATTCCAGGCGTTCACGGTAGGTTTCAACACTTGCTGCATGGGGAATAACGGCCAGGCGGGCGTCCAGCCCGGCCTCTGATTGGCGGCGCAATTCTTCTACTTCATCATCTGCGAAACGCGGCAGGATGGGATCCCGACTGTAGGCTTGAAAAGCGCAACGTTTTGCAATTTCCACGGTGTTTTCAATTGCCTCAGGCAGATCGGCAAACAAAGTCACCATTTCAGCCTGAGATTTGAAATAATGCTGGCTTGTCAGACGTCGCCGCGGATCTTGCTGGTCTACATAGGCGCCTTCGGCAATGCAAATCAGCGCATCATGCGCCTCATACATCTCCGTTTTCGGGAAATAGACATCATTTGTTGCGACCAAAGGCAGGTTTTTCGCATAAGCCATTTCGACAAAACCGCGTTCGGTCAAACGTTCCGCCTCGGGCAAGCCATCCTCGCCGGGGTGGCGCTGCAGCTCCACATACAGCCGGTCTTCAAAACTTTCGTGCAGGCGATCCAGTAACGCATCGGCGACCGGAATTTGACCGGCCTGTAACAATCGACCTATCGGACCGTCCGGCCCGCCGGTCAGACAGATAACATCTGCAGAAAAGGCGGACAGGTCATCCAAGGTGACTTGCGGAAGTGCCCCGCCTTTGTCGACGTAAAGACAGGTATTGAGAGCCATCAGATTTTCGTAACCGCGCTCGTTTTGTGCCAGCAAAACGATCGAAGCCGGGTCGCGCACACGTTCCCCCGGTCTCGGCTTTACGTATTCCACGTCGATCTGGCAGCCGAGAATCGGCTGAATGCCGGCGGCAGACAATGCGATAGAGAACTCCAGCGCCGCAAACATGTTGTTCGTATCCGTCAGTGCCAGTGCCGGCATTGCGTCGTCAGCGCATTGTCGAGGCAACTTCTGCAGTCGCAAAGCGCCTTCCAACAAGGAGTATTCGGAATGTGTTCGAAGATGGATGAATCGGTTTTTACTGCTCATGCTTGAGAGCGTAAATTACGCGGCCACGCCTCGCCAGAGGCAGCGTGAGCGCGACGCTTATTTTTTGACTAGAAGAAAACTGCGTTTGCGGTCTGACCGCCTTTTCCCTTGCCAGCACTGAACGTGGCGCCTAGCCTGACTGCTGGAATGCGGTTCTGCACTCTTCGCCGCATCGAGTGTAAAACCGAGCTATGCAAAGTATCGCGGCGGGTTTGACCTGATGATCAGGACATTTCGTATTTGCACCACTGCCGCGCGCCGCTGCGCGTGTCGTGGTCTCCCTCTCAATGTGCATCCCGCGCAAATTGTGACGGGGACAACTGAATGACCGTTCTTTTGTCATTAACGGGGCTGACAAAAGCTTACCCGGGCGTGGTCGCCAACGATGATGTGTCGTTGGAGATACAGACAGGCGAAGTGCATGCGCTCCTCGGCGAAAACGGTGCGGGGAAATCAACGCTCGTCAAAATGATTTATGGTCTGGTGAAGCCGGACAGCGGAGAAATGCATTTGCGCAAGTCTCCATTTGCTCCGCCGGAACCAAGAGCCGCGAGAGCCGCGGGCGTTGGAATGGTCTTTCAGCATTTTTCGCTATTTGATGCGCTGAGCGTTGCTGAGAACATTGCGCTGGGTATGGAAAACGCACCGAAAATGGGAGAGCTGTCCGCGCAAATCCGTAAAGTGTCAGACACCTATGGACTGCCTTTGGCGCCCGACCGCATTGTGGGGGACTTATCCGCAGGCGAGCGCCAGCGTGTGGAGATCATTCGCTGTCTCTTGCAAGATCCGAAGTTGCTGATCATGGACGAACCGACGTCGGTTTTGACACCGCAAGAAGTTGATATCCTGTTCGAGACACTTCGAAAACTCAGCTCTGAAGGCACATCGATCCTGTACATTTCACATAAACTGGAGGAAATTCGAGCGTTGTGCGACGCCGCAACCATTTTGCGACTAGGAAAAGTCGTCGGCCATTGCATCCCACGGGAAACTACGGCACGAGACATGGCCGAAATGATGGTTGGCAAGGTCCTCACGACGCCCAAACGTGCGTCCGCAACTCCGGGCGAAGTCGTGTTGCGGCTCAACGAGCTGACGTTACCTTCTCCTTCGGCATTCGGTATGCCTCTGCGCAGGATATCGCTGGACTTGCGAAAGAGCGAAATTCTTGGCATCGGCGGTGTCGCGGGCAACGGCCAGGATGAGTTGCTTGCCGCACTGTCCGGTGAACTCCGCTCGCCTGAGAACATGCTTCGCTATAAGGAACGCGATATTGGTCAGGCCGGTCCGGCGGCGCGACGTAAAGCTGGTTTGCTCGCCGCGCCAGAAGAGCGATTGGGACATGCCGCAGCACCTGACATGTCGCTTACCGAAAATGCGATGCTAACCGGAGCGGTGCGCGAGAAGCTGGAAAGCGGCGGCTTTCTCGACTGGCTCGCGGCGCGACGCTTTGCCGAACGGATCATTGAGCGCTTTGATGTACGTACTCCTGGCCCGGCGAATGCTGCGCGATCGCTGTCTGGCGGGAACCTGCAAAAATTTGTCATCGGACGCGAAGTACTTCAGCGCCCTGATGTTCTGGTCGTCAATCAGCCAACGTGGGGTGTCGATGCATCTGCTGCTGCAGCGATCCGACAGGCTTTGCTGGATCTTGCCGCAGAGGGCGCGGCAATCATCGTGATCAGTCAGGACCTTGATGAATTGATGGAAATATCTGATCGTTTTGCCGCCTTGAATGAGGGGCGTCTTTCTGCTCCGCAACCCGCGCAAGGCCTCACGGTCGAGAAAATTGGCCTTCTCATGGGAGGCGCACATGGCATGGAGGTCGCGCATGTATGAGAGGCGCGCCCCATTGGATTTCATACCTCCGGCAGGGATATTTACCGATCAAAGAGCGATGCAGGATGCGTTTAAGTGATCCACGTTGAGAAACGTCCGCAGCCCAGCAAGGTGTTTTCCTATGCCACACCATTGCTGGCGGTTCTCGCTACGTTTTTTTTCGGCGGATTGTTGTTTGCCGTTCTTGGAAAGGACCCGGTGCAGTCCATTCTGACTATTTTCTGGCAACCCTTGTTTGGCGAATTCGCCTTTTACTACCGACCGCAGCTGCTGATCAAAGGCGCCCCTCTGATCCTGATTGCCATTGGGCTGAGCCTTGGGTTTAAGGCTGGTATCTGGAATATCGGGGCGGAAGGGCAATACATCATGGGCGCTTTATGCGGCGCCGGTGCCGGGCTGGCTTTTTATCCCGCCGAGAGTGTTTTTATCTTTCCTTTGATGGTTCTGGCCGGGGCATTTGGCGGATGGATCTGGGCAATAATTCCAGCGATCCTGAAAGTGCGGTTTGGCACAAATGAGATCCTTGTATCGCTCATGCTCGTTTATGTTGCTGAACAATTTCTTGCCTCTATGTCGCTTGGTCTGCTGAAAAACCCCGAAGGATTTGGCTTTCCAGGTAGCCGAAACCTGCAACAGTATCCTTCGGCGCATAATGCGGAGCTGATCTCAGGTTCAGGAATGCACTGGGGTGTTGTGGCAGCGATGATCGCTTTAATCTTTGCGTATGTCTTGCTGGCGCGACACAAACTGGGATTTGCTATTCGGGTCACCGGTGAAGCGCCGCGTGCAGCACGCTTTTCCGGCGTCAATCCGAACCGGCTTATTCTGTTCTGTCTTGGAATGTCGGGCTTGCTTGCCGGACTGGCCGGCCTCTTTGAGGTGTCAGGGCCAGCCGGACAAGTCAGCATAGACTTCAATGTAGGTTATGGGTTCACGGCAATAATTGTCGCATTTCTTGGACGGTTGAATCCGCTGGGTATCGTATTGGCAGGGCTGTTGATGGCGCTGACCTACATTGGAGGTGACATTGCGCAGAGCCAACTGGGTTTGCCCGCGGCCGCCATTCAGGTGTTTCAGGGCATGCTTTTGTTTTTTCTACTCGCGTTGGATCTTCTCACAAGTTACCGGCTGCGGTTGGGCCGGACCGAGGTGACCTGATGGATCTATCGGCGATCAACTGGATACTGCTTATTGCAGCTTTGATGAGCGCAGCGACACCTATTCTGCTCGCGGCGACTGGAGAGCTCGTTGTCGAGCGCGCGGGTGTTTTGAATCTCGGTGTCGAAGGGATGATGATCATCGGCGCGATCTGCGGCTTTGCCGTGGCGGTCGAGACAGGTTCGCCTGTGGTCGGGTTTGCGGCGGCGGCAACAGGCGGAGCGCTGTTGAGCCTGCTGTTTGCGTTCTTGACGCAGGTTACGCTCGCCAATCAGGTCGCATCCGGGCTCGCTCTCACGCTTTTCGGGCTGGGGCTTTCGTCGCTGCTGGGACAAAATTACGTGGGTTTAAAACCGCCCAGGCTGCCTGACATCGACTTCGGCGTGCTGGGCGACATTCCGGTCTTGGGACCAATTCTTTTTTCTCATGACCCGGTCCTTTATCTTGGACTGGCTTTGGTCGCTGCGGTCTGGGTCGTACTGAAGTTTACGCGCCTGGGTCTTGTCCTGCGCGCCGTTGGCGAAAACCATGATGCCGCCCATGCTTTGGGATACAAGGTGGTGCGCATCCGCACTCTGGCCATCATGTTTGGTGGCGCCTGCGCGGGTCTTGGCGGCGCCTACATAAGCCTCATACGTGTCCCACAGTGGACGGAGGGCATGACGGCAGGTGTCGGATGGATTGCTCTAGCGCTCGTTGTTTTCGCATCGTGGAAACCCTGGCGCGTGCTTTTGGGTGCCTATCTTTTCGGCGGGATCACCCAGTTGCAATTGAATTTGCAAGGCGCTGGCGTTGCCATTCCTGTCGAATATCTGGCAATGTCGCCCTATGTAATTACGATCGTTGTGCTTGTGATCCTATCTGCGGATAAAAGCGCAGCGCCCGGTTCTTTGGGCCGGACGTTCCACGCCTCGAGCTAGAGGCAAATCAACGCTCCGAAACAGGAGCGATCAAACATGGGGAAGACCTGACATGAAGATTACTTCGCTCCTTGCCAACGCCGTCGTTGCGGTTGGACTGGCTGGTTCCGCATTTGCCGACGGGCACGAAAAAACAAAGGTAGGCTTTGTTTTTGTTGGTCCGATCGGGGATGGCGGCTGGACTTATGAGCACAACAAAGGCCGCGTTGCTGTGGAAGACGCTCTGGGTGATGCAGTCGAAACCGTTTATGTCGAAAACGTTGCCGAGGGTCCTGATGCGGAACGTGTCATGACACAGATGGCGCTGGATGGAGCCGACCTGATTTTCACAACGTCATTCGGCTACATGGATGCAACCAATAATGTGGCAGCGAAATTTCCTGATGTGAAATTTGAACATGCCACCGGTTACAAACGCCTGCACCCCAATGTCTCGACGTACTCTGCGCGTTTTTACGAAGGCCGCGCGATTCAGGGCCACATCGCGGGCAACATGACGGAATCGAATATTATCGGCTACATCGCTTCGTTCCCGATCCCGGAAGTGATCCGCGGCATCAATTCCACCTACATCCACGCAGCCAAAGTGAACCCGGACGTCGAGTTCAAGATCATCTGGGTCTACACGTGGTTTGACCCCGCCAAAGAAGCGGACGCCGCGAAAGCACTGATCGAACAGGGCGCCGATGTCGTTCTGCAACATACGGACTCCACCGCACCGCAGGCTGCGGCTCAGGAAGCCGGCAATGTTGTCACTTTCGGGCAAGCCTCGGATATGGCGCAATACGCGCCTTTCCCACGCGTTTCTTCGATCATCGACGACTGGGCACCATACTACATCGCACGCACGCAAGCAGTGATCGACGGCACTTGGGAAAGCTCGGACACGTGGGACGGCATTGGCCCAGGCATGGTCGCGATTGGTGACATTTCTGACCGCGTGCCGGAAAATGTGAAAGAAGAAGCACTGGCTATGAAAGCCGCATTGGCCGATGGCTCATATCACGCTTTCACCGGACCGCTGAACAAGCAAGACGGTACGGCATGGCTTGCAGAAGGTGAAACGGCGGATGACGGCACGTTGGCCGGCATGAACTTTTACGTCGAGGGTATTACCGGCGACATCCCGCAATAAAAAAACGCGCCAGCACGCAACGAAGGCCTCGGACACACGTCCGGGGCCTTTTGCGTCTGAAAATATCCGTTTTCCCGATGTTGTGACTTTGCAGGCAACTGATCTCGATCAATGCGGACAAACCGAGTCTTCGCTATGATTGCTCCAACGGAAAGGAGAACTTGAGATGTACAACAATATTCTCGTACCTGTTGTGTTCGACCATGGCGACCGTGCCAATAATGCTGTGGCAGTGGCGCAGAAACTTCTGGCAGCTGGTGGTAAACTGACGCTCCTACATGTGATCGAAGAGTTGCCGAGCTATGCCAGTTCCTACCTTCCAGCGGGTTTGCACGAAAGTCACGTGAAAGAGGCGCTGTCCAAACTGGACGAGATTGCAAGAAGCGTCGAAACCGAGTGTCACATCGAGATTGTGCAAGGCCACGCATCGTCCAGCATATTGGACTACAGCAAGTCAAACGGGCTGGACTGCGTTGTGATTGCCTCTCACAAACCCGGGTTGGAAGACTATTTTCTGGGTTCAACGGCGGCGCGCGTTGTTCGCTACGCCCAATGCGGCGTTCACATTCTGAGATAGGCGCTCGGCTCGAAAATTGACGGAACTATAAAAAATGCTCAGATGTCGACGTGTTGCGAAGCGTCTCGCCCGCCAAGATACGTCCAATCACATCCTCAACGTTCTGAGCCCATTTATCGTAAAGCTTCGGTCCGGGATGGAATCCATCTTCTGCCATTTGTTCCGCGTCCAGTGCTTCGGGCATCGGCAAATGCGTAACTGACGCGTCTCGCCTTTCAATTTCCAGCAATACCTCATCCAGTTTGTGCGCGCGCCTTGAAAGCACTTTGCGGAGAGGTTGAGGCAACAACGGGAAGCTGCCCAGCGGCGGAACACCGCAAATGATGACGAAACGCACCTGATGTTTTGTTTTCAGCAGATCGATGATGCGGCAATAGCTGGCGCGCCAAGTGGCCAGCCCGGCACCGTTCTTTGTGTCGTTTACGCCAAGCGCTATGACAGCCAGATCAAATGTCTCAGCATTTTGGCCTGCCAGTGTTTTGGCTGCACTGCGCGCGGTTGCACCTGTTGCCGCAATAAGCCTCCATTCCACTGTAAACGCTTTTGCCAGACGATCCACGAGACGCCCGGACAAAGCTTCATCCTGATGCGATACTCCAACGCCCTCGGCAGAGCTGTCACCAACAATGACCAGTCGCAAAACCGGGCCGTGGCCAGTCGCGCCGTTGCGCGCACCAGCCGGAGCTGGCAACCGCTTCGCGCGTGCTGCGGTCCAAATTCCCTGCGTCAGAATGAGCGGGAACAAGGCTAGGCGATTCAAATCCATAAGGTAAATCTAGAAATACCTTGAGGTCAGGCAAAGCGTGACGTAACGGCCTTTCACAGAGCGCGGCGCTGGCTGCTGCCATTCCGCATTGGACGCCTTTAAGCAGACGTTACCGGTGATCCTTGGGGACCGGTAAAACAACACAATCAACGTCTAAAATCGCGAGCCGATTTTGACGCAACCTCACGTTCGCCACCGCTCAAATTGCCGGTCGGGCATTTCGGATCAATATGAGTATTCCGCGTAGATCCGGTTCAGATCACCGTTCCAATCGCCGTGGTAGCACTCAAGCAATTCATCTGCCGGCGTTTTACCGGTCTCGACCGTCTCGTGCAGAGCGTTCAGGAAATGGGTTTCATTCGGGATCATGCCACCGGCGCCTGGACGCGCGCGCGCCTTTAGGCCTGCTTCACTGATTGTTACGGCTTCACGGGCAAGATCATGCAAGCGCACGCCGTTCACTTCACCCTGCAATCCATGCGAAGATGCGACAACGCGCAAAGCATCGCGTGTGCCTGCATCAAGATCCTTGACCAAGTCCCATGCAGCGTCGAGCGCGGTCTGATCGTAGGTCAACCCGACCCAGAACGCCGGCAAGGCGCACAGCCTGCGCCATGGCCCTCCGTCCGCGCCGCGCATCTCTATAAACTTCTTCATACGCGCTTCCGGAAAGGCCGTGGTCAGATGGTCAGCCCAGTCTGACAGGGTCGGGATCTCGCCCGGCAACGCTGGCAACTTGCCTTTCAGAAAGTCGCGGAACGACATACCAAGCGCGTTTACGTATTGACCGTCGCGGTAGACAAAATACATCGGCACGTCGAGCGCATATTCCACCCAGCGTTCGAAACCGAATCCGTCTTCGAAAACGAAAGGCAGCATCCCTGTCCGCGCGGCGTCAAGTTCGCGCCACGAGCGAGAACGCCAGGATTTATGATCGTTGGGTTTGCCTTCGAAAAACGGCGAGTTTGCAAAGAGCGCGGTCGCAACGGGTTGCAAGGCCAAAGCCACACGCATCTTTTGTACCATGTCCGGTTCAGACCCGAAATCGAGATTGACCTGAACAGTGCAGGTGCGGCGCATCATGATCCGCCCCATAGAGCCCACGCGGCCCATGTAATCGTTCATCAGCTTGTATCGCCCTTTCGGCATCAAATCCATTTGCTCATGTGTCCAAACGGGCGCCGCGCCCAGGCCGATAAAGCCTGCACCTATCTTGTCAGCGACCTCTTTGACCTCGCGCAAATGGGCGTTTACCTCGTCGCAGGTCTCGTGAATCGTCTCAAGTGGTGCCCCCGACAGCTCCAACGCGCCGCCGGGCTCAAGGCTTACATTTGCCCCGTCTTTTTCGAGACCGATGATTTTGCCTTCTTCGGTCACCGGCGCCCAATCAAAGGTGTCTCGCAGACCCTCAAGCATGACCTGTATAGAACGGTCTCCGGCGTAAGGCAGCGGCAGCAGCGTGTCCCGGCAATACCCGAATTTCTCGTGCTCGGTGCCGATACGCCATGAGTCCTTGGGCTTGCACCCGCTTTCCAAATAGCCAACGAGTTGATCGTATGAAGTGATCGGGCCGCCGCCGGACTGGGGAATTGACATGCTGGAGGCTCCGTCTGCGTGTGTCTCTCTCGCGTCCAGCAGGGATGGGACGATTTGCCCGTCGTGTCAATGCAGGCTGCGCTGTGCGGAGCCGGGCGGGTCGCGCTGCCAGATCACAATAGGGTGTGCCCCGCCGCGCTTTTGCGCAGCTAGAAGATGATCCATTCGCAACCCTGGCAAGGATGTAAAGGCGTCAAAGAGCACCTCGGCGCCTTCGGCATTTACCGGAATCAAAAGCTCCGGCTGACCCCGCTGAGCCAGGCACCAGTGCGCAGGGTGCTGACCGGGGTCACACGTCAATCGGTGCAATTCCCGCAAGGCAACTGCGCCGCCGGTCAGAGGGCCGAAGTAAACGATTTGCCCCTCGTCCAGTCTCACGGCGCCGGGGCCGTCCCCGGCAGCGCGAAAACGTGCGCGTTGCACGCCGACCCAGATCAGAGCAGCGCCCGCGCACAGCAGCGCCAGCGCGGGCAAAGTCAAAAGTCCGCGTGGCCCAACCCACCACCAAAGACCCACCAGGACTGCTGCCGCACCCACCAGTACTTCGCGCCACCGCAACAGCTGCATCTTGGCTTCGGGACGGATCATTGCCAATCTCCCAAAGTTGTTTGCCAGAGCGTCAGTGCAGCCACCACAGCGGTCTCAGAACGCAAAATGCGCGGGCCCAAAGACACGGGATGCGTGTGACTGAGACTTTGGAGAGTGGCGCGCTCTTGCGATGAAAAACCGCCCTCCGGACCGATTAGAACTGCCCAAGGCCCTTTAATTGCGGCCAATTGCGTTGACGCACCTGCGCGTGCCTCGTCGCAAAACATGATCTGACGGTCTGTGTCCCAGTCTGTCAGAAGGCGTTCGATCCTCTGCAGGTCTGCTACTTCCGGCACCGTTGTCGCGCCACATTGCTCGGCCGCCTCGACCGCGTGCGCTTGCAGACGGTCCCTTTGGACCCGACCCGTGTTGGTAAACGCAGTTTGTACTGGGCAAATGCGCGCGGCACCCATCTCCGTCGCCTTTTCAACAATAAAATCCGTGCGCGCTTTCTTTACCGGCGTGAAGAGCAGCCATAAATCCGGCGGCGGTTGCAGAGGTTGCGTTTGATCCAACACAAGTAACAAACCATCGCGTTTTCCCGTTTCTGCGACTTCTGCGAGCCACTCCCCACTGCGCCCATCAAACACCAACACGTGCGAGCCCCGCCCCAATCGCATGACACCAAAAAGGTAATGCGCCTGCATGCGATCCAGAGGAACCGATTGCCCTGGGCCCAGTGGATGATTTACATGAAGGCGGATCTTGGCTGTCACGGTACGGTCCATACGGAGATACATATGCAAGAGCCTGCGCCAACGCCAGACGGTCAGGTGGCCGATGCAGTCAAAGACAATTGGGTCGATGTTTATGCACCGCCTCCACTGCGCCCTTTTCTGCGGCTGAGCCGCGCCGATCGTCCGATCGGAACATGGCTTCTGCTCTTGCCCTGCTGGTGGGGACTGGCCCTGTCCATGCTGCACGATCAGCGCGCGTCTTTACACGATTTATGGATCGCTCTGGGATGTGGCATGGGTGCCTGGCTGATGCGCGGCGCGGGGTGCACATGGAACGATGTGACAGACCGCAATTTTGACGGCCAGGTTGAGCGCACGCGCTCACGCCCGATCCCTTCAGGTCAGACAAGCGTCAAATCAGCGATCATCTGGATGTGTTTGCAGTCGTTGCTTGCCTTCGGAATATTGCTGACATTCAACACAACAGCGATCCTTCTCGGTATTCTGTCTCTTCTTCCTGTCGCCATCTACCCCTTCGCCAAACGGTTTACCTGGTGGCCACAAGTGTTTCTAGGACTGGCATTCAACTGGGGCGCACTGCTCGCATGGACCGCGCATTCCGGTCAATTGGAAGCGCCTGCCGTCCTTCTCTATCTGGCCGGCATTGCGTGGACCTTGTTCTACGACACAATATACGCGCACCAGGATACCGAGGACGACGCGCTCATCGGTGTAAAATCAACGGCACGTTTGTTCGGCAATAAAACCAGCGCGTGGCTGCGTCGATTTCTTATGGCAACTGTTGGCTTGATGGGGCTGTCGGTCATATTTACGGCAAAGGACACCGCGAGTGTTCTGGCATTGGCCGTGGCGCTGGGCGGACCATGGGCGATGGGATGGCATATGGCATGGCAGTTGCGCGGCTTTGACCAGGAAGACAACGCAAAACTCTTGCAACTCTTTCGCGCCAACCGCGACACGGGCATCATCCCGCTCGCTTTCTTTGCAATCGCGTTGTTGCTGTGATTGAAAGCCTCCGTCGTGATCCGTATCACAGAGCAAACAAATAGAAGTTCCCAGAGCCCATGCGTCGTTCTCGTATCTATCTGATTGCCAGTGCGTTTATCGCCGCAGCAGGCTTGTCCCTGGTCGCGGCCCGGTTTTCCGTACAAATCGTCGAAGAACGGTCGGAAATCGAAATCCGATCTACACTCGACCGCAACGGCCTAACGTGGGCCGAGGTGGAAGCCGACGGCCTGCGCGTGATTATGGCAGGCATGGCACCATCCGAAGCCTTGCGTTTTCGCGCCCTGAGCTTGGCAGGCTCCGTCGTCGATGCTGCACGCGTCATCGACGAGATCGACGTTGCCGCCGCCGAAGCACTCGCCGCCCCGCATTTTTCTGCCGAAGTGTTGCGCAACACTTCAGGTGTTTCGATCATTGGACTGATCCCCGAAAGCAGCGACCGTGACGCCATTGTAGAAGGCTTCTCAGCAATGTCTGAAACGCCGGTCGCGGATCTGCTAGAGACCGCAAATTATCCCGCCCCGACAGGTTGGGAAGATGCGCTCGCCTTTGCAATGGAGGCCATCAAAGATTTGCCGCGTGCAAAAGTGTCTGTCGACGCCGGACGGGTAGAAATCACCGCAATAGCGGACAGCGCGGATGCCAAACGCGAAATGGAAGACCGCTTGCGCCGGCAAGCACCACCCGCGTTGAACGTCTCGCTCAACATTTCAGCACCCCGCCCCATCATTTCACCCTTTGCTTTGCGTATTGTCATGGATGAGGCTGGCACCCGATTCGACGCGTGTTCCGCGGACAGCCTCGCGACACGCTCCAGAATAATGGATGCGGCATCTCAGGCCGGGCTGAACGACCCAGCGCAATGCACCATCGGGCTCGGTATGCCAAGTCCCTACTGGGGCGAAGCTGTGGAGGTTGCAATCGCAGCGTTGGACGAGATTGGTCATGGCACTGTCACGTTTTCGGACGCGGATATCACGCTAGCGGCGGCGGAAGGAACCAACACCGAGCTTTTCGACCGTGTTATTGGCGAACTAGAAACCAAATTGCCAGATGTCTTCGTGCTGAACGCTGTTCTTCCGATTGTGGAGGAGGGAGAAAAAGGACCGGCGGAATTCATAGCGACCTTGAGCCCCGAAGGACAGGTCCAGCTGCGCGGGCGTGTCTCTGGCGAGACTATGAGAGAGGCGGCCGACAGTTTCGCCAAAGCGAAATTCGGATCCGAAGACGTCTACACAGCAGCGCGCATCGTAGAGGAATTACCGCCGGACTGGTCTCTCAGAGTTTTGACGGGCATTGATTCCCTTGGATACCTCGACAGTGGCGCCGTTGTTATTACACCGACGCTCATGTCCCTTTCAGGTCGTTCTGGCAACGCCGAAGCCAAGGAGGCCATCGCACGCTTGATGATCGAAAAACTGGGCAACGACGGTGCCTATGACATCGACGTAAGCTATGTCGAACAGCTCGATCCCATCGCCGTTTTGCCAACGCCCGAGGAGTGCGAGATTGAAATCGGTGATATTGTTGCGCAAAGCAAAATCAACTTCGAGCCGGGCTCTGCCACCATTGACGAAACCGCTTTATCCACGATGGACCAAATCGCAGAAATTCTCATGGAGTGCGGCGACCTGAAACTTGAGGTCCAAGGCCACACGGATAGCCAAGGCCGCGAAGAAATGAATCTCGCGCTCAGTCAAGCACGTGCCGAATCTGTTCTGAACGAATTGCGTGCGCGACGTGTTTTGACCGGAGGCTTTCTCGCCACGGGCTACGGCGAAACGGTCCCGATAGCGGAAAATGACACTGATGAAGGCCGTGAAGCGAACCGACGCATTGAATTCCGGCTCATTCGTTCGCCAGAACCGGAGGAAGACCAGGGATCCACTCTGGAAAGCCTTGCAGAAAAAGGCGATACAGATGTCACAGAGGAATGACCGTTTTGGTTTAACGGCATCAAAAGGAGATCAAGGTGACCAGCCCGCAATTCGTTATGGCAACGGCAATAATGCTGTTCGTCGCTTTCTGCGTGGGATGGTTTGCGAACTGGCTGGTGCATCGCTTTTCGCGTGTAGCGGCGGACGACGTCGCGCAACTCGACCGGATGAGCCAGGAATTGCATGAAGCCGAGGAAACACGGGATCAGGCCATTACGTATCTGCAACAGCGCGAAGCAGAGCTGACCAATCAACTTGCGCAGACCGAAGCGGAACTTCGCGCTGCAATGGACGGATTGCGCGACGCAAGACACGAGGCCGAAGACTTGCGCGCTACGCTCTCACGACATTCTCAACCCGGGTAAAAGAGCACTTACCAGCGTTCCAAAGCCTCTTCATCTTCTGTGCGCGCTGCAACCCATATGGCACCCTCTGCACTGATTTCGCGCTTCCAAAATGGGGCGCGCGATTTCAGGTAGTCCATAAGGTATTCCGCCGCCTCGAAGGCATCTTTGCGGTGACGTGATGCGGTCGCCACCATCATGATCATTTCGCCGGGACGGAGGCGACCATACCTATGGATCACCAGTACGTCTCCTAAAGACCAGCGATCGAGCGCATCTTCCGCGATCTTGGTCAAAGCGGATTCGGTCATACCCGGATAGTGTTCGATTTCCATCGCTTCGAGAGGGGCCTTGTCTGCGTCTCTTACCACGCCGGTGAACGTCACAATGGCGCCCATGCCCACATGACCGGTCGCAAAGTCCTGCGCCTCGCAACCAAAATCAAATGGCGCTTCCTGCACCAGAACACGCATGGCTCAGCCTCCGGTCATTGGGGGAAAAAAGGCCACCTCGCGCGCGCCTTCCAGCGAGGCATCAAATCCTGCCAGTTCCTGATCCACCGCAACGCGAAGCGCGGATGTATCGGCGAACGCCGCAGCATAACGTTCTTCCTTCAAGCGCAGTTCTTCCACGAGTGCTTGAACTGTGAGTGCTGTCGTTTCCACATGCTCACGCGGCACGCCGATCCGCTCGCGCACCCACGCGAAATACAACACGTCCATTACGCTTCATCCTTCAGAAACGGCATTGCTTTGTTTAGATAGTCTATTCCGGAAACAAGCGTAAGTGCCGCGGCAACCCACAAAAGGCCCAGCCCGATGCGACCGGCCCATTCCATGGCCGCATGTTTCCATCGCAACCCTTGCAGATCAGGTTCTGAGCCGGAAAACACGGCGTCTATCATCGCTTCATCCATGCCCCACGACGACATGACCAAATAGTGTTCGAACACGCCATGCGAGAAAAGAACAGCGATTGCGATCATCTGACACGTGGTCTTCCATTTTGCCAGATTGGTTACTTTCAACATGCCCGCAGTGTCGCCCAGATACTCGCGCAACCCGGACACAAAGACCTCGCGAAACAATATCACGGTTGCCGGCAATACAAGCCAAGGCGACCAGCTGGAGAAACCGATGATTACCATCAGCGCGATCACAACCATTGCTTTGTCTGCAATCGGGTCAAGCATTGCACCAAGTTTCGTCTCCTGCCGCCAGGCGCGTGCAAGGTAGCCGTCGAACCAATCTGTGACCGCCGCAAGAACGAACAGGATCAAGGCAAACCAATCCGCGTAAGGTCTTGTGAAATATAGAAACATCACAGCAACCATGGGTGCGGCCAGGAGACGCAAAATCGTCAATATGTTAGGCAAGGTCAGCGTCATTGATCTATCATATACTGCTGAAGTCACGCACGAAAGTGACGTGTCTGCACGCCTTTGTATTCCGGCGGCTCTTCGGACAAAATGTAAATCGAAGAGCATCGCCCGACAGCCGCGCCAAGCCGATCAGCCGCGCTCGTGGAAAAAGTCATAGATCTTTTCCGCCAACGCGCCTGACACACCTTCCACCGCCTTGAGATCGCTGAGGTTGGCCCGCGCAACGGCTTTGGCGGACCCGAAATGCGCCAGTAGAGCTCGCTTGCGCGCCGCGCCCACACCCGGCACATCATCAAGAGGCGTCGCGCCCACCGCTTTGGCACGCTTGGCGCGGTGCGTACCAATGGCGAACCGGTGCGCTTCGTCCCGCATGCGCTGCACGTAGTACAGGACGGGGTCGTTGTGGCGCAGGGCAAAGGGTAGCTTTCCGACACGGTGGAACTCTTCCTTACCTGCGTCACGATCAAGGCCTTTGGCCACTCCGACCATCGGAATATCCTCGACGCCAAACTCTCGCATGATCGAGGCAACTGCGCTGACCTGACCGGCACCGCCGTCAATCAGTAAGAGGTCAGGCCATTGCCCGTCCTTTCTTTCCGGATCTTCCTTTTTCAGGCGTTTGAATCGACGCGACAGCACTTCTTTCATCATGCCGAAGTCGTCGCCGGGTGTAAGGTCTTCGCCCTTAATGTTAAATTTCCGGTAGCTGTTTTTTGCAAAGCCGTCCGGCCCGGAGACGATCATGGCGCCCACTGCGAATGCGCCCTGGATATGCGAGTTGTCGTAGACCTCGATCCTGTGCGGAGGTGCCGGCAAATCGAAAGCCTCCGCAATCCCTTTCAAAAGCTTGGCCTGCGTTGCCGATTCCGCCATTTTGCGTGCCAGCGACTCGCGCGCATTTCGCAAAGCGCCATCAATTAGCTCTGCCTTTTCTCCACGTTTCGGCACGACCAGTTCAACCTTGCGCCCAAGCTTTCCGGACAGCGCGTCCTGCATCAGATCGGGGTTTTCGATTTCACCACTCAGGATAATCTGACGTGGTGGGTCCCGTATATCGTAGAACTGGCCAACAAAAGCCTCCAGCGCTTCTGCTTCATCGACATCCACACCCACGCGCGGATAATAGTCATGATTGCCCCAGTTTTGATTGGCCCGGATGAAAAACACCTGTACGCAAGCCTGGCCATTTTGCATGTGCAATGCGATTATGTCGGCCTCTTTTACGCCTTGAGGGTTTATGCCTTGCGCTGATTGAACCTGCGTCAGTGCGCGAATGCGGTCTCGAAGAGCCGCCGCCCGCTCAAACTGCATATTATCCGACGCTTGTTGCATCTGGCCCGCGAGCTCAGCCTGCACCTTGTTGGTCTTACCCTGCAAAAAATCGTCTGCTTCTTGCACAAGCTTAGCGTAATCCTCTTTGCTGATTTTACTCCCGCAAGGTCCGGCACAGCGTTTCATATGATAATTCAGGCATGGCCGATTTCCGGCTTCAACTTCCCTGTCCGAACAGGTCCGAAGCAAAAAAACCTTTTGCAACGTGTTCAGGGCGCGATTCACTGAACCTGCACTGGCGAACGGCCCGTAATACCGCCCCTTTCTTTTCTTTGCCCCACGATGCTTTTCGAGGCGGGGAAAGTCATGTTCGGATGATATAAATATGTAGGGAAAGGACTTGTCGTCGCGCAGCAGCACGTTGAACTTTGGCTTGAGCTGCTTGATGAGGTTCTGCTCCAGCAGCAGCGCCTCCGTCTCCGTTTTCGTGGTCAGGAACATCATCGACGCAGTCAGTGAAATCATGCGGGCAATTCGTGCTGAATGTCCGGCGAGGCGTGCATAATTAGACACACGCGCGCGCAGATTGCGGGCCTTGCCTACATACAGAACGCGGCTCTCAGCATCCAGCATGCGGTAAACACCCGGGGAGCCATCCAGCGTTTTGAGATACCCTTGGATCACTTCATGTCCGGACTGTACACGTTTTGGATGAGTGTCAGTTTTGCTAGTCATTCCGCTCGTTACATGATTCCCTGAATGGCTGCACTTTACCGGCAGCCAGCGCAAGGCTTAAGGTGTCCACGAAACCTGTGGACAACTATGCAGATAAGTTGCGCCGATCCAGTTTTTTCCTTTGTTTTCTTGGCATTTCCTGCGTTTGCCTATTTTTTGTGCGTATTCATATCCCTTTGATTTCATTTCATATTTTATCTCAAGATCGGCAAACATCTGAAAATAAAGACATTTTCTTGACGCTTTTGTAACGGGGGCATGAGCGGTGCAAAAGTTCTCGTGAGGCGCCTATTCAACTCCAAGAACGTCTGGCGTTTGCCATGCAAGATGCTGACCACCATCAACGCATAAAAGTTGACCGGTGACGGCGCTGGCATCCAGCAGAAAACCCAGAGCCGCTGTGATATCAGACGGGTTTGCACCACGCTCCAGAACGGTGTGCGCACGCTGTTTGGCAAAGTGCTCTTTCGATTGGCGCGCGCCTTGCAATGTCGGCCCAGGTCCAATCGCGTTTACCCTTATATCCGGGGCGAGCGCTTGAGCTGTGCTTTGCGTCATCGCCCAGAGCCCCATCTTCGCCAGCGTATACGTCATAAACTCAGGGGTCATCTTGCGCACTCTTTGGTCAATCATGTTAACAACCAGACCAGTTGCGACCGGTTCTCCCTGTGCATCATACTCAGCTTTCAGATCTTGCGCGGCAAAGGCCTGTGTCAGAAGAAAAGGCGCGCGTAAGTTGCTTTGCATGTGCCTGTCCCAAGATTGACGCGTGGCGCTTGCAAGGGTGTCGTATTCAAATATCGAAGCATTGTTTAACAGGCATGTAATGGTCCCGCCCAAGGCCGATTGCGCCTCAGGCAACAGCGTTTCCGTTTGAGCATCGTCCAAAAGATCCGCATGGAGCGCGACTGCACGCCCTCCGGCCGCCTCAATTGTGGCCACCGTTTCAAATGCACCGCGTTCTGACGATGCGTAATGCACGGCTACCGCAAAGCCACGCGATGCCAGATAGACGGCCATCGCCTGACCCAAGCGGCCCCCCGCACCAGTGACCAGTGCATGTCTCATGTCTCAAATCTTCCGTTTTACACCAGCAAGATCAAGAGATAGCCCAAATAGAGCACGGACAAGAGAATGCCCCAGATCCGAGTGATGTCCCATTTCAGGAAAACAAACGGGGCCAGCAGCATTGACGCCACCAGCATAACCCAAAGATCAAACTGCAGGAATTCAGGATCAACTCCGATCGGGCCGATCAAACCGGCCACCCCTATAATTGCCAACAAGTTGAAAATGTTGGAACCAATCACATTGCCCAAAGCCACATCTGCCTGTCGTCGCAACGCGGCGACAAGAGTCGTAGCCAGTTCGGGCAAGGACGTCCCGATAGCAACAAGCGTTAATCCGATCACCGTATCCGACACCCCATACTGCTTGGCGATGATGGTTGCATTATCGACCAGCAGATCGGCTCCGAGCGGCAGGCCGACCAATCCCAACACCAGAAAAATCAGAATGCGCCATATGGGAAGGCTTGGATCGGCGCCTTCCGGTTCCTCCTCGTCCTCATCCCTATCCGCATTGCGATGCGCTTGCGCATCGCGAAAAGCACCGAATAGATACAAGAACAGTGCGCTCAACAGAACAGCGCTCGAGATGCCATCGAAAACTCCGCGAAATGCCAGACAGATGAACAGCGCAGAGGCCAGCATCATTTGGACGTAGGTTTTGCGGGAATCGCATTCGGATGTGTGCATGGCGGCGAGTATGGCCGGCACACCAAGAACCATCAGAATGTTAGCGGTGTTTGATCCGACCGCGTTACCAAGGGCCAATCCCGGCGCGTCGTCCAGTATGGCCTGGACCGAAATCAAAAGCTCTGGCGCCGAGGTTCCAAAAGCAACAATTGTAAGACTGACAATCAACGCCGGCACACCCAGCCGAAGGCTGAGGTTCACCGCGCCTTTCACGAGCGAGTCGCCGGCCATCAGCAAAATGACTAACCCAAGACCGGAAAGCAGCCAGGGCGTCATCCGCGTCGTCCCCGGTGCCCGCAGTCGCACGGCCCCTTGCCGATCCGGTATCTGCCGCACCCCGGGCACTTGGCCGAAGCCAGACGTTTGCCACCCAGCCAGTGCATTTTTCCGAACATCGCGAGCACGCCCATGACGATCAGGAAAAGGGTGACGATCTTGAAAATCATCGCCTACAAGCCGAACTGCGCGAATGCGCTGCGCTCTTCGACAGTGTGCAACGCATCATCCATAATTTGCGCGCCGATCCGGCCCAAAAAGGGCTTGCGGACGGAATACCGGCGGAACTTCACTTTGTCGCCAAAGCGCTCCTGCATCAGCGGCTTCAAATGCCCGATGCCGTCGATCAGACCCAGGTCAATCGCGCGTCGCGCTAGCCAGACTTCACCGGTGAAAAGATCCTGATCTTCGGGAAGTTTACCCGATCTGCGCGCCGAAACATGAGCTTTGAAATTGGTATGAATATCGTCAAGCAGTCCTTTCAAACGCTCTACATCTTCGGGATTTTCAGGCCGGAAGGGGTCCAGCATGGATTTTGACTTCCCCGCGGTATAGACACGCCGCTCAATTCCCTGACGTGCCATCAACTCGTGCGCACCAAAAGACGCGGAAATCACGCCGATTGAACCAACAACCGAGCTGTCATCGGCGTAAATCTCGTCAGCGGCAGCAGCCAGCCAATACCCGCCAGATGCCGCGACATCTTCGACGAACGCAACAACAGGAATGGCCTTCTCTTCTGCTAACCGCCGTATCCTGGCGCCGATAAGAGAAGACTGCACGGGGCTGCCGCCCGGTGAGTTGATTTCAAGCGCGACAACCTGCGGCTTTCCTCGGCTGAAAGCACGCTCGATGACAGGTGCCAGACTTGCGTCGTTCAGGACACCGCGCCCAGCGGCGCTGATCACGCCGGACAGGCGAACGACCGCAACAGTCGGGTCAGATTTTACAAAGGGGATCCATCGTTTCATGCGTGCTCATGTAGAATTGGCGTGCCGCACAAACAAGGCGGGCGGCAGAAGAGTTTTGAAGTGCGATCTTATTGCCGTAAACGCCATCCCGTTCTGAAAATCCAGCCAATGACGAGCAGGCAAATGATCGTGAAGACAGAAATTGCCAGCAGCGACAGCCCAATGGGGACATCCGCCGCCCCGAAGAACGACCATCGAAACCCGGAAATGAGATAAACAACTGGATTGAATAGTGAAATTACCTGCCAAACCGGCGGCAGCATTGTGATCGAGTAAAACGCCCCACCCAGGAACACCAACGGCGTGACGACGAGAAGCGGCACCAGTTGCAACTGCTCGAAATTGCCGGCCCAGATGCCGATGATGAAGCCAAGCAGCGAAAAGCTCAGACACGTGAGTATAAGAAACGCCACCATAGCAAAGGGATGCGCAATTTTCACATCCACAAAGAAAAACGAGGTCAACAGGATAACAACGCCTATGAATAGCGCCTTGAGCGCGGCCGCTCCGACATACCCTGCGACAATTTCCAGAAAGTGCACTGGTGCAGAAAATAACTCGTAGGTCGATCCGATGAACTTCGGGAAGTAAATTCCAAAAGAGGCGTTCGAAATGGCTTGCGTAATCACCGACAACATAATCAGGCCCGGCACGATGAACGCCCCATAGCTGACGCCCTCGACCTGGTCGATCCGGCTGCCGATGGCTGCTCCGAAGACAACAAAATAAAGTGATGTGGACACAACGGGTGAAATCAGACTTTGCGCCAGAGTTCGGAAAAATCGCGCCATTTCAAATCGGAAAATCGCGCGAACGGCCAGTAGGTTCATGTCGCGCTCTCCTCTTCAGTTTGCACAAGATCCACGAAAATTTCTTCGAGACTGCTCTGCCGGGTCACCACGTCTCGCAAGACCAAACCGGCCGCAGAAACATCTGAAAGCAGTTTCGTGATCCCCGTGCGTTCGCGCCGTGTATCATAGGAGTAGGTCAGCGTCATTCCGTCGGGACTGCGACGCAGGTCGTACCGTGAAAGACTGCCGGGGATTTCTTTGACGGGCTCAGAAAGCTGGACGTCCAGCTCTTTTTGTCCCATGCGGGCCATCAGGGTGTCTTTTTCTTCAATCAAAAGCAACTCACCCCGCGCGATTACACCCACCCGATCCGCGATCGCCTCGGCCTCCTCTATGTAATGCGTTGTCAGTACGATCGTTACGCCAGACGCCTTGAGATGCGAGACGACATCCCACATGTCTTTTCGTAGCTCAACGTCCACACCCGCTGTGGGCTCATCCAGAAACAGAAGTTGCGGTTCATGACATAGCGCCTTGGCTATCAATACACGGCGCTTCATGCCGCCAGACAATTCCCGGATCTGACTGTCGCGTTTGTCCCAAAGCGACAATTGCCGCAACACGGTTTCAACTTTCGCATCATCACGCGATTTACCAAACAGCCCCCGGGAAAAATTCACCGTGTTGATAACTTTTTCAAAAGGCTCCAGATTGATCTCCTGCGGAACGAGACCGATCATGCTGCGCGCGGCACGGAACGCGCTTTGGATGTCGTGTCCGCCGACGGAGATCTTTCCCGACGTCGGTCTGGTGATACCACAAACCGTGGAAATCAGCGTCGTCTTTCCGGCCCCGTTTGGACCAAGCAATGCAACGATTTCACCCGTTTCGATGGTCAGGCTCACACCTTTGAGCGCTTCGAATCCACCGGCGTATGACTTGCGCACGTTCTCGATTTTCAGAATTGGCGGCACGGCAATTGCTCCCTGTTCCCATTCAAGGGATAAGGCCGCAGGACCCGAAAGGACAGAGCAGAAATGCACAAGCCTTCGAGATGTGGCGCGCCCGTTGACGAACGGCACAATGTCGCGAAAGGGCGCGACAGGTCGCAAGAGGCTGTTACGGCTGGCACATGTCTGCGATCGCTGAAAACCGCGCCGGCCTCGGCATTACATACGTGCTGGCGGGTATTCTTGCGATCTCGTTGAATGACGCGTTGATCAAAGAACTATCCGGCGACTACCCGCTGCACGAGATCATTTTTATCCGTTCAGCTTTGGGGCTTTTATGCACACTTCCTGTCTTGCACATCGAAGGCGGCTGGCGCGTTCTCAGAATCCGAAACCCGTTTATGCATGCCTCGCGCGGGCTTTTGATCGTTATCGCCAATATGACTTATTTCCTTGCGCTGGCTGCCCTGCCGCTCGCGGATGCAACCGCATTGTTTTTTGCGGCACCTCTTTTCATTACTGTGCTGTCCATCCCCGTGCTTGGCGAAAGGGTCGGCCCGTTGCGAATGGGCGCTGTTTTGATCGGTATTGTCGGTGTCTTGATAATGCAGCGGCCCTGGGCAGACAGCCAAAGTCTTGACGTATCTCGCGTTGTGTTGCTTTTGCCTTTGGTGGCAGCCATTTCATACGCTCTGACGCAGCTCTTGACCCGTCGTCTTGGCATCGACAGCAAAGCATCTGCTCTGACCATATATGTTCACTCCAGTTTTCTCGTGGTGTCCGCCGGCTTTTTTTTGGTCGCCGGAGACGGGCGTTTTTCAGAGGGTTTCGATGACCCGTCCTTACAGTTTTTGCTGCGCGCATGGGTCTGGCCGCCAGTCGGAGACTGGTGGGTTCTTTTAGGGTTGGGCGCGAACGCAGCCGTCATCGGCTATTGTCTTAGTCAAGCCTACCGCCTTGCCGATGCCGCAACTGTGGCGCCTTTCGAATACGCAGGGCTGCCACTCGCGGTATTTTGGGGATGGATCGTGTTCGGCGAATTGCCTGTTTGGGAGGTCTGGGCGGGCATTGCCCTGATCCTGGCATCCGGGCTTTTTGTGTTCGTTCGCGAGCGCCAGAAAGCGCGTATTCTGGCCAGAGCTCCGGTACGCCGGCGAAACTAATCCTCGTGTTCAATCAATGCGGACCACAACCTTACCCGTTGCCTTGCGCGTTCGGAGCAAGTCCAAAGCCTCGTTCGCCGCTTCAAGCGGCAACACGTGGCTTACGTGCGGGCTGATCCTGCCAGCAGCGTACCACTGCGTCAGTTGGGCAAGACTGTCTGTTATGACCTTGGGATTTACGCGGGTGTAACCGCCCCAGTAGAGGCCCAAGACTGTAAGGTTCTTGACCAGCAAATGATTGGCGGGAATTTGGGGTATCTCACCCGAAGCGAACCCAAGCGGAATGAGACGTGCCTCCGGGCGGCAGGCCCGCATCGCGGCTTTGAACTGCTCACCACCGATCGGATCATAGACGACGTCTGCGCCACCTAACGCTTTGACTGCATCACGGATGTCATCTTTGTCGGAGTCGAGCAAATGATCCGCGCCAGCGGCTTTGGCGACTTTGAGCTTCTCAGTCCCGCGCGCGACCGCAACAACTTCGGCTCCCATCAGCTTTCCCAATTCGACCGCAGTGAGCCCGACACCGCCGGATGCTCCCAGAACAAGCAACCGTTCGCCCGGTTGCAGTTTTGCTTTGTAATCCAGAGCGACATGGCTGGTGCCGTAGGTAATAAAAAACGCGGCTGCGTGCTCGTCGGTCATAGCGTCGGGAACAGGAACGCAGAGCTTTGCGTCGATCGCGGCATAGTCCGCCAACGCATCGAACCCGCAGTAGGCCGCAACACGCTGACCAATCGCAAGATCGGTCACACCAGCTCCTAATTCCGTGACAGTACCGCAAAGCTCCATGCCGAGTGTGAACGGCAGTTCCGGTTTTTCCTGATAAGTGCCTTTAATGATAAGAAGATCGCCGAAATTGAGACCGCAAGTATGGACTTTGACGACCACCTTGTTGTCTGCTGCGGATGGCAACGGTATGTCGCGCATCTCAAGCGGTTGGTCTAGTTCGGTGACCTGCATGGCACGCATAGCTTAGTCCTCATCATCTCAGTTGTTGTGCAAGTGCCCAGAGCCCAGCGCGCATTGCAAGTGGGCAAGCAGCCTTTGTCATAAATTTCTCAACGGGACGCGGCGTCGCTCACTGCGGACGTGAACAAATCATCAAACGCTTTGGCTGTGCTTTGAAACCCAAGAATAGACAAACCTGTGTGGGCATCGTGATTCTACTTGGCAATTCCGTAAAGCCAGTTGTTGTTCAGGTTTGAAGTGCGGTCCATCAAAACGCGCTGCTTCTTTTTTAAGATGCGGTCAAAGATCGAGAACAAGCGTGCCCTCTGGTTCCGCCGCACGGGACTGGCACAGAATCATCTGATCGGCGCGCTGTGACTTTGACAAAACGAAATCACGATGTTCCACATCACCTTGTAAAACACCACATTTGCAAACGCCGCAAAGTCCATCTGCGCATTTCAGGTCCACGTGTACTCCTGATTCAATCAGGGCATCTGCAGCCGATTGCTCAGGTGAAACGTCGATTTTCTGTCCATTTTGTAGCTGCAGTTGGAATGGATGGTTTTCGTATTCCGGCACATCAGGCACAGCAAAATGCTCAGTGTGAATTTCGTCTTCGTCATACCCAGCGCGCACAGCGGCATCACGAACTGCGGTCATGTAGCCATCTGGTCCGCAGATATATACATGTGCGCCAGTCAGAGGTTTCACCAGAATACCGTCAAGATCGGCGCGTCCGCCCTCGCCTGAGACATGCAACTGAACGCGGTCGGACCAGCCGGCATCCGTCAGAAGATCGAGACAGGCTGCACTCGCTCGGGTGGATGCGGAGTAGTGAAAAGCGAACGGCGCATCGGCACGGTACAACTCGTGTGCCATCGCGATCATCGGAGTGGCGCCAATCCCCCCCGCCATCAACAAACTCATCGACGCGCGATGTTCCAAGGCGAAGTGATTGATCGGTTTTGACACCACTACCCGGCGTCCCGGACGAAATAACCTGTGCAGCATGATCGAGCCACCGCGACCCGCCGCCTCGCGCAGCACGGCAATTTGGTAACGACGCCGATCATTCGGATCTCCGGTAAGAGAGTACTGGCGAATCAGATCCGGCGTCACGACAACATCAACGTGTGCTCCAGCAGTCCATTCTGGCAGATCGCACCCTTCCGGCGATCTGAGATCATAGAGCGTCACATTCGACGATAAAGAACGCGCATCAGTCACTTCAAGGCGCAATACGGGTGACTCATCAGGAATCTTATACTGATGATCCCAAGTGCCAGTCTCGCCACGTGCGCGTAAGACCTTGTAGGCATCGACACTGATCATGTTGCGGTAAGCCTGAATGCCGGCTTCCCTATCCATAGGCGCCGGGTAAGACCAAGGCGGTGGCGCGAGAGGCGCCGGATAGACGGCCAACGTCTGGTCTTCGTGACGAATATCAAGATCGGGCTGCAGGTCGCGCCTGTTGACGGGTTTGCGCGCTGGGTGGTAACCGCCGTCTTCAAACAGCTCAATGTCCCACCACCATTTCTTGACGGCGTTCAAGCCACCGTGCCCCAAGGTGTCAT
This sequence comes from Pseudomonadota bacterium, assembly GCA_039191495.1. Lineage (GTDB taxonomy): Bacteria > Pseudomonadota > Alphaproteobacteria > Rhodobacterales > Rhodobacteraceae > Roseobacter. The sequence goes on along the minus strand of JBCCXN010000011.1, from coordinate 120,589 downwards.
CTAGGCGTGCAAGCAACGGCGCAGCTTTGGGCAGGTTCATTGCCGCCCACCGAAACGGTTTTTCGGCAAACAACCCTTCAAGGTTCCATGGGCAAGTTTTCATACAGCGGCCACACATTGCACCGCCCTCCGTCGTCACTCGGTAGCTGGCGCATTTCTGGCTGTCAGACTTCCAGATTTCGTACCCGTTAAACATGCGCTTGGGACCTGCCGTTATGGCACCTGACGGACACTCACGCGCACATTTGTTACAAGAGTTGCAGAAAGACTGCAGTCCGAAATCTATTGGTTTATCGTGTGCGATCGGCATGTTCGTTGTAACCACGCCGGATTTCAGCCGCGGCCCCAGAAATGGATTAAGGATCACTTCGCCAATTCGGCTGACTTCGCCCAGCCCAGACAAAAGCAGCAAAGGTGGTTGCAACACCTCACCGTCCATGACCGTATGCGCCTTGGCTTTGTACCCCAATCGTCGGATCTGGGCTGCGATCACACCGCCCAGAACCGAAAAGCGCAAATAAGCCCGCATGGATTGCGCCACGCTGATCCAATCATCACCGGAGGCCCCCTCCATGGTTTCAAACCCCTGATCCAAGATCATGCTGATGGCCTGATCATGCGGCGGGTCGATTGGCTCTCCTGCAGCGTCATGGCTGTACCAAGTCCACTCAGGACAACGACTCAGCCCGACGGCATCCAGACCAAGAAAATAACTCGCTGCTTTTATCCCTTCCGCGTTCTTTTGAGGGTCCGTTTTTTCTCTCGCAGGCGCCTGGTCTCCGTCCTGAAACAGAGTGAGCGCACCCAAAAGGCGCCTTTGCGCCATAGATGGCGCAGACTTGCGCGCATAATGACCGCCGGACGCCGCGGCCTGAACGGCCCTTCCCATATCGCCAAACTGGGCCCGGGCAAACAAATCCGCACGTTTCGGGACACGCGCCACGTTTGGCTCATCGATGTAGGTTGTGGGCCTCTCCACCCGCTGCAGCGTTTCGAACGGGTGCGGACCAGACGAAAAATCACGCCGCGCATATGGATCAGCGGTGCGCGCGGATTTTGCTGTGCGATAGCCTGCCCACCAAGCCAGGGCGTCAGTACGAGATTTTTTCTGCTCCGCAACGGGCGCCAAGGGTGCGTCCAATTCCAAATCCATATTGGTGGTCACAACTGCGACACCAAAGCGGTCGCGCACGAACGGATTGACCAGCCCGCCGGTTTCTACCGATGCAAGGCCAGCAGCGACAGTGAGTTTGTTCAAATCCACGTCAGTGCTCGTGTTGGTATGCGCCTTCGCGTCCCAGCCCAGCAAACGGACATAGTTTGCCAGCACCACAGCAGTTTCCGAGGCCCGCAAACAAGCGCGATGCTTCTGTGCACCGTCGATCCACTCAAAACCTGGCTCGTTCGGTCGAGGATCCCGCGGCATGTCGTAAAGAAGCACCAGGGCATGGGTGTGATCGACAATGGTGGCGGGTGGCGCTTCGAGACTGTCACGCAGATCGGCCATGATCAGATCAATGCCTGATGCAAGCGTCTTTATCTGTTTGGTTTTCAACTCGCGTGCCAGTCGGGCGATGTCCGGGTTCCGACGCGGCTGATCCAAGATCGCTGACTTTGGCAAGCTGGCGACGCCAACCATTCCCGCGTCACAGAAAAAACCAAACGACTTCAGATGCTGCGCCCGTTCCTTTGGGCACTCAGGACATGTCGCGCGCGTTTTGTTGACCATACCGTCGCGAAGGGCGTCCATTGTTGCCTGAAAATCCGCCATGGCATTCACAATGGACATTGGCCGATCGGCGTCGTGGAAATTCAAAGGCGCCGTTTCGGGAACCAACGACAGATCCGGCATGGGTCCCCGCTTTATTCGCTCAAGTGGATAGGGCCCAAGATGCGGGGCACGTTGAGAGGTGGAAAATACTCGGCCAATCATGGCGTTGACTATCCGGTGAGAGACGGTCGGGCGCAAGGCCGCGATAAAAAACACCGATCACAAGTCGGGGCACCGGTCATACGCAGCCACTGCACATTTCGCGCTCTTCGTCAGGCAGAGTCCAAGATCAGATCGGATGCTTTTTCACCAATCATGATTGCAGGCGCATTCGTGTTGCCTGAAACGATTTCCGGCATGATTGAACAGTCGGCCACCCGCAGCCCCGCGACACCGTGGACGCGAAGCGCGCTGTCGACCACCGCTTGCGGGTCGCTTCCCATTTTGCACGTTCCAGTCGGATGGTAGATGGACGCCGTGTTGTTGCGCGCCCAATCGAGCGTTGCAGCATAGTCATCCAGATCAAGGTCGGCATGCGGGCGGAACTCCTCAGAGATCTTCGAGGTGAGAGGCGCATGACGGGCGATCTTGCGCGCAATGTTCACGCCGGCGACGATGGTTTTGCAATCGGTCTCCGTTGACAGGTAATTCGGGATTATCTTGGGATATTTTCGCGGATCAGGGGAGGACAGCTGGATTTCGCCCTTGCTTTCCGGACGCAACTGACACACCGACATTGTGAAAGCCGAGAACTTGTCAGCGCCCATGCCTGGATTTTCCGCCGACAACGGCTGGACGTGAAACTGAATATCCGGCGTATCCAGGTCTTCCCGCGTTTTTAGAAAACCGGTGGCCAGGCTGGCAGCCATTGTCATAGGTCCAGCTCGAAACAAAAGATACTTCAGCCCAATGCGAGCCTGACCGGTCCAGGTTGATACTTCATCGTTCAAGGTCGGCTCGTTGCATTTATACACAAGCCGAGCCTGCAAATGGTCCTGCAAATTCTTGCCAACGCCCGGCAGTGCTTTTTGCACCTCAAGACCGAGGTTCTTCAGTTGATCTGGGTCTCCGATACCGGAGAGCATCAGGAGCTGCGGAGAATTGATTGCGCCTCCGGACAAGATGATTTCGCGGCTTGCCGTAACAGTTTCCGGGCGCCCGCCGCGATCCAAGTACGTGACACTTACTGCGCGATTACTCTCAAAATTGATCTTGTCGACCTGCGCATGGGTGATGATCTTCAAGTTATCGCGTGTCTTAACCGGATTAAGGTAAGCGACAGCTGAACTGCAGCGTCGCCCGTTCCGGGCCGTGAGTTGAAAAAAGCCAACGCCTTCCTGCTCCGCTCCGTTGTAATCGGGGTTAAACTTATAACCCGCCGCTTGTGCCGCCGCCACCCACGCATCTGTAATCGGACGCTGGATGCGCATGTTGGAGACCGAGAGCGGACCTTGGTCGCCGTGAAAATCATCAGCACCTCGTTCATTTCGTTCGGACCGTTTGAAGAGCGGCAGAACATCATCCCAGCCCCAACCAGTATTTCCCATTTGACGCCAACGATCATAGTCCTGCGGCTGCCCGCGCACGTAAAGAAGCCCGTTCAAAGATGATGAACCGCCCAAAACCTTACCGCGGGGCCATTCGATGGATCTCCCGTTCAGGCCCGGATCGGCTTCTGTTTTGTAGCACCAATCTACGGCCGGATTATGGATTGTCTTGAAATAACCAACCGGAATATGAATCCACGGGTTCACGTCACGTCCGCCAGCTTCGAGCAAAACGACTTTGTTGGAGGGGTCCGCACTGAGCCGGTTTGCCAGTACGCAACCGGCGGACCCTGCCCCTATGACAATAAAATCTGCTTCCAAGATGCGCTCCTCCATGTAGAGTAAAAAAACTCTATGCAAAAATGAAATACCATACTAGAGTTTTTTGGGACTAAATGTCTCAATAATTGACGTTCAGGGAGGAACGCATGAAAGTACAAAACAATCTCAAAGGCATATCACGCCGGGATCTATTCAAGATCGCCGGACGCTACGGCCTGAGCTCGACCTTGCTTGCAGCAGGTACGTTCGGCGGCGCAATGAGCGTTGGAAACTTGGCCAAAGCCGCTGAATCCACTTACGAAAAGCGCTTTGCCAAAGAGGCAAAGTTCACGCTGAAGTTCGGCGCCGCTGGCTTTAATCCGCAGAACCTCCTTATTGAACGGGCGGGTGTTCTGGAATTCGCGCGGGACCTAGAAAGCCGGACGGACGGCGAGATTCGCGTCGAGTTCATTGGCAATAACCAAATCTGCAACCAGCTGAGCTGCGTTGAAAAGACTCAGCAGGGCATCGTCGACATGTATGCTGCTTCGACGCAGAACTCTGCAGGCGGAGCGCCATATCTTAACGTACTGGACTACGCATATATGTTCCGCTCGCGCGCGGACCAATATTACTTCATGTACAGCCCCGAGTCCCAACGCATTCTGCGCGAACCGTTCGAGAAACGCCATGGCCTGAAGTTCCTGTTCACGCATGCTGAACTGCGCGGTATCCAGCTGGGTCTCGCCTGGGAAGACAAGGACACGGTAACAAACATTGAACAGCTGTTTGGCACGAAGAACCGCGTGACGGGCACACAACTCGGCCGGATCGCGATGCAGGCGCTGAACCTGAACCCTGTACCCATCGCCTGGGAAGAAACTCTCGACGGTTTGAAACAGGGTCTGATCGACGGTGCGGAGACATGGGCGTCCGCTGTGGCGTACGCCAACATGTCGCCTGTGGTCAGCCAGTGTGTCGACCTGCGTTTCTTCTGCGGTACGGAGCACACGGCAATGTCCGCGTCGGTCTTCGACGGGCTGGGCGGAGAATTGCAGGACGCTGTGATGGAAGCAGCCTACCTGACGCAGGTGCACGTCCAGGCGGCCAACGAGGCAGCGCTCGTCAACACTGTCGGCTTCTCCGACCCGCAGCTGCCCGGCACGATCTTTGCAGAAAACAACGTGCGCATGGCCACGCTGTCTGACGACGAGCGCAAGAAGGCCGAAGAGATGTGCTCGCCTGAGTTCCAGCCGGCATTGTGGGAGCAATGGCGCGAGCGGATCAACGGTTGGGCCGGCGGCATCGACACCTATCAGGACATCTACAACGAGGTGCGCAACAACCCGCACACCTTGGCGGAGAATGTCGAGCCGCGTCGTTGGTGGAAAGCTTAAACCACACCAGCAAAGCCAAAAAACCGGTCCCCACTTTTGGGGGCCGGTCCTTTTGTCCGCGACAATAACAACTGAAATTCGTAGCAATCAGGCTTTCTAAAGCCTGCAACTACGGAACACCAACACGCGGACCAAACCTTTGGGAGGGACAGGGTTTGTCAACATTTGCCGAAATGGGCGCGATCATCGCGGCCGTCGCGTCAGGCGACAGCTTCGAGATAACAAATGCGCTGCGGTCAGACGCAAAATGGTATCTGGGGATCATTGTAATGGTCGTCGGCGGACTGGCCGTTGCGGGAATTTACCGAGCGATCCCGTTTGTCGACCGCCACGTGGAACGAACCGTCATGGTTTATTCTTATCTGGCGATTGCGTTCATTATCTTCTGGGGCGTGATCGACCGCTTTATTTTCAACAATCAGCAACCGTGGTCGACAACGATCCCACCGTTCCTGTTCATGATCATGGCTTGGTTCGGCGCGGCCTATAATATCAGGCTGCGGACGCATCTCAGCTTTTCAGAATTCAGAACCAAGATGCCGCCAACGGGTCAAATGATGTGCCTGTTTATCGACTTTCTGCTGTGGTTCGGCTTTGCCCTCATCCTTTTCGTGACCACCTGCCGACTGACCGCGAACTCTGCCGCCAACTTTCAGATTGTGCTCGGGACAGACAACACTATGCAATGGTGGTTCCTCTTGACCGCGCCGGTCGCGGCCGTCCTCATGGCAGGCCGCGTCTTTCAGAACCTTTTCGAAGATCTAAGCAAGTATCGCAACGGTGAGCCTTTGATCGAACAAGCCGTCATCGGAGGAGACACCTAATGGCAGACGGAACCCTTATCACGGTCATTTCGTTGGCCGTAACTTTCCTGTTCATGCTTGGCGTACCTGTTTTCCTTGTCATCGCTTATTGGGTGATCGGATGCTCTTTTGTGCTCGGCCTGACGCTCGACAACATGGGCTCCGAGTTGATGAACGTCTTCAACAAAGGCTTTGCGCTCTTGGCGATGCCACTCTTTATCCTGACGGGCGACCTGATCAACAAATCAGGGATCGCACGAAGGTTGTCTGATTTTGCCTACGCCTGTCTGGGCTGGCTCAGAGGCGGATTGGCGATGGCTTCGCTGGGTGCATGCGGACTGTTCGCCGCGATTTCCGGCTCAAACTCAGCGACGACCGCGACGATCGGCTCAATGCTCCACCCGGAAATGGTCAAAGGTGGTTATGACGAACGCTTTTCGGCTGCCACCGCCGCGGCCGGGGGCACGGTCGGCATCATCATCCCGCCGTCAATTATCTTTATTGTCTACGGGTTCCTCATGAACTTGCCGATCTCCGACCTGTTTGTTGCTGGCATCATCCCTGGTGCTCTGATGGTCTTTGCCATGCAGTTTGCCTGCTGGATCATCTGCCGTGCAAACGGTTGGGGCTTTCTCATTCCGCTGCAATTGAACAGAGTTTTGAAAACCGCTTTTGGTGCCTGGCTCGGGTTTTTTGCAATCGGACTGGTTCTCTGGGGCATTTACACAGGTAAATTCTCCCCCACAGAGGCAGCAGGTGTCACCGTCGGTTTCTGCGTGATTGCCGGTTTGGTCAGCTGGGCGTTTTACAGGGTATTCAACGTGAGTTCCGACAAAACTTGGGAGAACAAAAGCTATCTTGAAATGCTGGTGGTTGAAGGTTTTACGATACCGCAGATCCCCGGCATCGTGGTCCGATCCGCTCAAATCACCGGCATTCTAGCCCCGTTGATCGCCATTTCAGTCGTTATGCAGCAAATCCTTTCGCTGCTCGGCGCTCAGCAGGTTATCGGAGATTTTGTGACGTCTATGGGCGGCTACTACGCGGTTCTCGCGACGGCGATGCTCATCGTATTTGTATCCGGCATGGTTCTGGAATCGCTTCCGGTCACAATCATTCTGGCACCGATTTTGGCGCCGATTGCGGCAGGCGTCGGTGTTGATCCTATCCACTTTTCCGTAATCTTTCTTGTCGGCGCCTCCATTGGGTTCATCACACCGCCCTACGGTTTGAACCTTTACGTTGCGTCCGGTGTGACAGGGGTGCCTTACTTCCGGCTGCTGAAGTATTCTACGTATTATCTCGTCTCGCTTTTGGCGATATGGATATTCGTGGCAATGACGCCTGACATGGCTCTGATGTTGCTGCCTGACAGATAAGGAGTGGACAAAACCGATGCCGGATGACCTCTCATCGGGAAAGCAGGGACAGATCCCAACCAATCTGCGCCTTTTGATCCTGTTGGAAGAGGTGGCAAAGGTCGGAGTGCCCGTGACGCCTTCAGCGCTGAAAGACACACTTGCCTTGCCCAAACCAACCTTGCACCGCCTCTTTCACACAGCGGAAGAGGCGGGCTATCTGCAGCGCGATATCGACGGGCGATCTTACGGTCCCGGACCGCGCCTGCGCCGTCTGTCGGTAAACACTCTCTCATCGCAACGCGTCCGCATGGTACGCCTTGCGATCTTACGCCGTGTTGCCGAAGAAATTGGTGAAACATGCAACATCGCGACACCAGATCGCGAAGGCATGACCTATCTCGACCGGGTCGAAACACACTGGCCGCTGCGCATTCAACTGCCTGTTGGCACGCAGGTTCCGTTTTATTGTACGGCGAGTGGAAAAATGTACTTGTCGTCGCTGCGTACGTCCTATGTCGACAGATTGCTTGCAAATACGGAATTGCAGCCACAGGGGCCCGGCTGCGTTACCTCTATCGACGCGCTGAAGTCTGAACTCGAAAAGACACGCAAACGCGGATATTCTACCGATGCGGAGGAGTTCATGGAAGGCATGGCGGCCGTAGCTGTTCCGATCCTCGACATGCAGGGGCGTCTCGTATCAACGCTTTCGGTGCATGCGCCGCTTCAACGACTTGGCTTGGACGATCTGGTAGCCAAAAAAGACTTGCTATTGAATGCAGCCGCCGAACTGTCTGATCTGATCAACACCTGAACGCCGTTCAAACGTCCTGATAGTCGGGCAGCAGATCCAATGCAGTTTTAAGCGCCTCGCCCCAACCAGACGAAATCGCTTGATAAACTTCATCATCCGGCTCTATGCGACGTTGCCTGTCGGCATGAAAACAGCCGTTTTCATAGACGTGCAGATCAAACGGTGCCCCCACTGACAGGTTTGATTTCGTCGTTGAGTCGAAGGAAACAAGAAGTAGCTTGAGCGCCGCCTCAAAAGTCAATTCCGGGTCATAGGCGCGAACGAGAATTGGCTTTCCATATTTGGTTTCGCCAATTTGGAAAAACGGCGTATCGTCGGTAATTTCGATGAAGTTTCCTTGTGGATAAACGAGAAAGATCGTGGGCTTTCCTCCCTTTATCTGCCCACCAACGATCACGGACGCGCTGAATTGATCGTCGGATGTTGGCCCGTCCGGGCTGCTATAAGCAATCACTTCTTTCAGGGTAGCCCCGACCAGACGCGCCACTTGAAACATGGATGGCTGGTTGAGAATTCCGGGGTCGCGATCCTCAACTGCTTCGGACCGCTCTTGCAAGAGGCTAACCATAGCTTGCGTGGTCGCCAGGTTGCCGGCGGTCATTAGCGTGATCGAGCGCTCTCCGGGCGTGCACCAGGTAAAAAGCTTGCGGCTGCTTGAAAAATTATCAACGCCCGCGTTCGTCCTTGTGTCGGACATGAACACCAAGCCAGCATTCAAGCGCATGCCGATGCAGTAAGTCATGAATCAGTCATTCCATATTGGCTTCGACGTAGGCTTACTGCTGCACTTGCAAAGAAACAATCAAACTCTCCACTCCCAAACCGCGACGCAGACCCAAGATTGGCGCGGCATCTTTTGAGTCCCTGCCCACCGCAACACGGACATACCGTTCATCCGGGGAAACACCGTTTGACACATCAAATCCAACCCAACCCAGATCATCAAGGTGCACTTCTGCCCAAGCATGGCTCGCGTCCTGCTCCACCCGATCATTCATCATCAGATATCCGCTGACATAGCGCGCGGGCAGACCTCTTTCGCGAGCGGCGGCAATGAAGATATTGGCGTGGTCCTGACACACGCCTTTTCCGGTGGCGATGGCCTGTTCGGCTGTCGTACGCGTGACTGTATGCCCAACTTCGTAAGGGACAGATTCCAATACCGCCGCACTGAGCGCGTGCAAACCATCCAGAATGCTGGGGCCCTTGGTGCAAACAGCGGCCAGTGGCGCGACGCCGGGCCCCGCGGTCGTCAATTCGGTTTGCTGGGCAAAATGCCAAAGTGGTGCTGTTCCGTAGACTGGTCCCAGAACGCCTGCTGTATCTTCCGTTACAACACGTCCAGATGCGGTGATTGAGACCTTCTGCACATCATCATCAGCGCTCACAAGATCCACGTGGTTGCCGTAGTGATCCCGGTAGCTGGTTTCAATTCTGCCGCCTCGGATCTCTATATCCCAAGCCTCTACAGACTGGACCCGTGAATCGGGCGGGCGCAAGCGAAGCTTCTGAAGCGCAAAATTGACCGGCGCGTTGTACGCGTATTCGGTTGTATGCCGGATATCCAGAAGCATCAGACGTTAAACCTGTAATCTTCCTCGATCTGACGACTCAACGCCGTCAGGTCCGCGATGATGGATATCAGAAACTCGTGCAGTCCTTCATCAAAAATTGCGTTTATATCCCGCGTCGTAATACGCGCATGCAAAGACTCCGCCGTATCCAAACATACGGGGCGGTTACCATAATCCTCGGCCAGATACCCAAGGTTGTCAGTGATTTTTGAAATACAAAATGCAAGTGATCGCGGCAGTCTGCGATCGAGGATCAGGAAACGCGCAATATTGGGCGCATTGTATTCACCTTCCATAGCCCATCTGAACGCAGCGTGGGCGGAAACCGATCTGAGCACCATTTCCCACTGCACGTTGTCCAGACGGCTGCCTACAAAGGACGCAGCTGGCAACAGCGAGTGGTACTTGACGTCGATTATGCGCGACGTGCTGTCCATACGTTCAATAAAGGTTCCAATACGGCAAAAGTCGTAGATGTCGTTTCGAAGCATGGATCCATGCAAGGCACCCCGGACCAGCGACGATTGCTGCCGTAGACCGGCCAGCACGCCCGGCAGGTCTTCTTCCGGCACGGGATCCTTTAAGAGTTTGGTTATGACCATCCAGGCTTCGTTAACGGCCGACCATACCTCAGATGTGAGCGCCGTCCGCACCAATCGCGCATTGTCTCTGGCGACTTTTGTGATCGACAAAACCGAGTTCGCGTTGTCAGGGTCGCGCAAAAGAAAATCGGTCACCCGTGAGGCATCGTAGGTATTGTACTTTGCCTCATAGGCGGTCTTTGCGGCAGACGTAATAATGATCGAGCGCCAATCCGATTCCGGGTCGCGTGATCGGGTGAGCGAGATGCGCATACCTGCCTCAATAAGCCGCGCAGTGTTGCCTGAGCGTTCCAGGTAGCGGAACATCCAATAGAGCCCACCTGCGGTCTTTCCCAGCATATCAGCTCTCCAGCACCCAGGTGTCCTTGGTTCCGCCACCCTGGCTCGAATTGACCACAAGGCTGCCCTCGGTCAGCGCCACGCGCGTCAGCCCACCCGGTACGATGTCGACAGCATTTGGCGAAACAAGCGCGAACGGGCGCAAATCCACGTGACGCGGAGCAAGCCCGGCCTCCGTCAGAATGGGCACGGTAGACAGCGATAAAGTCGGTTGAGCGATGTACCCTGTTGGATTGCCTTTCAATTTTTCTGCGAATGCAGCGATTTCATTCTTGCTCGCTGCAGGCCCAACCAACATGCCGTATCCGCCCGAACCGTGCACTTCTTTAACGACCAAGTCCGATAGATTCTCTAACACATACTTCAATGTGTCTGGCTCAGAACAGCGAAACGTTTCAACGTTGCGCAAAATTGCTTTCTCGCCCGTATAGAATTCAACAATGTCCGGGACATAGCTATATATGGCCTTGTCGTCGGCAACGCCTGTTCCAGGCGCATTGGCAACCGTGATGTTTCCTGCACGGTAGACATCCATAATACCGGGAACGCCCAGCATAGATGTTGCGTTGAATGTGAGCGGATCCAGAAAGTCATCGTCAACTCGACGGTAAATCACATCAATGCGTTTGTAACCGCGCGTGGTGCGCATTGCCAGATGCCCATCAACCACTGCAAGGTCATGGCCTTCAACCAGTTCAACTCCCATCTGGTCTGCCAGAAAGCTGTGTTCGAAATAAGCTGAGTTGTGAATTCCTGGTGTGAGAACCACAACGCACGGTCGAGCCTCGCAGCCTGGTGGGGCCGAAGCCTCGAGTGATCGCCGCAAATTTTTTGGATAATCGCTGACCCTCTGCACGCGGATTTTGCTGAAAAGCTCCGGAAACATCTGAAGCATGGTTTCGCGATTTTCCAGCATATAGCTTACACCGGACGGCGTTCGGGCATTGTCTTCCAGAACAAAGAACTCGTTTTCACCTGTTCGTACGATATCAGTGCCGACAATGTGCGTGTAGACACCACCGGGCGGTGTAAAGTCGATCATCTGCGGCAGAAAGGCGTCGTTCGCTGCGATAAGTTCAACAGGAACTATGCCAGCCCTCAGAATTTCCTGACGGTTATATATGTCATGCAAAAACGCATTTATGGCACGCACCCGTTGTTTAATCCCACGCGCCAGTTTGTTCCACTCAGTATTGGACAGAATTCGAGGCACAAGATCGAATGGGATCAGACGTTCTTCGGCATCCTCCTGACCGTAGACGTTGAACGTGATGCCTGTCCGTCGAAAAAACGTCTCGGCATCCTGCGCTTTTTGCGACAGCCGTCGAACATCCTGCTCACCAAACCAACGATGATATGAACGATATGGCTCGCGGACGTCGTGTCCTACAGTCATTTCGCTAAAATGTTCTTCTTTATTCTTCATCGCAGGCAGCGTAACCGGTCGGAATTTAGGCGCAACCCAGATTGTCTCGGGCATGAAATGACGGGAATTTCGCCATCGCTGGCATCCACAGTTGCCTAATTTTTAATCGCTTGGGTCATCGCGCGCGTAAACTCAATCGACCAACCGCACGCCGGAAACGGACAAGTCGACCTGCATTTCGCGCCCTACGGCGACAATGCCAATGCGGCGCAATTCTCTTGGGTCGAAATCAGCTTCTGTTTTGTGAGGCTGCAGCCGCTCAAAAGGAACAAAAAGCGTTTGCCAGGACAAAGTGGATTTAAGTGGCGCACGAAATGACTGCCAAGCGCGTAACAATTGCGTTGTCCGCACTCTCAGATCGCAAGTTTCTCCGTTGCCGAATAATTCGACTTCAAAGCCCGCAAAACGCGAGACATCCATCGCCGTTCCGTCCCGTCGCAAATCAAAAGCCATCTGCAAAAAACCTCCGCCGTTGTCCAGTGACACGCGCCCGGTCAGGCGTGTCGCGGGGCGTCCTGCAACTTTCTCTTGGCGCAATGCACCGGTTGACACGCCACCCATAACGGAATCCGAAACAAACTCCCATTGAGGCTGCAACGTGCAAATCATGTTGGGCGAATGCGCTTAAGGTTTTCCATCCTTGATTGCCTTTGGTTGGTTTTGCTCGGTCTTACCCGCGGCATGTTGCTCCGTTTCTCGAAACTCCGCGATGATTCTGGGAAAGAAGCTGACCAGAAACGCCGTTGTCATGCCAAAAGCCAGCACTCCATTTACGCCCGCCATCGCGCCAAAGATACGGAAGTCCGGCGGGAGCGTTACATCACCGTAACCGACAGTCGTATAGGTCACGAGGGCGAAGTAAATCGGTTCTTCATACCAAGGAAGGGCGCCAAGGAGCCAAATGGAGACCGCCCAGATGTAGAGTTGTACAGTGTGCGAAATCAGCAGACAAAAAACCACGCCGGAGCAGATCACAAAGCTCTCAACAGCGGTCGCGGAACGCCCGACATGTCTACTGCGGCGCATGCGACGCACGATCCATACTTCGAAACCGATGTGGATTAAGGTGCAAACCACCAAAATGGCAGATCCGGAAAGGATTTGTATCAGAACGGACATCGCACTCCTCAGACGGACAACAACTCATTCGACCCGATGCGGGCGCACCACAATCTCGTTATCCACAGCGCGGCACCTTATTGCAAGCGCGCACGATCTCAACGCCACGCCGCTTGTTCGATCGCAAGCACAAAAGGTCTGCACTTTGTTGTTAGTGCTCAAATTTCGAATTGGTTCAGAGCTTTACCATGCAGCCAGCCCGCATCCGCGGCTTGTCGACGTCTTTCTGCTCACCGCGTCCGTTTACCCGAATGCAGGACGACACTGTGTTCCATGCCGACAACAACCTATAAGTGGTTTTTGTTCAGGCGTACCAATACCTCAGGCACGTCAACAATGTTCAGGCATCCAAATAACGCTGCAGGGTAGCCTCAACGCCAATACCATAGAGCGCACGCAACCAACCCTCAAACGCCGCAGCGAAAGTCGCGTTCGCGCCGATGGTCCCGTAAAACTGCGTAAGTTGCAGCCAGCGTTGTGGATCGTTCGGCGCTTCGAGCGCTGTCTCCTTTAGCAGGGTCCAATGGGGGTCATTGGGCTCCACGACCGAACCATCCTCTCGCACACCGGCGCAATACCGCGCCCAAAGCGCCGAGACCAGCGCGAGGCCTGAGACCGACAGACCTGCCTTTAGTCCATCACGGATCGAAGGCACAATGAAACCAGGATGCCGACTTGCACCATCAAAGGCCACGCGTCGTGTTGTGTCTTTGATTTCAGGGTTTGAGAAGCGCTTGTCAATCAGGTCAAGGTAGTCCTGTGGCGACATTCCGGGCACAGGCTTGATGTGCGGCGCAACTTCGTCCTGTACGACCTTTCGCAGAAATGCTTTGATCGAAGGGTGGGCCATTGCGTCCGCAATTGTTTCAATACCAAGTATTTCGGCGGGTCCCGCGATCACTTGGTGGCCGCCGTTCAGTATGCGGATTTTCATGGTTTCAAAATCATGCACCCGATCCGAGGCTGTTGCACCAACCTGTTCCCAAGCTGGCCGTCCTGCGCTGAACTTGTCTTCGAACACCCATTGACGAAAATTCTCGTGCGTTACCGGCGCCGAGTCTCCGATCCCAAACTCTTGCGCTAAAGCAATCTCTGATGGTCCAGTCGCGGGCACGATGCAATCCACCATAGAGTTAGGAAAACTGCAATTTGCTTCGATCCAGCTCGCAAGTTCCGGATCGCTCATACGCGCCAGCGAAACCACGGTTTGGCGTAAAACCGCGCCATTGCCCTGTAGATTATCGCAGCTTTGACTGGTAAATGCGGGCACTCCGGCGTCGCGACGCGCACGTAACGCGGCGATCATGGCACCAAATGCCGTGCGAGGCCGCAAAGGATTTGCCGCATCATGCCGTATGTCAGGATGAGCCGCATCGAACCCCCCCGTCGCCGGATCAATGTAGTAGCCGCCTTCGGTAACCGTGAGCGAAACGATCCTGATTTCCGGTAATGTCATCTGCGCAATAAGTGCGCCGTTGCCTTCTTCGACTGGCAAGAAGTCGATCATAGCGCCGCAGACTTCGGCAGATTTTCCCGAAGGATCAAGCTCAATAAGCGTCGTCAGACAATCTTGCCCAATCAGCTTTATTCTCTGCGTGGCATCCGCCGAACGCACTCCGGCACCAATTATTGCCCAGTCCAGCGCTTCGCCCTGCTGCATCAGACGATGCAGATACCATGCCTGATGCGCGCGGTGGAAATTGCCCAAGCCGATGTGCACAATGCCAGGAGACAATTCCGATCGGTCGTACCTGGGCACGCTGACATCTGACGACAGGGCGCTCAGTTGGCTCAAACCAAGTGGAACAGTCTTGTCATGTGCCAGATCTTTGGTCATCAGCTCATCCACTGCCCACCGTCCACGTTGTAGCATTGCGCCACGATGTACTCGGCCTCTTTGCTTGCCAGAAAAACCGCCATGCCGGTCAGGTCCTCAGCACGTCCCATTCGACCGTGCGGCACGGCTGCGGAAACCTCCCGTTTCTTCTGACCCGGCGTTTTTCCTTCGTATTTGGCAAAGAATGCATCAACGCCATCCCAATGCTCGCCGTCAACGACGCCCGGCGCAATCGCATTCACGTTTATTCCATGCGGTATGAGGTTCAACGCGGCCGATTGCGTAAGGCTAATCACTGCCGCCTTGGTCGCACAATAGACAGCGACAAGCGGCTCTCCGCGTCGTCCTGCCTGACTGGCCATGTTGATGATCCGCCCACGAATCCCTTTTTCGATCATGTGCCGCGCCACGGCCTGCATGGTAAACAGTGTACCGCCGACGTTTACGTCAAAGACGCGCGCATAGTCATCGCGGGTAATGTCGACGAGTGGCGCAGCCGTGAACACGGCGGCGTTGTTTACAAGAACGTCAATCTGGTCAAAAGCTGCAACCGTTTCAGACACGGCGCGATCAATACTGTGCTGGTTGGTTACATCCATCTCGACCGCGAGCGCGGCTTCACCCAGCTCGGCGGCCGCCCGTTGCGCGCGCTCAAAATCAACGTCGGCGATCGCCACACGTGCGCCTTCAGTGACAAAGGCCTTAGCAAACGCCAGCCCGATACCGCGCGCCGCACCGGTGATTAGAGCGGATTTGCCCGCCAGGCGGTTCATGCGACGCGCAGTCCTGCGTCATCAAAGCGGTGCAGCACATCCATCCGAGGCGTCAGATGGATCGTATCGCCGTGACGGAAGCCAACTTCGCCGCCTGCACGCACCGTGATTGTCTCTGCAAGACCGGTATCATGGACGTGGAAGAAAGTGTCCGACCCTAAGTGCTCTGATACACCGACAACACCACGCCATGTACCATCCTTGTCGGAGACGTCGATGTGCTCGGGCCTGATTCCGATGGTTTGCGCATCATGTTTCTGCGCTTCCTGACCGTCGATTAAATTCATTTTGGGCGATCCGATGAATCCGGCAACGAAAGTGTTGCGCGGGCTGTGATAGAGCTCCAGCGGAGAGCCAACTTGTTCAATATTGCCGGCACGCAGCACAACGATCTTGTCCGCCATTGTCATCGCCTCAACCTGATCGTGGGTCACGTAGATCATCGTCGTTTTCAGTCGCTCGTGCAGTTCGGAGATCTCTAACCGCATCCCGACACGCAGTGCAGCGTCAAGGTTCGACAACGGCTCATCGAACAGAAAGGCAGCGGGTTCACGCACGATTGCGCGACCGATGGCGACACGTTGCCGCTGTCCACCTGACAGTTGTCCAGGACGCCGCTCTAGGTAATCGGTCAGGTTCAGAACGCCGGCCGCTCCTTCGACACGACGGTCGATTTCCGATTGGTCCATCTTGGCCATACGCAGCGGAAACGCGATGTTCTTGCGCACCGACATATGCGGATAGAGCGCATATGACTGGAACACCATCGCGAGCCCGCGCTTGGCCGGAGGCACATTCGTCGCATCTGTGCCATCGATGCGGATTTCGCCGCTGCTAATGTCTTCCAAACCCGCGATCAACCTGAGCAGGGTGGATTTTCCGCAACCCGAAGGTCCGACGAAGACGGTGAATTCCCCATCCTCGATGGTCAAGTCCAGTGGTGGAATGACCTGCACTTCGCCAAAACTTTTGGTCACGGTGTCAAGTGTGATGCGTCCCATGATCGTTGTCCTTATTTTACCGCGCCAAAGGTCAGGCCGCGAACGAGTTGTTTCTGGCTGAACCAGCCAAGGATCAGAATTGGCGCAATGGCCATCGTGGATGCCGCGCTGAGCTTGGCATAGAACAAGCCCTCTGGGCTGGAATAGCTGGCGATGAACGCGGTCAGAGGAGCTGCATTGGCAGCCGTCAAATTGAGTGTCCAGAACGCCTCGTTCCAAGCCAGAATGAAGTTGAGTAGCAGTGTCGACGCAATGCCAGGAATCGCCATCGGCGTGAGCACGTAAAGAATCTCGTCTTTTAGCGTTGCGCCGTCCATACGCGCTGCTTCCAGAATTTCGCTCGGGATCTCTCTAAAGTAAGTGTAGAGCATCCATACGATGATCGGCAGGTTGATCAACATCATTACAAGTACAAGGCCTGCGCGGCTGTCCAGCAACCCGAATTGGATAAACAGCAGATAGATCGGGTAAAGCACGCCCACGGCCGGAAGCATCTTGGTCGACAGCATCCAAAGGAGAATGTCCTTTGTCCGTTTTGATGGGACGAACGCCATGGACCAAGCAGCGGGCACTGCGACGATCAATCCCAAGATTGTGGAACCACCGGCAATGATGACCGAATTCCATAGAAACCGCATGTAGTCCGAACGCTCCTGCACCACAGAGTAGTTTTCCAGCGTCCAGTCGAAAGCAAGGAAGACAGGTGGGTCGCTGATGGCCTGCGCTTCGGTTTTGAAGCTGGTGAGGATCGTCCAGAGTATCGGGAAGAAGATCAGCAAACCGATAGACCAAGCAATTGCGGTGTTAAGGGCCTTGCGGTTTGTGGTGACTGCACGTGCCATGTCTGTTCCCCTTACGTGTCCAGGTTTTTTCCGACGATGCGCATCAGGAAGATGGCGACGATATTGGCGAGGATAATGGCATAGACACCACCAGCGGATCCAAGCCCCACGTTCTGACTTTCCAAAACGCGCTGGAAGATCAGGTACGACAGTGTTCGTGTACCGAATGCACCCCCTGTGGTCACAAAGATCTCTGCAAAGATTGCCAGCAGGAAGATGGTCTGAATAAGAATGACAATGGTTATGGCGCGGGCGAGGTGCGGCAGAATGATGTATAAAAACCGCTGAACGATCGGAGCCCCGTCCATCTCAGCAGCCTCTAGCTGCTCGCTGTCGAGCGACTGAATTGCGGTCAAAAGAATGAGCGTCGCAAATGGCAACCACTGCCACGACACAATTAGAACAACTGAAAACAGCGGCACATCACTGAGCCAGACCACCGGTTCTGCACCAAAAGCGCGCCAAAGATGAGCGAAGAGGCCATTGTTGGGATCCATGAACATGTTCTTCCAAACAAGAGCCGAAACTGTCGGCATAACGAAGAACGGTGCAATAACGAGGATGCGGACGATGCCCTGTCCCCACATAGGCTGATCAAGCAGCATCGCGAGGAAAATACCGAGAACAACCGTTATAAGCAACACACCCAAAACGATGATCAGCGTTGTTTGCACTGCTGGCCAAAAGGCGCTGGACGTTACGAATCGGATGTAGTTTTCAAAACCAACCCAGCCAAGGTCACCGCCACGCAGCGGCAGATACTTCTTGAAAGAGAAGGTCAGCGTCATGATCAGGGGCACCAACATCCATCCCAATAACAGGATGACAGCGGGGGCCATCATAAAGCGAGCGGCGGATCTGGAATGCTGCGTGGCCATTGGATACAGGTCCTTTGTTGACAGGCTGAGGCTGTCTTGGGGCGGCGCAAGGCCAGATTAATAGTATGAAGTGCGGCGGAACTCCGGAGGGCAACGCGTTTCGCTGCCCCCCGGGTGGGAGGAGTGCGTCAGCGGTAGCCGGCGGCTTCCATTGCTTCGTTCGTGATCGCCTGGGCTTTCGCCAGCGCCTCGTCGACAGTTTGCTGACCGGCGTAGACGGCCGAGAACTCCTGGCTCACCTCGCTTGCAATACCCGCGAACTCCGGGATGGCGGCGAATTGTACACCGACATAGGGGCTCGGCTCGACCGTGGAATTGTTCGGATCAGCTGACAGGATAGAGTCCAAAGTCATCTGAGCGAACGGTACTTTCTGGTATTCAGGGTTTTCATAAAGGGACGTGCGTGCACCAGGCGGTACATTTGCCCATCCTTCTTCAGCTGCCACCAGCTCGATGTAGTCTTTGGATGTTGCCCATTCGATAAATTCCTTGGCCGCATCTTGCTTTTGTGTACCGGCAGGGATTGCCAGCGCCCAAGCCCAAAGCCAGTTGGAACGTTTCCCCAAACCTGTGTCGGGCGCCAGAGCAAAGCCGACACTGTCCGCTACTGTTGAATCGTTCGGATTCGTTACGAAGGACGCTGCAACCGTTGCGTCGATCCACATACCGCATTTTCCTTGCTGGAAAAGCGATAGGTTTTCGTTAAACCCGTTTGTCGCAAATCCGGCTGGGCCAGATTCGTTCATCATGCCAACGAAAAACTCGAGAGTATCTTTCCATGGCTGTGTATCGAACTGTGCATTCCAGTCCATGTCAAACCAGCGCGCGCCAAAGGAATTGGACATCGCGGTGATAAACGCGCCACCCTCGCCCCAACCCGCTTTTCCGCGCAGGCAGATTCCATTGATTTCGTTGTCACGGTCTGTCATGGCAGCCGCAGCTTGTCGAATGAATTGCCATGTAGGCGCATCCGGCATCTCCATACCGGCTTTTTCCATGAGATCCGCGCGATACATAATCATGGAGCTCTCGCCGTAGAAGGGCGCCGCATACAGCGTTCCCTCATGGCTCAAACCTCCGGCCATCGCCGGCAGAATGTCACCAACGTCATAGTCTTCGGACAGCCCATCAAGCGGCACCAGCCAGCCATTTGCTCCCCAGATCGGCGTTTCATACATGCCGATCGTCATAATGTCGAAAGCGCCGCCTTTGGTGGTAATGTCGGTGGTCACGCGCTGACGCAGCACGTTTTCTTCCAATGTCACCCACTCGACCTCATGACCAGTCTCTTCGGTGAATTTGTCTGTATAGCCTTGCATACGGATCATGTCGCCGTTGTTCACGGTCGCGATCGTAATGGTTTCGGCGAACGTAGCGCCGCTTACAAAAAACGTAAGCGCAGTCGCCGCACGAAATGCGTTCTTCAAAGCCATCCTATTCCTCCCTATATCTGGATGCCTATGAACACGATAAGGAAAAAATGTACGCTGCGTCAATAAAAAAGTTTACGTGCGTAAATTTTTTGACCTACGCCGAGGCGCGCATAATCAGTCTACCTTCGATGAAACGTTTTTCATGAGACATTTCAGCGCCTTCGATTACCGAAAACAAAATGTCAAATGCCTGTCGGGAAATGGAGTCGAAGTCTTGAGCGATGGTTGTAAGCGGTGGACAGGTATAGCGCGAAAACGGGTGATCATCTTGTCCTGCAATACGAATCGCACAGCCCGTGTCCGTTCCCACTCTCAACCCTTTCTGGTATGCGGCAGTCAAAAGACCGATCGCAATCCGATCATTGCTGCATAGGATCGTTGCTGATCCAAAGGCCTTCTGATCGAAGGCTTTTAGCCCTTCTGAGTATCCGATTTCTTCGAACCCCCACCCAGATCCAGCGGCGCTCACGATCTGGGGCGTATGTCCCAGCATTTCCATCGTTTCAATGTAGCTTTTTCGGCGTTTTCGCGCATTTGGGTTAGCCGGTGTTTTCATCTCAAAAAAACAGGGCGGCGGCCCGGTTCGACACAGGTAGTCGACCATCAACCTTGTAAACTGCGGATTATCCGCACCGACAAATGCCAGCCCCAGATCGCGCAACTCGCTATCAAACAAAACTGTCGGCACATCCGCACAAAACCGCTCAATTGCGTTGTGATCTGACGCCCGACCAAGCGGCGCCATCAAAACGCCCGCAGGTTTCAACGCGCGCATCGTATCCAATAAACCCGTCTCATGCTCCGGATCACCGTGCGCTGAAAAAACCGTCGGACTATAGCCAGACTCAATGCACAACCGTTCAATCTTGCGGGCAAACTCGGCGAACACGGGATCCAATAGATACGGCACCACGACACCAATGTTCTTTGTTAGCTTGCGGTTTTGATTGACCGCATAAATGTTCGGCCGGTAGTCGTATTTCTCTAATGCTTCTTCTATTCGATCGCGCGTCGACCTGCGGACGCTGGCAGGATCGTTGAAGTATTTTGACACTGTGGGGCGCGAGAGACCGCTCGCGGCGGCGAACTCCTCCATGTTGCGGATCTTAACGTCGCTCATAAGATGCACCGGTCAGTTTCTCTCATCCAAAATTTACGCCAAAAAAAATAAATTGTCGCGCGGAAGTTTTTGTTTCTTTCACATTTTTGCAGCAACTTTACTTCGCGACTATTTCCTTTTGTGCGGGAGAGCGGCGCAAAGCAACTCAATCTGCATGAAACTGCGCTGCGCTCCGTCGATCACATTACAAAGCGCAGCTTGATTTCCCGTCACGGTATCAAGCGTTGAAACCAGCTCTCGCCAGCTGTTTGCCGGTACATGCCTGGACACAAACCGCGTTGATTTCTCGGGCATAGCCCGCTCGACCGTCGCACGAAAACTGTTGCGGCCGAACGCTGAGCCCAAGGTCACGTAAAGACCACCAAGAACCTGCCACTCGTTCACAAGAGGCAACGATGCTTTGGGAAGGCAAGCATTTTTCAAGTCCTGCCGCATTGCCGTAATGTCTGAAGCGAGCGAAAACTGAGGCCACAGCTTTTCCGCCAGCCGCGCAGCTTCAACAGCACAAAAAACGGGTGCAAGAACGAGCAGAGCATCGCAATACCCTTGATGTGTGATGTCGGCTTGAGTCAGATTGTGCAACACCGGCTCGACGTGCAAACGCAGATGAGCATCATGTGTTGCGGCAGCGACCATCTTTCTGGCGTCGCCCGGAGCAAACCCAATTTTCATGCTGGCTCCAAGTGGAAACCTGCAGCTGAATTTACTGTCAAGTGCATGTGGGCCTCGACAAGGAGCGTATCAAAGCCGAAATACCAGACACGCGACGATGCAGCTCAGCCATCAAAACTGATTGCTGGCGAGTGGTTTTGCGGATCAGATCAGTATGCTTTTTCGTTCCAAAAACCAAAAGCGATCCCTCTGCGATTTGCTTCTGTTCAGCAGTCCAAGGCTCACATGTCCCTCGCACTTCCTGCACATAGGCCGTGAAAGATTGGCGCGGGTGAAGGCGTGGTTGCTCTGACCCTAACGTCAGCTGCTTTTTCGGATCACCTGCCCACGTCACTTTTAGGTCTCGCGCTTCCCGGAAAAGGAAAAACCTGCCCTGTTCCGGCAGTTGCAGCGAAAGAAGACCAGCGATCCGGTTCAGCTTGTCTTCCGGTAGCCAGGGCAAGTCACTGGACAACTTACACAACGTCGTGATTTCACCACCAAGCTCCTTGGCATGCATCAAGCGCTCAATGGTCTTGCGTTCTGGCACCAGACCGTATGTTGAAAGTATGCCGTCTTGGAACAGAGCGGCGCCATCCGACTGCGCTGCTTCGCAAAAATCGCGCAGCAATTCGCTTTTGACATTTCTCTCACCCAAAGACATTACGGAGGGCTCCGCCGCCAGTTTTCGACGTATTTCTGCGGCCCGCTGCAATCGACCGATTTGACGTTGTTTTTGAAAGCCCTCAAGCCGGAGCGCGAAAAACTCCGCGAAACTGCGGCAAATCTGGCGTTGACGCTGGCTGGGGTAACGAGGAGCACGATGATGCATGGAAATCATCCCCCACAAACGCCCTTCAAATAAAATGCTCAACGTAAAGGATGCGCACGTTCCCATGTTCCTGAGATATTCCATGTGAACCCGAGAAGCGCCGCGCAGTTGCGCGAACGTCATATCAAGCGGACCGCTTATGCCACCTGCTGCGAGCACCGGAACCTGCGACGCGTTCGCGTTCGCGATGTATCGTAAGGGAAACCTTTTCATGAGGACACGGGCTTGCTCTGGAATATCCCACGACGGGAAGTTTAGTCCCAGATAGCTCTCGCATTTTGGAACGACGGCTTCTGCGACCACCTGGCCATTGCCGTTATCATCAAACTCGTACACCATGACGCGGTCATACCCTGTTAGCGACTGTAGAAGTTGAACTGTTTTTTCAAACAGCACATTGCGATCCGATGCATCGCGAACCTGTGCGGTCAGGAACTCCAAATCCTGCAAGGATTTTCGATCCGGCACTGTCTCTTGAACCGGTTCGAATTCAAAAATCGTATGGTCTTTAGCTGGACAGGATGAAACAAGCGCTTCGCGCTCAGCAAACTCCAAAACGCCAAGATCGTTGCTCAATTGGCCGGTTTCGTTCAAAAGCAACCCGTTCATTAACGCGTGACGTGTGTCCGGGGCAAATACTTTTTGAAGCGTCACAGACAACAATGCGCTGACGCCTACTCCCAGAAACTCAGGAATATTGGCACTGGCAAAATCAATCTCAAACGTTCTGTTGTCGACGGCGATGAGCGCTCCATGTGACTGAATAACGTCCGGAATGTGCACTTGCTCCGCCGCACAAAGTGCAGCGGCACTTTCAAACGCTTGATCCGATGGAGTCCGCATGAAGTCCCAACCCAAATACGCTTCGATTGGCACACTTTCTCACAGGAGTCATGACCGCCTATGACCAACCCGAGCGGCGCGACAAATTTGCGTTAGGGTTTGGCTCTTTAAGCCGCGGAACGCAACCCAAGCATTTCTCGAGCCTGCTGCCACGTAGCGACAGGGCGCTCATGGCGTTCGCAAACCTCAACGGCGCGGCGCACCAGAGCTGCATTTGACGGCGCCAGGGTGTTTCGATCCAGTCGCACGTTGTCCTCAAGACCGGTGCGCGCATGCCCACCGGCTGCAACTGCCCAACTGTTCACCTCGATTTGAGCAGGTCCAATTCCGGCAGCGCACCATGGCACGTCTTCGCCAAACAGCCGATGAACGGTCTTGACGTAGAAATCAAATACGTCCTTGTCCGCAGGCATAGCGTTTTTGACTCCCATCACAAATTGGACATAAGGCGTACCAGCAAGCTGGCCCTTATCCGCCATTTCCTTGGCTTTGAGAATATGGCTAAGATCAAAGGCTTCGATTTCCGGTTTCACGTCATGCGCGATCATTTCGGACGCAAGCCATGTGACCAGGTTCGGCGGATTTTCGTAAACACGCGTTGGAAAGTTATTTGAGCCTACCGATAACGACGCCATGTCCGGTCGCAGGGGCAACATTCCGCCGCGTTCTTGTCCAGCGCCCGACCGCCCACCGGTCGACAGCTGTATGATCATCCCAGGGCAGTGCCTTTCAACACCTTCTTTGAGGCGTGCGAATTTTTCAGGATCGCTGGTCGGTGTTTCGTCAGGGTTGCGCACGTGAGCATGCAGAATGCTTGCGCCCGCTTCGAAGGCTTCCTGCGTGCTTTCAACTTGCTCTTCGATCGAGATGGGCACAGCCGGATTCGCTGCTTTTGTCGGCACAGAACCGGTGATCGCAACGCAGATAATGCAGGGTTTGGTCATTAGATACTCTCAGTTGAACGAGTTGCGCGGACGTGACGCGCGCCGACACACATTCGATCAAATGACAGCCAATTTCAACTCAAAGGCGGATTTACTCAGGCAGCTAATCCCAGTTATTCGTAGGGTTCAACCATTACCGCCTGCATGGCGTAACTTGTGTCGACGAGCGCTTCGCCGTCCACAAAATAAAGCGCAGACGAGGTGGCCTCGCCCTCGACCGTTCCGCTCACCCAAACGGGTTCATAAAGTCCGTCTACCGCAAATCCCTGTTCAAAACGCACGTGAATTATCTGATTGGGCGGCGGCGCAGGCACGTGGATACACGCGCCAACGGTGGGCACCAACAGGAACTCAACAGCTTTCTGGTCAACCAATTCAAGCGGCAACAGGTAGCCCGGCATTCGAATCCTCTCACCGATAATCTCGGCGTTCGTTTCTCGCGCTGCACGCTCACGTTCTTCCATGACAATCAAGCGTTGTTGGAACAGCCAATCCGGATCCAAGCCTTGTTCTTCCAAATCGACGCGCAGTCGCTTTGCCTCCGCAATCTCTTCTGGCGTGGCGGTGTCGCCAACAAGTGACTCAACGCGGTAGATCTGCGACAGACTGTAGATCTGCTCGTAGTTCAGATCAAAAAACGGGTCGTCATACTCGCGCTCTTCCGGCAGAAGATCATCCCAGTCGATTTCTTGCGGCTCCGCGGCGGGCAAAATGCTGGCAGCGAAAAAGAGGCTGGCCATTAACAAGCCTGACTTGACAACCAAGCGCATGTTCAACCTCCTTCGCTCAAACGGCAATGACGATGCACCCACCACCGTGAATTAACGAACCCTCTTGCGCGGGCGACCGCCTTGAACACAATCAAAAGCAGAAAATCCCGGCTATGAGAAGTATTTCGCCCACATTCGCCGCACGGGCACCGATCACAATCCCGGCAACAGGAGGCAGTACAATATCCGTAAGCGATATGAAAATTGCTCGAGGCAGATAGATGGCCTCCGTTCCTTTATGATGCATTAAACGCAATGCGTCTTACGCGAAGGTCTGCAGGCCTAGCTACCGTGACTGCGCATGGCTGTACATGCGTCTGACGCTCCACTCCACGGATTTCCGCAGCGTGCGCCCTAGAGAAACATCAAATGCAAAGACAATGTCTCCTGGATCATCAGTCGATGCGGTTGCCTTTTCTTCAAATGAGCGTGACGCGATAATCACATCATTTTCCGCGTCGACTATTTTGATGTTCAAACGGACGATCACTTCCAGCGGCGCACTCGAGTCTTCACTTTGCGGAACGTGCGCCTGAAACTCGCGCACATCCGTAACAACAAGATAATCCGCTCGAAGGCCAATCGCAGATCGGCCCACAGCATCGACTTTGCCGCTGTTTTCAAAACTCTCGATCAACAGCGATTGAACGATCAAGGGCGCGCGATCCACCCAGCGAACGCCGGGCAGAAACCGCACCTCAAGTGCAGTCGGCTGCACCGTGATCCGGTCATTGCTGATTGCTGCAGTGGCCGTCGGCTCGGTGACCACGATCTGTTGACGCAAGCGCGGAAGGCCCGGATCAAATGTGCTTTTGGGCGTCAGCAAGTACAGATCGGTTGGGGCCGTCGCACTTGTCAGCGTACTTAGACCAGTGCAGCCCGCAAGGCAGAACACCATCGCCACACCCAGTAGTTTGCGGACTGTCATCTACGAAACTCCGAACCTTGTGTTCCGAACAGATAGCGCGCCGGATCGCGATCCACCCGATCGACAAACCTGTCGAGGTTTCGCACCAACTGGCGCGCCTCTTCGGTGAGTTGCAAAAATTCCGGCAAACCAAGACGCAGGAAATTCGCAAGTTGCCGCTCGTTTCGTGTCACAACGGCCTCGAGCGTCTGCGAAAAACCCGCTGCGGATTGCGATGCCTGCAGAACTTCGCCAGAAATCGCGTCGATATTGGCGGACGCGTTGCGCATTGTCTCGCTGAACACCCCCACGGCTCCACGAATGTCTGCGATCATAGCGTCGATGTCCTGATCAAAAATGCGATTGGCGGCGGCGAACGTTTGCTCCGCTTCTGAAAGCGTTGTCGTGGTCTGGCTCAGTGCGCTTTCGGCTGGGCCTTCAAGTGCGTCTAAAGCAGTTTCAATCCGCGCAGCAGCGGTCGTGCCTTGTTGCACGAAATTCGTGATGTCACCGTCGACCAGCGCCTGAGCAGAAGCGAAAGCCTCGTCCAATGACTTGAGCGTCTTGTCTGCCGTTTCCAGAGCAGTTGTGCCCCGCGCGATAGCGACGCGGCCTTCGCTCAAGGTCTCAGTCGCCGTTTTTAGCGTGATGTCGGCCGTATCAGCCAGAGAGTCCAGGCGGTTGGTAAAGTCTGCAACGTCTTGGGCGGCCTGCCCCAGATCGGAAGAGAGAGCTTCAAAGTCCTCAAGCGCACGGTCAAAGCGACCCGACGCCGAAGCCAGATTTCCAAGGACTTCGGTGACGGCGTCTCGATTCTGTTGGTTGACGACATCGTTGATGTTCTCGAGCAGCGTCACCGCGCGTTGCAGCAGAACGGGCGCACCCTCCAGAACTGACTGCAGGACACTGGGTTCTGCAGGAATAAGACCGCCTTCGGGCAAGGCATCCGCACCAGCTGATCCGCCACGTAAAGCTACAAAACTGACGCCGGTCACACCCTGCCCGGCCACCGATGCAACGGTATCCGTCGTGATCGGAGTATCGGCCGAAACTTCGATGCGCACCCGTACTTTGGACGGATCGTCCGGATCTAGACGCAATTCAACGATCTGACCGACGGGCAATCCGTTGTATCGGACATCACCCGCGTTTCCGAGACCCGACACGCCGTCAAAAAGGATCTCGTAGTAAGCAAACTGTCGATTAACCTCCAACTTGGCCAACCAAAGCAGAAAAAGCAGGCTTCCAAGAAGACCAGCGAGGGTAAAAATGCCAATCAAAACATAGTTTGCTTTGGTTTCCATACCGGTTGAAACCTATATGCCTTTGGCCTGCGCGGCACGCGCGCGCGGGCCAAGAAAGTACTCCTGCACCCAGGGATCATCAACGCTGGTCATCTCTTCAATCGGCCCTTCCACCAAAACGCGTTTGTCCGACAGCACCGCGATACGGTCGCAGATTGCGTAGAGACTGTCGAGATCATGTGTAACCATAAACACCGTAAGTCCCAGAGATCGTTGCAGATCACGGATCAAAGCGTCATAGGCAGCGGCCCCGATCGGGTCGAGGCCCGCAGTCGGCTCGTCCAGAAAAACAATTTCAGGGTCCAGCGCCAGGGCGCGGGCAAGTGCCGCGCGCTTGCGCATGCCGCCGGACAGTTCTGACGGCAGTTTTTCACAACTGATCGCTGGCAATCCCACAAGAGAGATTTTTAGTGCGGCAAGCTCCCGCATCAGCGACATCGAAATTGACAGGTGCTCTCGCATTGGTGCGATGACATTCTCGAGCACCGATAGGGAAGAGAACAGGGCCCCATCCTGAAACGCGACCCCCCAGCGTTGCTCGACGGCCACCCTCTCCGCTTCCGACCCGTGCAACACATCCGTCCCCAAAACAGTGATTTGACCCGCTGACGGTGGTTGCAAACCGACGATGGACCGCAAGAGGACGGATTTGCCTGTGCCCGAGCCGCCTACAATTCCAAGGACCTCACCGCGCCAGACGTCAAGATCGAGGTTTTGATGCACAACATGCGTTCCGAACCTGTTTTCCAAACCACGCACTTTGATGACGGCCTCGCGTTGTTGTGCGGCCTCCTTCTTCGCAGGCGTGGCTGGCATTTGGTTCATACACCAAGCTCCGCGAAAAAAATCGAGAACACGGCGTCCATTACGATTACAAGAAAAATCGCCTGAACGACTGAAGCGGTTGTTCTCTGACCCACGCTTTCCGCTGACCCACCCACTTGTAAGCCTTGCCAACAGGCCACTATCGCAATGATGAATGCAAACACCGGCGCTTTGATCATGCCGACGATCAGGTGCCAGACGCTGGTGTTCTCCCAAAATCGCGTCACGAACATGCCAGGGCTGACGTTCAACTCCACCCAGCTCATCAACGCCCCGCCGAAGAGCGCGGACAGATTAGCAATTAAACCCAGCACAGGTAACATCACCACGAGCGCAATCAGACGCGGCAGCACGAGCACTTCAATTGGATCCAGCCCCAACGTTTGCATTGCGTCGATTTCTTCGTTGACTTTCATGGACCCGATTGCCGCGGAATAGGCAGACCCGGAACGCCCGGCCACAATAATAGCCGTCAACAGTATCCCCAGTTCACGCAAGACCGACACAGCAATTAAATCGACAACGAAAACCTCGGCTCCGAACTGACGAAGTTGTGCTGCGCCCTGGTATGCCAAAACAATGCCGATCAAAAAACCCATTAGAGCGATGATCGGGACCGCGTTGTAACCAGTTTGTTGCATTTGCGCGACGAGCGCCGTGCCCCTGAGACGGATAGGATTTACAATCGTACGCAGCAATCGGGCGATAACGAGGCCAAGAAAATTCAAAAAGGACGCAACGTGCTTGCGCGCATCCACGACCCGATGACCGACCGATGCGAGACGATCAGATACTGCGACAGCGCGTGTTTCCACTTGGACCATGTCAAAGCCCGACGTCCGCACTTTTTCAAGCAGAACGATCATATCCGAACTGGCGCCCGAAACCTCCACAAGGGTGCCGGCTTTGGAAAGCCTGTCCTGAAGTTGCACGATCAGGTGCGCGCCACCAGTGTCGAGCGCTTCCAGCTCGGACAGATCAAGGCGCGCGACGCCAGTTTGTCCTGCGACTTCCTTGAACCGTGTTTCCACGTCCTGCAAGGCGTTCGTGACGAGCCGGCCGGTCAGTTGACAAACCGTTTCATCGCCGCGCAGTTCAACCGTGATTTCGGGACCACTCATAATTGCGATATTGCGCGACCTCTTTGGGCTTCTGCAACACCAATCTGCCGGTCAACGGAAGTAAGCAAATACTTGACGTTGCTTACCAATCCGTCGCGCGCCACACACCAGATACGACAGCACCTCCACAACCGCAAACCGAATTGTCAAGCGCCGCGCTCCCCACTACACATAATCAAAAGCGCAAGTGGTAACGGCCGTTTAACTCAAACAATCGACGGGAAGGCGCGAAATGGTTCATAGCTTGCTGCGACAACCGCTTTTGCATTTCTTTGCGATTGGCCTTGCGATTTTCGCATTATTCGCGGTTGTAGATGAGAGCCCGTCCGCACCAGACAAACCCACGATCACTGTATCGCAACAGGACGCGCAGTGGCTTGCGGATCAGTTTAGGGCGACATGGAATCGACCGCCTCAACAGCGGGAGCTGGACGCAATGGTCGAGGACTTTATCGCAGAAGAAATCTATGTGCGCGAAGCGTTGTCCCTTGGTCTTGATCAGGGAGACAAGATTGTGCGCAATCGTCTGCGACAAAAGATGGAAATTTTGACCGAATCGGGTGCCGAGGCCGCCACACCGGACGATCAGAAACTCAGACAATTCTACGAAGACAACGCAGAACAGTTTTCCACTGCACCGCGCGTCGCATTTACTCAGGTCTTGATTTCGCAGGATCAGGCTGGCCAGGCCGAACAGCTGCGCGCTGCACTCGATAATGGGCGCGATCCAGCCAGCGTCGGACAACGCACTTTACTCCCCTTGCAAGTGCCTCCGAGCGCGCGGCAGGCAATCGATAACACGTTCGGACCCGGATTTTTTGAGGCTCTGGGCAGGATCGATCAAGAAGGCTGGCAAGGGCCGGTGTTGTCAGGATATGGTCAGCACCTTGTAAGAATCGATTTAGTCGAACATGCACAACTTCCGCCCTTCGAGACCATGCGCGACCGCGTAGAGCTGATTTGGCGCAGCTACAAAGCGCAAAGTTTGCGCTCTGAACGCTTTGCAACATTGAAGGCGCAATACCAAATTGAACGGCCGGATACAGAGGCCATTTTGGCACGATGAAACACCTGATGCTTCTTCTGTCGGTTTGCTCAACTATGTTTTGGACGCACCCCGCTCAGTCACATGCGCTTGAACCCGGCTACCTTGAGCTTGCACCAATCAGCGACTCTGAGTGGCGCGTCACATGGCGCAAACCGCAGGTTTCCGGGCAACCCATGGCCATTGATGCAGAGTTACCGGCAGGATGCGCACCGCGTCGCGCACCACCGCCACGATTTGATGGCCGCGCATTTGTGTCGGGCTGGGTGGCAACCTGTGATCCGCAAATCTGGGAGGGTGAGGTTTTTATCGACGGGTTGTCGTCCACCGCAACCGATGTATTGGTATATTATACTGCCCAAGACGGTGGCTTTGCTCGGACGTTTCGACTTACACCGGATACTCCAGCCGTTGCACTGCCAGCTGTAATGTCGGGCTGGGCGGTCTCGGGCAGCTATCTGACGCTTGGAATAGACCATATCCTTGGTGGGATCGATCATCTTTTGTTCGTGTTTGCCCTGCTCATTCTGATCCGCGATATCAGGCGTTTGGTGGGCGCCATCACAGCGTTTACTGTCGCGCATAGCATCACCCTGGCGGCTGCAGCGCTCGGGTGGGTGGTACTGCCGGTGCCGCCTGTCGAAGCGCTCATCGCGCTTTCCGTCGTGTTTCTCGCACTTGAGATCGTTCAAGACGAAGGCCGCCCTCGCAGTTTGGTGCAACGCGCGCCATGGGTTGTGTCGTTCGCGTTCGGGCTTTTGCACGGCTTGGGTTTTGCAAGCGCATTGCGGGAAATCGGCTTACCACCGAGTGACATTCCACTTGCGCTTTTGTCTTTCAACGTCGGTGTTGAGGCTGGTCAACTTCTGTTTTTGGCATGCGTTTTGCTGATCGCCGCGGGACTGCGCGTTGCTGCCCCGTCCTTGCTCGAGCGGCAATTGCAACCTCGTGCACCAGGAAAACGCGGCGCGGCATACCTAATTGGCGGAACCGCTGCATTTTGGACGGTCGAACGCGTGGTTCAATTCGTCGCGTAACGGCTCCGTCGTGTCACCAATCGCTGCGTTCGTAGGTGTCGTTCGCGTCGCCAACCGTGTCTGCTTCGACCTGCGCGATCACCTCTTCATCCAAAGGATCTGCGTTGTCTGTGCCGTCGTTTTGGTCATCGGCTACATCAAGCCAAGATTGCGCAGACTCCGTGTCGTCTGTCAGCGCCCAGTTCTGGTCGTCCGTTACACCGGCGTTCTGCACGGCGTCGGGATCGCCGACCTCGATTGAGAACGACGTCTGCGTCGTCAGAGTGTCCCCATTAAATGCAGAGTCACTGGATGTGAATTCACCTTCGATCGTGCCCTCAAAACCAGGTGGCGGCGCGATCTCAACCATATCCATATTCCAACCGGTCAGATCCATCTGTGATCCGTCGGAGACCGCAATCATGTCGCCGCTCATGACGATGGTATCCGAGGGAAGCCCCGATAGTGTGAATGTCGCAGCCTCTGACAGATCTTCGCTTTCGATGCCAAGTGCGATCATCCCATTTTCTTCGATGGACAAATCAGACTGGCTGGATACAAGCTCTCGCCCGTCCGTATCCGGTCCGGACCATTCAAGCTTGAGGCCGGCGTGACCGTAATTTTCAAAGTAACGCACTTCGATGTCATGCGTACCCGGCTCAAGCTCGATTTCTCCATTGCGCGTGCGAAATCCGTGCAGGCCATCGTTATCGACCACTTCCTCGCCATCGACAATGAGCATCACACCATCATCGCCACCAACAAAAAACTCGTAAACGCCGCCTTCTTCGACGTCGATCTGACCCGTAATCCGTGCGCCGAATGTGTCCTTCGAGCCGCCTTCCCAGAATGACTCTTTACTGTTTTTGTAGTTGATTTCGCTCACCACGTCTTCGTGGGTCGGCGGAGCATCCCAATCTATCTGATCGAGTTTTGACAACTTGGTATCGACGTCAAAGTAGCTGGCATGAAAACCGGTCGAGATATCGAAAGACTGTGGCGCGTGTTCCACCAGCTCAACCGTGAACCCGATATCTTCTGAAGACTCAACCTCAACACCATTTGCTGTTTGCACTGTGGTAACAAGTTGAGCCGGGACCTCACCAACATAGGACTGGGGTGTGCTGACAGTGAGCAACGCCAGATCCCAACCTGTTACATCGACCGCACCGTCTGCGCCCGCATCCAGCACATTTTCGCCAGCTAAAACTGTTGTGCCTCCCGGCAGGCCTTCTATCGACAATGTTGTATTTGATCCGTCAGGAATGGCATCTGACGTCATCTGAATACTCATGCTGACAGGTACCCCATTCAGAGTGTTCATGGCGTCCATACCGCCGTCCGTCACGAGCTCGCGTCCGTCCAGACCGGGTCCCTGCCACTCCAACTTGAGCCCCGCGTGGCCATAATTTTCGAAATAGCGCACTTCAATATGGTGCGTACCGGGTTCCAGTTGGATTTCTCCATCCCGTGTTCTATAGCCATGCAGACCGTCATCGCGCACGACTTCTTGCCCGTTCACGAACAGAACAACACCATCATCGCCACCAAGGAAAAATTTGAACGTGCCTTCTTCGTTCACATCCACGGTACCGGTGATCTGAGCGCCGAACGTGTCGGTTGACCCGCCGTCCCAGAAGGAGCCACGACTGTTTTCATAGTTAATCGTCTCCACCAGTTCTTCGTGAGAAGCCGGGCCTGACCAATTGATATCGGACAAGTTTTGGAGCTTTTGGTCCACATCAAAGTAACGCGCGTTAAATCCGGTTTGCGTCAAAAACTCGGGCACGTTGATCACCTCGAACGACGCTGTTTCAACGGACTGCACATCCGACGGGCCGACGGCCGAGATCTCAAGGTCCAGAGAGTTCGCATCGCCTCCAGCAAGAGACACATCCGGTTTCAGCTTCAAAATGCCGTCCGATATTTCGAAACGATCATCTGAAACAGAAAAACTGTATTGGCTTGGATCAGCAACACCGCTCAGTTCAATGTCTGCAATCTCGGTACCGGTGCGATCCGCAGCAATTCCAAAGCGAGATATCGAAATGACCGGATCGTCTACAACCGGTTCGGGCGTTGCCGGGTTGTCTTCCACCGACTGGGGTAGCACTGGCGGTACATCTGTCTCGCCTTTTTGACCGTTTTTTGTGTGCGGCCGTGCATCAACTGTATCGTTGGTAGCATACGGAGAAAACAAAGACGCCTCTCCGAGGTGTTCGGCCTGTTCGATTTCTTGTTTCTGCGGCGGTTCAGCTGGTCCTTGTGACGCGGCAGCTGACGCGTGTACAGGCTCCAGATTGCCTTCAAAAGAGCTCGTTGCGTGCGAAGACGGGTCTTCGGTCATTGCGGGCTCATTTGAGGCAGAAGGTGAGGTCTCATGCAGCCTACCCGTATCAGACTTCGCGCTTTGAATGGTGAACTCGCGTTCGGTACTTTCTGACTGGCTATTCGGCTCTAACGCTCCCGATGCGTCGCGATCAGATGCAGGGACGGTCGCCTCGAATACACCAGACTCCGCGACCGGGCTTGCCTGTTCGAAGGAGTCTGTCGCTGGCGTTCCAGTCGCTGCGTCCACATCGCTTTCAAGACCGGCTGATGGCGTGATACTTTCGAATTGTGGATGGTCGTCGACCACAAATCGGGCAGTTTCTGTGTTTACATGTTCACCGTAGTGTAGCGTGCTGCGCGACACGTCTTCCTGCGTTGTGTCCGTTTGACGAACGGAGTGCTGAACCACCTTTTCCTTGTCAGACGTCTGGTCCGCCTGTCCTGTCAGGATCTGCTCTTCCATTGGATCTATGCGCTTGTCGGACATGATGAACCTTGCCGTTTATCAAAGCATCATCGAACAGAGCTTCTCTTAATTTCGGGTGCATATCACCTCTTCCGTTGCTTCAAATTGTCCTCAAAATTCTATGTCGGCGCCGGGTTGGGAAAGGATTTCCTAACTGCCACGCTTCACTCTTATCAGGTCATACAGGCTGAAGGGCGCCACGTGAAAAAGCTTTTGAATTCGGAAACCGTGGTCCTATCCACGAAGATGAGCCTGCCGGTTTTGGTTGCTTCACTGCTGTCAAACCTGCTGGCATTAGCGATGCCTTTGGTCATCTTGCAAGTGTTCGATCGGGTCATTCCATTTGAAGCATATGCAACACTCACAGTACTTTTCATCGGTCTTTGTACTGTCGCGCTCATCGACTTTTTTCTGAAATGGGCGCGTTTGATCCTGTTGGGTCACGAAGGGCAGCGCTATGAGCTCGAGCTCGGTTCAAATTTTTTGCGTCGTTCGCTTGAAGCGAACCCTTCGGCTTACGATCGGTTCTCGACAGGCGCGCACCTTGAAAAACTGAATGCCCTTTCCCACTTGCGAGATCACTTTTGCGGGCCTGCGCGTCTGTACGCTGTCGACACGCCATTCACTGCCATTTTCATTATCATGATCGCTTTGATCGGCGGCTGGTTGGTTTTGGTTCCGCTTACGGCAATTTCCATGCTGTACGCTTTCAAGGTCCTTTTGAAAAAAACCCAGGGCCCAGTTTTTGAAGCGCGCAAAACGCTGGACGGGCGCCGATACTCATTTCTGATCGAGTGTCTTTCTCAAATTATGACAGTCAAATCGGACACAATGGAGCCACAACTGCGTCGGCGCTACGAAGCCCTGCAAAACCAATCGGTAAATATTAGTCAAAAACTCTTGCAATTCACGGGA
Source organism: Pseudomonadota bacterium (assembly GCA_039191495.1). GTDB lineage: Bacteria > Pseudomonadota > Alphaproteobacteria > Rhodobacterales > Rhodobacteraceae > Roseobacter. Next base: position 85,721 of record JBCCXN010000011.1, on the reverse strand, counting down.
TATTCTCAGGCTTTTGGCGCGGTGTTTTCACAAGGCACGGTCGCCGCGATGGCGCTTGCTGGCAGCTATCTGGTCATTGCGGGGAAAATTGGCGTGGCCGAACTTGCAGCCTGCATGTTGTTGAACGGCCGCACGGTTCAACCATTGTTAAAAATGCTTGGTCATTGGGCACAGACCGAAAGCATCCAAGTGGCGCGCCAAAAAGTCGAAGAGATTGCGAGTTTGGAACAACGTGCTCGAGTGGCACCTCCGGATCAGATTGTCGCCGGATCGTTGACATTTGACCGGGTGACCGCGCGGCACGAAGAGAACGATCGAACCGTACTGTCGCACGTCAGTTTTGAGGTGCAAGCCGGACGCGCTGTTCTCTTAGAAGCGGAAAACGCGATTTGTCTGGAAACGATGATGAGGCTGATCCTGCACGAGCAAAAACCAAAAGCGGGACAGATCTTCTTTAGTGGTCTCGATATGGAACGTATGCAGGCCAGCCGAGGACATGGCGGGATCGTTTACGTTTCTCAGGAGCCCGCCATTTTTTCGGGAAGCATCCTCGAAAATATCACTTGTTTTGGGCAAGTCGCTGACGTTTCGAATGCCTTGTCTACCGCATTAGAAATCGGTCTCGAAGACGCGGTTCACCGCATGCCAATGGGATATGAAACCATTCTTGGCGGTGTCGAGGAGCGACACATTGGCTTGTCCTTACTGCAACAAATTGCCTTAACGCGCGCCCTCGCACTGAAGCCACGCCTTTTGCTGATGAATGACCCGACTTCAGCGCTGGACCGAAATGAGCACATTTTGGTCGCAAACTGTCTCGCAAAACTGAAAGGACAGGCGACGATCGTAATGGCAACTCCAAGCAGGTTCATTCGACCGCTCGCAGACCAGAGTTTCACCATTGCAGACCCCGTTTTGCGGCAAACCCGGAACTGGACCTCCGACGCATTGGCCGATGAGCAAATGGAGAGGATTGCATAGTGGAAGCGTTGGCGAATAGCGGGCTTGCTTTCCTGCAAAAGGCGATTTCGGCCGCCGGTTGGCACAGCAGTTCCAAGAACCTGATCGAAGCGGCGCCCCATATGGTTGACGAGTTAAGCTCCAACGATCTCATAAAAACGCTTGAAAACCTTTCCATTCCTTTGACGTCAACAAATACAAATCTCAAACGGCTTTCGGGCGAAGACTGCCCCGCTTTGTTTTTTGGCACTCAAAGTAAGGCGCTTGCGATCCTCGACGCCAGCAGAACTCAGGTTCTGGTCGTGGAACCCGGAGATGAGCGCACCCAATGGATTGATAGGTGGACAGAACCGGGGACACTTGTGCGCGTGGATCGTTTCGCGTCAAAAGTTCGAGGAGAAACCGTCGAGAGCTTTGCGCAAATCACCAGTGGTTTTGGTTACCTCCTGCCTTGGGTCATTTTGGCAAGTTTTGTCACCAGTCTCATGGGGCTTGCCACACCGCTACTCGTGATGATGATTTATGATCGCGTTATCCCGAGCGGATCTGCGTCCTTGATCTTATCCTTAGCGCTTGCGAGTTTGCTCGTTTTGTCCGCCGACGCAGGGTTTCGATATGCGCGTGCGCGGGCCATTGCGTACATGGGGCAAACCGTGGAACGTCGACTTGGAGAGGCCCTTTTCTTAAAGTTGATGTCTTTACCGCCCTCGCAAATACGAAACAAACCAGTCGAACAGCAAGTTTCGCGCTTCAAACAGTTTGAGAGCGTGCGCGACTTTTTCTCTGGGCAGGTTTTCGTGACACTGCTGGATCTGCCATTCACCGTAATTTTTCTTGGTGTTGTTTTTTGGCTTTCTGCCCACGTCGGATTGCTTGTTGCGTCCCTGGCAGCGATATTTGTTTTGCTGACATGCGCAACACTCCCGATTCAGCAATCTCGAAATCAGCGCTCTACGACCATACGCGCAAAACATCAGAGTTTTTTATTCGAAACTGTGGTGCAACAACGTAACATTCAACGCCTTGGTTTGGTTGAGTTTTGGCAGAAAAAGCACGAGGCAATCGCCCAAGAGGCTGCAAAAGCAACACGTGAAGCCAAAGGGTTTCAACTGTTTTGCCAGTTGCTTGCACAAAGCCTGATGATGATCGCAGGTGTTGGCGCAATTGTGTTGGGCACGCTTCAGGCGATCGCTGGCGACATGTCGTTTGGCGCGCTGATCGCAATTATGGCGCTGGTCTGGAAAGTGCTCACACCTTTGCAAGCGCTTTTTGCAAATGCACCTCAGATTTTGGGCTTTCTGACGTGCCGTGACCAGATCGACAAGGTTTTGGCCATGCCAATTGAAGTGACACGCGGCGCCGAAAAATCCCATCAAAAGTTCTTTGAAGGCAAAATGACGCTCAACGGCGTCACATTTCGCTATCCCGACGCGACAGATCCTGCGTTGTCTCAAGTCAACATTTCCATTGAAGCGGGTGAGTGCGTTGTGATCGCTGGCAACAGCCAAAGCGGAAGAACGACGCTTCTGGAAACCATGATGGGCCTTCATCCGCCACTGGTTGGAACCGTCCAGCTTGACCAGATCGATCTGCGTCAAATTCCCGTGGACGACTTGCGCGGCGCTTTCAGCTATGCCCAAAAAGAGCCGGATATCTTTCATGGCACACTGCTCCAAAACTTCCAGCTTGCGGCGCCCACAGCTGACGAAAACGACATCCGGACCTTGCTGTATGCCCTGGCACTCGACAAAGTTGTGGACGGCATGCCGGATGGTATCCGCACCCGTTTGTCAGAGAAGTATCGCTTGAGTCTGCCCGCGTCTTCGCTCCGCGGCCTGGCTCTTGCCCGCAGCCTCGTTCGCCCAGCTCAGGTGTATTTGCTTAATGAACCCTGCAACGGGCTGGACGATGAAGTGAAACAGGCACTGTTGACATATCTGAAGTCCATCAGGGGACGCCGCACAATAGTCGTCGCCAGTGATGATGCGAGCCACATCGCATTGGCCGACCGCTGCATTTTCATGAATGCCGGACGCATACTGGCAGACGGGATCGGGCTGGAAGGCCGGCGAAAAGTGAAGGCGTTGCTAAGCGCGCATGAGGAGCGTTGACATGAGTTCCAGTTTGGACATCGGGCCAACATTGGGCGTATTCAAAAGAAAACATTTGCGGGATGACAACCGTGCGCCTCGCATGGCTTCTTTAATTGTTTTTACGATGTTTGCTTTCATCGCCGCCGCTCTTACCTTGTCGGTTCATACAAATGTTCCCGAGCTGGCACGCGCGACCGGAACGATTACCACGCTAAACCACGCATATCGCGTCGAGAGCCCAAACGATGGCATCATCAGTTCTGTACGAGTGCAGGAGGGGGAGCGTGTTGTCAAAAATCAAATCGTAGCTACGCTTGATGCCCCCGACCTTGACCGGGAAATCCGTACTACACGTCAAGAGATTGAACGCCTGCAGTATCGCATTGCAAGCCTGGCCAAAATTCTTTCGCATCTTTCAAATGCGGCAGAAAATCAGCAAACTTCGCGGGTTGTTTCGGACAGAGCGGATGAATATGCTGCGTCCCGCGTTTACCTACATGAGTTGCAAACTGAAATTGCGCACGTCCGTGCGGAGAGCCTGAAGCGCATTATAGACGAATTGGAAGCCGCATATTCTCTGATGCAAAAGCGGGTTATGGAAAAGGAGACCGCGGTCAACAGGCTGCGAAAGCTCTATGCATCAGGCAGCGTGACACTCGTGCGGTTGGAAGCCGAAAAACAAACGCTTGATGAATTGCGCGGGCGTTTGATCGACGCGGGCATCGAACTGGCAACGAACCGTGCCGACTATGCCGCAGCACGCGACAAACCGCTTGAAAGCGAATTGGCTCTTCGGGAACAAACACTGACCGAGTTGTTCGACCTCCAACTCCAAGAAGAAGCCCTGACCGCACAATCGGTAAATTTGGCAGAACGAAGGGATGAGCTTTCCATTAGAGCGTCTGTCGACGGCGTCATTCAAGCCGTGGACTTTCCTCATGCCGGCGAATTCGTTGAGGCAGGTACCACGCTTTTTGAGATCATCAACTCTGATGAAAGGCTGGTTGCGGAAATTCGTATCGGAGAGGAGGACATTGGCCACATCCACGTGGGAGACCATGTGTCCATAAAACTGAACACTTTCGATGCACGTCGTTTTGGCGAGGTTCACGGCGCTGTCGAGAGTTTGTCACCGAACGTCTTATCAGATCCGGCAAGTGGCGAAACCTATTTCCGGGGCGTCGTCCGGCTTGATCAACTAAACATTGGTGCCGGCGCGCTCGAACGTCCGCTCAGAGTGGGCATGTCGGGGAGTGCACAGATTGTGACTGACGAACGCAGCATGCTTGCCTATCTGGCAAAACCCATCCACCGCTCTCTAGAACAAGCCTTTGGAGAGCGTTAGATCGCAACATCAACGCAACAGGGCGAATACGGCCGCCTCCCTTTAAATTAAACTTTATAGAACAGGTGTTTTTAGGCGGACCGGCCGGCATTCCGCCCGGAGAAAATGCACCCTCCCAGAAAAGTGCCTTCCAACGCGTTGTAACCGTGATAGCCGCCCCCACCGAAACCGGCAGCTTCTCCGGCGGCGAACAGACCTGGAATTGCACTGCCACCAGTCCCGATCATTTGGCTATTAAGGTTGGTTTCCAGTCCACCAAGAGTCTTTCTCGTTAGAATATGCAGTCGAACAGCGATCAGCGGAGCGTTTTTTGGGTCCAGAAATTTGTGCGGTTTAGCTGTGCGGATCAGTTTGTCCCCACGGTATTTGCGAGCCGAATGGATGGCCATGATTTGCGCATCTTTGGTGAACGGATTGTCAATTTGTGCATCTCGCGCCTCGATTTGCGCCCTCAGATGCGCCTCGTCAACCAAATGCCCCCCGGCAATCTGGTTCATTCCGCGCACAAGTGACGGCAAATCCTGAGACACCACGAAATCTTCGCCTCTTTCTTTGAAAGCTTCGACTGGGTTCGTAGCACGCTTGCCGGACAAAATTCGCTGCCGCAATACTGCGCCCCACTTGGCCGAGGTAAGATCCGGGTTCTGTTCAGACCCGGAAAGCGCGAATTCCTTTTTGATGACAGCCTGTGTCAGAACGAACCAGCTGTAATCATATCCGGTCTTCAAGATACTCTTAAGCGTTCCGCGCGTGTCAAAGCCCGGCAGTGCGGGCGGCATCATCCTGTTGCCGTCGGCATCGAACCACATGGAGGATGGGCCAGGTAGAACGCGAATTCCGTGGTTCGGCCAGATCGGATCCCAATTCTTGAGGCCCTCTGTGTAGTGCCACATACGATCTTCGTTGATCACACGAGCACCCGCGTTTTGGCTGATCTCCAGCATGCGGCCATCTACATGCGCGGGGACGCCGGCAACCATTTTCGTCGGCGGTGGCCCCATCCGATCCACAGGCCAGGCTTGGCGAACCAATTCGAAGTTTCCACCTATGCCACCCGACGTTACGATGACAGAAGACGCCGCACAGGCGAAATCACCTGTTGTTTCTCTGCTGGTTTTTTGTCCCCGGAGCGCCGTGTCTTCTGCAAGTAGCGTGCCGGAAACGCCCGTTGCAGCTCCGTTCTGGATTTCGATCCGATCTACCTGGTGGCGATAGGCAAAGCGGATGCGCCCCGCGTCCGCGTGCGCCTGACAGCGTCGAATAAAGGGGGCGAGCACGCCGGGTCCTGTCCCCCATGTCAGATGAAATCTCGGCACCGAGTTGCCATGATCCGTGGCCAAAGCGCCACCCCTTTCCGCCCAGCCGACAACCGGAAACCAACGCAATCCCATGCCACGCAGCCATGAATACATCTCGCCAGACGCAAACTCGAGATATGCCTGAGCCCATTTACGCGGCCAGTGGTCCTCGTCCCGGTCAAATTTCGCAGACCCAGCCCAATCGAGTTTCGCAAGATCCAGACTGTCTCGAATGCCCATGCGTCGCTGTTCAGGCGTGTCGACCATAAACAAGCCACCTAATGACCAAAAGGCTTGGCCGCCGAGGTTTTGCGGACCCTCCTGATCCAGGACCAGCACGGACTTCCCGCGATCTGCCAATTCTGCTGCTGCTGTTATTCCCGCAAGACCGGCGCCAACAACAATCGCATCAGCCCTTTCCACGCAAGCTCCCTCCATTCCGACCAACTGCTGGCAACAAAACACTTGTTGCACGATTACGCGTTGTGACTGCGAACAAAAACGCGCGACAAGCGACGTCGTGCTTAGGCTGCATATCCAGCTCAGACAAGACAACGCGAAGGCGTAGAGATCCGAAAAGAGAACAAATGGCGATTGAGATCCGGCCACTCGGAAGCTCAAAAGCGGCTTTTTTACAGAGCGTTGGGCTTCTGAACAGAGCACACTCCCGCGACACCAAAACGCTCTTATGACGTGGCGTCCATTCTTCAAACAGCAGATTGTGATCCGAAGCTTGGCACACTTCGCAACGCACTATCCTAATGCCGAACGAATTGTGAAAAAATGCTGTTTGTATCTGCGTCGGCAACGTGCCTGTCATGAAAATGCTGAACTCCGGCTTCTCGCCACTGGCACAGCAGAGAAATATGGGCGCGCCACAAAAACTGGAGAGCAGCATTACATTTATACTTTTAACCAAAACTGCCATGGCGATTTGCGGTGAGAGAAGAAAAGTGGAGACGCAGGGACTGCACAGCATTGTGGATGATCGGTTTGGCCTAAGCCGCCGGCCTTTCTGGATGCGACTGGCGGCATATCGTGGCGGGCGACTTTAACCCGAGGATATGCTGGTCGTGCGTGTCGGCTTTTCTTCATGTCGCGTTTGGCGGTGGCTCATTTGCCTGAGAAACGATCCCGCGACTTTGAAAGACATGAGAAGACATGACACCGGCTCGACCGTTGCTCCGGTGCAAGCCGTTGATCAAATCTAACCTTTTCGCTTAGCGGAAATTGAGAGCCTCGGCGCACGGCGGAGCACGACCGTAAAAAATCACGGTCTTGTCATGATCTTTAATGAAACACTACACCTAGAAGCACATCAGGCGACATACCGAAACACTGACTTTGCAAGCTCAATACCCAACCAAGTGGGACGAATTTCACATGCAGGACCCTACATTCTCCGCACCCGGCCAGTTTTGGCGCGGCAATCTGCACACACATTCCACACGATCGGATGGCGTGTTGGAGCCGAAAGAAGTGTGCCAGCGATATAAAGCTGAAGGGTACGACTTTATAGCATTGACCGATCATTTCGTCGGAATATACGACTACCCAATTGTTGACACGACACCCTTTCGAGACGCGCGATTCACCACTTTACCGGGCGCTGAAATCCACTCCGGAGCTATGGAAAACGGGGAACTCTGGCACATTCTCGCCGTTGGTCTTCCGGAGGACTTTCGCCGCTCGAACGCGCCAGGTTTTCTCCCTTTGACCGATCAGGAGAGCGGGCCGGAGCTGGCCCAACGCGCACGCGACGCGGGCGCCTTTGTCGCTATTGCACATCCCGAATGGAGCGGACTGAGCCTGACCGACGCCCGATCACTTGATGCAGCACATGCCGTCGAGATTTACAACTATGGCTGCCTCGTTGGTGCTGACCGACCACACGGATTTTGGCACTTGGACCGGCTCCTCGAAGACGGCAAACGGTTGACCCTTTGTGCCACGGATGATGCGCATTTCTCGGAACCCGACCATTTTGGATGGACGATGGTCAAAGCAGAAGCGAATACTCCCGACGCGCTACTGTCAGCATTGAAGGACGGCCACATTTACGCCTCAACTGGACCGCTTCTGCACAACATCGAATGGGACACACAAAACGTGCATGTCGAGTGTTCGGCAACTGTAAGTGTCATTGTTCAGGGTGAGCGGTCCGCAGCGACCGCGGTGCATGGAGAAAGCATGACCCGCTGCACCGTACCGCTAACTCGGTTTTCCGACAGCAGGTGGTTCCGTGTGACGATCGTGGACCGGGCAGGAAAACGCGCATGGTCAAATCCCGTTTGGCGAGAATACTGACAGTCGTTTTCTGCCAACATCACGCCGACGCATACCAAATATCGTCTTGTCAGTATCCTAGGGGGGAGGATATGATTTAGATATGCTTCATACCCATCGTCATCATGGACATCCCGCGATACTCAAAAGGTTGAAACGTGCCGAGGGGCATTTGCGATCCGTTATCGCAATGCTTGATGGTGCACGTCCCTGTGAGGATGTCGCCCAGCAGTTGCATGCGGTTGAACGCGCGATCGCGAATGCAAAAAGGGCACTCATTCACGAGCACATCGACAATTGCCTGGACGGAGATGCGGACCGAGACGCTCTAAAAGCAATCTCGCGCTATTTGTGAGGCCGCAATGCTGAAAGTTCTGAAAAATCGCGTGTACCGGCACCTCTTTCTGGCGCAGGTCATCGCTTTGTTGGGAACAGGACTTGCCACCGTAGCGCTGAGTCTCTTGGCGTTTGATCTCGCTGGCGATCGCGCTGCAATGGTGCTTGGCACGGCGTTAACAATTAAGATGGTTGCCTACGTATCACTCGCGCCGATTGCCGCTGCTTTTGCAGATCGCGTATCACGCCAGAAACTGCTGATTGGCCTTGATCTGGTCCGCGCGTTTGTCGCGCTGGCATTACCCTTCGTAACCGAGGTCTGGCAGATTTACGTCTTGGTTTTCCTGTTGCAAGCGGCTTCCGCAGGCTTCACGCCAACCTTTCAGGCAACCATCCCCGACGTGTTACCGGAAGAGACAGACTATACGCGCGCGCTGTCCTTGTCGCGGCTGGCCTATGACCTTGAAAGCCTCGTCAGCCCAGTTCTTGCTGCATTGCTTTTGACCATTCTGACTTATGACGCGCTTTTTTCAGGAACGCTACTGGGGTTTCTTGCATCAGCCACCCTCATCGTATCGATCAGTTTGCCCAATCCTAAGCCATCAGCGCCGCGCGGCATTTACGACCGAACCACGCGCGGTACCAGAATATTTCTGGCCACACCTCGGTTGCGCGGGTTGTTGTGTCTCAATCTTGCGGTCGCGTCGGCCAGCGCCATGGTTCTTGTCAACACGATAAACCTTGTCAGAGGGGACCTTGCCCTAACCGAAGGCGCGCTGGCAATCACTTTGGGAGCATTCGGTGGAGGCTCCATGATCGCAGCCTTGAGTTTGCCCAGACTGTTGGAAAAATGGTCCGACCGACCCGTCATGATGCGCGCCGCCTACGTGATGATTGCTACTCTCGCCGCCCTGGCGATCTGCATGTCAATCGTCGGGTTGAATTGGGCCATGTTATTAGTGGCCTGGATCGTGTCGGGGATCTGCTATTCGGCTGTTCAAACTCCGGCGGGACGACTGTTACGCCGCTCCGCACATCCGGAAGATCGCCCCGCCGTTTTTGCCGCGCAGTTTGCGCTCAGTCACGCCTGTTGGCTCGGGACCTACCCGCTTGCAGGTTGGCTGATGACAAGTTTTGGCGCCATCACTGCACTCTGTGGACTGGCGGGTCTTGGATCTGTTGGCGTGGTGTCGGCAGTCATGCTGTGGCCAGCAAAAGAGCCAGAAGCGCTGCCGCATGTGCACGAAGACTTGCCGCCCGATCACCCGCATTTGGCAACACATGGCCAGGGTTCGCATGCACATCCGATCATCATAGACGACCTACACACGGAATGGCCGCGTTAAGCCCACTCTCCTACGCCATCGCAGGATGGAATAGGTACGACGAGACCATCCAAGTCGAGCGGAACGCGACAAAAAATATTTGATGTGTCGCAATCTGGCGGTCGCGTTGCCCATTGTTATTCATTTTCTACCCGACGTGTAGAGCGCGCGCGCCACGGATCGGAGAAACGACCATGACAACACGCGGGCAATGTCTTTGCGGGAAAACCAGTTGGTCCTACGAGGGCGACACCACATGGGCCTGTTATTGTCACTGCGACGATTGCCGTCGCAACTGCGCGGCACCTGTCGTCGCGTGGCTGGGCGTGCCGATCAAGAATTTTAGTTGGGATGGTGACGCTCCACGAACGTTTGAAAGTTCAAAAGGTGTCAAGCGACACTTCTGCTCAACCTGTGGCTCGCCCATAGGATTTGAAGCAGATCACTACCCGGGTGGCATGCATCTTTACGCTGCATCCCTCGTCGATCCGGACAGGTTTCAGCCGACATTCCATGTCAATTACGACAGCAAATTGCCTTGGCTTGATATGCACGACGACCTGCCGAAATACAAAGGCACACTGCTGCACGCACCGGACGAGCTGCGAAACTACGGCGACGTCAAATGAGCCAGGAGTGGGTTGGAGACAGCTGTTGAAGTTATTCCGGTAAAACCGGTCTGCTGAACCGAAATGTCTCTTTACGGCTAAAGATTACCAGCACGGTTCGGAACGTAAAAAACCAGCCTATAATGTAGCTTACGCATATAAGCCACGACCGACGTGCCCGCTTTTTGGTCCATCATCAACCCGTTTCGCCACTCGTAACCCACTGGCTTGGGGACGTCAGAATCGCATCCTTCACTCAACCGGCAACCGGGTGCAAAGGTTGTACGGATTTTCGTCATCGCCCAAATGGGTTTACGATCACAGAAAACTTCCAGGTACCCGGTGTCGCCGTTGGACATCTTCATGCGCATCTCAACGCGGTGCCAATTACCGAGCTCGGGCGATTTGATGCACTCACGTCCCATCACAGTCACACCGCGCCTTTGGTCCACTTGAACCGAAGCAATTTCCACGGGTGATGCAGCTCCGGTTCGCACCAAGCGGGACAAAACGATCGGAGTGTTGCCGCCCGGCAACCGCTCGAAGCGAACATCGAATCCCATCAGATAGGTTTGCCCGAGCCGCCAGTCATCCCCCGTGACCAACGCAGAGTGCTTGTTGCCAGGGTCCAAGGCAAAACGCACCGTTTGACCCTCAAGCAGGGGGGTGTAGTCTGACGCCGGGTCGACAGCAGACGGCGCTTTGACCCAATCATACAAATCATCGTCGACGCGAAAAATCGGCCCGTTTCCACACGCCGAAAGCACTGCGGTCAACAGCAAGCCTGCGACTAAGTTTTTCATTCAGCCGGCAAGTCCGCGCGCGCTTGACGATCCGCAGAAAGGCTTGGAAATGGGATCATGCATTCGTTCTCTTCGTCGTAGAGTTTCCAACGCAGACACGCTAAACCTTCAAAAAATCCGATCTTGACAGAGTCAATAAGCTCTTGATCTTCCAAAGATTTATGAGCCTCCCTCAGGTGGTACCCGGGGATTTTTGCATTTAGGTGATGCAGGTCGTGATACCCGATGTTCAAGGTTACAAGATCAAAAAGTCTGCCCCAGTCTAAAACCGCACTGCCGCTTAACGCAGCGTGTTCAAAGGTTAGCTCTGGGCGGCGTCCCCAGTTAATCTCTTCAAAGTTGTGCACAACATAGGGAATGAGCGACCCCGTCATGCAGGCCAAGAAAACGGTCGTCAACCAAAACAAAATCCCCGGCCAACCCGCAAACATGTAAACTGCACCAACAAATGCTGCCAAAAGCAGGTTATGCTGGATTAGATCTTTGAACCCGTGCCGGAAAGCGTACAAAGGTGCCCGCCTTAGAACCGCGTATAGCAGAAACGGGCCAACAATAATGAGAACAATCGGGCTCCGGTAAAATCGGTACTTTAGCTGTGCAAACGCGCTCGCGGCGCGCCACTCGTTGAGTGTCATCGTGTAAATTTCAAACGTGTCGCGCCTTTCCAGATCACTCACATAGGTATGGTGCTGTCCGTGGATGTAGCGGGTTGCCTCATATGGCGTCATCGCGATGGGAGACACCAGTTTCCCGACCAAATCGTTTTGATTGCGCGAAGAGAAGAACGATCGATGCAGGCAGTCATGCTGAATCATGTAAATTCGCAGGCCCATGGCTGAAGCGACAATCACTGTCGGAACCACCAACCACCAGGTCCCAAGCGAAGCAAGACCAACGAACATGGCAACAAAGTAGAGTGCGAGCGTGGCGCTCAGTTCGATCCACGCCCTTCGATTATCAGAACGCGCGAAGGCGCGAGACGCCGAAAAGAGTTCTCGGGCAGGGGTCATCAGCTTGCCTCGCAAGGTCTTTAATTTCTTTAAAAAAAGTAGTCGTCACTCACAACCTTCGTCAAGTCTTTCCGCATGGCCAGCAGTTAAGATTGCCGTGCGATTGGCTGACGTCGAATTGGCTCGCTGCTAAACACGTCTTTTTTTGGCGGTCAAACGCCGCTTCAATGTGCCCCAAAAGCCCCGTGACAGCGCCCACCCGGTCCCAACTCAATAACAGCGGACACTTGCTTGTCATGTCGTGCCTTTGCAGTACGACCAAACATCAGGATCGTGCCACGTATCGATCGCGCCTGTGATTGACGGTTACAATTACATTCAGAATGACCGCGCCCAAAAGCGACCAAGCGACGGCTGGCCACGGAAAAAGAAAGAGCGCAACTGAAAAAACGCACAGATCGAATGCTAGTTGCGTGTTGCCGGCCTTTATACCTCTATTGTCCTGTAGCCAAAGCGCCACAATTCCAACGCCTCCGAGTGTGGCCCCGTGTCGAAAAAGTGAAAGGAGGCCAACGCCAGCCAACACACCAAACATTGTCGCCCCGAGCCAGTCTGGCAGGTCGTTTATCGTCAGGACGAGCGGGAGACTGTCGGCAACGCCCGACATCAGCGTGACGGCGCCAAGGCTCTTTAGAGTGAAACGCCAGCCAATCTCTGTTATGGCAATCACATAAAATGGCAGGTTCAAAAGGAAGAATAGAGAGCCAAAACTCCAGCCAGTTGGGTAGCTCGCAATAAGCGCTAACCCAGCTATTTGCCCCGTAAATAAGTCCGAGGCACGCAAAAACTGTATAGAAAGCGCGACGAGAGTCGCCCCGATCAGAATGCCCTGAACATCTTCTAGTGCGGTGTGCCGATCAGCTGGCGGGGTATCGAGCAGCAACATAGGTTAATGGACATAACCCTTCTAAACGAAGTCAACATTCGAAGAGTCCTATCCACCGAATTCGCCACTCTGACCAACTGAAAATGGAAATTCTGCCGCAATATTTGGCGGTGTCCGCTATTCAGTGGTCGAGGATATCACCCGCGGCCAGGCAAACTACAACCTATGCCGCGTCTGGCCCGCCAATCAGCGACGGCAACAGAATGGTTGTCGAAGATGTGTTTTCCAGAAGCGGCACAATCGATGGGGCGGGAAGTCTTACACGCCATCTCGTCGGCTGGACCCGTCCAGTGACGCTCCGCCAAGCATCTGCGCGAGTTTCGAGCGATGACGACCAAGCGTGCCGTCTTTAAGTGTCGCCAAAACCAATACGCGCCGCAGCTGCGCGGGCAATGGAATCGTGTTGACCGCTTCAGAGCGATAGCGCTCTACGTCAGGGACTGGCAACAGGGTATAGCCAAGACCGCCGGATACACATTCCATAATTGCTTCTAGATTATCCAAAACGATTGTTCTGGCTGCAGTGGCGTGTGCGTGTTCTTCCATGTGGCGGGCAATTTGTTTGCCAATTCCGGTCTGCGGCATGAAGTGAAAGAACGTCGCGCTGCGAAACAAACCTTGAAGATCATCAGCCAGCAAACTGTTGTGGGCCGCATAGACGAATGGCTCTTCTCGCAAGACTTGCGCTTCAATACCGTCCTGCAAATCGCCCGCGTCCGTTATGACAGCAGCATCAATCTGGCCACTCAGCACACGGTTTTCTAACGAACGCGACAGTCCGGTCTCAAAAGCAAATGAGGCGTCGGGCGCAAAAGCTCTTGCCCGTTCGAGAAACTGAGGAAGCAGTCGAACGGCGGCTGTCATCACAAAGCCTAATCGAAATTGACCGGCCAACGTATCGCTTGGACGGCACAACATCGTCAGCGCATCTTCTTGGTGCAGTAGTAGTGCTGCCTTCTCGACAACAGACCTCCCGATAGGCGTAAGACGCGGCGGTCGAACGGATCTGTCAAAAAGCACAACCTGCAGCTCGGTCTCCAGAGCTTTCATCTGCATGGATAGCGCAGACAATGTCATGTTCATTTGGTCAGCTGCCTGGACAAATGATCCCACTTTAGCAATTTTCAACAAGCTTCGGAGCGAGCGGGTTTGCATAAATTCAGCCTCGTTGAATTTCATGTTTATTTTTATTGTGTTGAGTTGAACTTTTGCAAGCGTATCCTGACGAAAAGCGGGACAGTGAAGCATGACAGTTTTAAACTTGGAAATGGCAAAGGAATTGTCCATTGGATTCGCGGCGCGCGCACAACTTTGGGACAAAACACGCAGTTATTGCTGGCCAAATGTCGAAGAGCTGGCAAAAGCAGGCATCATGGGCATGACGATCCCAACCGAATACGGTGGAAAAGGCGCCAGCCTGTTTGAAACCGTCATGGTCGTGGAAGAAATCGCTAAGGCTTGCACGTTGACCGCACGAATAGTTGTCGAAGCCAATATGGGTGGTATTGGCGCAGTCATGGCATACGGTACGCCCGCCCAGATAGCATTTTGCGCAGAACACGTTCTGGCCGGCGACAAGCCGGCCATTTGCATAACCGAACCGGATGCTGGCAGCGCTGCCACCGAAATGCGAATGACGGCAAAAAAATGCGGAGACCATTTTGTCCTGAACGGGACAAAACACTGGATCACCGGCGGCGGCGTGTCGAAAATCCACCTCGTTTTTGCGCGGGTACTTGACGACGCGGGCAAAGAACTGGGCATCGGCGGTTTCATTGTGTTTGCCGATCCGGCTGCAAACGAGAGACCTGAGGGTTTCCGCGTTGCAGGACGCGAAAACACTCTCGGATTATGTGGCATGCCGGAAGCAGAGTTACATTTCGAGAACGTACGCGTTCATGAAAAATGGCTGCTGCAGCCGCCATCTGGTCTTTCTCAAGGCTTCAGCGACCTTATGGCAGCCTATAACTCCCAGCGCGTTGGGGCGGGTGCAGTCGCATTAGGCGTCGCGGCGGGCGCCTTTGGGCATGCAAAACGTTACCTCGTCGAGCGCGAACAATTCGGGCGCCCGCTCGCCGAATTCCAAGGACTGCAGTGGATGCTGGCCGATATGGACACGAAAGTACACGCAGCCCGCTCGCTTTTGCACGCAGCAGCGCAATCAAAAGGGGCCAACGGCGCGTTGTTTCCTGACATGACCATGGCCGCACGCTCCAAACTTTTTGCCTCCGAGATTGCAATTGAAGTTGTAAACGACGCCCTGCAAATGTTCGGCGCACGTGGGTACAGCGATCGTGAACCCCTTGAACGCATGTACCGTGATGTGCGCATGTTCACGATTGGTGGAGGTACCGCGCAAATTCTGCGAACGCAGATTGCGGGGCGTGTTTTGGGCATAAAGACTCCTCAGACGCGCGCTGGGGAAAAGGCATTGGGACAAGTTTCTGACCTTGCTGCGGAATAGTATATTACCGGAAGACGGACGGTCCGGCGCGAAAACGGACCGACAAATAGTAAAATGCGTCGAGCGAAAGGCGCGGTCGCTAACGCTTTTACGTGCGGGACTCGACACGCTCTGATATTAAGATACTCAATAACAACAGCTTTTAATTGTCTTTTGCTTTATGGCCAATCACTTTACCGACGAAGAATGGGCGCAGATAAATGCGCACCTTGATACCGATCCTGCAAAATACGGCATCCCGCAACGACGCGACAATTCCTTTGTCGTCATGAGCTGGAACATCCGTAAACTTGGACGATTTGAGGAAAATGGCGAACTCAAGAAATCGCCCGGCGCCTTCGACATGATCGAAAGGGTTTGTGCGTCGGCGGATCTGATTGCAATTCAAGAAGTGCAGCGCGACATTGCCAGCCTGTACATTTTGCGCGATCGGCTAAGAACGACGCATGATGCGTCCTGGAATGTTGTCGTAAGCGATGTGACCGGCATGGCGCCGGGTTACAAGGGAATGGCTGAACGCCACGCATTCTTGTATCGAAGTGAACGGATCAGGCGAGGCGATCTTGCCTCGGATTTGTCTTTTGACCGATCAGCCGTCGTCGAAAACTCCGATGCAGCCCTCAAGCAACTGGTTCAGGCCGAAGTTGATCTGGCCGGCAAAGACGGGCTGCTGGCGAAAATAACCGGGTGGCTGAGCGGCCAACAAAAGCTCGCGGGCGCAAAATTCAAAAGGTTTGTTCAGTTTATTCGGACGCCACATCTTGTTGAGTTTATCGTCGATGGCCCGGCCGGATCTTATGAGTTTTACGCAGTAAACGCACATCTGGTTTCAGGCAAAAGCAAGTCTGAGCGAGAGCTGGAGTTTTTTGCGCTCCTTGAATGGTTGCTTTTCGATAGCAAGCACACTGTGGTCAAAGAGAATAAAACGTACCTGTTGATGGCGGATCTCAATCTCGACTTTGAATCCAGCGTCGACAAACGAAGGAAGGCTTTTGCCGATTACATGACCTCGGTCAATAATGAAAAGAAACTGCAGGCAAAAGTGAATTTCCCCTTCCTTGACGGTGGATTTTTCACCAATGCGCGTCGCAATCAGACCTTCGATCATATTGCCTGGGTCAGCACGGATCCGCGCCTTCCCAGAGGCCGCCACAATAAAATGGCGGGAACCTTGGGTCCCGACGAGTATGACTTTGGGATGTTTGATTTCGTTCAAGCTTTTGCAGACGCCGGTCCCGGACTGACGGATGGCGGTACGCCCGCTTACGATCGCTACACGCACGATTTCACGGATCACATGCCAATTTGGGTTCGGTTGCCAATTCCTCATGCCAACCAGACGGATTTCAGTGTGCCGGCTTGATTGTCCACTCGTTTCATGAAGAGACTTCGCAAGGCCGCGTTCAAACTATACCATTTGCTTTGCAAACTCGTGTGATTCAATGCCTGAGGAACGCCCGTGAAACGCAGCGGAACAAACGTGCAAAGACGCGCATTTGTCGCGGGTCTGGGTGCTTTGGTAGCCGGGTGCGGATCGGGTGACGCAACACTGATCGAAGCTTCGGACGGCCCAGAAGTCACATCGCGCTATAGTCTTTATCCGAAATTCAACGATTCAAACCCTCAAGATTGGCCTGGCAGAACGCCGCAAACCTACCCGATCCACGGTATAGACGTCTCACGCTATCAGGGGACCGTGGATTGGAAGCAGGTGCAAAAATCGGGTGTTTCGTTCGCCTTTTTGAAAGCCACCGAAGGCGGAGATCTGCTGGACCCGATGTTCAAGACGTATTGGAAGGAGTCGAAGCGCGCCAGAGTACATCGCAGCGCCTATCATTTCTATTATTTCTGCCGGCCCGCAGTCGATCAGGCGCGGTGGTTCATAAAAAACGTACCGCGCGATAGGCAAGCGATGCCGCATGTTCTGGACATGGAGTGGAATCCCTTTTCGCCGACCTGCACCCTTCGCCCCGATGGTGCCACGGTCCGCGCAGAGGCACGTCGGTTCCTGGACCTTCTGGAAGCGCACTATGGACGCCGTCCGATTGTCTATTCCACAATCGACTTTTTTAGAGACACAGGTATAGGCAGGCTAAGGAGGACAGACTTCTGGTTGCGTGCGGTCGCCGATCATCCAACAACGGCCTACGGGACGTCTAATTGGTTGATTTGGCAATACACGGCCACTGGTCAGGTTCCAGGCATCAGCGGACCGGTTGATCTGAATGCCTTTCGCGGCTCAGTTGATGCCTGGAAAAAGTGGCTCAGTTGACTCATTTCGCGCTGGTCAGCGGCGGTTGATCGCCTCGAGCCTTTCAAGGTTTACAACCGTCGACAATGTCAAACGGTCCTGGCTCCAGTCTCCAGGTGTTCTCACAGTTGCTGCCGAAAGGATCACCCCAGCAGCCAACAGTCCCGCCAGCAGTAGAAAAACGGGCTCGCCGGACGCAGAACACCGCGTTTCGGAAAGAGCCAGTATCCTGCGTTCCAAGGCAATCCGTCCCTTCGAACCGGTCCGGAGAAACGCCACGTTGAATGTCGACACGTCCGGTCGTTTCGACGGCCGCTGGCCACAGAACTGAAGCAGGCAGCGCGCATAGTCGCCCGCACTAATTCCCAAGCGCTCAAGAACACTTTGGTCACAATTCAACTCTCGTACCCGACCAAATTTTTGCTTCCAGAAATGAAAGACTGGATTGAAGTACAGAACGGGCCGCAGGAATTCAAAGGCCAGCTCCCACTCCACATCGCCTTGCCTGAGATGTTCGAACTCATGCGCCAGAACAATCTTCATGTCGGACGGAGACGTAAGTAAAAATGAAGGAATAACGACGTGACGGCGAAAAAGGCCTCGTGTGGCAAAAGGCACCGAAATCGTGTCTGAAAGACGAATGTCAACCTTGTCTGTTCGACGCCAGATATAACTCTCGGCAACAATGCGCTCGATGCGCAAAAGCGTCATAAGCGTCTTACAAAGCAGCAAGACTGAACCGGCTAGAACCGCAATCACGATTGCGGTCGCCCATGGCAGCTTGCCCGCAAAAAATGCATCTGTTGTTTGACTGCGACTGTTGAGCAGCTGCTCGAACTGGAGCGCAGGCATAACAATGTCGCCATTGAGATAGGCCGCAACAGCGAGATCACTGACAGTCACGGGTACCTCCGGCCAAAAGAATTGGCCGGACAAAACGGCCGCATGCGCCAACAGCGGGCTTGCAATCACGAAAACCAAAACAGATCGCAACAAACGCAGCTGCAACGAATAATCTGTTTTCAGCTTGCTTCGAACAACCGCCGTCTGCGCGACCCACCACAAACAGAATGCTAAAACCAGAACAACGTTCGCATCAATTACAAGGTCAAGTACTGGTTTCATCGCTGTCATCTTGGAGCCTCCTCTCCACCAGCGCCCGAATTTCCTCCAATTCGTTCTCCGTCAGGTTCGAGTCGTCGACAAGTCGCGCCACCAAACTGGCCGGCGTGTCGTCAAACAATGTACGTGACAGATTCTGCAGCGAACGGGTTTGATACTTGTCCTTTGCCAGCAACGGCTTGTAGACCAGCGATTTTCCGGACTTGCGACTTTCAACAAAACCTTTTTCTTCAAGAATTCTGAGGATGGTCGCGCCCGACGTGTAAGCCAGATTGCGCTCTCTGGGCAATTGACCCAGAACGGCCCTCACTGAGCCCTCACCCAAGGCCCAGAGTTCGTTCATGAACTCCAGTTCAACCTCTGTCAGCAGGCTACGATTTTTCTTTTTGCGCATCGGTCCCGTCATCTTTTGCAGTCCAGGCAGTGAAAGAGATTTCGCATCATCGGGCAAGCTAAACCTTCCAAAAAACGAAAATTCCCCAAGCGATAGCAACAACAAGCGGGAACCAAACAGGTTGCCCAACAAGTCCGAGCCACGCCAAAAAAATAAACGCCGAGCCCAGGAGCGTAATAAACAACCGGTCACCCAGCGTGGTCGTAAGCCCTAAAACGCCCTGCCTTTCGATGCCATCCTTGAACCGAAACCCTTCAAGGAGTCCGATCACCGCAATCGCCGAGAAAATACACACAAAAAGGGCAAAGGTTGCTGGCGTCCACGCCATCCAAAAGTCAGGCCACAGCGGCGCCGTCCAGGAAAAACCCTTTTCTTCGGGTTGACCGACGTTGCCCCAACCCGCTTTCTGCGCCACCGCCGACGTTGGAAGAAAAATCACGAAGATCAGATAGCGCATCAAACTCTCCCCAGCGCGAAGCCGCGCGCGATATAGTTGCGGACAAACCAGATCACAATGGCACCCGGTATGATCGTCAGAGTGCCTGCTGCCGCCAACAATCCAAGTTCGTACCCTGCAGAAGACGCGGTCCGCGTCATAACAGCGGCGATAGGCTTAGCTTCAACAGCAGTCAGCGTTTTGGCGAGCAGCATTTCGACCCAAGAGAACATAAAGCAGAAAAAGGCCGCCACGCCGACGCCGGCCTTGATGTTCGGCAGAAAGATCTTCACAAAAAATCGTGGGAAAGAGTAGCCATCCACGTAAGCTGTTTCGTCTAACTCCTTGGGGATCCCCCGCATGAAACCCTCAAGAATCCAAACTGCGAGCGGAACATTAAAGAGCGTGTGCGCCATTGCCACCGCCAGATGCGTGTCGAAGAGACTGATGGACGAATAAAGCTGAAAAAACGGCAACGCGAATACCGCCGCTGGTGCCATGCGGTTCGTCAGCAACCAAAAGAACAGCTGCTTGTCGCCCAAGAACCGATACCGTGAGAACGCGTAAGCGGCCGGTAACGCGACGCAAACCGAAATCACGGTGTTAAGCGTGACGTAGACGATCGAATTGATATATCCCCAATACCACGTCGGATCCGTGAAGATGGCCACGTAGCTGTCCACGGTGAAGGTTTGCGGAAAGAGCGAAAAGCCCGACAGAATTTCGTTTGTCGTCTTAAAGCTCATGGACACAAGCCAGTAGATCGGAAGCATCAGAAAGATGATGTAGACGATAGGAATGATTGACCGCTTTTTCATGACTGGTCGTCCTTGGTCATCACGACATAAAACACCCAACTGACGAGCAATGTGATTGCAAAATAGATCAGGCTCATGGCAGCCGCAGGTCCCAAATCAAATTGTCCGAGTGCTATTTTGACCAGATCAATCGACAGCAAAGTGGTGGAATTGCCAGGCCCGCCGCCCGTCAATACGAATGGTTCAGTGTAGATGTTGAAGCTGTCCATGAAACGCAAAAGAATGGCGATCGTCAGAACCGTCTTCATTTTGGGGAGTTGAATGTAGCGGAACACGGACCAGGGAGAGGCGCCATCGATCTTCGCTGCCTGATAGTAAGCATCGGGGATCGAAACGAGACCTGCATAACACAAAAGCACAACCAGAGAGGTCCAGTGCCAGACGTCCATTACAATGATGGTTATCCAGGCGGCGACTGGGTCTTGTGTCATGTCGTAGGTGACACCCAGCACATCGTTCATGAAATACCCCAGCATCCCGATCTTGGGCAAAGAAAAGATATTCCACATCGCGCCGACCACGTTCCAGGGGATCAGCATCGGCAGCGCCATGAGCACCAGACACACAGGCACCCAGAAACCCTGCCGCGGCATGGACAGCGCGATGATAATGCCCAGTGGAACTTCTATTGCGAGAATGATGCCTGTGAACATAAACTGGCGACCGAGCGCGGCCTGAAAACGGTCAGACCGCAATATCTGTTCGAACCAATCCAGTCCCTGCCAGAAAAATTTGTTGTTACCGAAAGTTTCCTGGACCGAGTAATTGACGACCGTCATCATGGGCACCAGCGCGTTGAAAGCGACGAGAAAGAGCACAGGAAGGACAAAGAACCATGCTTTCTGGTTTTCGGTTCTCATGAGCGAACCTCCGTTGCAATCCATCCGTCACGGTAGAGACGCGCTTGTTCTTGCCGGAACGAAAGGTGCACAGCGCTTCCCGCATCCGGAGGGTTGTGTTCCGTCACTGCCTTCAGGCTGGTATTACCAACCTGAGCGTCGACAACAAAATGGCGACCGACATCCGCTACTTTGGTAATGGTTGCGGGGACGCCAGCGTCCGCGATGTCGACGTATTCCGGCCTGACCCCCAACATCACCTCGCCACCGGCGCCCGAAACCGGGCCTTCCAAGGCAATTCGGTGCCCTTCCAGCACCGCGTGATTATCTTGGGCTTCACACGGCAAGACATTCATACCGGGTGATCCAATGAAATGACCGACGAAGGTGTGGCGTGGACGCTCAAACAGCTCAACCGGCGTGCCGGTCTGAACCACCACACCCTCTTGCATCACGACAACTTCGTCCGCGAAGGTCAGCGCCTCAGTCTGATCATGGGTGACGTAGATCATCGTGGCGCGCACACGCTGATGAAGTTCCTTTAGTTTCGAACGCAATTTCCATTTCAGATGCGGATCAATCACTGTAAGAGGTTCATCAAACATCACCACATTGACGTCGTCTCGTACCAAGCCCCGCCCCATTGAGATCTTTTGTTTGTTGTCGGGACTGAGGTTGGCCGCGCGCGTGTCAAGCATTTCGGTCACTTCCAGCATCTCTGAAATCTCGCCGACGCGGCGCGTGATGGTCTCAGGATCGATACCGCGGTTCTTCAGCGGGAAAGCCAGGTTTTCGCGCACAGTCATGGTGTCGTAGATCACAGGAAACTGAAAAACCTGCGCGATGTTCCGTTGGTCGGGCGGCAATGCAGTGACATCCTGATCTCCGAAGAGCACCCGTCCCTCCGACGGATGCAGCAGACCGGAAATAATGTTGAGCAAAGTCGACTTCCCACACCCAGATGGGCCAAGCAGCGCGTAAGCCCCACCATCGCGCCACTTTACGTCAATTTCCTTAAGCGCGTAGTCGTCGGCTCCTGCAGGGTTAGGCTGATAACTGTGTTTCAGGTGGCTTAGAGAGATTTCTGCCATGTCACGCCACCCGCTGCCCGTCTTCGCCGAAGTATCGACAATGGTCCGGGTTCATAAAGAATGAGTGCTGTTCGCCGACCCGATAGGGGTGGACGCCGGGTGCCAGGGACACCCAATCGGCACTGGCAATCCGAAAGTGCGCGCTGGAGTCCGAGCCGGACAGTTCGGTCACCAAGACGTCTCCTTTGAGCTCTATGTCCCCGGCAGCTTGCCGCATGGGTGTTACGCGGTGCGGGCGGACTGCCACCATGTATCGTCCGTCGGGCAAACCGGAAGCGTCGCCTTGCAGTGACCAGCTTGCGGTTCCCTCAAGCGTCACTGTTTCACCGGTTTTCGTTACCGAAGCTGCGTTGATGGGCGGGTCGGAAAATACGCGCGCCGCAGTGAGGTTTGCAGGGTTTCTGTAAATGTCCGCAGTTGGTCCAAACTGCGTTACACGGCCATCATCCATCAGAGCGGTGTATCCGCCAAGCAACAAGGCTTCTTCCGGTTCCGAAGTGGCGTAAACAACAACTGCCCCGCGCCCGGCAAACAAGTCCGGAAGCTGTTCGCGCAGTTCCTCTCGCAGTTTGTAGTCAAGGTTTGCGAGTGGTTCATCCAGGAAAACACAGCGACTGTCCTTGGCTATGGCGCGCGCCAAAGCGGTGCGTTGCTGCTGTCCGCCGGACAACTCTTGTGGCCGCCGTTGCAACATCGGTCGCAATTGCAAAAGGTCTGCCGCTTCCTCCACACGACCTTCAAGTTCGCTTTTTGACATGCCGGCGACACGCAAGGGCGAGGCGATGTTTTCGAAAACTGTCATATGCGGGTAATTCACAAAGAACTGATGCACGAGGCTGATGTTGCGCTTTTGCGTATTCAGCTTTGTCACTTCTTCGTCGTCCATCAGGATCTGACCGCCCGCGAGCGGGTCGAGACCAGCCATCAATTTGATAAGAGACGTTTTGCCGGCGCCCGTGGCACCTAGCAAAACGTTAAAGTGTCCGGCTGCGAGTTTCAGGCTGGTGGGTTTTATGTGTGTGACCGTACCAACGCGTTTGGTCACATCCCTTAATTCAATCATCCGGTCATGTCCCCAAGTCACCGGTGGGCCCGCGCGGGCGTAAGGCGGGGTTGCCACTTTGGCGGCAACCCCGAGTTTATGTGTCGATTACTGCTGCCAGCGCGCGACAAGATCGTCGTAGTTGACGGTCTTCCCCTGAGGCTTTTCGTTCTCGAGCTTGGCTTTGGGCGATCCCGGTTGCGACAGCCAGAACTCAGCATCCTGCGCTTCATTCAGGCGCGGACCACACCCGCCGTAGATGCTTGCGCCCTCATCAGCGGCCTGCATCCGTGCCATGGTAATATCCATCTCTTCGGCAAGACGGTCCATGGCTTCCTGCGGTGTGAATGCGCCGGAGTTCACGTCACCGATCTGCTGCCACCAGATTTGAGCCAGTTTGGGATAATCCGGCACATTGATACCCGTGGGCGACCAGGCTACGCGATCAGGCGAGCGGTAGAACTCAACAAGGCCGCCAAGTTTAGGTGCACGTTCGGTGAACGATTCATGGTTGACGGAACTGTCGCGAATGAATGTGAGTCCTACATGCGACTTCTTCACATCGACCGTTTTGGACGTCACGAACTGCGCGTAAAGCCAGGCTGCCTGCGCACGGTCCGCTGGCGTGGACTTAAGGAACGTCCATGAACCCACATCCTGATAGCCAACTTTCTGCCCTTCGGTCCAATAAGGTCCGTGCGGAGACGGGGCCATCCGCCACAGCGGGTTGCCGTCGCCGTCAACCGTATTGTTTCCTTCCGATTGCGGTTTGACCATGTCAGCCGTGAAGGCAGTGTACCAGAAAATCTGCTGGGCCACGTTGCCTTGGCTGAGCGCCGGCAAGGACTGATAAAAGTCGTAGGACGCAGCGCCTGGAGGCGCATAGTTGCGCAACCACTCATCCCATTTACGAATGGCATAGACAGCGGCTGGTCCATTGGCTGCACCACCACGAGACACAGATGCGCCCACCGGGTTGCACGTGCCTGGCTCCATCCGAATACCCCATTCATCAACGGGCACGCCGTTTGGCTCACCGACGTCGCCGGCTCCAGCCATCGACAACCAGGCGTCTGTCATACGCCATCCCAGATCCGGCGCGCGTTTGCCATAATCCATGTGGCCATAAATGGTTGTACCGTCGACTTCCTTCACATCGTTGGTAAAGAACTCAGCGATGTCTTCGTAAGCAGACCAATTGACCGGCACACCAAGATCGTAGCCGTATTTCTCTTTGAACGCCGCCTTCAGGTCTTCCCGGTCGAACCAGTCCTTCCGAAACCAGTAAAGGTTTGCGAACTGCTGATCTGGAAGTTGATAGAGCTTTCCATCCGGACCCGTCGTGAACTGAATGCCCATAAAGTCGTCAAGATCAAGCGTCGGAGAGGTCGCTGCCGCCCAGTCGCCGGACATCATGTCGGTCAACGGATAGGCTAGCTGCAGGCGCGAATGCGTTCCGATCAGATCGGAGTCATTGACGTACCCATCATAAAGGTTCCGGCCCGTTTGCATTTGCGTTTGCACGGCCTGCACCACTTCGCCTTCGCCAAGAATTTGGTGGTTCACCTTGATGCCGGTTATTTCTTCAAATGCCTTCGTCAGGACTTCCGACTCGTAAGAGTGTGTCGGAATACCTTCAGAAAGAACATTGATCTCCATGCCTGAGTAAGGTTGAGCGGCTTCTATGAACCACTTCAATTCCGATAATTGTTCGTCCTTTGACAATGTCGATGGCTGGAACTCGTCATCGATCCAGCGTTGTGCCGCAGCCTCATCAGCCCACGCACTATTGTAACTCGCGATGATCGCGCTAGCGGCCACCGCGGAAAGCAAATACTTCCGCATAATTTTCCTCCCTTGCGATCCAAGTTGTTGGCTTGGACTGTTAAATTTTGATCCCATGTTTCCCATTCTGTCAAACTAAATTTTTAGTAATAATAGCAATCATTGGTCTCATAAGCAGAAAATGCGGCGGCAATTAACTTTTATACGTATTATTTCATATGGTTATGGCTTTTTGTCTCGCCCTGGCCAGCATCCAAACCGGGTCAAAATTCCTCTCCGGATTTCGGTAGAGGATTGCTTGTGCGATCTTTACACACGTTGGCAATTCGCAATCCCGACGACACAATCAGCCGAATTCCGCCTCGTGCGTCTGTAAACTCTTGCGTTTCAAGCTATTGGCGCGGGCCAAACAAAGACCAACCTGTTATGCGCACGAGCTCTTCGAAAGCAAGTGTCGCAAGAACCGAGTTACCTTTTTCATCCAATCCCGGGCACCAGGCCGCGACCGAAGCAATGCCCGGAACGATCCCGAGGATTCCACCCCCCACCCCGCTTTTTGCGGGAAGACCGACGCGAAACGCAAAATCTCCTGACGCGTCATAAGACCCGCATGTCAACATCAATGCCGTTACGCGACGTGTGCGCTGCACAGATAAGACCGCTTCTTCTTGAGACGCGCAGACGCCGCCTGACGCAAGAAACCGACCGGCCTCAGCAAGTTGCCTGCAGGACATCGCGATGCTGCAATGTCCAAAATAGACCGACAGAATGTCATCGATGCTCCCGTTGAGATTGCCTTCGGCAGCCATAAAATACGCAAGCGCACGATTGCGCGCGCCGGTTGCCGTTTCGGAAGCCCGTACAGCCTCATCGATAAATATTCGATCGTCACCAGCCAGAGCTCTGCACAGAGTCAGCAATCTGTCTAAGGCGTCAGCCTGATTGCCATCGCCCAACAGAACGTCCGCAACTACAATAGCACCGGCATTAATGAAAGGGTTACGCGGAATGCCTTTTTCGCATTCCAATTGAACGATGGAGTTGAAAGGATCGCCAGACGGCTCGCGCCCCACGCGTTGCCAGAGCGTGACCCCAAGTTGCTGCAGCGCCAAAGTGAGACTGAACACCTTTGAAACACTCTGAATCGAAAAAGGAACTTCCGCATCGCCAGCAACGAGCGGGTCACCACCGACAGGTACTATCGCGATGCCAAACTGGTTCAGATCAACTGTTGCCAGTTCAGGAATGTACTGCGCAACTTTGCCCCGATTTGACAAACCGGCCATGCGATCCGTGATTTGCTCTGCAACATCCTGCAGCGCTGTCGCATCAAGCGGAGTTTGCGGTGGCACGAGGTTCCTCCATCCAGACGGTGTTGTTTGCCCAGTATCCAGTTGCGGGAACTAGCTGGCAACAAATCGGACTGTTGTCCCTAACATCTCTGACCAAAAGAGTTTTTCATAGACTTGTAAACACTTCCAGAGAGCAACGCGCTTGTCACAAGATTGGCTTTTTGTATCAAGATCGTCGCTGCGTCCGTGAAATTTGAATACATTCAGCACGGCCATCAACGATCCCCCCATTGCAAGACTTTTTTGAAGCCACCTGCAATGCAGCGACTGATGCTCTGTGCCCCAACACCAGAGACGTCACTGCACATTTTTAGTCGGAATAACGCCTAAGAATGAACGGGAAGGCGAAGAGAAAGATAGCAAGCCCGATGAACGAGCAGCCACGTTCCGCGTGCGATTGCGCAAAGCAGCTTTCTTCATTTGGATCACAGCGGACGCATTACGCCCGCACGCGCAGGACAGCAGACTCGGCAACGCTATTGCAATAGACACCAAATGGTGCCGACGAAACACTCGAAGGATTACTCCAGACCCGGACTCAAAGGATCTTGCCGGTCCCAAGTGGCGACTGCGACGATACAAGGCGCGGAGCCCAGACCTAACTTCTCAGAAAACAGACGGTGCCATTTAACAACAATAGCAACGGCAACAAAGCCTCTGGCAACACAAGTCCGACAAAATTTTTTGACATCAAAAGCACCTTCAAAGGCGCGTACAATGGAATTGGGTTGAACTGCGACAATGATCCGGCCGCAGCCCCGGAACATGCCGCCTGAGAAAGCCATTCTGACCCGCAGCGAAGCGTACCGCCTTTAGATGTGATCATTTTGCGTTCTAAAAGCTTGCTTGCAGCACAAACTGCCGCCACCCCATGAAATCTGCAAACCACATCCAGAGCACTACGCGGGGATCCTCGCGCGTCATCGCGACAGAAAAACTGGCAAGCGGTCAGGCGCTAATGCGAGAAGTTTACTGATCAACGCCAATAACGGAGTGAGACCATTCCGATCAGTGTTGTTGGAACACCTGAGAGCGCCGTACATCTCTTTGAGTCAAGGCGATTGCGGTGGTCCGACAGGAAATGCGCAAAACAACCCAGCGCCCATGACCCGTAAATCTGGATGGGTCCAAAAACCTATCGCCGATCTGTTCCCCTCAGTTGCCAAACGCATCCGTTTCAACCGGCGTCCAATCATCGGTCGGGTCGTAAGCCGTCATGTCGCCAGCCGCGGCAAGTGCCTCTTCATCCAGCAAGGTTTCAAGAATGATCCCGTTTTCCGCAACCATAAAGCTATGAATGCCGGTTTCTCCAAACTCTGCAGGAAAGGCGATCATGGCGTGACCTGCCACCATCTTGTCATTGACGAGATAACTCATCGCCCCACCCGGCGCGGCGTCGGTCTGCTCTGTCAGCAAACGGAAATAGTAGCCCACAAAAGGCTCAGGTTCGTAGTCGGCTTCACCATCGCTAAAACCCGCCATCGAAGATCTGGCGAAACGTTCGCCCAACGGCGTGTCCTCTCCAACCCAGAACAATCCATCGCGTTTTTCCGCTGAAGACGAAATGATGCGGCGCGCGAACTCTCTCACGCCATCATCATCGTGGTCCACTTTGCGGAAATCTGACTGTATACCGACATAGGCTTCAAGAAGTTCTATGACATCAATTTCGTTGAATCCGATTTCGCGCAAGCGTACTTCTTCGCGTCCGGCGTCATTGTCAAAAGACCATGTACCACTTTCCGACCTGGCAATTGGAACGGGAAACAACCAGCCGTCTTCGCCCAGAGCAATCACCACAGAGCCGTCTTCCTGCGGGACAAACCGGTAGCCTTCAGCATAAAGTGCCAGCAGCGCCAGTCTGTTTATCCGGTCTTCGACGGGATCACCGTCCGACAGATAATCTTCTGCATCCGCGCCAAAAACCTCCAGAATGGCGCTGTGATCAGTCGCACGCAATCCCTTGATCATGGCCTCAAGAGCATCCTGTGGGGTGGCAAAATCAGCCGGTTCCGACCAAGCTGGCATGGAAATTAAGGCCGCCAGAACACTCATTTTCAATCTCAAACACCGCATTGGTCTTACCCTCGCCTTCCCTTGACTTTGCGACCGCTGGCCTTGCCACGGCCTGCGGCTTTGCGGGCCTTGGGCGCCGAAGTCCGTTTCTTCATTGCGTTTGGCTTAGCTTTCTTTGTCGCGGCTGGTTTCGTGAATGCAGCAGGTTTTTTGACAGCCGCTGGTTTTTTCACAGGCGCATACTTATTTGCAGTCGCCTTCGGACGTTGAACCGAGGCACTTGGCTTTGCGCCATTGAGACCCGTCTTGCGCACTTGAGGCAGCGGAACATCTCCCATGCTCTTGCGCACAACATCTGGTTTTACGGCTGAGTTCGGTCTCGAGATGTCAGCCGCTCCAGATCTTTCCGAGAGTTTTCCGAGTAGCGCATCAGACTGCGCGTTTTTTTTGTTGGTCGGCAGCTTCGTTCTGCCGGTTGCATCTTTACGGCTTGCAATCTTGTCTTTGGCGCGATCGCGGCTGGCTTCATCAGGCGTCCAATCCAGTTCGTTGCGGCGGTTTTGAATATTGTCGACATCGACACGATTTCCAATATTTACGTTCCCGTCGACGTCGATATCGATGTCCGGGTTGCGATAGATCGGACCGCCGCCCCATCCCGCGCAGTTTCGGCACCCCCAGTAACCGTTCCAATCATCGTCATCGTCAAAAATCGCGTCCAAGACAACAAATGTGGCAAAGGTCACAAGACCCGCCGTTAGTGCATCACCGGCAAGACTGTTGTCGTTGCCCACATAAACGACATCCGGATCGTACTGTGGAACATAGACGACTTCCGGATCGGAGGGCTGGACGATAATCATATCATCATCACGGATTTCGACGGTCTGCTGATCCCCAGATTCCAAGGCACCTGTTTCGACAGCTTGGGCGCGCATCGTCTGCACCGCGCTCATCACGTCATCGCTCTGAGCCAGCATGGCACTGCCCATCGTCTCGGTCCATTCCAGATGCTCCGCCATGTCGCCGATAACTTCGGGAAAGGCGACGGCAAGGACCTCGACGCTGTCGTCATATTCTTCGGCTTCAACTGCAGCCTGCACGGACTCAGCACCCGCATCCGCATTGGCCAAAAGCAGCCTGTCTGCTTTCACGACTTCTATGGGCTGGGTTGAGGCCACGAGTATCTGGATCAGAAGCGTATCCGGAAAGAGGGCGACGGGCGCAACCAGGTTTTCCAGCTCAGCCTGAGTGAACAAGCGGTCTGCAGTGATTTTCGCAGCACCTGGCTCGGCAGTTTCGCCGCCAGTGGCAGCTTGTGCATTCACACTGGTAGATGCTGTAAAAACGCCAACCAACAGCATCGCTTTCATGCGTCCGGTCATCAAAGGCCCCTTTCTATCGAATCTTGTCTTCCGAGCACTTAACGGTTTCTTTCGCGCTGCACCGTCATTGACATACTGCTGGCTATGCGATCTCGCGGCAAAGAAAATCTTCGCCCCGAACGGGGCATTCGGCGATTGAAAAATACGGCATCCTTTAAAAACAAAGGAAAGTTCAGAAATCCGCAGATCGCGCGCTACTCGGAAAAACGACACGCACTGAGTCTTCTTCAAAAGAACCAAAGCTCTTGGACCAGTTTCGGCCCGGCCAGTGCAAATCAAGCGCACCGGCATTTGGTCGGTAGGCAGCTGTATAAAGCGTTCCAAATCCGGATGAGAAAGCAGTCGAGTAGAGCGGCGGCTTAAGGAACGCACCAACAAATTTGTGCTGCGTTTCAGGATGCAAAGTCAGGCGTTGCAACAAAAACCGCTCACGCTCGACTGTGGCGGTGAAACGCGCGTGACTGGTCCATTCGACGCGTTCCTGATGGTTTGTGGCGACGGCTGCATGGGTCAGTACCGGAGAGCGATCCGGGCTCAGATAGGCGGTTGCATACTTTCTGCGCCGATCCAACAAGGTCACGTTATAACTCATGTGGCAAGGCACGCGTTTCAGGATGTCGGCAGCCTCAGGTGTGGTTTCGCAAGTCTGCAAAATATAGCGAATTATCAAAGGTACGCCAAATCCCATGCCGACTTCACGACGTCCACCGAAGGTCAGTGATGCGACAAGACCCGCATCATTCATGCCGTCAACGAGCCCCCAAAGCCCGTCCGAGGTGCCGATGACGCCGCGACCATTCCAGGTTGTTTTGAGAACGATGGCGTCAAACGCGTTTTGATCGTAATCATAGTTTCGAACCAGCAGCGGCTCGTCTCCCTGCCAAATGGCCTGGCTGCACCCTGCAAGGTACCGTGGCGGGCAAAAAAAGCTCAGAAAACGCGCTTCGTTGTCGCCACCGCCGGCGAGTTCGCACAACACATCGTAGAGGTCCAGCATCTCGGGCATGTGCCGCGACAGAGCTTGCCGGCATTCCAGGTAAGTCGGCCGGCCAGACAAGCCTTCGCGCGCCCACCATTGAGAATAAGATGGCCAGTATTGCGCGAACTGACGCGCCCATTTTGTTCCGGGCGCGTCTTCGGATATGGCACGAAACTCCACTGACATCGGCTTTTAATACTTCAATTCCGGCCTGGCACAAGCTCGCGCGTCGCGTGACGCGACGCCATTTGCGCGGTAAACACGCGAATTCAAAGGAATTTACATGATTTTAAATGCCGGCTCTTCCAAAGCCTGCGCAGAGGGCAAAGGACGGGCGGAGTACGCTTGCTTGATCCCCTTTATCCATCGCTTTGATTTTTCCGTGAGTTGGAAGCTCTTTGTCATGGAACGTCCTCGTGTCACGAGAATTCCAAGGTCCGCGCCCTCATATCGGTAATCACCTGCGTTGGAGATACGCAGGAAAAACGCTTCGTCCTCGCTTTCCACTGCACGACGGTGATAGTCGAACCGGTCGAACACAACGCGACCATCCTGCAGCATCCGGTAGATGCCAGACTCCGGTGCGTTTGTGATTATGTCGACATTTTCATCCGTGTGCTTGATCACCATTTGAGACCAGCTGTCGATCATGTCGGGGTCCGCCCAACGGGCATTCAGTTCTTCGACGTCAAGCTTGAAAGGCTTTTTTGAAAACTCGAGCAAATGGAAGAGGAAAAGTGGCGCATCTGCGTGTGCGAAGGCTGCGTGGTTCGTCATGGACGAAGCGCCGGTAATACGCGGGTTCAATTCGCCCAGCCAGATGTCACCTGTTTTCTTGTCGATCAGGAAGTCCAGTTCGAAATAACCACGGTAGCCTTCTTTGCGCAGTTGTTCGCCGAATTTAAACGTCAGTTCCCGAGCCTTTTCGCGGGTTTTGGGCGGGAATGCCGTCGAGAAAATTTCGTTCCCGCACCATCCGCCCCGGTAGGGCGTCAGTTCCTTAAACCCCACAAGTTCAGTCATAAGAGGGCCAACAATTGTGCCTTGCGATGTGGCGCAGGCCTCAATTGCTGAACCGCGGCAATCAATCCGCTTCATGATCTTGATTTCGCCCTCACCGACAATCTCATGCTCATGTTTTCGGAAGTCAGCCTCCGATTTGATAAAAAAGGTCGTGTGGCCGCTATCGCCGAAAGCGGATTGCAACACCAGATCATGCCCGATCTTTGCTTTTTCGCATACGTCGCGCAGTTGTTTATAGCTGGTGACTTCCGACAGCACATTCGGCACAGACGGCACGCCTGCCTTGTTGCCGATCCGTACTGTTTCGATTTTGTTGTCCATGTTGGTGCGCAGTTTGGCCTTGGGGAACCACACTTCGCCGCCGAGTTCTTTAACCAGCTTTTCTGTCGTTTGGTCAAACATCAAGAACACGAATTTGGGCTTGCCGCCGCGCGCCTTCACGTAATCGACGACCTCCTTGTGCTGAAGCAGATAGTTGTTGATGTCTTCTATGGATTGGAATTCATCATGCGGCAGCTCCGATGGCACCAGGACGTTCGGGTGCCTGCCGTCAAAGCAATCCATATAGCAGATGTATTTGAAGTTCTTCACCCACTCATCCAGCCCCAGAAGGTTGAAGTTGGTGGCAGACACGAAATAGATCGGATCCTTGTTGGTGTGAAAGTATCTCCGAATCTCGGAGATGTTTTTCAACGTCTTTTTCGGCATGGATCTATCCTTTTGATTTCAATTTCTTTTGCAGGCTGTTCAGGGCATTGCTGGTGAATACGCGCAACCCAAGATCGGGTCGGTACCCATGGATTTCACTGACATCCAAAGCTCGCATGAATGACAGGATTTCGGGGCTGATTACCTGACCTGGCACTAGAATCGGAAACCCCGGCGGATAAGGAATGATAAAAGTCGCTGACACCAGCTCTTCACCTGCCTCGAGACGAACCATCAACGCATCGCCGATTTCCAGATAGTCGCAATTGTCTTCGTTGTAGGCGAGAAAAAATGCGGATCGGATATCACCCTCCGGCGTGTCGGCCCCGGAACGAAACGCGTCGTGGAAACAGCTGAAATCCGGCAACGGCGGAAGATGTTCTACCAGAGCTTTCACGCGCTTTTCGAATGAGCGTCGCTCCATTTTAGAGGCATCATCAAGGAGTTCGTCCAGTTCATTGGCAATTTCGACCAGCACTTCTATAAGGTATGCCACCGAGGAACGCGTCGTGCCGATATTGGTCATGAACAAGACCGAATTCCGTGAAGTCTTGTTGATTTGGATCCCGTATTTGTCCATTAGGATCTTCGTCTTGAACGTATCGCCATCCCAGCCGGTTCCGCCAACGGCGAGCGTGACGCGTGTTGGATCGAGAACAAACTCGTCGCGCGCCCAAATCTCCCATTTATCCGACCAGCCTTCGTGCTCTTTAAAATACGATACAATACCGCTTTCTCGATACTCTTCAGGGATCATGTCTGAGGGAGTAAGCACACGGAAATACTTGCGCAAAAGTGGATGCGTCATCACAGCGCGTCGGATGGCCATCGCACTTTCCACCTGCCTTTGCACGAATTCGAACCCTTCCAGTTCGACCTGTCTGCGACCGACATCCAGCGAGGCGATGATCTGGTAATTGGGTGAGGTGGACGTGTGCGTCATGTACGCTTCGTGAAACGCCTGCTCAACCTCGCCTTTGAAATCCATGTCATTTACATGGATCATCGAACCCTGCCGCAAGGATGTCAGGGTCTTATGCGTGGACTGCGTGGCATAAACACGGACCCGCGCTTCGGGCGGAGCAATGAGGCGCGTCTTCAGCAGCGTTTCTTCATCTGCGCCCTTCAACTCTTGCTGCTGCGCTTCCCAGGCCTGGCGATGCGCATCATCACGCAGACGGTCGCGAAGCGTATTTGCGGCCGACATGGCCGTGCGACGACGGTACGTCGGACTGAAGCGTGCAAAAGCAAACCAAGCTTCATCCCACAGAAAGACAAGGTCCTTTTTGATCGCGAGGCATTCTTCCATCACCCGTTCGACATTGTAGACCAATCCGTCGAAGGTGCAGTTGGTCAGCAAAACCATGCGCACTTTGTCGAGCTTGCCCGCGGCTTTCAGTTTGAGCAGCGTGTGCTTGATTTCGTGCATCGGAACCGCGCCATACATGGAGTATTCATGCAGTGGATAGCTGTCCATGTAGGCCACATTGGCGCCTGCCAGCACCATGCCGTAGTGATGCGATTTGTGGCAGTCGCGGTCGACAAGGACAATGTCGCCGGGCCGCACCAGCGCCTGCACAACGATCTTGTTGCAGGTCGACGTGCCATTCGTGGCAAAGAAAGTCTGCTTCGACCCAAAGGCGCGCGCGGCCATATCCTGTGCTTCTTTGATTGGGCCGCGTGGTTCCAGAAGACTGTCCAAACCGCCTGACGTGGCAGACGTTTCCGCAAGAAAGATATTGGGGCCATAAAACGCCCCCATGTCCTGAATCCAGTGTGACCGGCTGATTGACTTTCCTCGGCTTATCGGCATTGCGTGGAAAACGCCGGTGGGTTGCTTGGAGTACTCTTTAAGTGCGGTGAAGAACGGCGTTTTATAACGCCGGTTCACCCCACGCAGAATATTCAGATGCAACTCAAGAAAATCTTCCTGGTTGTAAAAAACACGTCGACAACGCCCAAGATCCAGCCCGGCGATGTCTTCTGCTGACCGGTCAGTGATCAGGTAAGCGTCAAGCTCCGGTCGTACATTGGCGATCAGCCGGCACGCTTCCGGCCCGTATGCATATGGTTGCAGACCTTCGACGTCCTCTTCCTGATAAAGGCGTTGAAGATACTGTTGAATGATCGGCAATGTGTTCTTGGACTTGAGAACCAGCCCGGGACGCACGATCACGGCCTGCACATTATGGTTGAAAAGGATGCCCATCACCGCGTCTTCTACACTGGGCACAACGACCGCCTCATAGATAAAGGGATCTTCCGCACGGCGCACACGGTGCAGGTTATTGCGCAAAAAGCGTTCCTGCTGCTCGTTGACATTGTCCACGATCATCACTTCGAAATAGGGGCGGCCCAGCGCCCGGTCATCAGGTGACAGGGTGCTTTCGTCCTCGAAGTCTTCGTTATCAAGGTCGTCTCCGCCTACAGGGATCGTGCGTCGCCGATAGGCACCTGAGGTGAGCGCTCGCGACACGCGACGGACTGACATGGCAAGATCTTCGATATTGCGATGTTCCAGAAGCCGACGCAGGTGGTCGAATGCATGCGCGCCAGGGAAAGCCCAGTAGACCTCGATTGGTGCGAGCGCGTCCAGAAGCGCTTCTGCGGTTTTCAGCAGTTTGCCACCCTGACGACCGTCAACGCCGTGAACGAGCATGGATTCCGCCGTCTCCCGCAGCGCGCTCCACCTGTCAGCACGCAACTGCGTGGCGCTGTAATAGTCACTTACGGACGGAAGCTTGTTGTTCTCGTGCTGGACGTTCATCTCGCAGTCCTCCCATGCGGTCGCGCGTCTCGTTAGGAACGGAACACGGATGTATCCTAATCAGTTCCGGTTTTCCCTTTAAAGATGGGCACGGCCTCGGCCACTCTTCTTGTTCTGGCATCATCGACTATAGCTGTGCGCGGATCGCGCGCACCGACCCCGGCGCGAGACCCTTGCTTCGGCGTTTCGAGCGGTCCGAGCGTTTGCAGATACGCGTCAGCACCGCTGTTGCGGTCGTATACCGAAAAATCCGCATCCCGGTCGCGGAAACTTTTGAGCACCTGACCGAGACCTTTGAGGCCCGTCTCGCGCTGTCGGCGCACAAGATCGAGATCGACTTCGATCGGGAACATGTCCTCCTGACCCGCTGATTGGTGAAGCACTGTTGCGGATGGATCGACCACGAGTGACCGCCCGACGCCACCTGCAGCCAGGCCGTTCACGTCAAAAACGTAGCATTGGAATTGTGCCGCCGTCGCGCGCGCTATTGTGATCTCCGCATCACGATCGGTGGTTCCGGTCAGTACTGGATGCAGCAGCACCTCTACACCTTGGCTGGTCAGTTGGCGCGTCGTTTCCGGGAACCAAATATCATAGCATATGGACAATCCAAAACGCCCCACGTCGGGAACATCAAAAATGCAAAACTCAGTGCCAGCGGCTATACCCTCTTCGTAAGGGCGAAATGGAAACATCTTGGAATATTGCGCGATGATTTCACCCTCGGGATTGATGACAACCGAAGTGTTGCAAATTTTTCCGTCCTCGCGCTTTTCAAACATGGAACCGGGGATCAGCCAGATGCCGAACCGGCGCGCGTCTTCCTGGAACTGAGACAATGCGTCATTCGGAAAAGGCTGCGCAAACTGGTCCAAAGGTCCGTAGGGAGCCAGCTCTGAAAAGAGCACCATCTGTGTCCAGGGAAAGCGCGCCATGAGGATCTCTATCCGGTGACGCATCGCCTCAACATTGGAGTGCAGTGCAGACACGTGCATCTGGACACCGGCAATCGCGAAAGGGGTCATTTACTTTTCTGCTTTCTATTTTTGGTTATTTGGTTGAAGTTTATGGACCGACGTGCGCCGGAAAAGAGGGCGGCTTTAGCTCTGGAGGTACCTTTGCAGACGCAATTCGCAAACCGAAATCGCCCGATTTATCCACTTTGCGCGAAACCGGGAAATCCGCCAATGCTGTGATGTCTGTTGGTTTGTTAGCCAGCGCAGAAGGCGCACAAGTCGACACTGCTCAAGCTCCTGCTGCTGCGGCATCAGCCGCAGGGCGCGCACGTCCGCGCTGCAGCATCACGATCAAGGTCAAAACCAGCAAACCAGGGATAAACATCCAGTACTTTGAAGGCTGTGCGGCGGGTTTCAGAACTTCCTCAACCTTCTGATCCCAGTCAAAGCCTGCTTCGGCAGCGGGGCTACCAAACGTGACATTGTCCACGATCACGTCGTCGCCATTCATCAGATATTCAAACCCAGATGCCAAGAGCCGGTCTTGTCCGGTTTCCCCTTGTCCAACCGGCAATAACGCCGTGAACGTCACAGGATCGCCGACTGCATTGAGCCCACTCACGGTCAACCTTAGCTTGTCGCCAACATCCGCGTCCATCGCCGCCTGTTCGATCAACCCCGGCGGCACGTTTTCAAACGGCGGAGATACCATGTCCATCCAAAACCCCGGCCGGAACAGTGTGAAGGCTACAAGCAGCAGTGCTATGGTTTCGTAGAAGCGGTTCCGCGCGAGGAACCAGCCTTGCGTCGCCGCCGCGAAGAGCAGCATGGCAATTGTCGCCGTTATGAATACAAATATCCCTTGCCCCCAACCAACATTGATAAGCAGCAGGTCTGTGTTGAAGATAAAGAGGAAGGGCAATGCCGCAGTCCGCAAACTGTAGAAAAATGCCACAACCCCTGTGCGAATGGGATCACCACCAGACACGGCTGCCGCTGCAAACGAAGCAAGGCCCACAGGCGGCGTTACGTCCGCCATGATCCCGAAATAGAAAACGAAGAGATGGACTGCGATCAGAGGGACGATCAAACCATTTTGCTGGCCCAGTGTAACGATGACAGGGGCAAGCAAAGCTGAAACGACGATATAGTTGGCCGTCGTCGGCAGGCCCATACCAAGTATAAGGCTGAGGATCGCAGTCAGCACAAGAATGGCCATAATGTTGCCACCCGACAGCACTTCGACCACATCGGCCAAAGCTGAGCCAACGCCGGTCTGACTGACCGCGCCCACAATCACACCGGCTGTTGCCGTCGCGATGCCGATGCCGATCATGTTCCTCGCTCCGGCGACTAACCCCTCAATTAAGTCCGTGAAGCCTGCGCGGATCGCTGCTGTAGTGTTTCCTTCTCCCCGCAGCACGGCCATAAGCGGACGCTGTGTGACCAGGATGAAAACCATAAAAGACGCGGCCCAGAATGCGGACAGCCCGGGCGACAGACGATCCACCATCAACGCCCAGACAAGAACCACCACTGGAAGCAGGAAATGAAGCCCCGATCTGACAGTTGGTCCTGGCATCGGCAGTTGGGTGACTGGCGCGTTCGGATCCTCCATTTTAAGAGGGGCCTCCTTTGCGGCAATCCGCAAAAGCGCAATGTAGACCAAAACCAGCAGCGCGAAGACGATGTATCCTGCTGCGGATCCAAAGGCAGGACGCAACCAACCCATGCCGTAGTAAACCGCAAAAGACAGCGCACAGATGACAATGATTGCAAAGGCGATACCGATCAGCCTCTGTACAATGGGCTTGGGTTCATAGGCACGAGGCAGGCCCTGCATGTTGGCCTTCATTGCTTCAAGATGCACAATGTAGACGAGCGCAATGTACGAGATGACAGCTGGCACAAACGCATGTTTGACGACGTCGAAGTATGGAATACCAACGTATTCCACCATCAGGAAGGCGGCGGCGCCCATAACAGGCGGCATAATCTGGCCATTCACCGACGACGCAACCTCAACCGCTCCGGCCTTTTCAGATGAAAAGCCGACGCGCTTCATCAGAGGAATAGTGAAGGTTCCGGTCGTCACGACATTGGCGATGGACGAGCCGGAAATGAGGCCCGTCATCGCGGAGGAAACGACTGCGGCTTTCGCCGGACCGCCTCGCATATGACCCATCAGGCTGAACGCAACCTGAATGAAATAATTGCCTGCACCCGCTTTATCCAAGAGCGATCCGAATAGAACGAACAGGAAAACAAACGACGTGGATACGCCAAGCGCGATGCCAAAAACGCCTTCGGTCGTGATCCACTGGTGGTTCACAACTTCGGAAAGGCTGTTGCCCTTATGGGCAATGATCGACGGCATAAGAGGTCCAAGAAAAGTATACGCCAGAAAGACAGAAGCCACGATCATCAACGCCGGACCAAGCGCGCGGCGTGTGGCTTCAAGAAGGATCAGAATACCGATAACCGCAACCACGTAATCTTGCAGAATGGGCGCGCCAACCCTAGTCGCGATGGCGTCATAAAAGACATAGAGATACAACGCCGCAAGAGCACCGATGATCGCCAAACCCCATTCCCAAAACGGGACGCGATCTTTTGGCGATCCCAGAAGTATCGCGCCGATCAACAACGCGCCCGGAACAGGGATCCACCAGACAGGCACCCCTGCTTTAGCGCCATAAATGAAAAGAAAGGTCAGGAGTGCAGGCACCACAAGTGCAAGCCCCAGCTGTGCCGGCGTGCGGGCTGCCGGATAGGCTGCAAACGCCAGAAACAATGCAAAAGCCAAATGTATCGACCGCGCTTCGGTATCATTGAAAACACCCCAACCGATCATGAATGGCAAAGGCGAAGCGATCCAAAGCTGGAACAAAGACCATAGCAATGCGATGACAACCAGGAATGTTCCTATGGCCCCTTTCGGCGAACGGCCACCGGTATCTGAGGATGCGACAAGTTCGTCGAGTTCTTCCTGGCTCAATCCACCTTTGCCTGCCGCGGCATTTTCAACCGCTGCAGCTTCGAATTGCTTGTCGTCGGTCATGTGCTGTCCCTATCGGCTTTTTCAATGTCGACGCTTTGTGCGCTCTATTTTGTGGGCGATCCGCGCACGCGGATCGCGCCTTTTCAGAACCGCCCCGATCAGTTGATCCAACCGCGTTCGCGGTAGTACTTTTCGGCGCCGGGGTGCAACGGCGCACTCAGACCGGCGGCAATCATGTCTTCCTGTTGCAGGTTAGCGAACGCCGGATGAAGTCCTTTAAAACGATCAAAATTATCGAACACCGCTTTAACAACGGTATAGACCACATCGTCATCGACATCTGCCGATGTCACGAAAGTCGCTTTAACGCCAAAGGTTTCAATGACTTCATCGTTGCCTTTGTACAATCCGCCTGGGATCATGGCTTTCGCATAGTAGCTGTTGTCATCGATCAGTTTGTCGATTGCATCCCCCGTAACATTGACGAGCCGTGCATCGACCGTGGACGTAGCTTCCTGAATTGAGCCATTGGGGTGTCCGACCGTATAGACAATTGCATCTACCTTGTTGTCGCCCAACGCCGCGGACTGTTCCGCAGGCTTGAGCTCTGACGCGAGCGAGAAGTCACCCATCGACTTGCTCATCGCGTTCAGAACCACTTCCATTGTGGCGCGCTGTCCGGATCCTGGGTTGCCAACATTTACACGTTTTCCGAAAAGGTCGTCGAAATTTTCGACGTCGCTGTCCGCGCGCGCGACCACTGTAAACGGCTCGCCATGCACTGAGAACACGGCGCGCAGTTTGTCAAAGCCAGCCCCCTCAAATTGCGACGAACCGTTGAAAGCGTGGAATTGCCAGTCAGACTGCGCAACGCCCATGTCCATGTCGCCGGCTTTGATCGCATTTATGTTCGCGATCGAGCCACCGGTAGACGGCGCGGTGCACTTTAGGTTGTGATCCGCTGTGCCTCGGTTGACGAGACGGCAAATGGATTGCCCGACAACGAAATACACGCCGGTCTGGCCACCGGTGCCGATCGTAATGAACTTCTCCTGCGCAGATGCAGCGTGCCCAGCCAGAACAGCGGCAGACAGAATCGCCCCCAGTTTCAGCATTTTCATGACTAACTCCCTGATTTTAAGACATTTAAATTGGCAACACACCTCCTCGGGTGATTTTTGAAGTTTACGCGCCAGAATTGAGAAGTTCAATTTCTCAGAACGTTGGAGGTGTACAAGCGCTAATAATTACGCAGTCGCCGTGTCCAATATTGCGGAAACGATGCGGAAGCCGGCTGTTGAATAGATACCCCTCGCCCGGATTGAGGACGCGGACTTGATCGTCAACTGTGATTTCGACAATGCCTGAAACCACTACACCCGCCTCTTCGCCATCATGGCTCAGCATGTCCGGTCCTGTGTCCGTGCCGGGTGGATAGTGTTCGTGTAGGATTTGCAAACTGTGCTCGGACGCATTGCCAAGCTGGCGAAGCGACAGACGGGCCGCTCCGTCGCCCATACCAACGTCTTGCGGCGAGAGTTCGACAAACTCAGCTGCACTGTAAAAGTACTTTGGGGGCCCTTGGTTTTCGACTTCGGCAAAAAACTCGGACATCGTCATTGGGATGCTGTCGAGAAGTGCTTTGAGCGAAGCAACGGATGGGCTGCTTTTGTTCTGTTCGATCAACGAGATTGCACCACTTGTCAGACCGGCACGCGCAGCCAAATCCCGTTGCGACAACTTGCGTGCTTCACGAACGGCGCGCAATCTTCCTCCGATATCCAAACGAGCCCCCTTATTTTCTGGTGAGCGATTTATATTCTAAGCACAATGCGCAAAGGGTCGTCAATCGAGCAAACCAAATTTAAATCGTTGTTTAAAATATGGAAAATTAATCCTCTGTGTGAGTTTTTATGTAAAATTGACAATTATTATTATCTATGTATGAATATTTTAATCATAACCGCGTCCTGCGAACGGAGAAACTGCATGACCGATAAATCGACCAAACCCCGCACGACACGCGCAGCAAGCAAGCCACATAAAACCCCTGCAAAACGGGCTACGCAGAAACCAAAGACAGCGCCGGAGGAACCGACACGCATTTCGCCGACTGTCGTTGCGTCTGGCTCCAACGCGTCTTTGCTGGCCCGTCGCGAAGCCGCCGTGCCGCGCGGCGTTGCCTCTGCAGCGCCAGTCTTCGCCTCTTACGCCGAAAATTCAGAGCTGTGGGACGTGGAGGGCACACGATACATCGATTTTGCCGGCGGCATCGCTGTATTGAATACCGGCCATCGCCATCCGTCCGTTGTTGCCGCCGCCAAAGCGCAGGAAGACCGCTACACACACACGTCCTTTCAGGTTGTGCCCTACGAACCTTACGTTGCTCTGGCGGAAAAGCTCAACGCGTTGGCGCCTGGGGACTTCGCCAAGAAATCTCTGCTCGTTACGACGGGCGCTGAGGCTGTTGAGAACGCAGTAAAGATCGCACGTGCATACACTGGGCGTCCTGGTATCATCGCTTTCTCGGGCGGTTACCACGGTCGTACACTGATGACATTGGGGATGACGGGAAAAGTCAGCCCGTACAAAAAAGATGTGGGCCCGTTCCCGTCGGATATCTTCCGAGCCCCGTTCCCGGATGCGCGCAACGGTGTGACGGTAGAGGATGCGCTGGCCGGTCTTGAAACACTGTTTCTGACAGATGCGGACCCCGAACGCGTTGCAGCCATCATTCTTGAACCCGTTCTCGGTGAGGGCGGCTATCTGCCGGTCCCGGTCGAAATGTGGGTCGCGCTGCGCGCGATCTGCGACAAGCATGGCATACTCCTGATTTCCGATGAAATTCAGGCGGGATTTGGACGCACCGGGACTTGGTTCGCTATCGAGCATTCTGGCGTAGTGCCGGATCTGATAACAGTCGCTAAATCCATGGCCGGTGGTTACCCAATCGCGGGTGTCATTGGTCGCGCCGACGTGATGGATGCGATGGCTCCTGGAGGACTGGGAGGCACCTACGGTGGCAACCCTGTTGCTTGCGCTGCGGCACTTGCCGCAATCGATGCCATAGACCGCGAAGGCCTGCTGGCCCGCTCGACGGCGTTGGGCGAAACGTTCAAGGCGCGGTTTGCTGAAATTGGCGCGCGTACCGCACCCTATCGGATGTGGGATATTCGTGGCCTTGGCGCAATGCTCGCGATCGAGTTTGTAACAGACTTTGATATCGCCGCACCCGATCCGGTATTTACCAAATCCGTTATCTCTCACGCTCTCAAACGTGGTTTGATCCTTCTGGCCTGTGGCATGCACGGAAACGCTCTGCGCATTATGGTGCCGCTAACGGCGTCTGATGCAATCATCGAGGAGGGTCTGACAATCTTCGAAGCAGCTTTGGCTGATGCCGTCGCTGAAACCAGCCAACTCGCAGCGGAATAAAACCACCAATGCAACTGTTGCGGCGTTTTCGC
This sequence comes from Pseudomonadota bacterium, assembly GCA_039191495.1. Taxonomy (GTDB): domain Bacteria; phylum Pseudomonadota; class Alphaproteobacteria; order Rhodobacterales; family Rhodobacteraceae; genus Roseobacter. Next base: position 42,875 of record JBCCXN010000011.1, on the reverse strand, counting down.
GCCGCGACAGACAGTCTCCCGATTGCCAGACCAGTTGGCGTTTAAGGCCGATTAATGCATGCTGGCAGGCAAAGATGCCCGCAACCTCGGGGAGCAAACCGATGTCACATATTTTTGGACGCCATTGTCACGCCAATCCCCCGGTCGCAGTTGGCGGAGAAGGCTGCTACCTGATCGATGCAGATGGCAAACGCTACTTGGATGGATCAGGCGGTGCTGCCGTAAGTTGTCTGGGGCATGGCGATACAACAGTGACGGAGGCGATCAAAGAGCAACTTGACGCACTGGCTTTTGCTCACACTGGATTTTTTACATCGGAACCCGCTGAAAAGCTGGCCGACCTGCTGATCCACAACGCTCCAAAGGGACTGGACCGCGTGTATCTTGTCTCCGGCGGATCCGAGGCAACGGAAGCAGCCATTAAATTGGCGCGCCAGTACTGGGTGGAAACGGGCGAGCCAAAACGCAGCCGCCTCATCGCAAGAAAGCAAAGTTACCACGGCAATACGATCGGTGCGCTGAGCGCCGGAGGAAACGAGTGGCGCCGCCAGCAATTTGGTCCGCTGCTGCTCGACATTAGTCACATCAATCCCTGCTACGCTTACCGGTATCAACGCGATGATGAAAGCGCCGAAGACTATGGTTGGCGTTCTGCGCAAGCGCTGGAAGACGAAATACTGAGACTGGGCCCTGAAACAGTGATGGCCTTTATGGCTGAGCCGGTCGTCGGCGCAACGGCAGGGGCTTTGGCACCGGTGCCCGGTTATTTCAAACACATCCGGGACATCTGCGACAAGTACGGTGTGCTGCTCATCCTTGATGAGGTGATGTGCGGCATGGGTCGGACGGGCAGCCTCTTTGCCTGTGAACAGGATGAAGTCTCGCCGGACATTGCGTGTATCGCGAAAGGTCTGGGCGCAGGGTACCAACCCATCGGGGCAATGCTGTGTTCCAGCCAGATTTATCAGGCTGTGGCCGATGGTTCCGGCTTCTTCCAGCATGGCCATACCTATATCGGGCACCCCGCTGCTGCTGCGGCAGGTTTTGCCGTGGTTAGCGAGATATTGGACCGCGGTCTTATTCCTAGAGTTCAGCAGCAAGGTGATTTTCTGCAGCAACGGCTTGAGCAACGTTTCGGTCAGCACCCGAATGTCGGTGACATCCGAGGACGCGGGCTTTTTCGAGGCGTCGAACTGGTGGAAGAGCGCGGCTCGAAGGAACCTTTCGACCAATCGCAAGGCATTGCTGGCAAAATCAAGAAAGCGGCGTTTGCAGAGGGTTTGATCTGCTATCCGATGTCTGGCACCATTGATGGACAACGCGGCGATCACATTCTCCTTGCACCACCTTTCATAATAGAGGAAGCCCAAGTGGACGAGTTGACCGACAAGCTGGAACGCGCAATCTCCGCGGTGATCTGAACGGACATCACATCGACCGACGCGACGCCTCTGGCCGCACACGCACCGAACCAATAGCGCGTCATCCAGCAAGCCAACGCGAACTACGTCCCCGCTCCAACCTGTATCCAGCCACCCGCGGTCGTACAGCCCAACCGCTTGTGCAGGCGCTTCGGTGACACATCCAATCGCTCGTGGCATATCCTGCCATAAGGTCGAAAGGCGGAACGCCGATAACATCAGCGTCGAGGGCACGTAATCAGATGACGGGATACCGAGCAGCCAGCCTTCAGCCAGCTCAGCGGCGGCGACGTTACCGGAGTGCGGTCCACCGCGAATAATGTTCGGAGCGCCCATCGTGACCGCAATCCCGCTGCAATGACAGGATTCGGCTGCTTCAAGCGTGGTTGGAAACTCGACAATTCAAACGCCATTTGCACGCGAAACAGCAACTTGCTCGTGAGTTGTATCATCATGGCTGGCCAGCGTTTTGCAATAGCGGCGCGCTTCGATCACTGCGCTTGCCTCATGTTTCTTGCCCTAAACGCGCCGCAGCTATGCACAAAATCTCCATTAGAGATTCAGCGCGTTTTTGCGACATAAGTCTTGAGCTTGACAAGGTCACGGAATTGACGCTGGCCGGGCGTGTGATCCATCAGACTGACGATGCCCATGCGGTCTTGAAGCCCGAACCTTGCCATTTCGTCCAAAAAGGTTTCGGAGCGAACCTCCAAACGCAAGTGAAGGAAACGGCTGATACGCAAAAAACCGGCAGATCGCAGTACCAAAAGCTCATCCTCAAGGCCCAGTGCGTAGGCTTTGTGACGCGCTTTACTGTCGTGCACAGAGCCGACTCTCATTGCATCAAAAACGGTCGTAATGCCGGTTAAGGCCAATTCGCTGTCATGTACCAGAATGGCGATGGCATGGGGTCAGTTTACATCGGGACGCGGCTTTATATGGCGCTCAAGGTTGTCGGTACGCAATTCGACACGTCCCGGAACAACATAATCCGACTGGCAGTCAATTGCTCCGAGAAGCAAATGCTCGCCTTCGACAATCTCCGTGATGAGCCCATTTTCGATGGTAAGCGTCCCGCGCAAGACCGTTTCAGTCAAAACAAGATTGGCGTTGGCGAGACAGACCGCCTCTGTCATGGAACTGTCATCGCTCTTTGCCAGTGGGTTCGCAAGAAAAGGAGAGTTCATGCCCTACGCCCGTTTTGCAATCTACTATTTGCCACCGCTTGGTCCGATGGCCGATTTCGGAGCGGCCTGGCTCGGGTGGGATGTGAATGCCGGTCGTCGTGCAGATTTCTGGGATGTAAACGGTCTAAAAGGCATCACGATGACACCTCGCAAGTACGGCTTCCACGGAACGTTGAAACCGCCCTTTCGATTGGCTGTCGACACCAATCAGAAGATGTTGGAAGCCGCTGTCGCGCGACTGGCGCTGGCCTGTGCACCTGCGCGCTGTGAGGGATTGCAAGTCACTGCGCTTGGCCGTTTTCTCGCCTTGACACCTGTGGGAGACGAAACGGGCATCGCAAGGGTCGCTGCGAGCTGCGTAACGGACCTTGATCGGTATCGCGCGCCCGCTAAAGAGGTTGAGTTGGCAAAGCGCCGGGCGAAAGGTTTGTCTGACCGGCAAGACGCTTTGCTTGAACAGTGGGGGTATCCGTACGTGCTCGACGAATTTCGATTTCACATGACGCTGTCGGGCAGAATGCCCAAAGCGGACCTTCCAAACTGGATGGTTCTGACCAAGACCTGCCTGCCCAATCTTCCGACACCATTTGTGATGGACGAAGTGGCCTTGGTCGGCGAGCGTGAAGATGGGTTTTTCGAGCTTATCCACCGTTACGCCCTCACCGGCTGAAGCGCCGCACAAGCGCGCGAAACAGTTTCCCTGATAGACCATTTTTCAGTAACGCGATCACTTTAAGCCCTTTGGGCAGCGCTATTACCGTACGCGATAGGCGCAGTTCAATTTCTTCTTGGGATTCCCGCTCCCGGGCGGCGAGCCGGGCCGCAAACACGTCGGAACTCGCCACGATGTTCAAAACCGTCTGCTCTGGAAACACTGCTTTCGCCTGCAACAGGGATTATCGCGGGAAGTTGACCAGGCAGGTTTGCCCGTCAATCACGTCAAAAACCGTCTTTGCCAGTATGCCATAAAAAAGGTTATGCGCGCGCCGCTTCATCGTCAAAGATGCCAACAATCACAGCACCGCACGATTTGGCCTCTAATATTAGTTCAAGCGCAACTTCGCGGTTGGTGGCACCTACACTTGCCATGTGCTCCTCCAGCTGCATAGCGGGATAGGCACGCGAACAGCCACGCGCAACGTTGACGCGCTGCTGTGCGCCACCAGAAAAATTGGTTGGACGCAACCACCATAATGTTACCGTAGTGTTGAGACTTGCCAGAAGCGTTTCAGCGCTGGCGCGTGCCGTCTCTTGCGTGCTGGTGAACAGGGGCTCAATCCGTGCGGCCAAGCACGCGGCGCTCAGGCTTTGACATTTTCACTAAATCGCGCACACCATACGAGCGGGTTCAAAAAAAACGGAACCATTGTCCGGTACCAGATAACCGGAAAGGCAATTTAACAACGTGGATTTGCCAGACCCGGGTGCGCCAGCAGTGCCCATCACCTCACCACCGTCAAGGTCCAGAGACACTTGTGCGCATCCGATGTGTTGGACGTAGTTCTTTGAGACCCCCTGTACCAACGGCAAAGGTCCAGCAATCGCGCTGCATCCTTTCTTTTGTGATCTGCCGCTTGTCGGCTTTCGCAGCAGTCGGCATCAGAGCAGACGAACATGCGGCCACCCGCATCATCGACTATGACTTCGTCGAGATAGCGCCCCTCAGCACCACAAAGTCCACACAGATGGGCCGCTTTTGAGGGATCGAAAGGATGATCATCGAAATCGAGGCTGATTACGTTGGTCTAAGGTGGCAATGGGTAGATGCGTTGTTCACGGCCTGCACCGAAGAGTTTCATCGCCGGGCTGTCGGCCCGTTTTGGATTGTCGAATTTCGGGAACGCGACGGATCCATCACATAGCGGGCCTCGACCTCACCGGATTCGCATATGACGAAGCGATATACCCATAGCGGGTGATATCCTGGTGAAGTTTCACATGCATCAGCCCATACTCTTCCAGAGTATGCATCTTTCGCGCCTCGCTCTTGCGCGGCTCCAGACACCGCAGCGACTCTGGAATGGGGCGCTGATACACCAAAACCTGCCATTCCCGCAGCCCTTTTTCCGGCATGCGGTGGCGCGTCTGAATAACTGTCTTATCCTTCGTTTTTTGTCGTGGTTTCAACACCGGCCGTTTTCTAAAAAAGCTTCTGATCGACACGGCATTGGTTGTATCAACGGCGCCCTGGTCGATCACCTTGAAACGGTCTTTAGGTGTCAGAACTGCAGCCGAGACATGCACTCTACCAGTGCCCCAGCCGTATGGCATGGGCTTTCCCGGCTTGCAAAGGGCACCTGATAACCCGGTACGGCCAGGGCTTTCAACAAGGCGCGTCCGATCATGCGTTTTGTCTGTTCGTGAAGATAGGCAAAGTTATAGGCTTATTCTGCCACGATCCGGCCTCACTCGCTTGCGACTGGAACCAGCGCGGTTGTTTCATGCCAGCTCCAGCGTTGGCGAAAGACTTCGCGGCGGAACAAACACCTTTGCTAGAAGATCCCCGAGACGGGCACGGCGCGGCGCGGCGCTCCGAAGTGGTCACAAAAGCCCCCTGTCAACGAGAGCCTTTGCCAGATCGTGTGCTCCAGTAAAATGAATGCCGTCCATGCCGACGGCGCGCGCACCTTCGACGTTGTGCAAACCGTCATCTATGAACACACAATCCTCAGCGGCGACGCCAGCGCGCTCACAGAGTGTTTCAAAAATGCGGGCGTCGGGCTTCATGACGCCTTCCTGTCCGGAAACGACAGTGACGCCAAAGACGTAGCCCAGTCTGGGCTGCGCCTTCAGCCCTTCCGGCCAGGTTTCTGCGGACCAGTTTGTGATGGCGTGTAGAGGCACGCCGCGTTCAATCAGACGATCCACGATTTCCCATGTCCCCGGTACCGAAACACGAACTGTACGAGTGTAGAGTGCAACGTAGTCGCCCAACCTGCGGCGATCTTCCGGATCATCTATTTCACTGGCCATGTCGGCAAAGAGTGCGCCACCGTCGCCACGCGCGTTTCGGTTCTTGAAATCAACTCTGGCCATAAAGTCCTGCACAGCTGCGACGCTGCCGAGTTCTTCCAACCAAGCCAGCTCGGGCTTCCACTCGACGAGTACTCCGCCAACATCGAATACAACAATTGAAGGTTTCATTCTCCAGCCTCTCTTTTCTCCATTGCGCGCGCGTCTCGGCGCAGCGTGCGAACCGGCTCCAATTCAGCCTGAAAGTCGACGTACTGAGGCCGCTTGATATGCTCCAGAAAACCTGTCGCTTGTATGTTGTCTGCATGGTAGAGAACGAATTCTGCGTCTTGCGCAAGAGCTCCGACGAAATCCTCCATCAATTCCTCCTAGCGCAACGCACGGTCGACCGGCGCCATTGAAATGGCCTTACGCTTACTCTGGCCAAAAACCAGAACGTATCCGCGCGTGAACTGTGGCGGCTCGGTCTTGGAGCCTTTGAACTGGTTTACGGTTTCACATTCGGTCAATGTGATTTCGCCAATTTCAACAGCCAAACCAAACTCCGGAATGTCCATTTCAAGGGCGACGGCTCCGATCCGTAGCTCGCCGACAAAGTCGTGCTTCCTTGCGTAGCCGCGTTGCATTGCGTGCGCGAGACCAAGCGTGAACGCCTCATCCGACCGGATAAGCGCCTGCAACCGCAGAGCGCGATCAGCCCGCATTTCCATAGGCTGCCGCGTTAGATCGGGCGGCGTCACGTCTTCGCGCGGGGCTTCTTCGATGAGCCCTTCGCGGTTCAGAAAACCGGTTACTTGCGGAATGGATGCCTCTACACCTTCACGCTCGAGCGCGGCAGGTACTTCACCATCAGCCGCCAACTTAAAGTCGATCAGTCTGTGCATGTAGTTAAATGTAGGACCCAGACTCTGCCCGCCCGGCATATTTTTGAAAGTGGCAGAGATGCGCCTTTGACAGACCATATCCCCTGTCTACACGGGTTCGGTAGCTCCGAACCTAGGCAAAGTCCTCCCGAACGCTCTGATCAGCAAAACAGCTTCGATCAGAGCGCCTCGCACCTGTTTTATTGCTAGCGCGGCAGGATCCGGATCATAGAGAGATCTTTATACCATTACCCGGTTGACGGCAAAGCTCATTTGATCTCGGACCTGGGCCACTGAAAGTTTGGCAATCGACGCGTCTTCGCGACGTTCCTCAGCGAGCCGGGCATGCGATTTCTCTATCGCAGGCTCACCCCCCTTGACGGCTACATACATCAGGAAACCTCTGTCTTTCTGGGTAAAGCGGCAAGCTTGTAACCACAACACATCGGAAAATCGAGCCCCAGCGCGCAAAGCCGCTGGTTTGCTTGCGGCGCTGCGACATCTGACAACAAAAAATGCGTCTCTTTCCGAATGCCCGGTCCTTTGAGAGTGGCACCTTGTTGCGCCAGCTCCGGTAGTTCCAAGATTAAGGTGGCGGAACGACAAGCATACTCCGATGTGCCAAACGGCGGACAGAGGCCACACGTCAGACCATCCTTCAATGGCGAAAACGCAATCGTCACACGTCACAAAAGGTACAGCGGTAAGAAAGGCGATCCAATTGCGGACCGCCTCACGGTCCACCGCTCCCGTAAGTGTATCAACGTTTCACTGTCGCAAGGCGTCAGAACCGAAATACCGGCAACGGCGGACATCGGCGCAGGGGGCATTGCACCATGCAACCGGTACATCGTGCCGGGGCGCGCCATAGTCTCAAATACTACACGGTACGCCTTTGCGGCATCGATGGCCGACTGCGAAAAGCCACCTTCTGCATCAGAAGACGATTGCGTACCTGGCACCATCAGTTTTCCCCCCGCGTCACGATAACTAAATCAACCTTGGTCAACGCCGCCTTGCGCGCACGCTTGGCATGGGTCGGTTCGCGTTCTGCGGCCAATGGTTTCGGAACTGTTGCGCGCACGTGATCGGCCAAATCCGTTTGCATCAGGGCGTCAAAGATTGCTGCAGCTTCGGCGTCTGCCTTGCGGCGTCCTTTAAGATAGGCATGGCTCACTTCGCCCGTATCCAACCGCAGCGCGCAGCGCGTCACAGTCATTTCGCCCAAATTAAACGGCGAGCCGGTCCTGCCGGTCGCCCTAGGGCCGTGGCGCTACCGATCTCGGGCGTTCGAAGAGGATGGAACACCGGATCAGCAGCCGCAGTCGCCAAAAAGGCAACCGCGTCCTTCCGGCGATTTTGCACGCAAACTCATCCATGCTTGTCGTTCGTTCTGTGCGTTTGCCGCGTCCTGCATGTCGATAACTTCTTATTTCAATGTACAACTAGACATATTGTATCAGCTTAATGGCCGGTGCGCCGCAGAAAAACGTGAAATTTGAGTGACAGAACCTCATCAAAAGGTAAACAAACGCCGGTCTGGCGCGCTATCGCCAACGCATAGCGCGAAGACATTGCCGACAAACGCTACGCGCCGGGAGACAAGCTGCCGACGGAAGCTGATTTGGCGGCGCGTTTCGGCGTAAACCGTCGTACGGTTCGCCACGCCTTGTCCTATATCGTCGATGAAGGGTCGGGCCGCACCCGGCGCGGTTCAGGAGCATTTGTTGCGGCACGCCCGACAGATTACCCGATCAGGCGACGCATCCGGTTTGCACGAAAACCTGCTAGCGGGCGGGCACCAGCTTCAAAAAAGCTGCAGCATGCCGAATGCCGGCTTGCCACAAAGGGCGAAGCCGATGCACTCCAGTTGGTGGAGGGCGATACCGTATGCGACTGTAATGGTATTTCGCTGTCAAACGGGCAACCTATCGCACTTTTCTACTCTCTATTCCCAGTTGAGTGGTTGCCCGGTGTTGAGATGGCTTTGAAGCTTACCAATAGCGTCACAAAGGCACTGCAACAGGCAGGTGAAGATGGTTGCACGCGCGCTCCGGCTGACAGCAGTACGTGCCGACGGCTCGCAGGCATTCCATCTGCATCCGCGCGAAGACGATCCACTGCTTCGATCAACGAGCGTGAATGTCGATCTCGACGAGCGTCCCGTCGAATATGGCAGAACGGGTTTGCGGGCGACCGGGTCACCTTGAAAATGGATAGTTGAATTTGTTGAAAGCCGATTCCAGTAGGACGCTCAACCATACGCGTTGAGACCAGTTGGCACCCGTCGAAGCAAAGCAGTCAACGTGCTTCAGATCGGCGTTTTCGGCACCTTCCGAAAATTCTTCTCCAAAGTGCCAGCAGGGCGGACGGCGACGGCTATAATCATGGAAACCGAGCCACTTCCCAAAGCAAAGATCAATATGAACGCAAAAACAGTTTCCAGTGCTGCGCACACGATGTTCGCCACTGGGAGGAAAACCGGAACACGACGCAAAAAGCGTTACACACCGTGTGTTGACTGCAAAGACGGAACAAGATGAGCCGCGGCGTTGGCAATAGTGTTGCAATCGGTCGTAGCCGGTCACCGCGCTTTTTCCATTCTTCTACAATCGCGCCGCTTGGGTGGTCACCGATCCGGCGCAAACCGTCCTCGAAAACTGCGCGCTTGGCGCGAATGTCCAACGTTGAAACCCGATACAATTAACAAAAAGAAAATCATGAGCGTCAGCACGCCTTGAAGACAGTGCTGCAGCACCTGGTCCATGTAACTTATTTTTGTCGTACCCAAGCGAACCGCGTCCGCATTGTCTGCCGTTGCGTCCGTCATGCCCCGCCTCAACCAACAAAGAAAGCCGGCTGTCTTTACAGGTCTGCGGTCTGTGCGTCGGCCGAACCCGCCACCCATCTTGGCTTTGCGCGATTCGGCGAAGGACAAATGCGTGTCATGCGTTTCTGGCAGTAATCCTGCTCTATCGCTCGTGGAAAAATTGCAGGAGCGTTCTGGGTTTCGTTCGCGCATGCCATCTTTCAAAGCGTTCATCGTCGCTTTGAAGCCTGCGGACCGCTTCTTGCGCAAAACGATCGCGCCTTTCGGGATCGCTTTGGATTTGCAGATTTCAATCAGGTCGATCCCGTTAACGAGACCATTGTCGACCGTTTTGCGCAGCTGATCAGAGTTGCAACCTTCTTCCCAGTTCGCTTGAGTATGCCGAGCAAGACATTGGTTGCGACTTCGGCGCGCGGTAGCAGGTTAAACCGTAGGAAAGTCGCGACACGGCGGGACTGTCAGCTACGCTTTTGCGCCCTGACTGGTTTGGTCACGTCCTCTTGGTTGAACGTAACGGGTCCTTATGTCGGATCGCTCAAACGGATCGCCATGTAAAAGAACGTGTACTAGCCCGCTCCAGATCGGCCAATGACGCCGAACATATAGGGACGCTCCACATGGAAACCCTGAGTTTCCAACGCAGTTTTGGAGCCGAACTGCTTGGTCAGCACTTCAAGCAATGCCATGCAATCCCTCGTTTGGTTACACCGGGGCCAAGCGACTTTTAAGAGGTTTACTACACTCACAATTCAGCACTGTGAAACAACTTAATTGTTAACGGTCTTTGCAATTTTGTTGAAATAGTTATTATTAACAAGCAGTTGGAAAAGTTTAATCTTACGCACGAAATTACTCACAGGATGTCATAAAGCTGTTACATTTTTAACGTGCGGATGATAATCTTGTTAGATGATGATAAAACGAGCAGTGGTAATTTTTGCTTTGGTGTTCGGCGCGCAACAGGGCGCCGCAACGGGCTTGCAGGATGTAATTTGTGATGATCGTGACAGGCTTTATGAGCGTCTGGTCCAGGTACATGGCGCTATCAAGAGGGGTCAGGGCATGCGCGGGCCGGACGCGGTCGTAGAGGTGTGGGTTGAACCGCGCACCAGTGAATGGGCACTGGTTCAAAGCTACCCCAATGGCACGTCCTGTATTGTCGCTATGGGCAACGATTGGGAAAGCGCAGAACCCGCAAAAGACCCCGCCTGAAACCCAAAAGTTTTCGGCAGAATGCCGGTTGATCTCCGCGCGACTTGTATCGTTTCGTTACGTTTTCTTTGCGGGGCTGTAATGCGTGCTGCTTACTCCACCATCGTTTATCTGCAAGGATCGCGCCACTCCGCTTCATGCCACTCAGAAGGGCGCTATGACCTCTCATCGAATTGAATCCTTTCCGGTTGCTGCGAACACACCGAGCGCTGAAGAAATCGCGTTCGCGATCATCGCGGCTTCCAGCGGCGGTGTGGCACTCATCTTTGCTGGAATCCCGGCCAAAGTGCCGGGCTTTATCAAGTGAAAACTGCGGGCGATGTCGAAGACCCGTTTGCTCGGCGTGCCAAACATCAGACAAAGGAGCTTCGGCTTGGCTTTAAATGCTCTAAGAAAGTTGATGACACGCTCTGAACCGCCGTTCAGAGCATCGAGAAAGACGATCCGAAGAAAACCATCGAACTAGTCTTCCACAAGACCAAAACCAAAGAAGGTTTCACCGTTCATTGCAAGACAAACGCGGCAGTCATATGGGTTCAGCGCGTTCAAAGAGATCGGCATCCGCAGCCTGCTTGACTGCAAGGCTATAAACACAGGCACCGGCAATGCCGTGCCGGGGCTTTCTTGGGCGCATTATTGCGAGCGGACTTCTTGAACCCATGATACAAGCGCGGCGCGGTCACCCGGGCTCATCGTAACCGCGTTTGGTGGCGGCATTGCATGGCTGATGCCGGCCTGCAGGTATATCTGCCCGGCATGGCGCGCGACATCTGCTTCCGTTTCCAGGAAAACCCCCTTTGGTGCCCATAGCATGTTTGCCCACACCGGTTCACGGGCATGACACATAGAACAGTTTCCAAGCACGACATCAAAGGCTTCCTCAAAGCCGGCGGCTTTTACAAATCGCATCTCTTGAGACGTGAGCTTCTGGGTCTCGGCCTCCTCAAAAGACGCATGTCCGGGCGCAGTCGAGAGCCACGCGATGATCATCATCAACAACACGGTAGCGCCCCAGGTCCAATGCGGACCCGCGCCTGTTGCGTGTAGGGTGTTGAAGTAATGCCGGATCGTCACGCCGGTCAGAAAGATAAGACTGGCAATGATCCATGCATACTCGGTACCGAAAGACAACGGGTAGTGATTGCTGAGCATCAGAAACACGACCGGGAGCGTCAGGTAGTTGTTGTGGGTCGATCGCAGCTTTGCGATTTTACCGTATTTTGCGTCCGGCACTTGTCCCGCTTTCAGATCGGCCACGACGATGCGTTGGTTGGGCATGATTATGAAGAAGACATTCGCGGTCATGATGGTCGCGGTAAACGCTCCAAGGTGCAAAAGCGCCGCCCGGCCCGTGAAAACCTGATTGTAACCCCATGACATGACAACCAGGATCACGAACAACAAAAGCATGAGCAGCGTGGGGTTCTCGCCAAGCTTTGAACGGCAAAGGGCATCGTAAAGCAGCCATCCTATGGTCAAAGATCCACCGGAAATCATTATGCCCTGCGAAAGCGACAAGTCGACCTTGGTCGGGTCCAGCAGATAAAGCTCACCACCGACCCAATAGACGATCATAAGCAACGCAGCGCCAGAAACCCATGTGATATAGCTTTGCCACTTGTGCCAAGTCAGGTGTTCGGGCAAATGCTCCGGTGCCACCAGATACTTGGTTGTGTGATAAAACCCACCGCCGTGGACCTCCCACTCTTCCCCAAAAGAACCAGCCGGCATGTTCGGCCCTTTGCGCAATCCCAGATCAAGCGCTATGAAGTAAAACGACGCACCAATCCACGCCATTGCGGTGATGACATGCAACCAGCGCACGGAAAAGGCGATCCAATCCCAGAAAATGGCCAGATCGTACATAACAGCCTCCGGTCGTAATTCTCGGCGTCAGCCTAGTCGCTCAACTATTCTTCTGCTATTGCTACAGATAACCAAACAGCATCAAAAATATCAAAACAATGTCCTACCTCGACAACATCCGGACCTTTGTGCGTGTCTATGAATTGGGCAATATGTCCGCTGCGGGGCGCGATTTACGCATTTCGCCTGCTGTAACCTCTGCACGCATTTCACAACTTGAGGAACACCTCAGCGTCCGCCTGTTTCAACGGACAACACGCAGCCTGACGCCAACCGAGCAAGGCAAGGCATTTTACCGTGGGGCGTGCGAAATAATGGAAACCGTCGAGGCCGCGGAAGCGCAAGTGGTGGATATTACTGAAAACCCGCGCGGCGCGCTCACAGTGGCTGCACCCTTGGGCCTTGGAAGACGTATCATTGCACCGCTGATAACTGAGTTTCTGGACATTTACCCCCATGTCAGTTTGCGGCTACGGCTCACGGATCGGACTGTGGATTTGACGACTGAGGGGCTTGATCTGGCCTTCTTTTTGGGCAAGCCGGGCGACAGTGCATTGCGTCTTCGCAAGATCGCAGACGTCAAACGTGTGCTCTGTGCTGCCCCGAGCTATGTCGCCAAACGCGGCCTACCCGCGTCGGGTGACGCCCTCATCGCAGAGAAACATGAGTGTCTGAACCTTCGCTTTCCAGGTGCAACCGAGTTTCAATGGCGTTTGGTGACCCCAGACGGGCCCAAAAAGTACCCTGTAACGGGTCGCCATGAATGCGACGATGGCGACGTGCTGACAGACTGGGCCTTGGCCGGGCGAGGCATTGCGCTGAAACCGGTGTTTGAAGTGCGCGCACATATATCCGAAGGGCGCTTGGTGCCTGTCGCGTGCGAGACACCCCCTGACTCCATCCAGCTGGGTTGCCTTTTTTCGCATCGCAGACGTCAGGACCCAAAGGCGCGATTGTTCATGGATTTCATTTCGGACCGCATCGCGCTTGCTGTTCGGGAGAATAATGCGAACGCTCAACTGCCTCTGTAAGTCGAATACCCGAACGGCGATAAAAGGAGCGGTACATGATAGTGCGCGCCTTCCGACATGCCGAAACGGATCGGGATAATATCCAAAAAGCGCGGCGTTTCTGGATCAACTCCTGTCTCGTCCAAATACGATCCGGCGTGAAAAACGAGTTCGTAAACACCCGTTTCAAACTGATCAGCGGGCAAAATTTGCGCGTCCGTTCGCCCATCATCATTCGTGGCCAGCGATTTGAGATGCGTTCTTTTGTCGCCATCCAAGCGGTAAAGATCGATGACAAGGCCGGACGCAGGGCACCCGCGCGCCGTATCCAGAACATGTGTCGTCAGATAGCCGCTCATAGCCGCCTCCTGCTATTTTCTGATTTTGTTTATAAGCAATTCTGATCGCCCGTCGCAAAGTGAACTGTCAAACCGCACGCGACAAAAAGTTTTACGAGACACGCGCGCAAGTGTTGGAATACAGGTAGGAAAACCTCAGAGGACTGCGCGCGTGATACCTTACCCACGGGATATGACAGGATACGGCGAAAGCCCGCCCCATCCACATTGGCCTGACGGAGCGAAGATCGCTGTACAAATCGTCTTGAATTACGAAGAAGGCGGCGAAAACAATATCTTGCACGGAGACACCGCGTCAGAAGCTTTTCTGTCTGAAATCACCGGTGCGCAACCCTGGCCCGGACAACGCCACTGGAACATGGAAACGATCTATGAATACGGGGCACGCGCCGGTTTCTGGAGGTTGTGGCGCATGCTCAAAGACCACCCTGTAACGGTATACGGTGTTGCAACTGCACTGGCACGCGCCCCCGAACAGGTGGCCGCCATGAAAAGCTGTGGTTGGGAAATAGCCAGCCACGGCCTGAAATGGATTGAACACAAAGACATGAGCGAGCCAGAGGAACGGGCTCAGATGGCTGAGGCAATCCGTCTTCACTCCGAGGTTGTTGGCGCTCCACCGCGCGGTTGGTATACGGGTCGGTGCTCCGAAAACACCGTCAGGCTTGCGGCCGAGAGTTGTCAGTTTGACTATGTCGCGGACAGTTATGCGGACGATCTCCCCTACTGGTCGCGATTTGCGGACCGCGATCAGCTAATCGTGCCCTATACGCTTGATTGCAACGACATGCGCTTCGCCATTCAAGCCGGGTTCAGCCACGGCGACCCCTTTGAGCAATACCTGCGAGATACGTTCGACGTGCTTTACGCCGAAGGTGAGGCGGGCCATCCGAAAATGATGTCAATCGGCCTGCACTGCCGACTTGCCGGACGACCGGGGCGCGCTGCAGCCTTTGCCCGTGCTCTGGCGCACTTTCAGTCACATTCGGGTGTCTGGTTCGCTACCCGTCAGCAGATTGCAGAGCATTGGGCCAAGCAGCATCCGCCAAATTCGGAAATTCAACCGTCCCAAATGGACCGCGATGAATTTGTCAGAACCTTTGGCAGTATCTTCGAACACAGCCGTTGGATTGCCGAACATGCTCACCGTTGTAACTTGGGTCCTACCGACAATACGGCAAGCGGCATTCACATGGCGATGGCGCGCGTTTTTCGTAAGGCGCCACAGGAAAAACGCCTGAACGTGCTGAAGGCACATCCGGACCTGGCTGGCAAGCTCACCAAAGCCAGGCGTCTGACTGAAGAGTCCACGGCAGAACAGGCGTCCGCCGGCCTCGACGCGCTTACGGATGCTGAACGTGAAGAGTTTTCGGCATTGAACGTCGCTTATACAAAGACTTTCGGTTTTCCCTTCATCATCGCCGTGCGGGACCACACCAAAACATCCATTCTCGAAGCGTTCCGACGCCGATTGACGAACAGTGAAGCGGACGAATTCGTAGAGGCTTGCATTCAGGTCGAGCGCATCGCCGAGTTGCGCTTGCAAGACAAGATGCCAAGTTAATGATACCCGTTTACCTAGAACCACTTTCCGCAGATGCTTTCGCACCGTTTGGCGACGTTCTGCATGCGACGGGCGCGCCTGACAAGATCATAAATCAGGGTCTGTGCGAGCGATTTCACGATCGGGCCCGACTGGACGCAGGCGACGGGCGGCTTGGCATCAGCCTGTTTCATGCGCAGCCAAGAACATTGCCACTGGCACTGGACATGCTTGAGCGGCATCCACTCGGCAGTCAGGCTTTCATCCCGATGCACCGTAATCCTTTTCTGGTTGTTGTGGCAAAGGACAATGGCGGCGTGCCGGAGGAGATCAGAGCATTCTTTACCGCGCCGGGACAGGGCGTGAATTACCATGCAAATACGTGGCATGGCGTGCTTGCGCCTTTGCATCCACCGGGACTGTTTGCGGTGATCGACCGCATTGGTGCCGGACAGAACTTGCAAGAGCACTGGTTCGAAAAACCAGTGACAGTGCATGCAATGAAGAGCCCCACGGGCGAAACTGACTAGAGCGTTCTAGCTTTTACCTAATGCGCCCGGCAAACGCAGTGGCATATGCCGGTTGACATCCTTGTAAAGCAAATACCGAAAGCGACCTGGCCCACCCGCGTAACAGGCTTGCGGGCAAAAAGCGCGCAGCCATATGTAATCGCCGGCCTCAACCTCGACCCAATCTGTGTTCAGGCGATAAACCGCCTTGCCTTCAAGAACATACAAACCGTGCTCCATGACGTGGGTTTCGAGAAAGGGGATGACACCTCCCGGTTCGAAAGTGACGATATTAACGTGCATATCGTAACGCAGGTCTGCAGGATCAACGAAGCGCGATGTAGCCCATGCACCATCCGTCCCTGGCATCGGGACAGGCGCGACACTCTGATCGCTTGTGATAATTGTCTCGGGTGCCGGCAGACCTGTAACGGTGACATAGGCTTTGCGTATCCAGTGAAAGCGCAGCGCAGTGCTGCCGACATTGCGCAGCTGCCAGTCAGACCCTGCAGGCAGGTAGACATACCCGCCCGATCTCAATTCATGGTTTGTGCCGTTCAGTGTGAGCCGCGCCTTTCCTTCTACGAAAAACAGCACGGCCTCCGCATCAGTATCGGTTTCCGGATGCGATGCGCCGCCATCGGGCGCGACCTCCATAAGGTAATGGGAAAAGCTCTCAGCAAAGCCAGTGAGGGGGCGCGCAAGCACCCAGAGCCGTGTACCTTCCCAGAATGGCAAAGCGCTGGTGACGATATCCTGCATCGTGCCTTTGGGCAAAACGGCGTAGCTTTCCGTGAAAACGGCGCGTCCGCTCAAGAGCTGGGTCTGGTCGGGATGACCACCTTTGGGTGAATAGTAGCCGGGTTTCATAATTCTATACCGCTGCATCTGATTGACTAATGGAATGTCTCTAACCAAACGCCCGGCGACCAGTCTCATTTGCAAAACAGCACTTTTCGGTTGCCGTTGAAAATCGGACGGTTTCTATGCGGGGCGCCTGAGGCTTGCTATGTCGTTTCGTATTTCACCGCTGAGATTTGCGCCCCCGGTAAAAACCGCCACAACCTCTGCGGCAACGCATGCAGCAATCACCGATGGTCGTTTGTCCCCAAGACCCGACGCGCCAATCGGGCAGATCAACGGGTCAGTTATCTCGATGGGCATGTCTTTTTTTGCCCAGTTTCTGAATTTTGCGCGTTTGGTTTTCGACCCAATCATACCGACATAGGCCGCGTCGCCTCTGCGTAGCGCTTCGGATGCCAGAAGGTAATCGAGGCCATGGTCATGGGTCATGACTATGAAAGCGGCCCCGTGCGGCGCAGATTTTATGTCGGCTTCCGGAAAAGCCGTCAGGCGTTTTTCGACGTTGGCGTCGCACAACTCCAACTGATCGGCCCGGCTGTCCACCAGAACACACACCAATGGCAAATGTTGCAATTGTCGGGCAAGAGCCCGCCCGACGTGACCTGAACCGAACACATAGGCGAATGGACGTTTTGCCTGTTCTCCCTCGCGCTGTGCCAGAACTTGAAGGCGGTCTGACACGCTCAAGACGCGGAATGCGAGCCACACGCGACCACCACAACACTGGCCGATCTCAGGCCCGAGAGAGAGCTCCATATGATCTGCAGCTTTGTTGCCGGTCATCATCGCCTGCGCATGCTGTATCGCCTGATGCTCAAGGCGACCGCCCCCTATGGTCCCCCACGTACTGTTTTCTGTAACAAACATGGTCGTACTTGTGTCCCGTGGCGCAGACCCTGTGACTGCCTCTACTGCGATCTCCACAACCTGCGGCGCTGTATCAAGGAATGATTCCAGAGACGCTCGCACCATATCATTTCGTCCCCTGGCGCAGCCGCGAAACGGCCATCAGAACCCGTTCCGGTGTGGCCGGCGCCTCAAGACGCGGACACACCTTGTAATCCGCAACGGATGCGACGGCCATCGACAAGGCCTCAAATACGGACGTCGCCAGCATGAAAGGCGGCTCACCCACCGCTTTGGATCGCTTGATTGTGCGCTCGCGGTTCTCCGACCACTCTGCAAGCGCGACGTTAAAAATGCGCGGGCGATCCGACGCTAATGGTATCTTGTATGTCGAGGGCGCGTGCGTGCGCAGGCGGCCCTGCTCGTCCCACCACAGTTCTTCGGTTGTCAGCCACCCCATGCCCTGAACAAATGCACCCTCCACCTGTCCTCGGTCCAGGGCAGGGTTCAGAGAACGCCCGACATCATGCAGGATATCTGCGCGGTCCACGTGGTACTCTCCAGTGAGCGTGTCTATTGTCACTTCCGAGCAGGCGGCACCATAGGCGAAATAGAAAAACGGGCGCCCCTGCCCTTTGGCTCTGTCCCAGTGTATTTTGGGTGTCTTGTAAAAGCCGGCCGCAGACAACTGCACCCGAGCCATGTAGGCCAGTTTGATAAACTCGTTGAAGCTAAAGGTTTCGATGCCAACGTGAACGGCGTTTTCGTCAAAGGACACCTCCGACTCCGGCACACCCCATTTTCCCGTCGCAAAACACACCAGACGCGCCTTGATCTGATCGACAGCATCAAGCGCGGCCATTGCATTCAGATCCGACCCGGAGGAAGCCGCAGTTGCGGATGTGTTGGGCACTTTCTCGGTCGTGGTTTTGGTGATCTTGATCCGCTCAAAATCCACCTGGAAGGCCTCTGCGACGACCTGTGCCACCTTGGTGTTCAGGCCCTGACCCATTTCCGTTCCGCCATGATTCAGGTGAATCGAGCCATCGTTGTAAACATGCACAAGTGCGCCTGCCTGATTGTACCACGTGGCAGTAAAGGAGATTCCGAATTTCACGGGTGTCAGCGCAATGCCTTTTTTCAGCACGCGAGATTCCGCGTTAAAAACCCGAATATCGGCCCGGCGGCTGCGGTAATCCGAAGTCTCCTCAAGTTCTCCGACAAGACGGTCCAGTATGTTGTCATCCACCGTCTGATGGTAAGGTGTTACATCGCGCCCCGAACCGCCATAAAAATTGGCCTTGCGCACGTCCAGAGGGTCTTGGCCGGTGGCATACGCAATTTCTTCGATAATGCGTTCAGCCACTAACAGCCCCTGCGGCCCGCCAAACCCGCGGAAGGCCGTATTTGATACCGTGTTGGTCTTCATCGGCCGGCTTTGCAAGCGCACGTTCGGATAGAAATAGGCGTTATCCGCGTGAAACAGTGCGCGATCGGTGACCGGACCAGAAAGATCGGCCGAAAACCCGCAGCGCGCGGCCAGAACAGCCTCGACAGCCTCAATCCGACCGCTGTCGTCGAATGCGACGTCATAGTCGGCCAGCATGTCGTGCCGCTTGCCCGTCGCCGTCATGTCCTGATCACGGTCGGGACGGATTTTAACCGGTCGATTCCACCGTTTGGCCGCAAGGGACGCCACAACCGCGAAAAGGTTCATCTGACTTTCCTTGCCGCCAAACCCTCCGCCCATGCGGCGCACATTTACGGTTACAGCGTTTGACGGCACCCCCAAAACATGGGCGACCATATGCTGCGCTTCTGAGGGGTGCTGGGTCGAGCAGTGCACGACAACTTCGTCGTCTTCTCCCGGAATTGCGAAAGCTATCTGTCCTTCCAGATACATGTGGTCCTGACCGCCGATGTTCATTTGTCCTGCGATCCGATTGGTCGCCGCCGATAGCGATTCATCGGGTGCACCGCGCTGCAACGTCAAAGGCGCTGTGACCATCGGGTAACCGGCTTGCTGCGCCGTGAGCGGATCCAAAGCATGTGGCAGGGTTTCGTAGGAAACTTCGGCGCGTTCGGCGGCCCGGCGCGCCTGATCGCGTGTTTCAGCAACAACAGCGAACAGCGGTTGTCCGTGGTACTCGATCCGGCCCGTCGGAAAGACAGGCTCATCGT
The DNA here is from genome assembly GCA_039191495.1 of Pseudomonadota bacterium. GTDB lineage: Bacteria > Pseudomonadota > Alphaproteobacteria > Rhodobacterales > Rhodobacteraceae > Roseobacter. The sequence continues at coordinate 23,211 of JBCCXN010000011.1, read as the reverse complement.
TTTGCCCGGTCGGACTGATGTCATTGACGCCGGGGATATCCCCGGCGGTCAGAACGCCGATGACGCCTGGCGCACCCAGAACTGCCGTCAGGTCGATCGAATTTAAGTTGGCATGCGCGACATCGGACACACCGAGATAGGCATGCAAAGTGCCTTCGGGCGGAGTTATGTCATCCGTGTATGCGGCGCGCCCAGTTACATGTTTGACAGCGCTGTCGTGCACGCGGTCCGCGTTGACGGCCCCTGATATTGCGCGTTCATCTTTCATTCCGCAGCCCTAAGTGCGCGTACCTCGTTCAAGCGAACAAAACCCTGCGTACTAGCGTCCTGCTCCAGAAAAAAGCGGCGCAACAGGTTTTGTGCGCCAAGCATACGATACTCTGAGGAAGCGCGCCAATCTGTGACCGGAGTGAAATCATGACGCAAAACATCCGCCGCTTTTTCAAAACTCGCCTCCGACCATGCAGCACCGGTGAGCGCGTCTTCGCAGGATGTCGCGCGTTTGGGTGTCGCGGCCATACCACCAAGCGCTATCCTGCAACTTGTGATCAGGTCGTCTTGCACCGTCACGCTAATGCCCATCGCAACCGCCGTAATATCTTCATCTCTTCGTTTCGAGATTTTATAGGCTGCATTTCGTTGGCCGGTGCCACTGAGAGGAATGCGAATGCTCTCAACGAATTCATCTTTGCGGAGATCTTGTTTGCCATAATCAACGAAAAATCTGTCGAGCGGCAGTTCGCGGCGCGATTCACCACGACGCAATACCAGTGACGCACCAAGAGCGATCAGAACGGGTGGCGTGTCACCGATAGGCGATCCGTTTGCAATATTCCCTCCGATCGTACCCATGTTGCGCACCTGCCAGCCCGCGATACGGTCCCAGTACTCAGTCAAGTGGGGGTAGTGTGCCGCCAGCTGGCTTTCGCAATCCGAATAGCTGACGCCGGCACCGAGCGAAAGGCAATCAGAGTCCACTGCTATATGACGTAATTCGGTCAGGTGATCAGTGAAAATGGCCGGGCTGATGGGGCGCAGGAACTTGGTGACCCAAAGGCCTACATCTGTCGCGCCGGCAATCACCGTTGCCTCCGGATTTTCAACCAGACATGCAGCGAAGTCGTTCAGGCTGGATGGCAAAATGGCCAGATCATCATCGGGACCTGCGACGACGCGCGTTCCGTCTTGCCATTCCTGCAATTGCCGTAGCACGCGCTCGCGCGACTGATGCAGCGGATCTGGACGCTGCATTTCATAACGTCCCATAGCCTCTGCCGCTTTGATGATAGGTTCATAGCCCGTGCATCGACACAGGTTACCCTGAAGCGCCTTTTCGATGTCTGCCACTGTTGGTGATCGGCATGTCATCCAAAGCGCATAAAGTGCCATGACAATGCCCGGCGTGCAAAATCCGCACTGACTCGCATGAAAATCGACCATCGCTTGCTGAACCGGATGCAACGCCTCACCTGCTGAGGAAAGATGCTCAACGGTGACGACATGGCAGCCGTCAACGGAGGCCAGAAAGCGAATGCAGGCATTGACCGGTTGATAATTCATGCCTTCATTGCCCAAACGCCCCACAAGCACCGTGCACGCGCCGCAGTCCCCCTCCGCGCAACCTTCCTTGGTTCCTGTAAGCCGGGCGTTCAGGCGCAGATAGTCCAGCAGCGTTTGAGACGCCGCTACATCATCCATGTGCACGGCCTGATCGTTCAACAAAAACCGAATGCTTTTTCGGTACTTCATGCTGGTGTCCCTGCGTCGCTATTGCTGCGTGCCATTACTTTACAGGATATCTCAGAGTTTCCCGGCTCGAAACCACTCAAAAATGCAAAGAGTTTCAATCGATTGTTTAAAATGCAGGCGCAGTACCGCCACAATTTTGTGTCCAGCGCAGGTCGCGATTACCTCTGGCCTTACGCGGCTACAGACAAATCCACGCGCCCTTATGAACATCTTTGATCTCGGAAAAATGCAACCTTAACGGTGCATGCTCGTCAACAAACGAAGCCGCAAAGCCGCGCAAAGGCAAGGACCGGCGCACGAAGAATCCCGCAATCCAAACGCCAAGCAACAGTCCGTTTTCCTCGCGCAACTCGATCCTGTGGCCCTGGATGTCACCAAAGTCAAGTTTGCCGCTCGTGTTGCTCATCTGCGCATCGAAACACACAAGCCCATTGCTGTAGAACCGCCATCGCACCTGCCCCCAATCGCACTCATCGATCGAAGTGGGACCGCCCCAGACATATTCGCGCCATTCCAAGCGCTCGCTGTCCGTCTTGGCCAGCGATCCTGCGTGCACGGCATCGTTGTCCTGCGCTTTCCAGCGCACGTATCCCACAGGTTCATCCTCGCGACCGATGGGTATTCCTGCGGTAGACAATCCAAGGGACTTTTTCAGAAGGTTCTCGCTATCGATTCCCTTTGTCTTGTCTCCGTCAGACAAGCGGGTGATCAATTTGGAAGCCGCTGAAAAAATCATAAAAAGATGCCGGAATTTCCGAACCGAGACTGACCTGTGTTTACTGCATTGCGACCCGCATCCGCGCCGAGCTACAAAAGCACTTCTGCGAGTACTCGACCTTTCGAAGCGCCGAGGTTTCGTAACCGGCGGCAATTTTGCAGTCCTCTTCTGCAGCGCCTGCCATTTGGAATGCCGCACCGTTGCGAGCAGAGGTCGCCAACTGATTGTAAAACCTGCGCGCTTCGGACAAGCGTGCCTCAATATCCGTCTGCAATTCTTCGCCAACTGACGCAGTCGTAAGCGGAATCTCGCGATAGCTGCGACACGCCCCCAGAATATCCCCCAGCGATACTGTGACGCGGCGGTTCTGACGTTCAGGTCCTGCCACGCTAACAAGAAGCTGGCGTTTGCCGCGGCTTTCCACATCGCCGATCCCGTCAACTTGAACACCCGCGGCGACCAAGGCGTCGGAGACGGCACGTGCACGGCGCAAGCCTAGTTCGTCATTGTACGGATTGCTGCCGACGGCGTCGGTAAATCCAATAACTACAGTGGGTTTGTAAGACGGGTTGCTTTTCAACTGATCTGAAATTTCAGATATCTTAGCTCTTGCCTCGTCGTCGAGCTCGGCGGAGTCGAAAGCGAAATTCACCGTCCCAAGTTCTTGTGCCTGCGCTGTGAGGGGCAAAAGCATCACCAGCATTGCGTATACCCACTTCATCATAAATCAGTCCACCCGGCTTTCATGTTTGAGTTTGGCTTTATTTTGCACAGTTCCGCACCGAGCCACAACTCAACATGTTTCAATCAGATTACGCAACAAATGCGGATCAGCGTCTGTACATTTGCTGACAAAGTCGATTTGATGAAAGCCAAAATAACAAAAGCTGCCGAATGCGTTGTGAGTAAGATGTAATGCCCTTTCCAATCAAAATCTTAACGGGATATCGCCATCTCGCTATCGCGACTCTGACGGCATCTATTTTACCGTTCGGCGCGTTTGCGCTGACGGTGGAAGATGCCATTCTGTTTGTGTTGGAAACAAACCCGGAAATCAAAGCAGCGGAAGCAAACAAACAAGCCATCGAATTCGAACTGGATCAAGCCCGCAGCTTTTTTGCCCCACGGTTTCAATTGGAGGGCCGGTCGGAGGCAAGCTATAACGACGGGACGAGAACGACTGATCTGACAGCTGCGGACGACACGATTTACGGCTATGAAGTCAACGCGCGAATTACACAGCGTCTTTACGATGGCAAATCAACCCGGTCAGAGATCGAACGTCAGGCCTACCGGATAGACGCTGCTGCCGCCCGCGTACTGGAACGTGCAGAGTTTCTGTCGCTGGAGGCTGTCAGGGTCTACGAAGACGTTTTGCGCACGCGCAAACTGTCGCAGCTTGCGCGCGAAAATCTGTCTTACCACCGAAACGTACTCGGTCAGATCCAAAGCGGGTTTGACAACGGAGTTCTTGGCATCGGCGATCTGCAGCAAGCAGAAGAACGTCTGATCCTCGCAGAAGACACGCTCGTTCAGTTCGAATTGAACGAGATTGATGCCAATACCCTGTTTTTGGAAACGGTCGGCGTAGAAGCGGAAAACCTCGGCCTTGTGCCGGATCTTGGTGGTCGCTTGCCCGCGTCTCTAGATCAGACACTGTCGACGGCCTATCGCGAAAACCCAACGATCCAGTTTTTCCGTTCAGATGTTGGCGCAGCCGAAGCGCTGTCGCGGCAAGCCGCCGCAAATCGCTTCCCGACCCTGGATTTGGAAGCCGAGACGCGATACGGCGAAGACGTGCGCGGGTTTGAAGGCGAAGTGCGTGATGCCCGGGTTGGATTGGTTCTGCGTTACGAATTTCAGGGCAATCGCAAAAGAGGTGAGCGCGAAGAGCAGGTTCGCCGCGTGGGAGAACAGCGCGCGCGGCTTCTGCAGCAAACCCGCCTGGTCGAAAGAGAGGTAAGACAGTCGTGGTCTACTCTTCAGTCTGCAACGCGGCGCGCAAATATTCTGGGCCGGCAGGCGGACCTGTCGCGCGCGTTGTTGCAGTCATATACGCAGGAATTCGACGTGGGCAGCCGTTCGCTTTTGGACGTTCTGAATACGCAAAACGCGCTCTTTGAAGCAGAAGTGAACCTTGAAAACGCGCGGTCGGTCGAAGTCTTCGTGAAATACCGGTTGCTGGCCGCCGCTGGCGTTTTGCTGCCGTCTTTGGGGATCGAGGCACCCGAAGACAGCACGGTCTATGCCGCCGGCGCTGAAGGGGCGCCCGACGTTGACGCGGGTCCGATTAGTGGGCGCGGCGACGCGCGAGGATTCAGCGACTGGCGCAAAAGCGTGCAGGAAGACTAGCAGCGGATGGGAGGCTAACCATCTCCAAACCCGAAAAGCCAAACCGTTCCCGCGTCGCGCGGGTGACAGCGCGCAGTGAGACGACCGCCAAACCGGCAATACGATCTACGCCGCTGCGCGAGTGGGATTTGGCAGGAACTCCGGTCGACCCGCTGGCCAGCAGCCTGTCGGAAGCAATCAGAATGGCGGGAAAGGATATCGCGCCTGAGGTTCTGACGGGCGGAATGGCGTTGCCTCCGGACGGGCGACTAACACCCAGTCTAGCGGTCGCAGCCGTTGAGCGGCAAGGCCTCAGAGCGCAATTGGTGCGCCGGCGTTTTGAAGACATTACCTCCGCGGAATTGCCGGCAGTCTTGCTGCTCAACGGCAAAGACGCATGCGTCCTTTTGGAAAACGCATCCCCAGACCATCACAAAATCCTGCGCCCGAGCCAAGCGTCTGACCCTTTGCCGATCGGGTCGGACGCACTGATCAAAGCCTATTCTGGTTATGCCATCTTGTTGCAGACAGCTCCAGACATCGTTTCAGGGCCCGCCTCTGCGCATGATGATACCAAGCGGCATTGGTTGTGGGGTGCTTTACGACAGTACTGGCCCGAATACACTCAAGTCGCGCTTGCTTCGGTGTTGATAAACTTTCTGGCGCTTGCCGTGCCGCTCTTCACAATGAACGTTTACGACCGGGTTTTTCCGAATGCGGCCATCACAACGCTCTGGTCTTTGGTGACCGGTGTTGCGATTGCGCTGGTGTTTGATGCAGGGCTAAAGCTGCTGCGCTCGACCATTATCGACCGGGTCGGGCGCAAGGTCGACGCAGCCGCTTCGGCATCAGTTTTCAGACATGTTTCGAACCTGGGACTGGAAAGCGATGTGCCGCCATCGGGCAGCCTGATCAACACCCTTAAGGATTACGAGCAGGTGGCTGAGTTTTTTTCATCTCAGACACTGTCGAGCATGATCGACCTTGTTTTTGCTTTCGTGTTCATAGGCCTGATCTATTTGATCGGTGGCCCGCTTGCCTACCCACCTGCTCTGGCGCTTTCGCTTGTTTTGATCATGGGGCTCTTGGTTCTGAGACCATTGCGCGGGGCCTCCGAACGCAACCGTGCAACGGGTGGTGCAAAGTCTCTTGTTGCCGCGGAATCGGTTGCAGAGATCGAAACCTTAAAAGCTGTGGCAGGCCATGGGCGCATGCAAACACGCTGGGAACAGCAAAGTGGGGAAGCCGCTGTTGCCCAGTCGAAAAGTCGGCGCCTCGCAACTTTTGCAACCACATTCAGCGCATTTGCCACTCAAGCGTCGTCCATTGGCGTCGTCATCATCGGCGTGTATCTGGCGCTAGAAGGACAGATCACCATGGGTGCGGTTATTGCCGCAATGATCCTGTCCGGTCGTGCCCTTGCTCCTACGGCTGCGGTCGCGGGTTTGTTTGTGCGTGGCAGCTTTGCCCTCTCCACGCTCGCTTCGGTCAACCGGCTTATGTCACAGCGATCTGATGCCTCGGCGCATGGGCGCGAGCTGAACGCGACAGGCCGGCACGGCGCAATCAAACTGAGCGATGTCTCGCTGAACTACCCCGGCGCACAAGTCCCAGCTATCAAGTCGATTTCACTCGACCTACCGCCGGAAGGTCGGCTCGGCATAATAGGCGCCATAGGCGCGGGCAAAACCACCCTGACCCGGGTCATGGCGGGGCTTTGGCCCACAAGCGAAGGTCTGGTGCTATTGGATGGGCTGAACGTCCGCCAGATCGCTCCGGAAAGCTTGCGCCGAATGGTGCAACTCGTCCCGCAGGAGGCGGTGTTGTTCACTGGAACACTGGCTGAAAACATAGCCTTCGGTGTGCCCGGTGCGCGAGACGAAGACATTCTACGCGCCGCACGCGATGCAGGCGTGGACCGGATCGCCGCAGGACACCCCGATGGATTTGGCATGCAGATCGCCGAACGCGGGCGTAACCTGTCCGGCGGACAACGGCAGATGGTGGCCTTGGCACGCGCACTTTTGCCAAGACCCAAGGTTTTGATCCTCGACGAGCCCACATCGGCAATGGACATGCAGTCCGAAGCAATGTTCATAGCCGGTGTAGAGCGCGCGCTTGCACGCCACCCAATGACTCTGGTCGTCTCGACCCATCGCATGGCACTGATGCGCCTTGTCCACGAGGTTGCAGTTATGGTGGGCGGCACCCTACACAGCCACGGCCCGCGCGACGAAGTTCTGGAAAGCTTGAAGGACGGCGCAGCGAGGACTGAGGAATGAGTGGCGCAGATTGGAACTTCGATACGCCGTCGCATGCTCCAAAAGCGGGCCGTGGATGGATCCTCACGTTGTTTCTGGCTCTGATGGTCGCCTTTGCCGTTTCTGTCGTAGCGTGGGCTTCTTGGGCGACGATTGAAGTCATGGCGCGCGCGCAAGGCGTCGTCGTGCCATCGGGCCGCGCGCGCAACGTTGAAAGCCTCGAGGGCGGCATCGTTCGCGATATTCTAATATCGGAAGGGGACGCTGTCACCTCCGGTCAGGTGCTTATCCGAATTGATGACACCGGTGCGGCTTCGACCATGGGTGAAATCACCGCACGGCGTGACGCCATGTTGGCACGCGCTATTCGACTTGAAGCGGAGCTGTTGGACCGCGATGCGCCTGATTTCTCGGACCTTGGCCTGACGGGTGACGACCCGCTTGCGCTGCGCGAACTGGCCTTGTTCGACAGCCGTCAGGCAGCGGATCTGTCTCAGCGCACGGTTCTGGTTTCCCAGGTCGAACAAAGGTCTCAGGAAATTGAGGAACTGGCGGCGTCACTGGCGCGCATCGACGAGACACTTGTTCTCCTCGACGAAGAAATCGAGTTGCGGACCGAGTCCGGGGTTGTACCGCGTGCCCAGATTATTCCGATCGAACGCGAGCGTACTGCAAAGCGGCAAGAGCGCGACGCGGTGACCAGCCAGCGCGCTCAAGCAACGACCGCACTCGCCGAAGCACAAGCGCGCGTTGAAGAATTGAACCTGAACCGCCGTGCCGAGATCAATGCAGAGCGATCCGAAACACTGAATGAACTGAGCGTGTTGAACGAGACGCTCAAGCGCGCGTCTGACGTTGTTCAGCGCACCAATCTGCGCGCACCTGTGGAAGGGATCGTGTCGGTTCTTAACGTCAACACGCTTGGATCTGTTATCGCGCCGGGGGAGGAAGTCGCGCGCATCGTGCCCGCAGATGACGCATTGGAGGTTGAAGCACGCGTTCGACCAGAAGATATTGCCTTTATCCGGCTGGACCTTCCCGCAAACGTAAAACTGACGTCGTTTGACTTCACAATCTATGGCGCCCTAGACGGGCACGTTGTTCGTATCGGCGCCGATGCCGAACGCGATGAAACCACAGGCGAGACCTATTTCCCGATCATCGTTCGGACCGAAACGAATTCGCTTGCGCGCAATGGCGAGGTTCATGAGATCCGCACCGGCATGGTTGCCTCCGTCGATATCCTGACCGGCGAACGCACTGTGCTTGACTATCTTCTGAAGCCGCTGCGCAAAGCCCGGCTGGAAGCGATGCGCGAGCGCTAAACAAGAGCAGTTTGTGCAGCCCCCATGCTGTCTTCGAAAATGACCTCGACCTGGATCGGCATGGACATCGGAGCGTTTTCCACGTTGAACGCGGTTGATCCGGATACGTCCAAGTTTCCTGTATTCGGATCATACTCAACAATTCCCGTGATGTCGTCGATACCATTCACAACTGCAGTCAGGTCAATTCGATCGCCTTCCGCAAGGTTGTAATCCGTAATGAAATCTTCAATGGTTACCGGTCCGCTGGAAAGGACAAAAATGTCTGCACCATCACCGCCGGTGAGGGTATCCTGATCCGCGCCTCCCTCAAGCAAATCGTTTCCGCTGGAGCCGATCGCGACGTCCTCGCCTGCGCCCAAAAGCACACTGTATCCTGCCGTTGCTCCCGTCAGATCTACCAGGTCCGAGCCGCCCATCATGTCGAATTCAGCAATATCGGCGTATGGTGACGAACCAGCGTTGTACAGAACCGCATCACCGCCACTTGTGCCTTTCGCGGTTGTGCCACCAAGAGCTGCATCACCTCCAACGTCTGTCATCACCGCTCGTGTGATGCCATCCGGCCCAATGTCGGTCACACCACTGTCCTGCATCTGAAGCGTATCGATGTCGAGATTTGCTGTGGCTGCGGATGTGGCAGGCGGAGTTCCTGCGTCGACAACGTCGTAATTCAGCACAGGTGTACCAACGTAGCCGGCGGGTACAGTGACCGTCACGTCTTCTCCAACGACTGAAACCTGCACATCATTGTCCGGTGACGAGACGCTTGCGCCGTCAATGGTAGTGGCCTGCGCATCGGTCGCATTCGCCAGAAGCTGCGTGAAGGTATATACGGTTGAGGTGTCAAAGGTCTCCGGCAAATCCACCGGACCGGTGATCTCCGGGCGCTCGTTCACAACAACGTCGAATGCGACAGGGCCCAGGGCATTTGTGTCCGTATCAGAGTGACTTGTAGTCACCTCCACTGTATTGCCTAGTAGCGAGGTCGCAAAAGTGCCAGGCACGATCACACCTAGCATCGTGATCGCCATCGCGTATGCATCAGGTGTCAGTGATCCGCGCGCGAAGGTGAGTGTGGTGCGATCTGCTGACAACGTTCCTTGGTTCGCAGGTCTGCTTCCGTCCGGCAATGCAGAGCTGAACGTTACGACAGTGTTTTCCAGAGTTTCTGACGGCGTTGTTTGAGTGTCCGTCACCGAAGCGGCGATGTTCAAAGCAATGGTAAGTTCCGCTTCGTCTGTTTCCGCAACAAAGATCTCCGACGGAACGGTAACGGACAAATCCTCTTCTCCCGGAACCGAAAGCTCGAAACTGGCGGTAACGTCCGGATCGCCTGCTGCAAACTCATTTGTTCGGGCCGAAACCACGACCTCCAAAAGCGCATCATCTCCAGGCAATATGCCATTCGTCGAATAGTCGGCGGGGAACGTGATGACAAGATCGTCATATTGATCCTCAGACAGATTTTCGATCAGCAAGTTCGTTCCAGCGACAGGCGTCGTAACACCCAGCGTCGTATAGGTTGTGCCCTCTGGCACGTCGTCGATCTGAACCGTTACGGCGCTTACCATCTCTTCGGAGCCATCACTGTTCGGGATGTTGTCAGTCACATCAAGAACGGCAAAGTCTTTGGGCGCCAACGTCACGTCTGCATCCGTTTCTGGAACTTCGACGGGGTCGGTCGGCACGGTGATCTCAAGATCGCCGCTTGGTGTGATTGCAAGATTCAATTCTGCGGCATCGGACCGCTCGGTATCGGTAAAGCTGTAGGTCGTGCTGACGTCTGTAGTGATGGCAACAGCGTCGATGCTGACGTCTCCACCAAAGTTTTCTGGTGGGATAAACGACAGGTCATCACTAGGAACGAAGGTTTTGCCCACAGGCAAAATGCTGCTTTGAGCCTCCACCCCTGCAACGGTTACAATGCCATTTGCCGGAACTGTTTGTTCGGTATTCCCGATGAAAAACCGGCTGCCCGGAGGCAACGTCAATTCAAAATCGATCGTCTCATGCGGGTCAACCGTATCACCAGACAAGTCTATCGTGTAACGCTGCCCGCTGTCTTCTATACCATCGCCAGGATCGATTGACGCTGAGATCGTGGGCTTGTCTGCATCCGGGTAGACGCGAAGAATGAATGTCGTCGAACCCGTTGCTTCATCGGCGTTCGCCAATTCCAGCGTATTGATCGTGATCGTAACAGGAATTTCAGCCAGAATTTCAGCGTCCAGCTCATCGGGTGTACGCGCGTGTTCATCGCGCAACCGCAACCCCAGCGTCGGAATATCTGCGCGACTGACTGTGAAGGTTCTGTCGCCGTTGTCGATCACACCGGTGTTGGTGCCCGTGATCTCAAGGTAATCCGGAATTGGGCCGATCACCGCCGCCTCAATTTCCGAACCATCCTGATCGGGGGAGCGCGCGCGGATCAGAACTTCGCGCAACAGAAATTCCTGATCTTCCACAGCGGAAACAATTGGAATCGGACCTGACGTGTCTACAAGTGGAAATCCATTGTCCGTATCGATCGGATTCGGATTGTAAATAAAGACGGGCTCGTCAGCGACGGGCTCGATCGGCACGACCTGCGTTGCAGTACCTTGACTTGTTTCATTATTGATGTCCTGCGTTGTCGCAGTCACCGCAACGGTCAAGTTGCCGCTATAATGCTCCGTTGCTCTTACCGACAAGCCGGCCAGGTCATTCACCGACAGGGTGTATTGACCGTCGGTGCCGGGGTCGGGATCGATTGGCACGAAGTTAGACGGATCTGTCCCTCGCCCAAGCTGGGCGCCCGGATCGTCTGACAGATTGATCACGACATCCCCAATCAAGCGCTCACCCCCGTCGACGCTCGTGATCTGGATGTTCAAATCGATAAGATTGTCTTCGAGCACGCCGTTCGTTGGCGCGCCAATTGAAATCGACGGTCCGTCCGCAACAGGCGTGATAAACGGGCTCAACGTATTCGTCTCATTTGTAAAGACATTACACGTGAAGTTGTTCAAAACCGATGTCGTTTCAATGACGGGCAGATTGTCATACGGGTCCTGGTCGCCCAGTGTTTCATCCAAGCCGGTAACTGGGTCAAAGAACGGATTTTCCGGGCTGGATTCGTGTAACGGCGGCGTATAAATCAGCACACCTTCGGTCATCGTCGGGTCATTCGGGTCCTGACCCAACACTGCGAAATCAATCGCGTACTGACCTGTAATCGGATCGAAAAGAACCCCGCCGGGGGGCTGGGACGACAGCGACCCACCCGGTGGCAAAGTCAGACCAAAGCCAAAGTCCCCGTTTACACCCTCCGGCAAGTTGGTCAGATCGCCGATGCTGGTCCATGGACCCTCAGCCACGATCATTAACTGAAATTCATTAGCTTCGTCTTCGAAAAACTCCGTTCCGTCAGGAATTTTCAACTGTGGGATGGGCAGCAGGCGCGGGTCATCGGGTGGGCATACGTCGCCTCCACCACCAAAGGCAGGTAAAACCATAACTGAAAACTGTTCCTGCCCGACACTTGCACCGGCCTCGGCATCAAGATCTTGCAAAACCTGCTGGAAAGTCCTTGTGGCGCTTGGTCCATCGACCGTGGCCAAATCAAAGTCATCTTCTACGACGATCGTGTTAAAAGTCAGGTCGTAGTAAGTCACCTCCGTCACGCCCTGCGACTGGACGGCAACGCCAGGCAGGTTCGGTCCGGGGACAAGGTAACTTTCACCAGACGTATCTATGGGCGAGCCCCCGATAAACGTCAGTTCTGGCGGGATATCTGAGATGATGTAGTAGACCGTTTCGGAACCGTCCGGCTGTCCGTCCGGAAACAGAATCTCTGTACGCTCGCCGCTGAGCGGGTCCGCAGCAACGAAGTTCGCATCACCATCGTTTACGTCGAAACCGTCGCGCAGCGCCTCATCGCTGACCCGTTGGATCAGTGGGATCGCCCGGTTGTCAAAACCCGCATAGGCGTAAGCGCGATCTTCGTTGATTACCATATCGGTGAATTCGTCCGGACGGTAGACGACATTGATCGAGTCTTTGTCTATGCCGCCGGTCGTCAGGTCTGGGTCTGCTTCTTGCACTTCGACAATTGGGTCATCCGCGACACCGGTCACGTTGATCAGAACGGTGCCGGCGCCGGTGGTAAATTCCGATGGATCGATCACTTCGGTATATATGACACGGACATTGAACGAGATATCTTCGTTGCTGTCCTGGCCCGGCAGCACATGCAGGTTGGGCGCAACCGCGGCACCAATGAGGTAAACGTCTCCTACGGTGGGCGAAATCTCGTTGGAAAATGTCGGGTCACCGCCCGGTGTCACGCCGTTTTGGATTGGTTGACCATCAAAGAACCGAGGCAGACGACCTTCACTGTCCGGCTGTACGTTGAAAATCTCGATGTCTTCGAGAATGCGCTCACGTGACTCCGGCGTCTGGTCAATAATGTTGCCATCAATTTGAATAAGGACCGCTTGATCTTCAAAGGTGCTGGTCGTCTCGGAAGGGTTCCCACCGTCCGCCACCGGATCAACTACGACATCGACATCAAGAGTTGTGGTGCCCGTCCCACCATTGGCTTCTCGGGTGACTATATCAATCTGGATCGGAAACTGGCCCGCAAAGTGCGTTGGAATGCCCCGAAATTCCAGAGTAAGCCATTGGTCTGTGTCAAGGCTCCAGTCCAAGGTACCGTCAGGGTTCACTTCGGTTATAAGTGCCGGTTCTTTTGGCGTCAGAATATTGCCGCCTACAGGACGGGCATAGACTGTTATACCTGCAGGTACGTCTCGAATAACAGCCGATACAATTGTCTCTGACCCATCCGTGTCTTCGATCAAGGGTAGAAAAGCAAACTGAAGAATGCCGCCTGCATCGTCAACCACTTGCTCGTTGCCTTGCGGGAACGACAAAACGAATGCCGTGTTGTTTATAGGATCGACGTCAACGTCGAAGGTGGCGTCGACCGTGCGATCACTTGTTGTGACAGTGTTGCCGTCCGTTGTCGTCAGAGCGACGTTCAGGTCCGCTCCGAAGAAATCGCCATCTGCCGAGAACGGATCACCGTTGATTGCCCGGTCGACGTCATAGTCTTCATAGAGCGCAGGATATATGGCAACCGCGCCATCGAAGGACGTTACGCCCGGTACGAAGGACAACGTCAGTTCGCCGGTCGCGGCACTGTATGCGGCGCTGTCAATTTTGGCGAACTCTGCGGGATCAATCGACCCGCTGCCGTCCAGCGCAAAGAACATGGACGCACTCAGAATGACATCATCTGTCGTCTCATCAACTCCGATCCATGAACTTGGCAGGTTTGACACAACAAGTGTGGTGAGTTCTTCAGAGCCATCCAAGTCGGGAGTGCTGGCAGACAATCGCAAGAAGGCTTGAACCTGACCAAAACCACTACCGTCGGCTGTGCTTTCCTGCAGGGTGAGCGTCTCGTCATCTACAACTGACTGGTCTGATGTGTTGTTGCCATTGGTCGATGTGACGCTTGATCCCACAGCCTCCGGGCTGTCATCGGTCACAAAATCCGGGTTTGTCACAAAAACGCCGGCGTCAAGTTCAGCTTCCGCACGTGGACGCACGGTAAGCCTGTGCGAGAAGGCTTCTGTCCCGACATTGTCCGACGCGTCGGCTTCCGCGTCACCGGTTTGTGTTTCGCTCCAAGAGACTTCACCATCCAGCGTGGCGCGCCCTGAGAAGTGCTGCGGGAAAAACACGCGCATCGTTGTGATCGCTGAAGCGAAGTCCGCGCTGCTGACACCGTCAGGACGCGTCAAGACGTATTCGACAACGTTGTCGCCCGGGACCGTATCAATTTTGGTCACATCAACATTGCCGCCGATCTGACGGAAATTCAGCTGCAGTTGGTCATCATCGGCCGCGTCGTAGTTGGTCGAGAGTGTATCAACGGTAATTGTGAAACGCACCGAATCCAGCGTCTCGGAGCCGTCGGTGTCCTGCAACGCAAGCTGCGTCAACCCCGCGTCAATTTGACGAAATCTGTTCAACCGCTCGCTATTTGTGCGATCGCGCGACGTAAAGTCTATATCATCGACGACTGCATCGAGATCGACGTCTACACCGTCCTGCGCGGCGACGGTGTCTGTAGACTGAGCCGGCAGTGGCGACAACGTGTCCGCTGTATCAACGGATGTCACCGTTGCGATCAGATCAAGACCTACCGGGTCCAACGTGCTAACGTCCTCGTCCGAATCCGGCGTTGGCGTGACACGCAGTGCACCATCGAAGTTCGTAACATCTGCATTGAGCACGATAGTCAGCGTTGTGCCTGTGACCTCGGCACTGGACACCGCGCTGCCTCCGGTTTCAAAAAGGCTCAGGTCGAGTGCGCCGTCGCCGTTGCGCAACCATCCCGCGGGCATATTGTCGATGACGATTTGCGTCAGCTGTTCGGACCCGTCCTGATCGGGTGTCATTGCATCGATCAGCAACAGAAAACTGCTGTCTTCCTTCACCGAAAACTGATCCAGCGGAGCCGGGCTAATTTCGGTCACCGCAGGTTCGCTTGCGTCCACTGTCAGCGTTATAACTGGCTCGGCAACAGGAGTAACATTCAGGTTGAAGCTCGCGCTCTGCCCGGCAGGTCCCGTCTCGTCGGTGACGACGTTGGTTTCAAACGTGATCCCTCCGGAAAAATGCTCCGGAAAACTCACGATAGACAGCCCGTTCAAATCTGTCAGATCCGTGCCGGTCCAGACATTATTGGTTGCTGTTAACTCAGTTCCATCCGATAGACGCGTTGGGCCATTACCCGGCAGACCAGTAAAGGTAATCGTAAGCGCTTGAAATTCTTCCGATCCGTCCACGTCGACGATCTCGGAAGACAGACCAAGATCGATCGGTGTGCCCAGATCTTCGATGACTTCGATATTGTCTCCGGTGATCCGGACATCGCCTTCCGGTAAAACGTCGATCTCAACGTTTTGCGACAGCCATCCGCCGCCCGCATCGTTCAGTGTCTCGCCATTTGCAATCGATTCATCCGTCTGGAATGCTACTGAGCCAGTGATTGCGCCTTCGGCGCGCTGGGTTGAAAAGTCGTCCGGTAGACGGATGACAAGGTTTTGGTAGTCAGCAAGACTTGTGAAGCTCTGCGTGTAGCCCCCGGCGGGAAAAGTTGTCGGAAATGTCAGCCCCCCGTTTACGGAAATCAAAGTTCCCGCCGGCAAATCGCTGAGATCCACGTCGATCCGCACAATGGACTCGGACGAGTCGTCGTCTTCATCCGCAGACGCCGAAACCACATTCGACAAGCGGAACTCAACCGGATCTTGCGGCGTTGGCGTTGCCGTTGTGTCGTCTAAGTCGACGACCCCCGGCGGGTCATTTTCGTCAAGGGTGAGCGTTCCGTCTCCGATCAGGCGCAAGTCACCTTCGGGGTTAATCACAACACTAAACGTTTCTTCAGCTGCGCCGAATTCGTCTGTTGTGGCAATCACAGTTCCCGTCAGCGTGCTCGGCGGAGAAACGGTCGAAAAGTCAGCGGGCAGCCGGATCGTCAGCGCGTTGTATTCATCAATGTCGCCAATGAAGTTCAGTGTCGCAGGCGCAAAGTTGAAGTTGATGCCGTCGGTCGAGAACTCCGTCAGAGCGGGCAATGCATTGAACGTGACGCTGATCTCGGCAAGAGCCTCAGAGCCGTCGAGATCGATCGGAAGCGGTGTCAGATAATCCGACGGCTTGAACTCTACGGGTGCGTCTGTCTCCTGCAGCGGCGCCTGAGTGTTGACGTCGATACGCACGTCACCCTCGACATCGATCAGAACATCGACAAGGGATGTCACCGGATCACTTACCGGAAACCCGGTCTGCTGACTTCGTACACTCACCGTTGCCTGAAGCGGCATCAGTGGATTTTCTGTTGAGAAATCCTGTGGGAACACCAGCGTGATGGCCGCCGGGTCCACTGTGGGTTCTGCTTGTGTATCGAAAAAGAAAGTAGACGTTCCGCCGCCATCGGGTGTGAAGCTGCCAACCGGTGTACCGCGGTCGGGATCCGATGGGTCGTAATTCTCAACCGCCAAAGTCCCATCTGGCAAACCAGGCAATTCAAATGTCAGGCTGACGAGCGTTTCGTCGGGATCCAGCGGCGGCGGAATGGTGAGAAAGTCAGAAATCAGCAGCGGAAGTTCATCGTCCGTCTCTTCCGAAATGATGTTGCCTTCGATCAGCACATCCGGTGTTGGAGTGACCACAATGACCTGCGGCTGACTGACAAATCCTTCCAAAGTCGTGACGGTGACCTGGGCAAAGGTGAACCCGGAATAGTTTCCGGGATAGAATACCTGCAGATCGCGTGCTTCCTGAACCGATCCGGACCAGTTTAAACCGTTAAGCGTGCCCTCTGTGACCGCTGCGCCGCCCGGCAATTCGTCAAATTCAATCGTGACCCGAGCGCTGAACCTGTTGCCGGCTGTTTCGGTTTCGGAGCCGTCATCATCGTTGATGGTAATCTGTAATCCGAGCGGCACGAAGACGCCTTGGTCACCATTGATGACACCCTCATCCTCTTCAGCTTCGATAAAGGGCGGAACATTCAGCTGGATATCATGGTCAAAATCGACGTTTACGATAGCCTGACCTGTGGCTTCGTTGTCGTCAGCAATGCCCGGCGCATCCTCGTCGGTCGTGATTCTGGCAGTGACAGTGATCGGAAGCTCGACGGCTGCATCGCTTGCTGGCGGCGAGGTCAGCTGGTTTGGATCCACATCGGACCGGTTTCTGGTCGAAAAATCAATTGGAAGCGTCACGGTAACGGCACTAAACGCCGCAGCGACATCTGCAAATTCGCTGGTGGAGAAACGCGCTGTCAGCGTCTGTGATCCGTCGGAGTCAACTGACAAGTCGAAGTCTGCTGGCAAGCCTTGGATATCACTCGCATCAAACGCAATCGATGGCAGACCCGTGATCACCAAATCCAGCACTTCGATGGACTCTGACATGTCCTCATCGATCGCCATCGGATCGAGTAAATTGCCCAAGACAAACTGTTGCGTTGCCTCAAGCTCGTCCAAATCTTCGAAAGGAAGTACTGAAACAATCGCATCGCCTTCCGGCGTAATGCGCAGGAGCACCTCTTGCGGACCGGCTGAGCCTTCATTCGAAACAGCCTGCAACTGGCCCACCAAGTAACCCTCGCGGGTAGGATCGCCGTTGTTCAACAGCGGGCTGACCGTGGAGTAGTCTTTTGGGAACACCAGGGTGAGGAGTTCAAACTGTGGACCCGTTCCGTCAAATGTCAGCGTTCCTGCGGCCTCATTGTAAGTGAACGAGCTGTCGGGAACGTTGCGGATAATCATACCCCGCGGCAAACCCTCGATTGAAAACAGGACTCTGTCCAGGGTCTCACTGCCATCTGCGTCATCAACAGAAATGTCCCACGTGTCAGACAAACGTATGGCCAGTGCGGCATCGGTTTCCTCAGACACAATTGGTGGCGCCGAAATATCGACGTCTCCTGTCGGCAAAACCGTGACCATCTGGGTTTCAGCTGCGGTTCCTTCAACGTTGATGCCGGTTATCACCGACGTAAAAACTCCCGAGTAATCAGCCGGCAAATCCACCTGAAGCAGGTTTGCCTGCGCCATCGTACCCGTCCACGTGCTGGTTGCGGGCACGAACAATCCGGTGGAAAACACAGAAAGTGGCGGCAGGTCAGTAAATGCGATCTGAACAACAGTATCGTCTTCGGATCCATCCGCGTCGGTGACAAAGACGTTCAAACCGAAGTCAACCGTGACGCCACCTCCGACGACGTTTGCATCTTCCTCCGCAACGATGTCCATCGGAGGATCGATAACGATATCAGGGGTGTCTTCCACAACCAACTGGAACGTGCCAACCTCGTCGGCGCCTTCGTCTGTCGTCGCGCGCAACGTGCCGGTGATCGATGTTGCCGGGTTTGTCGTTGAAAAATCTGCCGGCAGACGCACAACCAACTGTTCGTATTCAGCGAGCGAGCCGGCAAACGAGTAAGGTCCCGGCAAAATCGGTCCAAACGTATTGCCGCCATCAGTCGACACCAGCGTTCGCAGCGGTAGCCCGGTCAATTCAAGCAAAACCGAAACAACGGATTCAGAACCGTCCAAATCGCTGGCACGTGGCGTCAGCGTTTCGAACAAAACAAAATCAACCGGATCATCTGTCTCAGCTTGTACCGCAGCTCCTGTACCTACGAATTCAAGATCGCCTTCGAAATCCACGTTGACAGGGAATTGGAAGGTCTCTTCTCCCGCGAAATTGGACGTTACGACCAGTGTCCCGGTCAGCGGACCCGGCGTTGCGTCTGTCCGGCTTTCGGTTGAAAAATCAGTCGGTAAGACGATTTGCAATGCGTTGAAAGCTTCAAGGGTTCCGGTGAACGTGAATGTCTGCGTCGTCCCATTCGTCACGAAAGAGCCTGCAGTCGCCGTGGTTCCAATGGGCAACCCTGGAAGCGTCACGGTAACGCCGGTAATTTCTTCGCCATCTTCTGCACCGCCGGCGCTGATCTCAATGAAATCCGCAAAACTCAGGACGACAGGCCCGTCAGTTTCAACCAGCGATACGCTACCCTCGCCGCCAAAAACGATCTCTGCTTCACCAATGCCATCCTCGCCAACGTCGCGATCGAAAAACTCCGGAAACTGGTACTCGGTCGGTGGCAACAGAGGAGATATATCCAAGCCAATCAGCGGATCGCCCGGCAGAACGCGCGCCTGCTCGCTGGACCCGCCGGGCCGCGGGGGCACAGTTGTGCTCAGCACGACCAAACTGACTTCGACTGCATCGCCTACGCTTTGCCAGCCGTCCTGTTGCATGGCGACAGCAACAAGGCTTTCAGATGGAATAGTGAGCTCGTCCGCCCGCAGAGCATACTCGGCCTTGGCACCGTCAAGCAGACCAATGATCGTGCCATCGGGCTGCACAAATAGCAGATCGTCACCAAGAATGAGTGGCTTTGTAATCAAGGCACCTGAGGCAACAAACGCGTCCACCTGCGCCGCACTTGCGACCATCGTCAAACCATCGATGGATGCGCCATCTTTGAAGTTCGCGACAATCTCGGCAACTTCCTGCCGCGTTGCCTCAGTCGTCAGCTTGAGATCATCAGCCACTGAATCATCCACTCATCAATTCACCCGGGAACCCCCGAGAATTCACATGTTTGGCGATGACCCTTCCTGAAGTGGACAAGCCCCCGCCCGTCCCTGCGCGGAACGTCAAAGCTTAGGCGGAATATGCCCTAAATTACAATATGGCTAAATTGTATTTAAACTTTTTGGTTAACTTTTGGCGTATTGTCGCGTTTTGGTTGTCATGCGACGCAAGTAGGTGCAGAAATTGACGTGAAAGTACGTGCCAGCCACGCAAAAAAGACGACGGCGCGCAGGAGGCAGACATGCAGTTTTCGAGACGCCAATTTGCTTTCGGAGCGGTTGCGTTTTTGCTCAATGGTTGCACCAACCCGTCCGCAACTACACCCCCGCGCGGCACCGGTCTTCCCGCCGATTTGAGACCTGTCCGGAACGCCGGCTATGACGCATGGGTCGCCAGGTTCAAGCAGCGCGCACCGGCGTCCGGCGTGTCGCAAGCGACCCTAAGCCTCGGCTTTGCAGAAGCGGGATACCTGCCAGGCGTAGTTAAACGCGATCGCAATCAGGTCGAATTCTCTCGCACATTGGAAGATTACCTGTCGATTGCTGCATCCGATGACCGTGTGAGTCGCGGACGGGCGGCGCGGACACGATATGGCAGCACCTTGACGGCTCTGGAGGCGCGCTATGGCGTGGATGCGAACGTCATTGCCGCAATCTGGGGGCTGGAAAGCTACTACGGCGACAAGCGTGGCCAAGTGCCAGTGGTTTCGGCCACCTCGACACTTGCCTATGACGGGCGGCGCGGCGACTTTTTTGAAAAACAGTTGGTGGCTGCACTGAAGATCCTGCAAAGCGGCGATGTCAGTTCCGACAAGCTAGTCGGCAGCTGGGCAGGCGCGATGGGTCACACCCAGTTCATTCCGACATCCTACCAAGCGTTTGCCGTTGATTTCACCGGAGACGGCCGGCGCGACATCTGGTCGAATGACCCCAGTGATGCGCTTGCCTCCACAGCCGCATATCTGCAACGCAACGGTTGGGTACGCGGACAGCCCTGGGGCCGCGAGGTGACAGGTGGTGTGGCTTCGGGAAGGATTATCCAACCTCAACCCGGAGGTCCGAGATTTGCTGTGAACCAGAATTTCAATGTGTTGAAACGGTACAACAATTCGGACTCCTACGCGATCGGTGTTGGCCACCTGTCCGACCGGATCGCAGGCGGCGGCCCGTTGCGCGCCCCGTTTCCGCCCGACCAGTACGGACTGACAAAGGACGACCGCGTGGCGCTTCAAAAAGGGCTAACAGCCAAGGGTTTTGACACGCAAGGCGACGATGGCGTGATCGGCCCGAATACCCGGTCTGCTATCCGTGCTTATCAATCGAGCCAAAGCCTGGCGGTCACCGGCACGCCTTCGCTGGACCTGCTGAGCAGTCTGCGTTGATTATCCATCCGCCGCGACTCTTTCGTCGCGTGCATCTCGCCATAACGAATAGCTGTAGACAACAAGCGCACCCCAGATCAGAGGAAATGCGATCATTCGGGCACGACCGAAGGGTTCGCCGAAGATGAAGACAGCTATGAGGAAGATCATGGTTGGCGCTATATACTGCAGCATCCCGATGGTCGAAAGGCGCAACAGCTTGGCACCGTTGGCATAGAGCATCAAAGGCACCGCGGTCACCAGACCACATCCCAAGAGCAAAAGAGTATCAGCAGCTGTTCCGGCGGTAAAATGGCTACTCTCCGATAGTTCAAGAAAGAAAACATACCCAATCGCGACAGGCGCGAGCAGGATCACTTCAAGCAGAAATCCCTGATTTGGTCCGACCGGAAGCGATTTCTTGAAGTATGCATAAAATCCCCAAGTCAGCATCAAAAGCACAGCCGCAATCGGCAGGCTTCCGGTGTCAACTGTTAGAACCACTACCGCTGCAAACGCCATCGCGATCGCGACCCACTTTAGGCCGCTCAAGCGCTCGCCGAGCAAAACCGCACCCAGAAAGACGCTAAAGAGCGGGTTGATGTAGTACCCTAGCGCCGCATCCAAAGCGTGTCCCGAAACAATGGACCAGATATAGACGCCCCAGTTTACCGAAATGAGAGCTGCGGTGACGGCGCCCATGGCCAGCGTGCGCGGCGATCTCATGGCCGCGCGCAAATCTTGCGTGCGCCCGAGCCACCAGAGGACCGCGGCGGCAACCGGTATCGACCAGATGACCCGATGCGCGAGCACCTCAACCGGCGAAAGATGTGAGAGCGCCTTCATGTAGATTGGCAGAAAGCCCCACAAAAAGTACGCCGACACCGCAAATGCGAAACCCCTCGGTTGGTCTTTGTCAGGCGCAGACACTCTTGTTCCCCCATGAGACAACAGCACACAACTGCATGTGCTCATAGGCTCAGTTTGTGACAGGGGCAATCACCGCTGCCGAAATCAACTTTGCGCAATCGGGTAGAGTATCACACGTGTGTTCATCGGCACGCGGTCATAAAGTTCTATCATCTGGTCGTTGATCAGACGTGCGCATCCGTTGGATACGCGGCGTCCGATCGTCTTTGGCTCGTTGGTCCCATGGATGCGCAGGAACGTGTCACCGCGCCCGGGTTGAAATAAGTACAGGCCACGAGAACCCAGCGGATTATTGATCCCGCCAGGCATGCCGTCGGCAAAGCGCGCATAACTTTCCGGATCGCGTTCAATCATCTCCGGTGTCGGCGTCCAACTTGGCCACACCTTCTTGGCACCGATAAAGAATTCGCCCGACTCGTAAAGATTGGTACGCCCAATGCCTACCGCATATCGGATCGCTTTGTTTTTCGGCAACGTCCAGTAAAGCGCGTACTGGCCGGGATCGACATGAATTTCGAAAGGCGCAAAGTCGTTTTTTATCCGCACTTCGCGCGGTAAAAACTCCTCCGGCATGTTATAATTTGGCAATTGGTCCGGGACCGCGGCAGCAACACCTGAACTGGCAAGCACAACGATGCCGCAAGCGGACTGTTTCAAAAACTGACGGCGTTTCACATAATTCTCCGAAAAATAGGTAACTGGAAGGCATTGGCACTATAGAGCAAAAAACTTACTTTCGGTGCGCAGTTCAGCAGAATCCGCGCCGGATTTAAGGCGAAATCACTTAATTTTCGAAACACTGTGTACCCCGAGACACAGTTGAGCGCGGTCACAGCTCCAATAGTTCGACTCAGACGCTGAGAATCGCGGACCATTCACGTGCGACGCCCTGAGCGCGCAAGATGCGACGCATAACCTCCTAAAAAGATTGGCCAGAGCGCGATGATTGCCAGGCCAAAAGTTCGTAAACCCGTTGACCAGCAAGACCTTGGCAAAACTGTGTTTTGGCATATCGTCGCAGCAAAAATTTACAGCTTTGCGCAAAATGAAAAAAAAAATTTACAAAATATCATTTCATTTTCAAATATATAGAGACACATTTTCAAACAAGGCATATCGCCTTCTCAACTGGAGACGCCGGGCTTCTCTTCGACAGTTGGGCGGCGTCACCGCTTTGTGACTGGTCTGAGGAGGATAAAATGACCGCGATACCCAACCCCTACATCACGGCGCCGGATTATGAGGAGCTTTATGCTGCGTCTCTTGCGGATCCGGCGGCGTTCTGGGGTGAACAAGGTGCACGGCTTGACTGGATCAAACCCTACACCAGGGTCAAAGACGTTGATTACAGCTTCGGTTCGG
>JBCCXN010000010.1:0-178644 GCA_039191495.1 Pseudomonadota bacterium | reverse complement strand
GGCTGCCCAAAACCCGCTCCGGCAAGATCATGCGCCGCATCCTGCGCAAAATAGCAGAAGACGACTTCGGCGCCCTGGGCGACACCTCAACCCTCGCAGACCCCTCCGTCGTACAAGACCTCATCAAAAATAGAATGAACCGCGAGGACGCATGACATGGATGGCTCAATGGTCAGAGATGAGATCTTTTTGCAAACCCTCTGGGCACCAATGGTGGAACCCGAGTGTTGCACATGTGGGGTGCTCGACCGGACCGCGCGCACCACGCCACAGGCAGTTGCGGTTGATCACTTGCTCCACTCTGAGAGGCAACAGGTAAACGCTGTGATCGCGCTGGAAGTGGGCAGCGTCGGGACCGCGCCTCGAATTAACGGTCGCCTTACCCTTTGCGACACTTGTGACTGCACAAATCTGGCGCGCCGCGCAAAAGACAACGGCCACACCGTTATGCCACGCCTCGGTGCATGCAAATCACAGACCGTACCATTGATCACACGTTCCCGCGCAAAACGCGTGCTGAACCGCGTGAGCGCTATGCAAGACATCTCCGACATCGGCACGGCCGCCGCCAAGATCGTGGCTGCGGAAACCGTTTAACTCAAAGACGAAGCGCGGGCCTCGCGCGGCCCGCTTGCAGACCAAAAGGAGGAACGCCAAAATGGCAGATCAAACCGTAAATCCAGAAACGCATGTTGCGAAGGACGCAGCAGCCTACTGGGCGGCCAACGTGCGCATCATCGTTGTCAGCCTTATCATTTGGGCCGTTGTGTCCTTTGGATTTGGCATACTGCTGCGTCCGGTGCTTGCGGGCATCGACGTTGGAGGTACTGACCTTGGTTTCTGGTTCGCCCAACAAGGTTCCATTCTCGTCTTCCTTGCGCTGATCTTTTTCTACGCCTGGCGGATGAACAAACTCGACCGTGAATACGGCGTAGATGAGGACTGACCTGATGGACCAGTTTACCCTGAACTTGCTCTTTGTCGGCGCGAGCTTCGCGCTTTACATTGGCATTGCCGTGTGGGCCCGAGCCGGATCCACATCTGAGTTTTACGCGGCTGGCCGGGGCGTACACCCCGTCACCAACGGCATGGCAACAGCAGCGGACTGGATGTCTGCTGCGTCGTTCATTTCCATGGCCGGCCTTATTGCCTTTACAGGCTATGACAACTCTTCGTTTCTGATGGGCTGGACCGGCGGTTACGTGCTGCTGGCTTTGTTGCTTGCGCCTTACCTGCGTAAATTCGGCAAATTCACTGTGTCAGAGTTCATCGGTGACCGCTTTTACTCCCCAACTGCACGCCTCGTCGCAGTCATCTGTCTTATCGTTGCGTCCACGACGTATGTGATTGGTCAGATGACGGGCGTTGGCGTGGCTTTTGGGCGGTTCCTAGAAATTTCAAACACGTCAGGCTTGCTGATCGGTGCGTGTGTTGTGTTTGCATACGCCGTTTTCGGCGGCATGAAAGGTGTGACTTACACGCAAGTGGCGCAGTACTGCGTCTTGATCTTGGCCTACACAATCCCGGCCGTATTCATCTCTTTGCAACTGACAGGCACCCCGATCCCTGCACTTGGGTTGTTCTCTGAAACCGTGGAAACCGGCGGCGAAAGCAGCGTTTACCTGCTGACCAAGCTGGACCAGATTGTCACCGATCTTGGCTTTGCCAGTTACACAGAGGCACACAAAGACAACTTGAACATGGTTCTCTTCACTCTGTCTCTTATGATCGGCACAGCCGGGCTGCCGCATGTCATCATGCGTTTTTTCACGGTACCGAAAGTGTCCGACGCGCGCTGGTCTGCGGGTTGGGCACTGGTGTTCATCGCTCTTCTCTACCTCACAGCCCCAGCTGTGGGAGCCATGGCGCGCCTCAACATCTCTGAAATGATGTGGCCCACTGGCACGAATGGTGAGGCGGTTTCCGTAGAGACAGTTGAGACGGACGAAAAGTACAACTGGATGTTGACGTGGCAGAAAACCGGTCTTCTGGATTGGGAAGATAAGAACGGTGACGGCAAGATACAGTACTACAATGATGCCTCCGACGCGATGGCTGAGAAAGCGGCAGCCAATGGATGGGCCGGCAATGAGCTGACCAAGTTCAACCGTGACATCCTCGTGCTGGCCAACCCCGAGATTGCAAACCTGCCGGGTTGGGTCATCGGACTGGTGGCGGCGGGCGGACTGGCAGCGGCTCTGTCCACGGCAGCAGGTCTCTTGCTGGCCATCTCGACAGCGGTCAGCCATGATCTCCTGAAAGGTCAGCTAACCCCGGGCATGTCAGAAAAAGCTGAACTGACGTCAGCCCGTGTGGCTATGGCAGTGGCAATCGTGATTGCAACGATCCTCGGTCTTAATCCCCCGGGCTTCGCCGCCCAGACCGTGGCGCTGGCTTTTGGCCTTGCAGCGGCGTCGATCTTCCCGGCTTTAATGATGGGTATCTTTTCCAAGCGTGTGAACAACGTGGGCGCCGTGTCTGGGATGTTGGCCGGTCTGATATTTACGCTGGTTTACATCTTCCTGCACAAGGGGTGGTTCTTCATCGCGGGCACCAACTCTTTCCCGGATACGGTCGACGGCAGCCTCTTTGGTATTCAGTCCACCGCGATCGGTGCGATTGGTGCAATCATCAACTTCGGTGTCGCATATGGGGTTTCCATGGCCACAAAGGACACCCCGAAAGAGATCAAGGACCTTGTTGAAAGCGTCCGGACACCCGCCGGTGCCGGAGCGGCGCTCGATCACTAGGTCCAGATGAAAGGCACGCAAAAACACCCGCCTGTCCCGCCGATGGTGGGGCAGGCACATCTGCTCAAGGATGACCCGATGAATGAAGATTCCCTGACTTTTTTGTCGCGTCAGCATCCTTACAACGAGCTGCCGCCCGCCGTTTTAAGCCACGTCGCGGCACAGGCAAAAATGGTTCGTTTTGCTCAAGGCGAAGTTGTCTACGAGCATGGTGCCAAGCTGCACGGCCTCTACATCGTTCAGTCGGGTTTGGTTTCTATTCAGGATGGTAGCGGTTCCCAGATTTCCCTGCTGGAGCGCGGAAACTCTTTTGGAGAGCGCGGTTTACTGGCGGATGGGCACGCCGTCACGTGGGCTGAGGCGGTTAACGATTGCCTACTGATCTGCTTGCCAGTTGAACTTTTTGAGACGCTGTGGCGCGAGCAACCTGCTTTCCAGCGTTTTTTCGCGCGCAGCCCCGACCATAAGGTTGAAAAGCGCACCGGTCAGATCAGTCTGGCGCAAGTCACCGTTGACGCACTCATGGTGCGCGATCCCGTCACCTGCGCCGCACAAATGACTGCCGTTGAGGCGGCACACATCATGCGCGCGAAACGCATTTCATGCCTCTGTGTCATTCAAGATGAGGTACTCACTGGCATTGTCACGTTGCGCGATCTTGTTGGAAAGGTTTTGGCAGACGAGCGGAGTCCATCGACCACCATCGCTCAGATCATGTCAGTTAACCCCCTTGCATTGCCCTCAAACGCAATTGGGTCGGACGTGTTGCACATGATGATGGAGCATCGCCTTGGTCATTTGCCAATTGTAGATGCCGGTCGATTGGTCGGCATCGTCACTCAGACGGATCTCACACGGTTTCAAGCCACCACGACAGCAAGTCTGGTGGCCGATGCCGCGCGAGCAAAAACTCCGGATGAACTGTCATCAGTCACGGCAAAAATCCCCAACTTATTGTTACACCTCGTGGCATCGGGGCATCGGCATGACGTCGTAACGCGTATGATAACCGATGTTGCAGATGTGGTAACCCGCCGTCTCATGGCACTTGCGGAAGAGCAGCTTGGGCCTGCTCCCTTGCAATATCTGTGGCTGGCGTGCGGCTCCCAGGGGCGGCAGGAACAAACCGGCTTTTCAGATCAGGACCATTGTCTGATCCTCGAAAATGGCGCAACCGAAACAGACATGCTCTATTTCGCGGAGTTCGCTCAATACGTCAGTGACGGACTCAATGCCTGCGGGTATATTTACTGTCCGGGTGACATGATGGCCACCAACCCGCGCTGGTGCCAGCCTGTGTCGGTTTGGGAAGCGCACTTCAGTGGATGGATCGCAAGCCCCAGCAAAGAGGCGCAAATGCTTGCCTCGGTCATGTTCGATCTGCGACCGATCGGCGGCAACACCAAACTGTTTGACGGATTGCAAATGCGGACGTTGGCAAGCGCCTCCGCAAACTCAATTTTCACGGCGCATATGGCGAGCAACGCACTGATGCATCAAACGCCACTTGGCCTGTTGCGCGGTCTGGCAACCATCAGCTCAGGCGAGCACCGCAAAACCATCGATACCAAACACAATGGCGTGGTCCCTGTGGTTGACTTGGGACGCATGTATGCTTTGCAAGGCCAATTGACTGAAGTGAATACACGCGCACGCCTGAAATCCGCGCTTGAGAACGGGATCACGAGCGCCAAAGGCGGGCGCGACTTGCTGGAGGCCTATGATCTGGTCGCGCAAACGCGGCTGGAGCATCAGGCCCGCTGCATCAGGCGGGGTGAGGCACCGGACAATTTCCTGCCACCGGAGACGTTGTCCGATTTCGAACGCAGCCATTTGAGGGATGCGTTCGTGGTGATCAAGACAATGCAATCGGCTCTAATGCAGGGCCGTGGCCTGCTGGCTTAAACCAAAGCGGGCTGTCTTTGAGGAGGAAGCATGTTTTTTGAATTGATCGGAACGATTGTGGCAGGAGCAGCTATGGCGCTTATGGTCTGGGCCACCAACAGGTTGTTGAAAGGGCGTTTGCCGGGCTGGCTGGTCCCGGTATCGGCTGGCATCGCGATGCTGATAGCCACGATTTCCAGTGAATATGGCTGGTTCGAGCGCACAAGAGCCACCATGCCAGATGGTTTCGTGGTCGCGCAAACGGTTGAAGAGCAAGCGTTCTATCGCCCGTGGACATACGCGCACCCATACATCAGCCGGTTTGTCGCGGTCGACAGAGCCGCCATGCGCACGCATCCAGAACAACCGGACCAGCGGATCGTCGATCTGGTGTTTTATGGTCGTTGGGCGCGTACCGCAAAAGTGCCAATGCTGTTTGACTGCGGCTCGAACCGCCGCGCGGATATCATTGACGGTGTTGAATTCGGCGCCGATGGCGCGGTGCTGGGCGCTGATTGGATTGATGTAACGACAAATGATCCGGTCTTGCAGGTGGCCTGCGAGGCGGATTGATATGCTCAACCTCAGCCTGCGGTTTCGGATTTTTCTGTTCTTTTGCCTGTTGGCTTTGGGCAGCGTCACAATCAGTTTTACCGGTCTTTTGCTCGGACACCGACAGATGGGGCATGCCGCTGATCTGTCACCCTTCTTAAGCGCGGCGGCGATCAGCGGGTTTGGCATGCCTGCACTTATCGTCATTGTTTGGCTATTGTTTGATGAAAACGTTGCTAAACCAATTGAATCTGTGGCTGCTGGCTTGCGACTTGGCGTACATGCGGACGGTACATTGGGCTCTGACCTGGAAACGGCGAAGTACCTGGGTGATCTGGCACCGGCTGCGACCGCCATTCAGCAAAGGAAAGACGCAGACGGCAAAAACGTCTTGCGCGCGGTGAACAGCCGGATTGCACGCCTTGAAACGCAACACGCTCATCTTTTGCAGATTTTGTCCGATATCCCAATCGCTGTCATTGTTGCCCGTCAGGATCACCAGATCGTTCTTTACGACGGGCAGGCCGCTGACCTGATGGAGCGCGAATGCCCGGCGCGTCTGAACGGTTCTGTTTTCGACTACTTAAAGAAGGTTTCGATTGATTATGCTTTGGAAATTTTGGATCAGCATGATGCCAAACGGATCGAAATTTCGCTTGAGAGCTGTTCGGGTGCCATTTACCGGGGGCATGTTCGCCGGTTGGACGGTCAGGCCGGCTACACACTAATGCTTGAGCCATTGTCCCCTGACGCAGCGCGACCGCTGGTCCACGATTTTGACTTGCTTGAACGTACTGTCACCGGAGACGTTGGCGACACCCGACTGCGCGACCTGTCTCTGGTTGTTTTTGATAGCGAAACAACCGGATTGAACCCAAAGACAGATGCGGTTGTGCAGTTGGCCGCCGTCCGTGTGGTGAACGGAACGGTTGTTCAAGGCGAAGTATTCGAAACGCTGATAGACCCGGGTCGGTCAATTCCCACTGCTTCCACCGAAGTGCATCACATCACCGATGAGATGGTCGCGGACGCTCCGCCGATAGAAAAGGTCGCAAAAGACTTCCACCAGTTTTGCAAGG
Source organism: Pseudomonadota bacterium (assembly GCA_039191495.1). Taxonomy (GTDB): domain Bacteria; phylum Pseudomonadota; class Alphaproteobacteria; order Rhodobacterales; family Rhodobacteraceae; genus Roseobacter. Next base: position 172,379 of record JBCCXN010000010.1, on the reverse strand, counting down.
GCGCCGTCGTCATTGCGCATAATGCGCCCTTTGACATGGCGTTTCTGCGCCGGGCCAGCCAATCCCACGACTACGCCTTCGAAAATCCGATCCTCGACACCGTGCATTTGTCGGCCATCGTCTTTGGCGGTTCAGCAGAGCATACGCTGGATGCGCTGTGCAAAAGGCTTGATATCGACATTCCGAAGAGCACGCGCCACACAGCCATGGGTGATGCTTTGGCCACGGCGCAGGCTGTTGTAGCGATGATGCCTGTTCTGGAGGCGCGCGGCATGCACACTTACAACGACATTCGACGCGAAGCGCAGCGACACAAACGCATCCTGACAATTGACGCCTAGGCCAAAGCCGCGTCACCGCGTTTGCGCCATCGCCAAATGATTTCATGCACAGCAAGATATGGCACGTAAAAGGCAAAAACCTGAATGCGATCAAACCATCCGGAAAAATCAGGTTCAACACCGATGCCGCCCACTGTGGAGAACCACAAACCATAGTGCACACGGTAAAACCACGACGCTAATGCAAGGATCACCAGACGCTCGGCCCACAAGCGATGATCAGGATGTCTCGCCCTTGCAAGGACGACCGTTTGGCACGCACATAAAACCATAAGTGCACCGTAAAGCGCAAAGGCAAACGACATAAGCGGACCACCGACTGTTCCCTGCAAAAGAATGTACATCAGACCAGCGATACCAGTCACCAGGGCCGTCCCTGCCACAACGTAACCGCTCATCCGGTGCAGCCGAGGCCACTTTTTGCGCACGACGGCCAGCAGCTGAAAAGGTGTAAAGACTGTGATGATGCCACCGGTGACCATATGCGCGTAGATCGACAGATTGGACAAGCCCGCGCCATCTTGAAACAACCGGGACGAAGCTTGTTCTTCAGCCGACCCCAAGGCGCTGCCACGTGTTATGGCGTGCATCGCAAATGGAACAGCGGCACACACGAGCAGTGCCACACAGCCGAGGTTGATCAATGTCCATTTGTGGATCCGCATGCTCTAAAGAACAAGGTTGAAGGCGCGATCTTTCAAGACAGTGCGACGTTATAGCGACGCGGTGATGCCTCCATCCACGAAAACTGTCGTTCCATTCACGAAAGAGGACGCGTCCGAGGCGAGAAAAATGCACGTGCCCACCAGCTCTTCCACCTTGCCCCACCGACCAGCAGGCGTTCGTTTTTCGAGCCACGCTGAAAACTCCGGGTCTGCGACCAGAGCCGCATTCAGCGGCGTGTCAAAATAACCCGGTGCCAAACCGTTGCACTGCAGTCCATGTTTGGCCCAGTCCGTCGCCATACCCTTTGTCAGATTTGCGACCGCACCTTTCGTCATGGTGTATGGAGCTATTCCGGGGCGCGCCAGTGCGGTCTGCACAGATGCGATGTTTATGATTTTGCCTTGGCCCCGCTTGATCATGTGGCGTGCACAGGCCTGACCCACATGAAAAACACTGGCAATGTTGGTCTGCATCAGCCGCTCGAAAGCATCTGCTGGAAAATCCTCCAACGGGGTGCGGTGCTGCATACCCGCGTTATTGACAAGGATATCGATTGGACCGCGTTCCGCTTCAAATCCGTCAACGGCTGCACGCACCTTGTCGTGGTCCGTAGCATCGAACGGCAGCGTTTCAGTGCCGGACCCCAAAGACTGCGCAGCGGTCTCCAGTTTCTCCTTATTGCGCCCGTTTAACACGACCGACGCGCCGGCGGCTTGTAGTCCTTTGGCGAGGGCAAAACCGATGCCCTGCGACGATCCAGTGATCAGCGCTCTGCGGCCGCTCAAATTAAACAGCTCAAGGCTCATGGTATCCCTCTTTGGTCTCGACAATTTCAATGCCCGCCGTTTATTTTAGCGTTAACAGTCAAAGTCAAGCGATGTGGCCCTGTTGCCCATCGCGTGGGGGTCCAATGAAATCAGTGGTCATTCACGGAGCGCGCGATCTGCGCATTGAAGAGCGCGAGGTCTCTCCGCCTGGCCCCGGAGAAGTGGAGATCACAGTCAAGCGCGGCGGTATCTGCGGGTCGGACTTGCATTACTACCAGCATGGCGGTTTCGGCACGGTGAAACTGAAAGAGCCAATGATCCTCGGCCACGAGGTCGCAGGTGAAATTTCTGCCATCGGGCCAGACGTCAACGGCTTGAACGTCGGTCAGTTGGTTGCCGTTTCGCCGTCACGGCCCTGCGGAGCGTGCAAATACTGTCAGGCCGGCCAGCAGAACCATTGCATGAATATGCGGTTTTATGGCTCCGCTATGCCTTTTCCTCATATTCAGGGCGCCTTTCGGCAAACACTGATCGCGGATGCGTCACAATGCGCCCCGGCAGACGGGCTGACCGCCGCGCAAGCCGCCATGGCGGAGCCGCTCGCCGTATGCCTGCATGCCGCAAAACAAGCCGGGCCATTGATGGGCAAACGCATCCTTGTCACAGGGTGCGGGCCGATCGGACTCTTATGCATTCTGGTGGCACGTCGCGCCGGGGCAACGGAAATCGTCGCGACGGACCTTACCGATTTCACGTTGAAAACAGCTCGGACAATCGGCGCAGACGCAGGTTTTCATCCGCAGCGGGACGCTGAACATCTAGCAGCATTTGAGCGCGACAAGGGCACTTTCGATGTTCTCTTCGAATGCACCGGTGTCGCTGCCGCGCTCGCAGGTGCTCTGCCGACGCTTTGCCCGGGCGGTATTATCGTTCAGTTGGGTTTGGGCGGCGATATGACCCTGCCAGTACAGGCCATGACGGCGAAAGAGTTACAGTTGCGCGGGTCGTTCCGCTTCCACGAAGAGTTTTTTACCGGCGTGTCCCTGATGCAAAAGCAGTTGATCAACGTCGACCCGCTCCTCACCCACAGCCTCAAACTGGACGAGGCCCAAAAAGCATTTGAGCTTGCCAGCGACCGGACGCAAGCGCTCAAGGCGCAGCTAGACTTCACCTGAAAGCGCGAACGAAAGGTCAAATATGAGCAGCGATATCGGACTGATTGGACTAGGAACAATGGGTGCCGCATTGGCGCTGAACATCGCGGAAAAAGGCTTTGACATTGCGGTGTGGAACCGCACTGCGGAAGTCACCCGAAAGTTTTACGCGGACGCAGGCGATTTGTCTGCGCGAATAACGCCCACCGAAAGCCTGCAAGATCTCATAGCCACCTTAAAACCGCCACGCGCTGTCATTCTAATGGTTCCGGCGGGTGATCCCGTTGACCAGCAGATTGCGGCTTTACGACCCCTGATGGACCCGGAAGATCTGATCATCGATGCAGGCAACGCAAACTTTCACGATACAAACAGGCGCATGCGCGACAGTGCCGGACCCTTTTTGGGCGTTGGTGTATCAGGAGGCGAAGAAGGAGCGCGCTTTGGCCCGTCGATCATGGCGGGCGGACCACAGAACTATTGGACACGCGTTTCCCATATTCTGGAGGCGATCGCCGCTGACTACAATGAGGTGCCATGCGCCAAATGGCTCGGCGAAGATGGTGCGGGTCACTTTGTAAAAACCGTTCACAACGGCATCGAATATGCCGACATGCAGATGATCGCCGAAGTCTACGGTATCATGCGCGACGGTCTTGGCATGTCGACGCAGGCTGTTGCCGACGTTTTCGATCAATGGAACGAGGGCATATTGAGATCCTATCTCGTCGAAATATCGGGAGCGGTCGCGCGCGCCCACGATGCGCAATCAGATGGTCCTTTGCTTGACGTCGTGGTGGACGCCGCTGGGCAAAAAGGTACTGGACGCTGGACAGTAATCGAAGCCCAACATCTTGCGGCACCGGTGCCAGCGATTGAAGCGGCGGTCGTCGCGCGCAACCTCTCTGCAAGGCGCCACGAGCGGTCAGATGGTGAGCGCATCTTTGGCACCGCCCCCAAATTGATCCAAAACGGAATGGCATCAGAGCTTCTGGAACAAGCACTGATCGCCGGAAAAATTCTGTGTTATGCGCAGGGATTTACAATGATTGCGAACGCCTCACAGCAGCTCGGCTGGTCGCTGCCGCTTCCCGATATTGCCAGGGTGTGGCGCTCAGGATGCATTATTCGATCGGATATGTTGGATGATATGGCTGCTGCTCTGACCGAAGATCCAATGCGCAACCTTTGCTTTGCACCTTATTTCGCCCGTCTGCTAAAGACCAATCATGACGGTCTTCGCAAGGTGGTGGCGCTGGCTGCGCAAAACGGGCATGCCGCGCCTGCACTTGGCTCAGGTCTGGCCTATTTTGACGCGTTGCGCACCGCGCGCGGCACGGCCAACATGATACAGGCGCAGCGGGATTTCTTCGGTCTACATGGGTTCGCTCGTCTGGACGATGGTAGAACAAACCAGCATGGTCCATGGGCGAATTAAATCGCGCACCATTTTAGCAGGCCACGCTTTGGACTCTCTGACACTCCTTCTTGTTGCCGCTCTCTCGTTTTTGACAGCTGGCACGATCAAAGGTCTCGCGGGTATTGGGCTCCCGACTGCAGCTATTGCATTTATGACGCTTGCGATTGATCCCCGGGCTGCGATTGCCTTGGTCATGTTCCCGATGATCGGAGCAAATGCCTGGCAGCTCTTTCGCGGCGGCGACCTTGTGCGAACAGCAAAGCGATACGGCGTCTTTGCGTGCGTTTTGTTCATTGGTGTCGCGGCGACCGCCCTCGCGACCCAGGACGCTTCGGACCGGATACTTCTCTTTGCGCTCGGCTTAGTCGTGCTTGTTTTTGTCGCTGTGAGCTGGCGCAATCTGATACCTCCGCTGCCAGACCGATGGGACCGGCCGGCGCAGATCGCGTTTGGTCTTTTCGCTGGCGTCGTGGGCGGCATGACTGCGGGCTGGGGAGCTCCGCTCGCGATGTATCTGGCCACGCGCCGTGTCGACAAAGATGAATTCGTGCGCGCCTCTGGTTTCCTCATCTTCGTCGGTTCCCTGCCCTTGTGCATAGCCTATGCGGGACTCGGTTTTCTAACGGGACCATTAGCCGGGTTATCGTTTGTGATGCTGGTGCCGACGCTAATCGGCTTTAGCCTCGGAGAACACATGCGCTCTAAACTGTCGTTCGACGGCTTCCGCAAAGCCGTCTTGATTCTCTTTGTGTTTCTCGGCCTGAACCTGATCCGACGCGGCGTATGGTATGCGTAACGGGGCTCAAAAGCAGGCCTCCAACAGCTTCCGCGTTTTGCTTGCGGTCATTTTCACCGGGTTTCCGCCGCAGCTGGGATCTTTGAGCGCAGAGGCCACGATCGCGTCCAGATCAGGATCCTTTACACCCAGTTCGGTCAGGTTGGCCGGTATCCCCAATTGATTGTTCAATGACCCCACAAAACTGTAAAATCCGTCAAATCCTCCTGATATACTCAGATAGTTGGCGGCACGCGCCAAGGGCCGGCGCACCTTAGTTTTGTTGAACGTCAGAACGGGCTGCATCACCACGGCGTTGGTGGTGCCATGGTGCGTGTGGTGCATCGCCCCTATTGGGTGAGACAGTGCATGAATTGCCCCCAGACCTCTTTGAAACGCGGTCGCTCCCATTGCTGCCGCCGCCATCATGTGGCTGCGCGCCTCAAGGTCCGTGCCCGTTTGAAACGCCTTCAAAAGGTTGTCTTTGACCAATCGCATTCCTTCCAGCGCAATGCCCTGGCTCATCGGGTGGTAGTGCGGCGAGCAGTATGCCTCCAGGCAATGGGCAAATGCATCCATACCCGTTCCTGCCGTAATCGCGGGCGGCATACCGATTGTTAAGTCAGGGTCGCAAATGACCATGACCGGCAGCATTTTAGGATGAAAAATGATTTTCTTTTCTGCGGTGTCGGTGTTGGTAATCACGGATGCACGGCCAACTTCTGACCCTGTACCGGCTGTCGTCGGAACAGCGACCACAGGCGCAATTGCGGACGGATCTGCTAAAGTCCACCCATCCGCCACATCCTCAAAATCCCAGATTGGCCGTGATTGCCCTGACATAAATGCGACGGCCTTTCCGAGATCGAGGCCTGATCCGCCGCCAAATGCAACAACACCATCGTGTCCTCCATCTTGAAAGGCGCGCACACCTTCGACAACGTTTGCGCCACTCGGATTTGGGTCCACTTCATAAAAAATGTTGCGTCCCAGCCCGGCGGCATCCAGCAGATCAAGCGCGTTTTGAGTAATCGGAAGATCGGCAAGGCCACGGTCAGTGACCAACAGAGGTTTGGATATCCCTGCTGTTCGGCAGGCATCCGCCAGTTCATGGATCCGCCCCGCTCCAAAACGTACCGCTGTCGGATAGGACCAGTTTCCCGCAAGCATCACAGTGCCCCCTTTAACAAACTCTCTAGAAAACGACCCTCAGGCACGTTCGAATCCGCGAGAAATCTCCCAGTCTGTGACCGCGCGGTCAAACTCCTCCTGCTCCCACTCGGCAGCGCGCGTATAGTGGTCGACAACGTCGTCACCCATGGCCGCACGCAACAGCGCAGAGCTTCGAAGGCACTCTGTTGCTGCCCGCAATGACGCTGGAATGCTGCCAGCCCCGTCATCCTCGTATATGTCTCCTTCGGTGGCCGGCGCCAGTTGCAGTTTCTTTTCAATACCGGCACAACCTGCGGCAAGCATTGCCGCTTGCGCAAGATAAGGGTTCATGTCCGATCCGGCGATCCGGCATTCGACGCGCACTGCTTTGGAACCGTCACCGCACAACCGAAACCCCGCGGTTCGGTTATCGACTGACCATACGGTTTTCGTCGGGGCGAATGTTCCTTTGGCGAAGCGTTTGTAACTGTTGACGTATGGCGCGAGGAAATACGTATAATCAGGCGCATAGGCGATCAAACCCGCCACGTAGTGACGCATCACGTCTGACATCCCCAGCTCGGCGTCGGCGTCGTAAAAAGCTGGCTGACCGTTGGCCCACAAAGACTGATGGACATGGGACGCACTGCCAACTTTGTCGGTCGCCCATTTCGGCAGGAAACTCGCGGCATGCCCTTGCTGCCAGGCAATCTCCTTGACCGCATGTTTCGCGATTGAGTGATGGTCAGCGCAAGCCAAAGCATCGGCGTATCGAATATTGAGCTCTTCTTGACCTGTTTCTGCTTCGCCTTTTGAGTTCTCGACCGGGACTCCAGCGGCGAACAGGTGATTGCGCACCGGGCGCATGATCGTCTCTTCCTTGGTGGTCTGAAAAATATGATAGTCTTGATTGTACCCGCTGATGGGTTGCAGATCGCGGTAGCCAGACTTCCGGATGTCATCAAGGCTGCGCTCAAACAAAAAGAACTCCAGTTCAGTCGCCATCATCGCGTCAAAGCCCAGCGCTTTCAGCGTCGCAATCTGCTTTTTCAGGACGGCACGCGGGCTATGGGCGATCTCCGCCTGCCCGTGGTGGTCAAGAATATCGCATAAGACCATCGCCGTGCCCTCCAGCCATGGCACCAGGCGCAACGTGCTCAGATCCGGCTTCATCATGTAATCACCGTACCCTGCCTGCCAAGACGCCGAGGCAAACCCAGGCGGCGTTGCCATTTCCAGATCGGTGGCGAGAAGATAGGTGCAGCAATGGGTCTCGTTATGCGCATGATCCACGAAGTTCCGCGCGTGGAACCGTTTTCCCATTAAGCGTCCCTGCATATCGACGATGCACGCAAGCACAGTGTCGATGTCACCGGCTGCTACTGAGTCTTTGAGGGTTTCAAACCGCATATTCCCAGCCATATTGTGCCCCCTCGCCTGATCAACAGATGGACACTACCAACTCACCGCCTGACGTCCAGCCTGCTTTGCCACACGCCAATTCAAGTCAGTGGACTAATGCACTCAAAATTAATGCTTGGATTAATGCGTTGGCACGGCCTATCACTTGCGCAATGCGTGGCAGCTTTTCTGGTACAATGCATCAAACAGCGCCTTGGTATTCTCCTCGCGCCGGATAGTCGTTTTTGATCGCAAAATCGAGCGCGCCCAATAGCTCAGAGAAATGCGGGCGAACAAATGGCATGGTCTGTGCAGATCCGTAGTAGAGCGTCTGTTGCGGCGTGATCAAAAACAGACCCGGCTCGGAAAACAGCTCGGGTTCTTGAATACCGATAGAGGTTTTGCCTCGAGACGTGGAGATGTAAAGATCCCAGTCTCGTGCGACTTGCAGGCTCAGACCGAAGGCGATGCGCAAGCCATCCGCTTTTATCTTCTCAGCCATATCGCGTGCACGGTCTTCTCCATCTGTACTTATCGCCACGGTCTTTATCCCACGTTCTGCGAACGCGGGCGTCAAACGCTCAAGTTCTCCGAGATAAGTCGCACAGATCGGGCAGTGCAGACCCCGATAAAAGCACACGACTGTACCGCGTTCAGTGGAGTCGTTCGTCAAATCGAATACACCATGGTCGAGTGTCGGCAATTTCAAGTCGGGGACTTTTTGGCGTGGCATGAGCATATTGGGTGTTCCTTTTGAAGATGGTCAGACGCTTTCACGATTTGGCGCTGGACGCCACTGCCGCGCATTCACAAAGTCTTGTGGCTGCAAAACCTTTAAGCGTGTCGCAGACAGACAAGCCAACGGTGCCTTTAAGCGGCCTGCTCACGACAGCACGAACAAAGTTTGAACCAATGTCGCACGCTTTTGACCACATCGCAGATTTCATCGAACATCCGGTTGTCCCAACCCGAGCGCGCGAAATGGCGGCGCTTTTGCTGATCGACACTTTGGGTGTCGCTGCTGCTGCGCGCGATCTCGCTCCAGCTCGAATGGCACGTAATCATTCCGTCGCATTTCATGCGGCGTCTGCACCGAAAAACGCGGCGCACTTGCTCTTTGACGGACGCACCGCGTCTATCCCAGGTGCAGCTTTCGCCGCAGCGACCCAGATCGACAATCTGGATGGGCATGATGGGTATAACCCGACCAAGGGTCACATCGGCTGCGCGGTGGTGCCGGCTTTGCTGGCTTTTGGAGAGGGACTGCCGGAACTTGAGGCCACTGCAGCGTTGGACACGTTGGTCATGTCCTACGAGATCGCCGCGCGCGCCGCTATCGCATTGCACGGAACGGTCAGTGACTACCACACCTCAGGGGCTTGGAACGGCATCGCTGTGGCCGCAATCGGTTGCAGACTTCGCAATGCGCCACGCACCGCCTTGCGCGAAGCGCTTGGAATTGCCGAATACCATGGGCCACGCAGCCAAATGATGCGCGAAATCGATAGCCCGACAATGCTGCACGACGGCTCTGGTATGGGTGCCTTGACAGGCGCGATGGCCGCTCTTCTGGCACTGGACGGATTCGAAGGCGCACCCGCAATTACGCTCGAAGCGACTGATGTCGCAGAGGTCTGGTCTGATCTTGGCAGCCGTTGGACGATTTTGGAGAACTACATCAAACCCTATCCGGTCTGCCGCTGGGCCCATGCCCCATTGGACGGTTTGTCACATTTAATGAAGCACAACAGGGTTTCATCTAAAGATATCGAACGCATATCGGTTCGCACTTTTGCTGAAAGCGCGGCATTGTTTCCTGGCGTTCCCGATACAACAAGCAAGGCGCAGTATTCGCTGGTTTTCGCAATGGCTGCGATGATGGCGTATGGACAGGTCGGACCAGCGCAAATCTCGGGCGAAGGTCTGACAGACAACCGTGTAATCGCGTTAATGCCTCGGATCGAAGTTGTCGAAGCAGAGGTTTATTCCAAACAGTTCCCGGCGCAACGCTGTGCGGATGTCAGCGTGCATCTCAAGGATGGCAGGGTTCTGCTTTCGGGCGAAGTCGATGCCCGGGGCGGCCCTGAAGACCCTATGTCGCTGACAGAGGTCGAGGGGAAACTGCGCCTTTTTGCGGACCCCGCTATTGGAGAACATGCAGCCAAACAGCTGTGGGCTTTCCGAGCCGCATTATTAGAAGACAAGCGGGCCTTTCGGCAGTTGAGTGATTTCGTAACACAACCCTTTTCTCAGACGGCAACGTAAGTCCGATTGTCCCTTGCTCTGGATCATGCGGGAACGCTATAGCGCGCACGACGTCGCCTGAAAGGAAATCGCATGGCTTTTGACCGTTCTTTGAAAATCGCGCCTTCCATTCTGTCAGCGGATTTTGCGAATTTCGGCGCCGAGTGCGAAGCGGTGGAAGCACAGGGCGCGGATTGGGTTCACGTGGACGTGATGGACGGCCATTTTGTGCCCAATATTACTTTTGGCCCGACGACGTGTGCTGCGATCCGGCCGCATATCAAAGGCGTTATGGACGTGCATCTGATGATCGCACCGGTTGACCCGTATATCGAGGCTTTTGCGAAAGCCGGTGCGGATTTCATCACAGCGCATATAGAAGCAGGACCGCATATCCACCGTACACTGCAAGCAATCCGCGCTGCGGGTGCAAAGGCGGGCGTTGCGCTTAACCCCGGCACGCCGGCTTCGTCCATAGAAAATCTTTTGGACATGATCGATCTGGTTTGCGTTATGACGGTAAACCCGGGCTTTGGCGGGCAGAAATTCATTCACAGCCAAGTCGAAAAGGTGCGCCAACTGCGCGCAATGATCGTGGACCGGCCGGTTCATTTAGAGATTGATGGTGGAGTCGACCCAAAAACCGCACCGCTTGTCGCAGCCGCGGGCGCGGACGTTCTCGTCGCAGGATCAGCTGTGTTCAGGGGCGGTTCCGTCAGCAACCCTGCGCCTTATGGCGCCAACATGCGTGCCATTCGTGAGGCAGTGCAAACAACTTTTGCATGAACGTACCGTCAACGCCTGTATATGAAACAGCGTCCCTGGACCGCGCCGAAAGGCAATGCCGTTTCCTCCAGATCCTGAAAGTACATCTTGTCACTCGACACCATTAGTCCGCCCTGCGTCAAAAGCGGCGCTATGAGTGGAGAAACGAGACGCGCAAAACTGTCATTTTTGGCGGCGTTGTGCCCCCCCAAATCCGCATGGATCAGTGACGCCTTAGCACCGAATCTCTGCAAAACCTGCGGCAATGTTTCAGTGACGTCACCCAAAATGACATGGTTTTCGGGTGGCGTGCTGTCAGGATGCGATGCCACAGCCCGCTCCAGCACATATATGTCCCGATCCGGCATGATTTCGCACATATGATGGTACGTCCTGCCATTGCCCAGACCCAGTTCGAAGACTGGCCCCGACAGTCCCGCCGTCAGTTTTGCGGCGTGATCCAAGCAAGCCCTTTGCGACACCATCCGGTCGATAAAGACATCAAGTCTGCTCATTCGCTACTTCCATTTCATACGTTTTATGTTGACTTGCCTTCTATCGCGCAAAATTAACAGTCAAAAGAGCATCACAGTCGCTGCACGCTGGACCTTGAGACAGAAATCAAGTTCACTGACTTTGTCGGCAATGACCGGCAGCAGGGAGCGACACAGATATGGCCGGTAAGCGATGAACCCATTGCTGGACGTGTCAGATTTGAGCATTGGTTTCGGGTCTGCGGATTCGGTCGTGCGCGGCGTCAGTTTTCAAGTTATGCCCGGCGATACTTTGGCCCTTGTTGGAGAAAGCGGCTCGGGCAAGACCATAACTTGCCGCTCGGTTTTGCGAATACTACCTGAAATGGCGCAAATTCGCAGCGGGTCTATCACATTCGCTTCAGAGCAAGGACCCTCCGTCGATCTGCTGACCTTGGGCGAACGCGCGATGCGCAACATCCGCGGCGACCAGATATCAATGATTTTCCAGGAACCGATGCGCTCGCTGTCCCCTTTGCACCGTCTTGGCGACCAAGTGTCAGAAGTTTTGAAACTGCACCGCGATATGGGCGGTGCGGAAGCCAAGAAAGCTGTTCTGGAAACATTCGAACGCGTAGGCTTCCCGGATCCGGCGCGCGTATGGAAGGCATACCCGTTTGAGATGTCCGGCGGCATGCGCCAACGCGCAATGATTGCTATGGCTATGGTCGCGCGTCCCGAATTGCTGATCGCCGATGAGCCGACGACCGCTTTGGATGTTACAACGCAAGCTCAGGTCCTCGGACTGATCAAGGACTTGCAGCGCGACACAGGAATGGCAGTGATCCTGGTCACGCATGATCTCGGCGTCGTCGCCAACATGGCCGAAACCGTTGTCGTTATGAATAAAGGCCAGGTGATGGAACGCGGGCCGGCGCCGGTTGTATTGGGCGACCCAGCTCATGGATACACAAAGAAACTCTTTGCAGCCGCGCCTGCCATTCCGGAGGTTGCGGCACCGGCGCGCGCTGAACGCGGCAACGACACCATTCTTGAGCTTCGTAACGTCTGCAAAACCTATACGATGAAGGCAGGCGGGTGGAGCCAACCCCAGAAGGTCATTGCCTGCCATGAGGTGAACCTGACGGTGGAACGCGGCAAGACAGTCGCGGTTGTCGGCGAAAGCGGATCAGGAAAAACGACCTGTGCCCGCATGGCTCTTGGCGCCGAAGTACCCGACAAAGGCAGCGAGATCATATTCCGCCCCGCGCGCGATGCGACGCCCGTTTTGATACACGAGATGACGGTTGAACAGCGGATTGGTTTTCAAAGACAAGCGCAGATGGTTTTTCAGGACCCGTATTCATCGCTGTCGCCGCGTATGCGCATTCAGCAGACTATGACGGAACCTCTTGAAATTCACGAGATCGGAAACAGGCAGGAACGTCGCGACAAGGCCGTAGAAATGCTAAGCTGGGTCGGGTTGAACGCATCCATGCTCAGCAGGTATCCGCATGCATTTTCGGGTGGCCAGCGCCAGCGCCTGTCGATCGCCCGTGCGCTCATGCTGGATCCGGTTCTGCTGGTGTGTGACGAACCGACCTCCGCTTTGGATGTATCGGTTCAGGAGCAAATCCTGACCCTATTGGAGGAAATCCGTGATCGTGTGGGGCTCAGTTATCTTTTCATCAGCCACGACCTCGCAGTCGTCGCGCGGATCGCCGATGAGGTTGCCGTGATGAGACAGGGGGTCGTGGTTGAACAAGCCGCGCCGGACGCGCTGTTTTACAGTCCAAGACACCCCTACACGCGAGCGCTGATCGCGGCGCAGCCGACCCCTGATGTGAACAGACCAATTGACCTCAATCTCGTCGCCAAAGGCGCGGGTTCGCCCGCCAGCTGGCCCGAGGAATTTCGCTTCGAAGGGGTTTCCGCCCCTGCACTGACTGAACTGACACCAGGCCACAAGGTACGCTGCCATGTTTAGACGACTATGTTATCTTCTCGCGATTTGTCTGCTTTGTTCCCCGGCGCAAACTTCTGAGTTTGTCACACCGGTTGAAAGCTCGTTTTGGGCACAAGAGGTTGCAAGCGGCAACTTACCACCAGTGACGCAACGGCTTCCAGACGCAGCCAAGGTTGTGGACATGACGGCCAAGGGCCGCACCTACGGAAAGCAGGGCGGGACACTGCGCACGCTGGTGTCGCGCTCCAAAGATGTCCGCCAGATGGTGGTATACGGGTATGCCAGACTGGTTGGCTACACCCAAAACTACGACCTGTTTCCGGATATCTTGAAAGACATAGAGGTTGAAAGTGGGCGCAAATTTACGCTGCATCTACGACCCGGGCACAAGTGGTCAGACGGTCATCCGTTCACCTCGGCGGATTTCCGATACTTCTGGGAACATGTCGCGCTGAATGAAGAGTTGAGCCCGTCTGGTCCGCCACAAAACCTCTTTGTAGACGGCGTACTGGCTCAAATGAGCTTTCCAGACGAACATACGGTGGTGATTGAATGGCCAAGCCCCAACCCGCGCTTTCTACAGCTTTTGGCACAGGCCAGCCCATTTTTCATATATCGTCCGGCACACTACCTAAAACAGTTCCATGCTGATTTCACGGACGCGAAGACGCTAAAGCGCGCGATCAAAAAAGCACGCGTTCGTACTTGGGCCGCACTGCACAATGACAAGGACAATATGTACAAGTTCGACAATCCGAACTTGCCCACGTTACAGCCTTGGATGAACGCGTCAAAAACCGACTCCAGTCGCAAGCTCTTTGTGCGCAACCCATTCTATCACCGGATTGACACGCGCGGCGTTCAATTGCCGTATATCGATATTGTGGAAATGACGATTGTCGGCGGCGGGCTTATTGCCGCAAAAGCAAACGCGGGCGAAGTCGATCTTCAGGCGCGCGGCCTGAGCTTTCCCGATATTTCCATTCTCAAAAAAGGCGAGGTAGACGGCGCAGGCTATCGTACACTCTTGTGGGCAAACGGCGCGGCCAACCAGATTACAATTTACCCAAATCTGAATTTTGCGGACCCGGTCTGGCGTGAGATCATGCGCGACGCACGTTTCAGACGGGCCTTGTCACTTGGTATCGATCGGCGAATGATCAACCGGGCCCTCTATTTCGGCCTCGCAACAGAGGGCGGCATGACAGCACTTCCAGCCAGTCCGCTGCATGACACAGCACATCTTTACAGATGGTCCGTCTATTACCCGGCAAAAGCCAACGCGCTGCTCGACGAAATGGGCCTGACCGAACGCCGTGCCGACGGCATTCGCCTTTTGCCAGACGGGCGACCTATGGAGTTCGTCATTGAGACTGCAGGCGAGCGGCAAGAGGTCGAAAACGCGCTTGCCATTGTAACTGACACATGGCGCGAAGTCGGTATCAAGCTGGTCATGCGACCTCTGGACCGCGATATCTTGCGCAACCGCGTCTATTCCGGCCTGAGCATGGCGGCTGTCTGGTACGGTTGGGACAACGGATTGCCGCAAGCTTATACACCGCCCGAGTATCTTGCACCAACGCATCAGGAGTTTTTCGCGTGGCCTAAGTGGGGGCAATATTACCAGACCGGTGGCGACGTCGGCGAGCCGCCAGATATGCCTTCAGCGAAGCGCCTGATGGAGTTGAACAAAGCGTGGGAAAAGACGCAATCCATCGAAAGACGAAAAGCAATCTGGCATGAAATGCTGGGCATACACGCAAATGAACAGTTCGGTATCGGAATTCTTTCACAAGCGCCGCAACCGGTTGTCGTTTCGAACAAGTTGCGTAATGTGCCGGAAGATGGAAAGTGGGCTTGGGATCCAGGCGCACATTTTGGAATTCACCGCATGGACGAGTTTTACTACGACGAACCGTTTCAGCAGCTCACTCAATGATGTTTCTTCGCTACGCCATCTATCGGTTTGTCACGATGCTTCTGACACTGTGGGTGGTGTCCATTCTGATCTTTGTGATCATTAACCTCCCGCCAGGCGACTACCTCAGCAATCAGATCGCCGAGTTGCGCGCAACGGGTCAGGCCGAAGGCGTTGCAAAGGCAGAGTTTCTCAGGACGGAATACGCGCTGGATCGACCCGTCTGGGAGCAATATCTGATCTGGGTCGGCATGTCACCCGGTCCTCAAGGCTGGTATGGCCTGATACAGGGCAATTTCGGCTGGTCTTTCGAGTTTGACAGGCCGGTCAGCGAAATCGTCGGCGACGCGCTGTGGTTGACGGTTCTGGTCAACCTGGCTGCTGTGCTGTTCGTTTATCTGGTGGCGCTTCCGCTTGGGGTGATCGCCGCGGCAAAATCTGAAACCTGGGTTGATTACACCGCAGCTTTTGTCGGCTACCTCGGACTGGCCACGCCTAATTTTCTGCTGGCGCTCATGCTCTTTTACTATGGGAACAAATATTTCGATCTTCCAATCGGCGGGCTCATGGACCCACAATTCGAAGGCGAGCCGATGTCCTGGGAGAAAGTGAAATCGATCCTCGTGCACCTGATTGTTCCAACCTTTGTCATAGGAACGTCCGGCGCGGCGGCCATGATGCAACGCCTGCGAGCAAACATGCTCGATGAATTGAGTAAACCCTATGTAGAAACGGCAAAGGCCAAAGGTTTGTCGCCTTCGAAGCTGTTGGCGAAATATCCGCTGCGCATGGCTTTCAATCCGTTTGTCGCCGACATTGGCAACCTTTTGCCAGGTATGGTGTCGGGATCGGTTCTTGTCTCGGTGGTTCTCGGTTTGCAAACGATCGGGCCGTCTCTGCTCACTGCGCTCAAGTCGCAAGACCAGTTCCTCGCAGGCTTTATTCTTATGTTCGTTGCCCTGCTCACCCTGATCGGAACGATGATCTCTGATCTTTTGCTGGTTCTGCTTGATCCGCGCATACGATACGGGGCACGCGGCTGATGAAACAATTGTCCGACGGTCGCTACATCGACGACGCCCCGTACTCGGACAACGTCGATCTGAGCGCGCTTGAACGATCGGACATGGATGCACCCAACTGGGTGCTCGTATGGCGCAAGTTCAAACGCCACAAGTTGGGGCTGATCTCAGGTATTTTTCTTCTGGTCTGCTATCTGATCTTGCCCATTGCCGGTTTTATCTCGCCCTATACCGCGAACGAACGCAGCGCCGATTACCTTTACGCCCCGCCTCAATCCATAAATCTGTGGCATGAAGGGCGCTTTATCGGACCATATGTGTACCCGATTGTCGCGACTGCCGATCTGGAAAACTTCCGCTGGACCTACGAGACGGATGAAAGCACGCCGATACGGTTGGAGTTTTTCTGCGATGGTGGGCAATATAAGCTCTTTGGGCTTATTCAATCCGAGGCGCATCTCTTTTGCGCGCCAGAAGGTGCGACCGTTTTCCTTTGGGGTTCGGATCGCTTGGGGAGGGACGTGTTCAGTCGCATTCTCTACGGAGCACAGCTATCTTTGACTGTAGGATTGATCGGAATAACGGTCTCCTTCGCATTGGGTATCTTTTTTGGCTCGATCGCCGGGTACTTTGGCGGGAAAACCGACTGGTTCATCAACCGAATGATCGAGATCCTGAGATCCCTTCCAGAGCTGCCGCTTTGGCTGGCTTTGTCCGCTGCGGTACCTTCCAACTGGAGTCCGGTATCTGTCTTTTTCATAATCTCGATCATTCTGGGAATACTGGACTGGCCGGGACTCGCGCGTGCCGTTCGGGCAAAATTTCTCAGTCTGCGCGAAGAGGAATACGTGCGTGCGGCCGAGATGATGGGTGCGAAACCCGGACGCGTTATCCGAAAGCACCTGTTGCCAAATTTCATGTCGCACCTCATTGCTTCCGCGACCCTTTCCATTCCTGCCATGATCCTTGGCGAAACGGCGCTCAGTTTTCTGGGTCTGGGCTTGCGGGCACCTGCTGTCAGCTGGGGCGTTATGCTGAATGACGCGCAGAACCTGGCCTCTATCGAGATTTATCCTTGGACAGCGATCCCAATGCTGCCCATCATTTTCGTTGTACTGGCCTTCAACTTTTTAGGCGACGGATTGCGTGCCTCCCTGGACCCATACAAAGGGTAATCATCGGTCTGCTTATAGGGCTTGTACTTGGCGCGCGCGCAGATATCGCATTGCCGTCTCGCAAATCCTGCCGCAAAAGCGTGAGTATAACCTTGAAAGTATTGATTGCGAGATTAACGCCGCGATGAGAGCGGGAAGAAGAACATCAAAACGGTCGTTGGCGAATTCGTGCTGGGTGAACCCGACCTCCAGCCGTTTGTTTGCATGATTGGCCCGACTTGAAGCAGCCGGTCTGCGACGCTTCACGTCTACCGGTCGTCCATATCTCCCATTTCCTCCAATAAATCTTCTTCGATTGCCGCTTGGGCGGCAGCTGTGATGGTTTTTTTGTCGTCTTCGCTGAGGTGTTCAACTTTGCCGTCAGCCAGACGAACAGTGACCTCCTTGTGGGCGAACTGGATCCCTTGGCGCTCGAACAGGATGCGGATTTCTTCGTAGACACGTTTACGCACCAACCACTGGTCTCCGGGTTTGGTCATAAACTTCACGCGAATGATCATGGCGCTGTCTTGCATCTCGATCACGCCTTGAGACTTTAGCGGTTGAATGAAGTTGTCGCCGATCACCGGATCGTCCAACAAATCTACCCCGAGATTCTTTATCAGTTTACGGACTTTCTCGACATCCGTGTCATATGTAACGCGCAACGGCAGCTTCATGATAACCCAATCGCGCGAGTAGTTGGTCATCACCTGGATTTCGCCAAATGGAATTGTGTGGAGGGCGCCAAGGTGGTGCCGCAACTGAAAGGAACGGACTGAAATTTTCTCCACCGTTCCTTTGACCCCGCCCACGTCCAGATACTCCCCCTTACGGAACGCATCATCAAAGAGGAAAAAGCCACCTGAAAATATATCGCGTACCAATGCTTGACTGCCGAAACCGACCGCGACACCAACAACACCGGCACCGGCAAACAGGGGCCCGACATTCACGCCGAGTTCCATAAGAGCAATGAGTGCGATGGTCACCGCGAGAACAATCAGGATGAAATTCCGAAAGAGCGGCAACAGAGTCGCGAGACGTGTGGCAGAGTTTCCACCACCTTCATCCCCCAGCTCGCCGTCGGCTTCTTCGCCCTGCTCCTCGGCAATCTTGTTGTCAATCCAAATGCGGAACGCGCAGTAAAGGATGTATCCAATGAATATGATAACCATGACATCGAGCAGACGCCCGGCGAAGGTTTCCACCATCTGAGTTCCGTCATCGCCCCAAATGTAGAAAAACGCATACGTACCCGCCACAAAGGCCAGTATACCTGCCACCCGTCGCGCAAGCGCTTCATAGGTGGTGATTGCCCGAACCGGACGCCGCGCCTTCTCTTGGTCCGAAAGGTCCTTGTCTACACCTTTTTCGTTAAGTGCACGCATCGCCCGCGTGCGCGCAAACCAGCGTTCAATACCGAAATTGATCACGCCATAGACGACAAGGATTGACATCAAAATTGCGTAAGCGCCGGCGATGAGCGGAATGTCCGGCGGGCTGCCCAGAACCAGCTCGTAGGTCACCCGAACCCATGCATAGAGCATGTAAACAATCACCGCCGGAGCCCATATGGTCGAGAGAGTGCGCACAAGCCAACTGCAATTCTCGCGTGGCTGGCCCTGGCGGATCGCATTGGACAGCGGCTGACGGTTCACAATTACCATCAGAATATTCAGGAGGACCACGACCGCACCCAGAATGGATGTCATAAAGGCGTATACGTCGTAGTTGAGCCCAAGCTCCTGGATCCAGACCGAAAACAGCAGTCGAAAAATGTCCAATGTCCCCAGAGCCACCAACCAGTAGTACAGCCTGCGCGCATCGCGGGTAATCAGCAGTGGCATTCGATACTGTTCAAGATAGGGCGACAGGATCATGCGCCACAGGTCGCCAACAATGCGGCTTAAAAAATAGGCGGTGTTGATAATGCTGGCGGTGAATTGAAGCGCCGGATCTTCGAGCGGGCCGAAAATCAAGAATCCAAGCAAATAGGCCACGGCCAAGGACACTAGAATAGCCGTCACACCCATAGAAAAGCGCAGCACCAGAAACGGCATTTTTTCACCGTAGCCTTGCGGGTTCTCCTTGCTGCGGGGCACAACAATCCTGCGCGCGAAGTATGGGCCGTAGATCTTTTTCTCCACAAGCATGCCCGCGGCGAACAGCGCCAGCGACAAGTATAGCACTTCGAAAAACGTCCAGATGCGCCCGTCCGGGCTGGTCGCGCGGAGGATATAAAGAACTTCGTTGAAATCATTAGGCAAATCGAGGATTCGGGAGATCAGGTTTGCGCGGAATTGAACCAGACCGTCCTGCACCTTCATAAAGGCGGTTCCGCTTGCGTCAGCAGCCTCTGCATCCGGTGCGGTCGCCGGTTCCGGAAGGGTCGACACAACCTGGCCATCGGTGTTTATCACGACGACGCCAACACCATTTTGCGCGGCTTGCTGCATAATTTCCGCGATCTCTGAACTCTCAGAACCGGTGTCAGAAAGAGTTTCGGTAAACAGAGATCCGACACCTTGCGCGTGCGTCTGTCCGGGGACATTGGCCAAAAGCAGAGCCATTACAAGAAGAAAAAGTGAGACGACGCGGTGCATTACGGGATCGGCTATCCAATTGAAAATATCTCAAAAGACGGTAGGTGAGCTATGGACACATTGCAATTGCGCATCTCTTCAAGCCTAGGTGTAGACTCGTGTTTTGCACCGCATTGTTTTTTGTGTATGGAGAGTTTGCCGAAAGGTGGGATGTCGGCAACCAACCAAGGACCGGCCCATGCGCCATACATATTTTGAAGACTGTTGCGCCACCTGTGGGCCGCGCGCTCGGGTTATGACATCAAGTGCGGCACAACGCAGCGAATTGAGGGCCGCAACGTGAACTACCACACGCTAAATCGGGGCGCGCAAGACGACTGCCATCCAAGCGATAAACGTTCGGCTCGGCCACTTAAACGCGTCATCTTTTACAGCCACGATACCTTTGGTTTGGGTCATCTGCGCAGATCTCGCGCACTGGCCAGCTCGCTGACAGCTGCCAACCCGTCTGCTTCAGCCATCATCCTGACCGGTTCCCCGGTTGCCGGGCGTTTCGCATTCCCCGAGCGGGTGGACCACGTCCGGCTGCCGGGCGTCACAAAGCTCCATGACGGGTCTTATGTCAGCCAGACCTTGGGCCTCGACATAGACGAAACAACGGCACTGCGCGCCGCTCTGATCCAAAGCACGATCGAGCAGTACGAGCCTGATCTTTTCATCGTCGACAAGGAGCCAACAGGCTTTCGGGGCGAGTTGCTGACGATGCTCGAAACACTGTCCAGCAAGAAAAAAACCAAGTTGGTGCTTGGGCTGCGTGACGTTTTGGATGAAGCCGAAGTGCTTGCCGCAGAGTGGAAGCGCAAAGGTGCACTTGCGGCAACCGAACAGTTTTATGACGAGATTTGGGTTTATGGACCGAAGTCCATCTACGATCCGACAAAAGGTCTCGTCCTGTCTGATGAAACACGTGCGCGGATACACTGGACCGGTTACCTGCGCCGCGAGATCACTGACGAAGCAGAAGTGCCCGAAAAGCCGTTTGTCCTGGTCACACCGGGTGGCGGCGGCGACGGGGCTGCTATGGTCGATCTTGTATTGAGTGCATATGAACAGGATCCGGCGCTTGGTCCTGACGCGGTGCTGGTTTACGGGCCTTTCTTGTCTGGCGACCTGCGCGACCGTTTTGAAGCACGTGTCGCAAGGCTAGGTGGGCGCGTCAGCGCAGTCGGGTTCGATGGAAGGATCGAAGCCCTCTTTGCCAGCGCACAAGGTGTGATTTGTATGGGTGGCTACAATACTTTCTGCGAAGTCTTGTCCTTCGATCAACGCGCCGTGATTGTCCCGCGCACTGTGCCAAGGCTTGAGCAGTGGATCCGAGCGGCTCGTGCCGAGGAGTTGGGTCTGGTACGCATGCTGGACAGCGGGCGTGACGGTCTGACGCCCGAAGCCATGATAAAAGCAATCCGTGCATTGCCCGGTCAGGCAAAACCGTCGGAAGCGGGTGCCGAAGGACTTTTGGACGGGCTGAACGTCGTCGTGTCCCGCACTAAGGCGTTGATGACCACTTCATGACAGCTCATCCTGCGCGTCTGGCCGTTCTTGTGAAAGGTTGGCCTCGTCTTTCGGAGACATTTATCGCTCAGGAACTCGTGGGGCTGGAAGAGGCTGGCGTCTCTTTTGAAATCTGGTCGCTGCGCCACCCTACGGACAAAAAGCTTCATCCGCTGCACGCGCGTTTGAAAGCACCCGTTTACTACCTGCCGGAGTATCTGAAAGATGAACCCGCCCGGGTCGCACGCGGGCTCTGGTTCGCCCGTTCGTTACCTGGGTTTTCCGACGCATGGCGTATCTTTCGTAAAGATTACGCCCGCGACAAGACACCAAATCGCATCCGGCGCTTTGGTCAGGCCTGCGTTTTGGTGCGCGAACTTTCGCCCGACATTGCTGGTCTATACGCCCATTTCCTGCATACGCCGTCATCTGTCGCGCGTTATGCGGCGATCTTGTCTGGCCTGCCGTGGTCTTTTTCCGCGCATGCAAAAGACATATGGACTTCGCCCGACTGGGAATTGAAGGAAAAGTTGCATCCCGCAACATTTGGAGCAACATTCGGCGCAACCTGCACGGCGGTCGGTGCGGCACATCTGCGGGGGCTGGCAGATCGGCCAGACCGTGTTGACCTCGTTTACCACGGCCTCGACCTGAGCCGTTTTCCAGAACCGCCAACGCGCGTTGCCCGCAATCCCAGCGCGGCCCTGAGGCTGATGTCCGTCGGCCGATTGGTTGAGAAAAAAGGGTTCGACCGCCTGATTAAAGCTTTTGCCCTTTTGCCGGAAGATCTCGACTGGCATTGGACCCATATAGGTGGCGGGTCATTGCAGCATGATCTGCAGTCATTGGCTGAACGCTTTGGCCTTTCTGAGCGGGTTACGTGGCGAGGGGCCTGTGACCAGCCAGAAGTGATCGAGGCGATGCGCGACGCAGACATGTTTGTGCTGCCAAGTCGTGTTGCAGCGGACGGCGATCGCGACGGGTTGCCAAATGTTCTGATGGAAGCTGCCAGCCAGATGTTGCCGATCCTGACCACGCCGGTCTCTGCGATCCCCGAGTTCATCGAGACGGGAGTTCATGGGATATTGTCGGATGACAGCCCCGAGGAACTCGCGCGGCAAATCACGGAGTTTGCGAAACGCGAGGATGCCGGCCTTGCGATGGCGCAAGCGGCTCACGCGCGACTTGTTTCGGACTTTCGCATGGAGCCCGGCATCGCGCGCCTGAAGACCCGACTTTGCACCATGCTGGATTCCACATCATGATCCGGGTCGCATTTTATGCGCCGATGAAAGCGCCGGACGATCCTCTGCCATCAGGTGATCGAGCTATGGCACGCGGGTTGATCTCCGCCCTCGAAGCCGGTGGCATGCACGTTGACCTTGCTTCGCGTTTCAAGTCGCGAGAGTCGAGCGGCAATGCTGATTTGCAGGCCGAATACCTGCGCAAGGCTCAAGATGAAGTGCGACGCGTATCAGAGGCCGGGCGCAAATCCGGCTGGCAGGTCTGGCTGACCTATCACAACTATTACAAGGCGCCGGACCTTATTGGTCCTTTTGTCGCGGAACTCTTGGGCATTCCTTATCTGTTGGCGGAAGCAACACGCGCCAGAAAACGCCTGACCGGTCCGTGGGAACGCTTTGCTCAGGCCGCCGAAACAGCATGCGATGCGGCGAAAGTCATTTTCTTCATGACGCGTCACGATGAAGAGGCCTTGCGAGCATATGCCGGGCCAGAGCAGCAACTGATCTCCCTTCGCCCGTTTCTTTCGCGCAGTTTTCTTCCTGCGCCCGCCAAGAAGACCGAAGGGTTGCTCAGCGTGGGTATGTTCCGACGTGGCGACAAGATCGCCTCTTACGCGCTGATCGCACAGGCGCTCACGCAAGTGCGCAACCGTGACTGGACCCTCGATATCGCCGGTGATGGCCCTGCCCGCTCCGAGGTCGAGGCGCTTTTCGCGCAATTTGGGTCTCGCGTTCGCTTTTTAGGTGCCCTGGATGACAAGACGCTGCAGGCCGCTTACGCGCGCAGCACGATCCTGGTCTGGCCCGGAGTAAATGAAGCTTTCGGCATGAGTTATCTGGAAGCGCAGGCACACGGTCTTGCCGTGGTTGCACAAGACCGTCCGGGGGTACGCGATGTCGTATTTTCTGGTGCCGCATACCCAAGACCCGAGCAAGGGCCCGGCGGTCTTGCAGACCGGCTGGATCTTTTGTTGAGTTCCCCAAAACTGACGTGGCACATCGGCCAATCGGCGCGGGCTCACATCGAAAAACATAATCTGATTTCAGACGCCTCAGCCACTTTGTTGGATAAAATTCAAGAGGTGGTGGCGTGACCAACCTCGCGCTGATCCGACACGGCCACACGGCCTGGAACCGTGCCGGTAAAATTCAGGGCCGCACCGACATTCCGCTCGATACCGACGCGCGGGCGCATCTGTCCGCCCTGCGGCTTCCGGGCCCCTGGGACAACGCTGCAATCGTATCAAGTCCGCTGAAACGTGCGATGGAGACAGCTGAATTGATCAGCGGGCAAAGTCCCATTGCGATCCCGCAACTCATTGAGATGGATTGGGGAAAATGGGAGGGGCTCCACGGTGTCGATTTGCGTAATGATACCGGCAGCGGGTATTCCGACATTGAAGAGTGGACATGGGGATTTTGCCCGCCTGGCGGCGAAAGCCTGGCCGACCTCCGGGATCGGCTGCTGCCATGGGTAACGGGTCTGACGTCTGATACGGTGGCCGTCTGCCACATCGGCGTGATGCGCGTTCTGCTCGCCATTGCGACAGGTTGGGATTTCACCGGCGCGCCGCCCTTCCGAATAAAGCGCGACAGGCTGTTTGTTCTCGACGTTAGCACAAAGCGTTGGGCGCTTGATGCTACTCCAGTCCGGCTGGTGGAGCGGCAATCATGACCGTTTTCATCGTTGTGACGCACTTGCTGGGCACCGGTCATCTGGCCCGCGCGCTGGTTCTCGCCCGGGCCTTCACCGCAGCCGGACACAAGGTAACCATTGCGTCAGGCGGAATGCCGGTGCCGCATCTTGATACAAACGGCTTGAACTTTTTGCAGCTTGCGCCGTTGCGATCCGATGGCACAAATTTCTCGCGCTTGCTTGACCGCGCAGGAAGTGACGTGACTGAGGTTTACCTTACGCAGCGCCGGAACGCATTATGCAGCAGCCTTGAAAGGACGTCACCCGACATCGTGATCACGGAACTTTTCCCGTTCGGACGGCGCAGCCTGTCGGGAGAGTTTGAGGCGCTCCTGAACGCAGCAAAACAGCTTTCTAAATTACCGCTGATTTGCGCATCTGTCCGCGATATTCTTGCACCTCCGTCAAAACCTGCGAAAACAGACGCGACACGCGAGATGATCGCTCGATACTACGATGCTATTCTTGTGCATTCAGACCCGGACATCACGCCGCTCGAGCTCAGTTGGCCTGTTACCGACGATCTTGCTGAAAAGATCCACTATACAGGGTTCGTTACACCAGCCCCATCCGCGCCGCACGCGCAAAGTCTGGGGCGCAACGAAATCATCGTCAGCGCAGGCGGTGGCGGCGTCGGGCACACGCTTTATGAAACCGCTGTTTCGGCTGCACGAACGACGCCAGAGTTTCAATGGCGCATACTGGTCGGCGGATCGGACGCGAACGATCAGTGCGAAAAGTTGCAAGCAAAGGCGCCGCAGAATGTCATCGTTGAGCCTGCACGACGGGATTTCAGAAACATGCTGCACCACGCCCAGGCATCCGTTTCTATGTGCGGGTACAACACTGCGCTGGATATCTTGCAGGCCGGCACGCCAGCCGTTTTCATTCCTTTTGACGCCGGATCCGAGGTCGAGCAATCTCTGCGGGCGGGCGCGCTTGCAGCGCTCGACGGCGTGGAAGTATTGGCTTCGCGCGATCTGTCGCCAGCGACGTTGAACAATGCAATCGCGGCGCTGCTCAAGCAGCCATCTCGCCCGCCCAGGACTGCCGGACTGGATGGCGCAGAGCGCAGCGTCGACACTTTAAAGCGTCTTTACGCAGGCACCCAGCATGCAGGTTGACTGGTCACCTTTGCGTCATGCGCTGTATGGATATCGAAGAGACGGTTTAAGCCTTCCGATCTGGTGGCGCGATGACGATGCCATCGCCCCGACGCCCGCGCTCGATAGACTGCTTCAGGTTTCCACAAATGTTGAGCTACCAGTGCACCTTGCCGTCATACCGGATCATGCAGAAACAGCGCTTGCACGGCATATCTCTGGTGTGCAGGCGTTTGTCCCGATCGTGCATGGCTGGCGACATGAAAACCATGCGCCGCACAATGCAAAGAAGTCCGAGTTCGGGGTTTTTCGCGCGACCGGCCGTAGTGAGCTTGCCTGGGCGCTTGAGACGATGCGTGCACTCTTTGGTGCAAAGGTTTTGGCATTTTTTGTTCCCCCCTGGAACCGATTGGACGCAGCTTACCTGCCGACGCTGAATGAGCTTGGTTACAAAGGTTTTTCCACCTACGGAGCTCGTCTTAGCGCGCGATCCGCAGCATCGCTTGTTCAGATCAATACACATTTCGATCCGATTGATTGGCGCGGAACGCGGGGTCTGATTGAACACGACGTCCTCATCGCAGGCATTGTGAAACTGCTCGAAGAGCGTCGAATTCGAGCAACAGATCCGGAAGAACCGCTCGGCTTTCTGACGCATCATCTTGTGCATGACGAAAGGCTTTGGACCTTTGCAGAAAGGCTATTGCAGGAACTGCTGGAAGGCGGCGCAGTCGCGCAACCCATTGCCCCGCTATTGGAGAACAACCAATGAGCCGCCTTGAATCCATGCGCCGACGCCTCAGCGCGCAAATCGACGGTCTGAACTGGGCGGCACAACAAATAGAAAACCAGCCCGGTGATGTTCTCGAACTCGGTCTGGGCAACGGACGGACCTATGACCACCTGCGCGAGATCCTGCCAGATCGGCGTATCTGGGTGATTGACCGCGTGCTTCAGGCGCATCCTGATTGCATTCCGCCAAAGGCTGATTTTCTGCAGGGCGAAGCTCAGGACGTCCTGCCGACGTTTGCAGAGCGCGCGGGAAAGATCGTGCTCGCACATTACGATTTTGGTTATGGCGTTAAGGAAAAGGATGTCGCAGAAGGTGCTGAACTCTCCCCATTCATTGCAGCTGTCATGGCGCCAGGCGGACTGGCTGTGAGCCAACAACCACTGGTCGGCTTTGAAAGGGTCACCGGTCCGGACACAATAGATCCGGAAAGATACTACTTTTACCGCACTTGAGTGCACGATCGCCGACAGGCTCAAATCCGCTGCATGCGCACTAACCGCAACAATTGACTTGGGAATTTCCAGTTTCCGTGTAACTTCACGCAAAAATGGAGAACCGCATGCCCAGATTTCTCAGCCTGTGCGCGCTTATCGCAGTGATCGCGGCCTGCGAGCCGCTGGACGGATCACAGGAAGACATAAACGACCTCGAGCTTGCCGCCGACGGCGTTGCAACGCAAGCGGTTGAATAATCGAAAGTTGATGACTGCGCCATCGCTGAATTTTCGCGTGTACGCCGCCTGCAAACAGGCGTAAAGGCGTTTGGACAAAAGAAACTCAAGAGGACAAAAATGACGAGACTGGCTGTTTTTCTGACTTGCATCATCGCACTGGCGGCATGCGAAACCACCAAGGGGATAGGGCGGGACGTTCAGAGCGCCGGTGAAGCACTGGACGATGCGTTTTGAAGTGAACTGCTGACTGACGGTGCGTGCTCTGGAACGGCTTCGGTCCAATTCACCGCGCAGTCAATTCCGCCAACAAAAGACTATTCATCCGGGAAGCCGCAACGCCCCAATGTTTGAGCGGCCCGATGGTGCTGCGCCACTTTTTGAAACAGCAGCCAAAAATCGACTCCGGAGCCAGGCGCGCGCGGCTGATTAAACCCGACGCCTAACCCTGCGCCACCGTAAGTCCGGCATCTTCCTTTGAGTTTTGAAAAAAGCGAAAGGCGCCAGGGGATCTGACCGAGGCCCGATCCATCCTGACGCCTTCTTGAACCCTATCATCCCCCCAGAGGGCGACAGCAGGCCCAGCTTGCAAACCGTCGTTTCCGCCGATCGCCGAGAACCCGTGGCACGAAGCCCCACGCTCCCCCGCATCGACCTACCTACTTTGGCTAAACGCCTCTTTCCCTCGCAGGTCCAAACCATTCGCCGCCGTATCCTCCCGGAAGTTGCGCTATAACTCCTGATCCGAAGATCTGAACCTATGGTGCATCCGCCGAGAAGGGCCTTTGCGTCCACCTCTTTGTTCCGAAGACCTTCGAAGCGGTGAGATCAGAATGGGTTGGAAGAGGTGAGTCGCGCAACAAAAAAGTGACGCCCAATGAAATTTTTATGTGGATAATATGTTGATATGTAACGGTTTTTACCTGTGGGTAAGTTGGGGATAAAGCCAGATTTCCGTGCCAGGTGTATGAGTTACAGAAGGACAATGGATGCAAGCTTTGCGGTCCGACGCAGCAGGGCTACGCGAGCGGTTTTATGCTTTTGGAACCCGTAAAGACGGCCCGGGGCAGGTTTTGGACACGCCTAAGACGGCGTTCGGTATGACATCGGCGCCACGTCGGTATAACGTCGGTGCGCAGCGCACGGTCACCTTGAGCGCGCCGAATCGCGAACAGAACGTACGCGGCCTGCACATCCAGCACACCGACACATGCCGAAGCGTGCAAGCGCGCCGTCGCGCGGCGCAGACAGAGGCGAACGCAAAGCGGCTGTGATCCGAAACATGTGAGCGGCGACATAGTGAGCGCGCACCGGAAAACGCGCGACCGGCCTTTGGAGGAAGGAGGGCCGACGCGCATCGACTCTTTTCGAGAAGACAGGCGCTCTTCGGGTTATTGTTCTTGACCCGACAGGGAACGATACGGCCGCAGTCAAGAATGCACGCCTTGTCACGCGCAACCGCGATCTGCCCGACGCCGTTGTTTGCAAGCGACCTATACCAACTTGCCGGCACCAAAACCGCAAGCTCCGGGCGCTCCAACGGCCCAATGGTCGTGCGCTTCACCCGGATCTGGCTCAATCGAAATTCCGCACGATTTTACATGTGCGCTGCCGACGCGGGTTTGATATTGAGCCAATTGCAAAACGGCACTTTGGAGCACTGAACTTGGCTAAGAAACCGAAATCCCGAGAGACGCTTGCAGAGATTCTGGCCGCGTGTTCCGACGCGCTCTTCCCGGCAGAACTGGGTGCCGCGCCTGTAACGCTTACAAGTCGCGGCAGCGATGGGGATACGC
The DNA here is from genome assembly GCA_039191495.1 of Pseudomonadota bacterium. GTDB lineage: Bacteria > Pseudomonadota > Alphaproteobacteria > Rhodobacterales > Rhodobacteraceae > Roseobacter. Next base: position 143,762 of record JBCCXN010000010.1, on the reverse strand, counting down.
CATTGCATGTGATGCTATGGCAAAAGAACACCTATGCCGTACTGCAGCTTGTCGAGGCCGGAGCGGATGTAAATGCGGTCGGCGATATGTCCGAGACACCGCTGCACATCGCCGTTCGACAGCAAAACCCGACCGTCGTTGAAGCGATGCTCAAAGCGGACGCAGACGTGTCCGTCATGTCCGAGTTCGGGCAGTCACCGAAAAGCCTTGCTCAGGAGCTGGGTGGCGAAATTGCACGGCTGTTTGCCAATCGGTGACGGTGCGCGTTTTTGGCAGGGTTGTTTCCCGGCTGACGTCAGGGTCCGGTGAAGTGGTGGACGTCTTGGCGCGGCTCAAACGTCCTTGGGCCGATACGGCAGTCGGGGTCCGCTTATCTTTATGCGCAGACATGGACCAGGGTCTGAAACGCGCCAACGGATCGGGTTGAAGATGAGCGGGCGGAGCCCCGGGGAAGCGAAGCGCCCGCACCGTGTGGGGGTGAGACACGGTGCGGCAAGGCCGGATTGAACAGTCCGGGGGACTGTTCAAAGTGTCGAACGCGGATTTCGCAAGAAATTCGCCGGGGAAGCTATTGAAACATCCGTACCTCGCGGCGCCTGGACCGAGGGGCAGGAAGCGAAGCGCCCGCCCCGTGGGGGCGGGTAAGACCCGTCTCGGAAACTGTCCAGTGGACAGTTTCAGGGTCGAACGGGCGGAGCCCCGGGATCGGGCGCTGCACATTCGAAGAATGTGCGTTGTCGGCAATGCAATCGGGCCCTTTCGACGGTTTTTGTCGGTCAAGACTGCTGGCTATTCGCACCCATGACAAATGCCAAGCATGACACCAATGTTAGTCTGAGCATTTCAGCCGCCCAAGCCGGGGACTCGGCGGCCTTGCATACTCCCGCGGCATCACATTCCTCAACAAAAATCGGGAAAATAATCAGCGCGAGGAGAGATACGCCCGCAGTCAAACCAATTATGCCGAGTGCAGTTAAGGTGATCCAGCCGTCGCGCTTTTGCGGGTAAGACGGCTGGACGGTATCTTCACTGAGAAGATCAGATACATACAGAGTTTGGCGATTAGAATTGCTGGAGTTGCCTGATCCAGTATTATCTTCGTCCACTAAATCGCCCTCCCAAACAAAAAGGCATCAAAGAACGTTGAGTATCTCCGCATCCAGCTTGTTTGGATCATCAGCAAAGCCAATATGAGTACGACCTTGCTTCTTTTGTTGCTTGTAAGCTTTCATAACTGCCAAGGCGCGGCGAACTACATCTGTTCTTGATGTCCCCGCATCAGCTGCCAACTCGTCGATTAGTTTATCGATGTCGTCACTGATCATCATACTTAAGCGTTTAGTATTGGCAGACATGGGTCTTACCCTCCACTAGTTCGAGCATAAACTCCTCCCTTAGCGTTGCTTTTTGCGTTGGTTTTCGTTCCTTAGATATAGGACATACTGCTATCTCCTGCAATAAATATGTTAATAATTGGTTCACAATGTGATGATTTAACGCACAATGGTTGTGCAAATTTGGTTCACCTGATATGTTGTGGACGCTGCTTGAATCAAGCCCTAGGGGAGATCAATGGATCAAGATCTATATACAGCGGTAAAACTGTTGGCTGGCGGGCTTGATTTATCCGAAGAAGCAGCCGAAGGATTGCTGTCAGTTTTTGAGCAAGTTGAGCAAAACCCTTCTCAGTCAGTGCTTTATGCTCGAAACTGCAGTTTATCTTTTGAAACAGAGTGCCCCAATTATGCCAAAAAGATCTGGGTCAACGGAAAACGCATCTACAAACACGCATTCTTCTTCGTAATAGTTGAAACCCCGGCGGGGCGCAGAATCATAGCCGAAGTATTGCCAGCCGCTGCCCTGTAACTATCGCGCACTCGCGGATTCGAACGTTTCTTTCGGAGTCTCGCGGGTATCTCAACTCCAGGGCTCCGCCCGTTCGCGCCTCAATCGCTCCACTCGAGCGATTGCCGCCGCGCGGACCGGCGCTCACCCATCCATCTTGAGCGCCGAAATAAACGCCTCCTGAGGAATATCCACCTTCCCGAACTGCCGCATCTTCTTCTTCCCGGCCTTCTGCTTATCAAGCAACTTCCGCTTCCGCGTCGCATCGCCGCCGTAGCACTTGGCGGTCACGTCCTTGCGCATGGCGCTTAAGGTCTCGCGCGCGATGACTTTGCCGCCGATGGCCGCCTGAATGGGGATTTTGAACATGTGGCGGGGGATCAAGTCTTTGAGCTTTTCGACCATCGCGCGGCCGCGCATCTCGGCCCGGTCGCGGTGGACCATGGTGGAGAGCGCATCGACGGGCTCATCGTTCACGAGGATCGACATTTTCACCAGCTGGTCCTGCCGGTAGCCGATCATCTGGTAATCAAAGCTGGCGTACCCCTTGGTCACCGATTTCAGCCGATCGTAAAAGTCAAAGACCACCTCATTGAGCGGCAGGTCATAGACCACCATCGCGCGCGCGCCCGCATAGGTCAGGTCAAGCTGGATGCCGCGCCGGTCCTGGCAGAGCTTGAGCACGTCGCCCAGATAATCGTCGGGCACAAGGATCGTGGCCTTGATGCGCGGCTCCTCCAGATGGTCCACATGGGTCAGGTCGGGCATGTCGGCGGGGTTGTGCAGCTCGAACATCGTCCCGTCCTTCATGTGGATGTGGTAGATGACCGAGGGCGCGGTGGTGATGAGTTCGATGTCATACTCACGCTCGATCCGGTCGCGGATCACCTCAAGGTGTAAAAGACCCAGAAAGCCGCAGCGAAAGCCGAACCCGAGGGCGGCCGAGGTCTCCATCTCGTAGCTGAAGGAGGCGTCGTTGAGCGCCAGTTTCTCGATGGCGTCACGCAGGTCCTCGAATTCGGCGCTGTCGACGGGAAAGAGGCCGCAGAAGACCACCGGCTGAGACGGTTTGAAGCCGGGCAGCGGGTCGTCGGTGCCTTTTTTCTCATGCGTGATCGTGTCGCCCACGCGGGTGTCGCGGACCTGCTTGATCGAGGCGGTGAGAAAGCCGATCTCACCGGGACCCAGCGCGTCGATGGTGGTCATCTCGGGGCGGAAGACACCGATGCGGTCCACGTGGTAGCTGGCACCCGTCTGCATCATCCGGATCCGCTCACCCTTCTTGAGCTGCCCGTCCATAATGCGGACAAGGACGATGACGCCGAGGTAGCTGTCGTACCACGAATCCACCAGCATGGCCTTGAGCGGCGCGTCCAGCGTGCCGGTGGGCGCGGGCAGTGTGCCGACGATGGCCTCCAGCGTCTCGGTGATCCCCTGCCCGGTCTTGGCGGAGACCTGAATGGCATCCGTGGCGTCAATGCCGATCACATCCTCGATCTGTTCGGCCACGCGGTCACAGTCGGAGGCGGGAAGGTCGATCTTGTTGAGAACAGGCACGATTTCATGATCGGCGTCGATGGCGTGATACACGTTGGCCAGCGTCTGCGCCTCGACCCCCTGCGTGCTGTCCACAACCAGCAAAGAGCCCTCCACCGCGCGCATGGAGCGGGAGACCTCATAGGCAAAGTCCACATGCCCCGGCGTGTCGATCAGGTTGAGAACGTAATCCTCGCCATTCTGCGCGGTGTAATTGATGCGCACGGTCTGCGCCTTGATGGTGATGCCGCGCTCGCGTTCGATGTCCATATTGTCGAGCATCTGCTCTTTCATATCGCGGTCGGCCACGGTGTTGGTGGACTGGATCAGCCGGTCGGCCAGCGTCGATTTCCCGTGGTCGATATGCGCGACGATAGAGAAATTGCGGATATGTGAGAGCGGTGTCATGGTGCAGGATATGTAGGGGTTTTGCGGGACGGTCAAGGTGGCAGAACGCGTCGAGATAACGGATGAGGAAACGGCACAAAGGTGGCTGGAAACACAAGACCATCAAACCCGTGTTTTGTTCGCCAGCCGATGCGCCCTGCGCGCCCTACCTACTCTTGGTAAGTCATGGGATGCGACGACAAGCCGTCTTGAGTTCACGGGATGCCGTGCGATGCTCATCTCTTTGGCTGCAGGCACGTGTCCAGCCGCAGAGATGATGGCGCTTGATAAATCCGCTAAATCCGCCGCCTCTGCCTCCGCCGACTCCGACTCCGCCGCCCACTCTGCCCACTCTGTTACCTTCGACGCCGACTCCGCCGATATCGCCGCCCACTCCGTCGCCGACTCCGCCGCTGCGGCTTGGGCGGCTTCATCCTTTGACGCAAGTGTGCTGTCGAGTGGCAAAACCATACAGCTTGGAGCGCTCTGGCCAGATGGCCAGCAACCGGAGTCCTTGCAACTGGCTTGGACCGCGCTCAAGGCGCAATGGGAGGCTGATGCGGCCGACTGGTCCTTTTGGATCGAATGGTACGAGGCAATGCTGAACGGCGAATGGACCAACTGGGACCTCATCTTTCGAATTGCCAAGGACATCAGCGAAGAGGATTGGGACGCCGGGCCGGAGCGGGTCGCACAACGGATTGGGGAAATTAAGCAAGAGTTTCTGGTCGAAGTTCTGCCTCAAGTGAATGAAATCTTCGAAACCGAAGATGGCCTTTATGAAGTTCGCGGATCGATCGCTGACACCTCAAAACTGATGAACAGCGTTTTGACCCGCGTCTCGTTTGCCTTGGACACAGCCGTGCAAAGCAACAGGTGCGATCTGAATGAGATGGCGCTTCCTTGTAAAATTCTGCGGCAAGCGCTGGCAACAGGCGAAGATGACGCCAATACAGTCGAACAATATCTGCGTCGGGCAAGCAGTTTGTTCAAAGCCGGTATCATTTCTGGAAAATTCGCCGAGGACGATGAAACGCGTTTTCTGACGGACTTGCTGGATGAAACGGCTTTGCAGTTACGTGGCGATCATCCGGAAGTCGCACAGGCGACACAGACTAGGCTTTCGCAAAGACTATGCGAGATCGACGGGGAAACACGGATCAAGACCGCAATTCTCATCGATAACTTGCGGGACGGCACCGCCCAACGACTAAACGCAGAACTTAAACTTGCAGCAGAAGTTGCAAGGGATGTATCAAGCGTCGAAGCAACGGCAGATGCAATAAAAGAAAGCGGCAATACCGCAGGCAAAATCAGCGTTTTGGAACGTGCCAAGCGCGCTGAGAGTTCAGGCCCGATGGCGGTGACAAAGATGGGTTTGCGCGCACAGGGTCTTGTGGACTTAGTCATCCGCTTGATCTCTGGCGGCGGCTGAACCGTCTTAGACAGCCCAATAAAAGCAGTGTTTGGTCCAACGTCTTTTGTACGCAGCCGTACGGCAGAATTAGCTTTGTCAAAAATTCCTGCGGCAAATCCACTATTGCGTGTATCATCGGAAATAGTCGTATTGATTGAGGGACTTAAGATGAAGACTTATTTTCGGCCACTTATTTGGGCAGTCATTTGCGCTTTGATACCGTTTCTTGCTGTGTCGCAGGTCGTGGACGAGGCCCTTCCCGGACCTGCAATAACAACCGACGCGAACGAGGGGGCATCAGTGCGACCTGCGCCAACTGCGGTGGCAGAGGGCCGCCCGGGGCCACCGTCCCCCCCTTCTCCACCCGAAAGCCGCGACCGGCTTGTGTTGTCGAGCAAGCAGTCCGTTTTGTTTGAAGGACTGTCCGCCTCGATCCGAAACGCGGGCACAACGGCTGCGGATTTCAACAACCTGCGATCTCTGCGCAATACGGTGCAGGCGACAATCCAGACGGTGCGCAACGAGCTGCTGGAGGCAGAGCGGCAGGTTCATTTCCTGCCGTCCTCGATCGATATCGAAGCGTCCATCAACAACGAAAACTCGGCCTTGCTCTGTGCAAAAGACAACGAATGCACGCAGTGGATCACCGCGGACATCTCGTATCTGTCGTCCAACATAAGGCGGTTTGAAAACGATCTGGAGCTGACCAGAGAGGCAGAACGGGAAATTCCGCAAGCGCGCACGCTGCTGTCAGACCTTGAACGGCTGTCCGACGAGCTGGACCGCAAGATCAACGATGCGTTGAACCGTGACATTGTGGAACAGCAGTTCAAAACGTCTGTCAGTTTGTATTTCACGGCGATTGTGGGGGTGATGATCGTGCTCTTCTTTGCGCTTTTATTCTTTGACGAAAAGATCCGAAATTCGCTCTTTTCCTCACCGAGCGCGATTCAGTTCGTGACGCTCTTTTCGGTCGTCATTGCCATCATCCTCTTTGGGATCACGGGGATTTTGCAGGACAAGGAGCTTTCTGCGCTGTTGGGTGGCTTGTCCGGCTATATCCTTGGGCGATACTCCAACGATACACCCGCCAATACGGCCACATGACACCGGCGTGTCGATGCGGGCAGACGGTATGACGCCGCGACCCGATTGACGGCGCCCTGCCCGTGCGACCACTACCCAAGTTCGGGAGCCCGTGTTAGGCTCCCGTTATTGTAGAATTAGGGAGGATTTTTTATGCCCATCACAGGTTATTTGGAAATACCGAATATTGACGGGGAAAGCACCAGCACGCACCACGAAAGTGAGATCGACGTTCACGGTATGAAATGGGCCGTTGAGCAGATGACCGGATCATCAGCCGGGCGCGGACGCGTTAAGGCGCGCGCTGACATGAGCCCGCTCAGGGTACGCAAGTATTATGATGCGGCCTCTCCCTACCTCGCTCAGGCGGTTCACCAAGCAAAGGTTTTTGACGAGGTGGTCCTGTCCGTGCGCAAAGACAGCGGAGACGCGCATCTCGACTATCTGATCATCAAGATGGAGCGCGCAGTTCTCACCAGCTATACGGTCTCATCAAATGACGATGAACCGAATGACCAAACGCTGACTGAAACGGTGGATATCGAATTTGAAGCGATAAACATCACATATGCTCAGCAAAATAATGCCACGGGCGCTACAATAGAACATGAAGTTGAATTGAGCGGCTGAGCGGAGCACTCCCCTGCCGCGTGCAGAGCGGTGGCTGCATAAACGCACGTACAAATCCCTTGCAATAAAGCCTGTATGTGCAACCATATGGTGTAGTGAGCCAAGACAGACATGTCTCTGGCCGCGTTGCGTCAAGCCAGCATGAAAGGCCCGCCACCATGCGACAGCTCTCGTACCTTTTCATCGTTCCGCTTTTCAGCCTGCCGCAGATGGCTGTGGCTCAGTCATCTTTTGATTTCTATGGCCAGCTCAATTTTGGCATTTGGAATACCGACGACGGGATCGAGGACGAGACCTATTTCACCGACAACGACAATTCGAACACCCGGTTTGGTTTTAACTGGACCAACGACATGGGCGATGGCAATGCGCTGCGCTTCAACTTCGAGACAAGCATTGGTCTGAACGGGTCCAGTGCGGTGACGATTGATGACACAGATCTGGATTTCAGCACCAGCCGGACCGAACTGCGCAAGTTCGAGTTTATCTACACCACAGCCAGCTACGGAACGTTCAGCTTTGGTCAGGGCAGTACCGCAACGGATGGCTCTGCCGAAGCCGATCTGTCGGGCACAAGCGTGATCGCCTATTCGGGCATTTCGGATCTCGCGGGCAGTGTGGAATTTCGCGCGCCCGACGGGTCATTTTCAGGTATCAACATAGGCGATACGTTCAAATCCTTCGACGGATCCCGGCGCTTCCGCGTTCGCTACGACACACCGTCGTTCAGCGGCTTTGTTTTGAGCGTGTCGGGTGGCGAAGAAATCCTCAATACGGATGACGACAAAGAATACTACGACCTCGGCGCAAAATATACACATGAGTCGGGAGACCTGAAGTATGATGCGCGGCTCGGCTATTCTTGGGTCAGCGGCTCGGATGACCTGCTCAAAGGGTCCTTTGCCGTCTTTCATACACCAACCGGGTTGAACCTCGCCCTGTCCTCCGGCGCGCAGCAAGACGGCGGCGATGACGACTATGTCTACGTCAAACTGGGTGTGCAACAGAACTGGATTGCTGCAGGGACGACAGCCCTGTCGATCGACTACAATGACGGTAGCAACTACGCAATCGACGGTTCGGAGAGTAAGTCGATTGGCTTGGCCGCCGTTCAGACGATCGATGCGCACAATCTTGAGATATATGCCGCCTGGAGAACCCATGAGTTCGATGCTCCGGGCGAGAGCTTTGAGGATATAGACGTGATCGCACTGGGCGCGCGCTGGAAGTTCTGAATGCGCCGGTTCTGTGTGACATCTGAGCAATTGCAGGGTGTCGCGGCATCCGCCATAACAGAACCATGCTGCCATCTTTCTCAAATTCGGGAATGATCCGACCCGCGCATCTTGCGGTCTTGCTTGGTCTGTGCCTGCTGACAGGCTGTGGTGGATCCACCCGGGATCCGCGCGATGTAACAACGATCAGCCCGGCAGCCCTTGAGAACGCGCCTCGCTTCGCAAGCGGTCCGATTGCGACGGCCTGCAGCGTGCACAATCGCGGGCGTCCGGAAGCCAAGCAGTGCGGCTGCATCCAGTCCGCCGCCAATCTGACGCTGTCACAACAAGAGCAGCAGCGCGCAAGCCGGTTCTTTGCGGAACCCGAGTTACTACAAAACATTAAGCTGTCCGACAGTCCGACAAATGAACGCTTCTGGTATACCTGGGCAAATTTTGCCGAGACAGCCGAGAAGATGTGCCGCTGATGCGCATCGCTTCTAAAGTCTTTTCGACCAGAACTGCAGCGGCTTTGCGGTCTCTGCGCCTTGATCCAGATCCTTCCATGAAAAGGACGCAACAACGCCGGGCAAGGGCTTGTAGCCGCGCGCGCGCCAGAAAGGATCAAGCGGACGGTATTTTGCGGGTTTGAGGGCGTGCGTGTCTGGCCGAACCACTGCGCAGAAAGCGCTGTACTTATAACCGTAAGCGCGACCTGCGGCCTCACGCAGGTCGAAAAACCTGTGGCCCGCGCCTTGTCCCCGGTATGTTTTGAGCAGCACGCTTTCCGCGCAATAAAACACGCGGTCTAGCGCAACGTCGCTGGATCTGAACGCAGCCGCGAAATCGTCGGCGTGACCTGTCAGGGGCGTTGCGGTCGAGGCGCCGACCAACCGAGGCCCGTCGAAGGCTCCGATCAGAACGGCGCGGGGGCTGTCAAGGAAGGGCGCAAGGTATCGTTCCTCATACGCCAGATCGCCATCGTAAAGATACGGCCAGTCACGAAAGACCGTAATGCGCAGCGCGGCGACGTCTGGCAAAGCCGCAGCCAGATCCGCGCCTTTCAGCTGTCGGATCTCAAGTGGCATCCGGTCCGGAGACCTGTGCGATCCAGTCAGACAGGTTGTAGCGCGTCGTCACGCGACTGATCTTGCCGTCGCGCAGATCGAAAAACGATCCGGCGGAAAGCCGATACCTCTGACCCGTTGCTTCGGGCAGGCCGTCATCTGTAGAGAGGTACGTGCCATTGACCACATACTCGGCGGCTGCCCGGCCATGCTCTGGCGCCTCAAAGAGAACCATGTCGGTCAGCTCTTCGTCATAGCAGCGGCTCATATGAGCGCAGAAGTCTTCGAATGCCTGCTTTCCGATGCGGACGGTGCCCTCGTTCACGTGATGGGCGACATCTTCTGTCAGACAGGCCAGCATGGCCGGGATGTCCTTGGCATTGAAGGCATCAAAATAGGCCTGAACGACATCGGGCATGGGGCGGTCTACATCTTGTCTTCGACATCTGTGACGTCGATGCCAAGCGCGTCCATGCCGTTTTCCAGATGTTCGGCAAGACCGGGTATGCCTGACAGGTAATTCTCTGTGGGCGCCGATGCCTCGCGCCGCGCTTCCAGCAGAGCCTCGTCAAACTCCTCAGCTGCAAAACTGTCGCGTCCAACCCACATCAGCGCCACGAGATTGGCTTTCTCGTCTTCGTTGAGGCTAGCAATATAGGTGGTCAGTGGCGGTGTACCCGGACCGTATTCTCTTGACAGCATGATAACGCGGGCGACTTTTCCGGTGTTGATTTCCAGCATGATCTCACTCGCTTTCTCCCGTGTCAGAGTGTGGATTCGACGCACAATAGGCAAGGGGAAAACGCATGGGTTCCATGCACGGTCCACCCTGAGCGCGTCAGACCATTTCCGTGGGTTCGCCGAAGCGGTCGATGAGACGCGACATGATCTGATCGCGGGCCTGGCGATAGCTGGCCAGCTTCGCGTCCCGGCTTTCGCCAAGACCCGTAGGGTCCAGGATGGGCCAGTACTCCACCTCGAGGCTGTAGTATCGTGTCAGCTCCAGCGCGCGGCGCTGGCTTGCGGGGCTGAGGGCAACGACAAGATCAAAAGAGCCAAGATCGTCGCCCCAGTTTTCCATCTCATCGAAACTGCGTGACCGGTGCCGTGACAGCTCCACATCCAGCTCCTGGCAGACCGCGATGGAAAACCCGTCAATCTCCAGATCGTTGGTGACGCCGGCGGATTGAACGTATGTACCCGTCCCGTAAAGCTTTTTCATGATGCCTTCGGCCATTGGAGAGCGCACCGCGTTGTGATCGCAACAAAAGAGAACCGATTGTGGCATCTCTTTTGTCATTCAGCCCCCGAAGTGCAGCACGCAAATGAGGGTGAACAGGCGTCGGGCGGTATCGGTGTCGACCTCAACCTTTCCCTGCAGGCGTTCCTGCAAAACGCGGCTGCCTTCGTTATGGATCCCGCGGCGTGCCATGTCGATGGTTTCGATCTGGCTGGGCGGCAGCTTTTTTACCGCGTCGAAGTAGCTTTCGCAGATCTGGAAATAGTCTTTGACAACTTGCCGGAAGGGGCCAAGCGACAAGTGGAATTCAGCAGCCTTTTCGTCGTTTTCGGTGTTCACGTCGAAAACCAGACGCTTGTCACGGATCGCCAGGCTGACGCGATAGGGCCCATCGGGTACCGCACGACCATCGCGGGCCGGCAGAACGAAACTGTTGTCTTCCAACAGGTCGAAGATCGCGACCTTGCGCTCCTGTTCAATTTCCGGCGTGGGCGGCGGCAGGCCGCTGTCATCCAGAGCAATATGAGAGATACGGGACATGAGACAGATACTTTTCACAGATGGGCAGCAGTCGGGCTTGCTTAGCGCGGAAAACCGGGCAGGAGCAAGACGAAGGCGTTGTCAGTCGTTGAGCTTTTTGAGGCGCGCGGTCACAGACAGCCCGTGCGCCTCGAGGCTTTCAGTCCGTGCAAGCGTTTCCGCTGCCGGTCCGATGGCGCGCAGGGCCTCGGGTGTCATGCAGGCAATTGTTGTCCGCTTCATGAAATCCAGCACCGAGAGGCCCGAAGAAAAACGTGCCGAGCGCGCCGTGGGCAACACGTGATTGGGACCGCCCACATAGTCTCCGATGGCCTCGGGCGTCCAGTGGCCCAGAAAGATGGCACCAGCATGGGTGATCTTGTCACTGAGCGCCTCGGGATCTGCCACGCAGAGTTCGAGGTGTTCGGGCGCAATCCGATCGGACAACGCGGCGGCTGTGTCGAGATCCGGTACGGTAATAATTGCGCCGAAATCGCGCCACGACGCCCCCGCGATGGCTCGCCGTTCAATCGTTTCGAGCCGTGCATTCACCGCATCGGCCACCGCGGTCGCAAAAAGCGCATCGGTCGAGATCAGGATCGACTGCGCGCTTTCATCGTGTTCCGCCTGACTGAGCAGATCGAGTGCAAGCCAGTCCGGATCATTGTCTGCATCCGCGATGACCAGGATTTCTGACGGTCCGGCGATCATGTCTATACCGACCTTGCCAAAGACCCGTCGCTTGGCAGCGGCCACATAGGCATTGCCCGGGCCGGTAATCTTGTCCACCGGTGCGATTGTCTCGGTGCCATAGGCGAGCGCTGCGATCGCCTGAGCGCCGCCGATACGGTAAATCTCGTCTACACCGGAGGCACGGGCGGCGGCCAGAACCAGCGGGTTCAGCACGCCGTCGGGCGCCGGAACCGTCATCGCCAGTCGTGCCACACCTGCCACTTTGGCCGGGATCGCGTTCATCAGGACGGAGGACGGGTAGGACGCCAGGCCGCCCGGCACGTAGAGCCCCGCCGCCGACACCGGTGTCCAGCGCCACCCAAGTGTGGCACCGTTGGCATCTGTCCAAGAAGTGTCTTCGGGCTTCTGCGGGCTGTGATACATGCGGATCCTGTCCGCCGCGAGCGCGAGCGCCGAAACTGCATCTTCCGGTACGGCAGAGATTGCCCCGTCGATCTCTTCTGTTGATACCCGCAGGGTATGAGGCGTCAGGTTTAAACGGTCAAACTGCGTAGTATACTCCAGCAGCGCGGCGTCGCCTCGCCCGCGCACCTGTGCGATAATTTCGGCCACCGTGGCATCGACGTCCGGGCTGTCTTCGCGTTTGGCTGACAAGAGTGCATTGAACCGGGTTTCGAAATCGATATCGGTCGTATTCAGAAAGACGGGCATGGTTGCGTTTCCATGATGCGCCAGAGATTTCGTGCCTCCGGCGGGGATATATTGGGATCAAAGAAAGAGATCAATCGGGATGTACGGGCGTTTGACCTGAAGGCGCGATATAGGGTTTGGTGACATCCCGTAAGGTGACCTCGATCGCCTCGACATCTAGGCGGATAGCGCCATCACCCGCAAGCGTGAGCAGCAAGCGACCGGAAGGCACTTGCACAGGCTCGAACCTCAACGTGAGCAGAGAAAGGATCGTATCCGTGTCTGCGCGATCTATGCCGCTCGTCGCGACACCTTTCACGGTATCAAACGCAAGAATTGACTGCACGCGCTCAGGCCTTTGCGCGCGAAGTTGTGCGTCCTCCCATCGGAAGCGGTTAAGAAGCAGAGCAAAGCGTCCTGTGGTTCTGTCCCATTTCATTTCCGTGACGGGAAAGACGGCGTCCTGCGTCAGTGAGGCAAGCACCTCCAGATCCTGCTCATCCAGTGCGCCTAGGTTCAGCGGTGCTTCGTTCGCGTCCTCAAAACGGGCGTCGGTCATGCGTCGGAAATCCTTTCAATGTCAGCACCCACACCGGACAGCTTGGCCACCACGTGTTCGTATCCACGGTCAAGGTGGTAGACGCGCGCCACTTTGGTTTCCCCTTCCGCAGCGAGCGCCGCCAGTATCAGTGAAACCGAGGCACGCAGGTCTGTCGCCATGACAGGCGCACCCTTGAGCCTTGGGACTCCGCTGACGGTCGCTGTACCACCCTGCACGTCTATGCTGGCCCCCATACGCATCAGTTCAGGTGCGTGCATAAAGCGGTTTTCGAAGATCTTTTCTTCTAGCACCGATGTCCCTTGCGCGGTGCACAAGAGCGCCATCATCTGAGCTTGCAGATCGGTTGGAAAGCCCGGGAAGGGTTTTGTCGTGACGTTGATCGCGTGGATCTCACCACCATTTCGCGAGACCGTGAGACCCTGATCGCTTTCCCTGACCGAAATTCCGGCTTCATCAAGCTTTTCACAAAAGGCGGCAAGCAGATCGATCCGGCCACCGAGAAGCTCAACTTCGCCGCCGCAGATCGCCGGAGCAAGCATATACGTTCCAAGCTCGATCCGGTCAGTCACAACGGCATGTGTGGCGCCGTGCAGGGTATGAACACCTTCAACCGTTATGGTTGGGGAGCCGTCGCCCTCGATCTGCGCGCCCATTGCGCGCAAGCAATGTGCAAGATCGACGATCTCAGGTTCACGCGCCGCATTCCGGAGCACAGTTGTCCCCTTTGCCAACGTCGCCGCCATAAGTGCGTTTTCCGTGGCGCCAACTGACGCGAAGGCAAAATCTACCTGACCTCCTTTAAGGCCACTTGACGCTTTGGCATGCACGTAACCGTCTTTTAATTCCAGATCCGCCCCCATGGCTTCGAGCGCCTTTAGGTGTAGGTCGACCGGACGCGCGCCTATAGCGCAACCGCCCGGCAGCGAGACAACAGCATGGCCGTAGCGCGCGAGCAACGGTCCCAGAACCAGGATTGAGGCACGCATTTTGCGCACGATGTCGTAATCCGCCCGGTGACTGGTCAACGCGTGGCTCGACATCGCCAGCACCTTACCGTCTTGCAGCGACGTGACCTCAGCGCCCAGAGACTGCAGCAGCTGCGTCATCGTGCGGATGTCGGACAGTCGCGGCGCATTCGTCAGCGTCAGCGGTTCATCCGACAAAAGCGTTGCCGGCATCAATGTGAGACAGGCGTTTTTTGCACCGGCGATCGGGATCTGGCCCTGAAGGCGCCCGCTGCCTCTGACAAGAATTGAATCCATGCGCTTAAGCGTCCTTTTTCTGCCCGGCCTCATCCGGTTTGGGTTGCGCGGCTGAACCAGACCGTGCACGGCTTTGCGCCTTACGTCTTGCCAGATTGGCCTTGAGCGCGGCTTTGAGACGATCATCGCGGTTTTGCTCTGCGGTCTTGGTTTTTTTTCTTTCCGCTTTGTCTGTCATAGAGGATGTCTATCGCAGCACGCGAACAGGGTCCAGATAAGGCTTGCGCGGAACTGGGATAGCGTCTATGCCCGCGCGCATTAAAGCTGTTGTAGCTCAGGGGTAGAGCACTCCCTTGGTAAGGTAACCTATGTGAATAATAGGTTTTTTTAATTACAAAGGGTTATGCGAAATCTGACGGGCTGGGGTGCAGCGTGGGGTAGAAAATATGTGGTATTCTTACCACGCTTGATGTAGGGACGATTTCGGCGGTATGACCGCCAACATGCCGGGGTAGCTCAGTGGTAGTAGCGCGTCATTGGTAATGACGAGGTCGAGAGTTCAATTCTCTCTCCCGGCACCATCCCTTCAACAACAGTTATGACTCAAGGTGGCGGACCAAGTCCGACCAATGGATCAACCTTTTTCCAATCGCTTAGGCGTTTTCCTGTCGCTTCGCGCAATTCTTTGAACTGGTTGAAGACTCATGCAGTTCTTTGTGTTGCTGACCCCAAAATACAAAGTGGTTCCAAATCCCTGCCATGTGCCCAAGCAGGTCGCTCAACAAGAGTTGGATGACCAAAGTATCGTTCGCCATCAGGGTCATTGCGCTTGGCGTTGGGTGGCCACCCATGTCGCAATGATAGCCATAGTCCTTGGCCCGAAACTGCTTCCCAGCAGCCTTTCTCAGTTTTGCGGGTCTGAAGATTTCCCACCTTTCATCTTTGCTAGACCGAAGCCACTTTTCCGCGTCGCGGTCACGGTTCTCGAAAGCCCAAGCTAGGTATTCAACTTCGACAATCTGGCGAAGAAGTGCAGCGGCTGTGTAGGTTTGCTTTTCTTCAAACAGCTTGACGGTGTTTTCGCTCAACTCAGCCGCAATCCGTAACAAAAGCGAAATACCATAAACTTCATCGGAACCGAACTTGAAGGGCGAGTTTCCTTCCTTGCGATCTGGCCCAATGAGTTGGCCGCTGACCTGAAGCACTTCGCCGAACTGGCGAAAGCTACCTGCTACAAAAAGAGCATCAGCACTTCGCATCTTTGCGAGTTCCGGTTTTTGGTTTTCTTGCGCAAGCAGCTTGTCCCGCAATTCTGTTTTCGTCATTCGCCTCAATCCAATACACTATGAAATTTTTTGATCTTCGTTCAGCCTTTCATAGCACGGCGCATCCGCCAGTTGCACCATTCAGCATCCCGCAAAAGACACTGGCGATAGATGTCTTCCTTTGTCGAACCGCCGGGATCGTTTTCGATCAGCGCAGCGATGTCGCGGCGGCTGGGTGCAGCCACTCGCCTACCGCCACCAGCATTGGACTTGGTATTGTCGAGAGGCATTCATCAGTCCTTTCGTTGTGGGGTTGCCTAAGCTCAGATGCGGCTGAAACCAAACCATTGGAAATCGTGCAATCAACATGAAGTACAACTACAAAAAATAGTGGCTCCAGCAGGCGCTTTGGTTAATTGTTGTGGTCATGGCCGTGAATGCGAAAGCAATTGAACTTGGCGGTGGTCCGGCTGGCTATCCAGTTAAAGGCTTTGCATTTGTTGGTTGGATCTATGTTGGCTATCTGTTCAACAAATCAAGAAATTAGACTGTTTTGGAACCAGGCGAAGTTCCTGCCTGCTACGATGAAATCGATAACGCGGTCGCCGGTTTTGGGACCGCCTTCGATGTATAAATAAGTTTAGCAACAAAAGACTTGCCTTTCGGTACGAACATATCGACGATTTTGAGAGCTGTTCTGGATGTCGCGGTAGTCTCGGTAGACAGACGGAGTCCACCTTTGAACAAATTGGACGTGATGCGATTATTTGTTTCGGACCGGTCGTTTGACCGCTCTGCGGGCAAATTGAATGGCCGCTTATCACGCAAAGCGGTCGATTGAAGAAATTGTTCGCAGGTCCGCTTTACGGATTGAACCGGACCTATGCACGTACAGCATTTGTCATCGACCAGAAAAGTCGCCGACAACCAACAGCTCGCGGCAGCGCAGTCCGGGTTCTGGAAAGCCGCCGCTCGGGCACCGCTGAACGAGCCAGACCCATGCCGTTCGTTCGCCGCGCACATTCCCAGTGTCTCAAACATGGACCGGGCAGACGGTTTGCTTCTGTCCAGCCCGACAAAGGCCGGCCCCGACCGGAACCAAATAATGCGCGGTATGGCCGACAAAGCGTCAAAGAAGTGATTAGGATTAAGGCTAATGAAACAGTGGTTCAGTTAAAATTGCTATGTTGAATTCGCTGTGTTAGCCGAGACGTGCAAAACGAATAGTAAATAGTAGCAAAGAGAGCGATTTATTTGCATCAGATGGACCGACCTAATCCACGCCATATTCCACAACTTGACGCTCTGCGCGGTATAGCCGCACTGATGGTTCTAGTGTCGCATTCCGCGAACGCGCAATTGCTCCCAAGTTACCTCGGCAACGGTTTTGGCCGAATGGGCGTTGGATTGTTTTTTGTGCTGAGTGCGTTTCTACTGACCACGCTGTATGCAGGGAAAAGACCGGATGCAAGCGCGGTGTGGCATTATAGCGTCAAGCGTGTAGCGCGCGTTTTGCCGCTATTCTATGCCGCACTTGCAGGGTCCTGGGCGATGGTCGCCGTAACAGGAATTTCGATTTTTAGTGCTTTCGATACCTTGGAAGTTTTCCTTGGCAACGCGCTGCTGATAAGCGGAACTTCCGTTCTTTGGAGCATCCCGGTAGAAATTCACTTCTATGTTTGTTTCATTGGTTTTTGGATTTTGGCGCAAATCCGCACAAGTCTGGGAATTGCTTTTTTGGTGGCTCTACAAATTGCTCTCTTGGTCATTGCTGAGTTTTTTGAGTTCCGCACGGATTCACTTCCGTATTGGATGCATTTCTTTACCTTTGGCGTTGTTTTGGCGCTACTTGCAGAACGTCACTGGTCTTTCGTCTCGAGCCACAAACTGTTTGCGCTTGGTCCTGTCATTGCCGTCTTGGCGACACCCGTTCTTTTGCCCGGTTTGCGAGCCGATGTATGGGGTCTCGATCACGGGCCCATATTCCGCGATCCAATAACAGTCTCTTGGATCTTCTTATTCAGCGCGGCATTTGTCTTCGCTTTCATTCCAACTTACTTTTTGCAGTCGCGTGTCTTCAAGTTTTTAGGCGAGGTGTCGTTTAGCGTTTACTTGTTTCACTTGCTTCCAATTTGGGCTTTCACCACTTTGATCCCCAAAGATATCTTTTTCCAAGGTGACCGATTTGTCTGCGTACTAGTTGTGACCCTCTTGGGCTCATACTTCATCACCCGCCTTTTTGAACGTCCAGCGCAGCGATTTATTGTCCGGGCTTTAAATTCTAAGAAAACGTCTTTTGCGACTTAAGCTTTTACGCTGTGCATTTGCGCGGAGCGCATTCGAACTTTGGATGTTTTGCTCCGCGACCTAGAAGTGGGAACCGCCCTATGCTCAATCAAATTACCCCTGCGGGGGGTCGGTCTGGGCGTCACACGGTGCCGTCAGACGAGTTCAAACGCGTCTCTGGTCGGACAGTGACATTGAACTTTATACCGCATCAAGTTCTCGCCACTCGACAAGAGCGGCGGTGCGCGTCAGCTTGAAGCTGTCCCGTTGGCGTTGATGTCAGACAAAGGGGGGTCTTGCCATGGCCACTGCCGACAATGTTATCCACCTTCCGAAACCGTGAGACCTGCGCGACCGGTCAACGGAGCCGGGCTTGTACATGGGTATTGGGAGAAACGATCATCTCACGATGCTCAACCTCCTTGCCGAGGGTGAGAAGCGAATTTTCGGGGTGGTCATCGACGCGCGACATAAACATCGGCACCGCGAGTTACGCGCGGAAGAATTGAAACGCGGCTTTGATGTTATCCTTGATCCAAAGAAACATCCCTTGGCTATGGTTGGCGGGCATGCACATACGCGGAGCGGCTCGCCGTGGGCCGAGGACGGCGCAGCCGCCTACAGGATTTTGAAGGTTCGGACGGGATTGTACGGACCTCAAAAGTGGCTGAGCTCGCTATCAAGAACGACTTCATCCAACTTCTAGGCCCGACACACTTCCTGCAAAACCATAAAGACGCGTGGCTCGCACACGATATTCGAATGATGGAACAGACGCGGCAGTTTTTGGATCAGGAAGGCTCGGATATTGAGCTGATCTGTCCTTTGTGCGAGCCGATAGATGTGCTGCGCACCCCTGCTCACCGCCGCGCGGTGATAGCTCCACTGAAGGATGCGCCCTTCAATGCGCTCTGGCTCAAGGTCGATAACTTTGGCGGCGATGCCTCTGGTGGCAAGACCATAGCTTATATTTAGGCTCGCCGCGATTTTCATGCTCTGGGTGTACATATCGTGTCTGACCATGCGGGCGGTTTGCTTGCGCTTGGTCTGATGGCATTCAGCGCAGTTGGTGGCATCTCGAACGGCGTCACCTTGGCTGAGCGCTTCAACTCATAATCTTGGCGCAAGCCGCAGTTCGGAAATTTGGGCCGGACGCCTCAAGTGCGGGTCTATATCGAGCTTTTGGATGCTCATCTGAAGCCCGATGAAGCTAAGGCTCTTCTGAACGCGTCAAGCTGTATTAAGGGCGTCATGGATGCACGGACACACATTGCTGCAATGGGGCGCAAGGCCATCTTACGCGGCCAATACGGCACTACATTCACCAACGTAGCCGTGAATTCACCGAGCTGAGCAACACGCCGGCGAGCATTCGCGTTCAGAGCCTCCGGGTCAGCTGTAATCCAACTGCATTCTCAACGAGCGGCGGACGCTGATCGCGTGTGGATGTCAGCGTCCTTTACACAAGCTTTGAGCGGGATGGGGCACTGGCAGAAGTCGTGCCTTACCTTTCTTTGCGGACACCTTCCCCGAACAAGCCGCTCCGCGTCCATGAAATCCAAATCTCCGCGAGCAAGACCCTGCATTTGGCACGCACGACCCTTGCAGAATTCAGGGTTGGTACGCGAACGGCAAGGCCGTATTCGCACGAGGCTCAATTTTCGTTGCGCTGGTGTTCTGAATTCATATGCTCTGCAAACATATTTCCGGACGCGGCGGTTGAGTTGGTCGGACAACTTGCTAATCTCTCACATTCTCACGCTATTCGCAGGTCAAAATATTGAAACCATTAAAAAAATCAGGCTCACTGACCATAACGAGCAGTGCGCTCGTAACGCTGAGAAGGGGTGCGCACTTTTGCCAATTGGGCCGCGACTGATTTTATTGTCGTAAATTTGAGCGGGCCTTGAATGCATGAATTTGTCATCTCCATGTCTCTACAGAACTTGTTGGTCGAGAGGATGAGAGGTGAATTCATATAAGGACTTTCAACACCCACGTTGTAACCAAGCAGTCTGAGTTCCTTTTGTAGGATGCGAACATAAGCGTTCTTGTTTATCTTCGCAGTTACAACCAGTGCGCGAGCGTACACATCATTTGGAGCACTGAGCACGAGGATTTCGGACGCAGACCAGAAATCCTCAGGCTGCTGATCGCGCGCAAGATACAAACTCTCCTCAACCAGAACTTTGCTTCGGATACCAGTTGTCCGTATTAGTCTCGAGCGTGTCTCTACGGTGCCGTTAGGATGGCGTGTGGCTCGGTAGTACTTCAAAAGCGCCTCAGCTGCTTTGGCGTCTCCATCGACTTGCCGGGCATGCAGCTGGTCCAAAACCATTTCAACATTGTTGGGCGTTTTGTTTTTTCTGACAGCTGCGTCAAGCAGCAACAAAAGTCCGTCACGTGAGCCGCTTTGTGCAAGGCTGAGTAAATCGGTCCAACCGAGTTCAGCTTCTGACAACGCCCCCAGACGTCGTGTGGCATGTGCCCAAGACCGAAGGGCATCTGCCTTTTCGTGACCCGCTTGCGAAGCCTTGCTCCATGTTTCCAAAGCCAGCGAGTACTCACCCATTTCCATGTAAGCTTTGCCGAGAGGCACCAAAGACGCGCTTCGACCGTCGTTGATTGCCTTTTCGTAAAGCACAATTGCCGCACTGTTGCTCTGGGCAGTCCCACGACCTTTAAATGTCATATATGCCAGTCGCTCAGATGCACGTCCGTAACCTCGTTCGGACAACATGCGCAGTGTCTCAACGGTCCGCTCTGGTTGCGACGATTGATAAGCAAGTGCCGCTTCATAGCGCTGCTTTGGCGTCATTTGGCGCTCGGCAGCCAACGCCATCTGCGCGCCAAGACATATGAACAGAAGTGAAAGGGCAACTTTCGATAGAACAAACATTTTTAAACTCCAACTAGCTTTGCGAAAAGTAAACTGTGGCGCGCGCAGCGGGGGCGCGCATCGGTATAGTTGGCTCTCAAAACGAATAGCGCCTTGGCGAAATAGAGCTTGGTGCAAGCGCGAAATTTGCCGCGTTGAAGGAAACGAAGTACTGTTGCACACTGAAGTCGCAACCATGGGCTTACGCAAATTAGAAGACTTCTTCTATGCTTTGGCCACCACCGCCACGGACGTTTCGAATTGTCATCAACTGCTCACATGAGAATACGCAAAACCTGGTCGCTCGCCGCGGCAATCCCGGAGCAGGTTGCACATGTGTTCTATGCCAATCTCTTTCGAACAGACCCGTCGACAAAGCCACTGTTTGTAGGTGATCTGGAACTTCAGGGACGAAAACTCATCCAAACACTTGGCTTTATCGTCGACCATCTGGACGAACAGCAAAAACTACTGCCTGCCGCGCAGGAACTGGCGATCCGGCACGTCAGCTATGGCGTCAGCGCAGATCAGTACGCGTCGGTTGGCACGGCTCTGATTAAAACACTCAAGCAGTTGTTGGGAGCTGACTTCTCTCGAGAAGACGAAATAGCTTGGGCAGAAACGTATTCTGGGTTGTCTGATGCCATGATCGAAGCGGCTTACGCGGCGTAGAATATACTCTTGTATAGTACTTTATTCTTTTGCGCTGGGTCGTCACGCACCAATCATTGTTATTGCATCTGTGATTGGTTCGGAGGTCAGAATTAATGAAAATTCAGGTGTTTAAGTTTGATCCAGACGACACGTGTCTCAATAGCATTATTGCTACTGCGAGTTTCGTCGCAA
This sequence comes from Pseudomonadota bacterium, assembly GCA_039191495.1. GTDB lineage: Bacteria > Pseudomonadota > Alphaproteobacteria > Rhodobacterales > Rhodobacteraceae > Roseobacter. The sequence goes on along the minus strand of JBCCXN010000010.1, from coordinate 122,399 downwards.
TTCACGGCGCTTGCACTTTTGAACCGGAACGTCTCGGCCTGAAAGTAGCAAAGGGCCAGATACACGGCGCAACCTCTTGCATGGGAGCAATGTCGCATTCCGGCGTGACCGAAAAGGCCGCCATCTTTGCGATCGATGATCCAGATGGTGATTATGGAACAGGCTTCGCCGAGTTTTGCGATGACGCGGCAAAAGCCGCCCGTGACGCAACTATCGATGCATTGGTCGGTGCGGATCACTTGGGTGAAACGCCCGATCTGGTCTGGCTTTCAAGCACACCGGGCTTTGAGGAAGAGGTTATCGCGGGGATTGAATCGGTTTTAGGAGCCGGTGTTCCCATCATTGGTGGCAGCGCTGCTGATGACTCCCTAAGCGGTGATTGGTTTGTTTTTGATCGTGAGAAAATGACCAAAGCCGGAGTTGTTGTAAGTGTCATGTTTCCGTCAAGACCCGTGTCATTTGCCTACCACAATGGACACGCACCCACCGAAAAAGGAGGCGTTGTGACTGAGGTTGACGCACGCCGCGTCATCACGATTGACGATCGTCCAGCCGCAGATGTGTACCGCGAATGGACAAATGGCGAGGTCGATCTTGACGTAACCGCAGCCGAACCAAAGTCGATATTGTCTGACAGCACTTTGTTCCCATTAGGTCGGAAAGTCTCGGACTTTGGTGGAGTTTCTTCTTTCTTGCTTGCGCATCCCGCCACGGTTGATCAGTTCGGGGCGATCGAGTTTTTCGCAAACATCGAAGAAGGCGAATACCTGACACAGATGACAGGTACGAAAACCAGTTTGGTAGAGCGGGCTGGGCGGGTGGCAGCCTTGGCGCGATCAGCCGGTCGGATGAACGAAACGCCAATAGCAGGCGCACTAATGGTTTACTGCGGCGGTTGTATGTTGTCAGTGCGCGATCGACTGGATGAGGTCGTAGACGGCGTCTCCGTCGCACTTGATGGAGCACCATTTCTCGGGACTTTCACTTTTGGCGAACAGGGTCCGATACTCAATGTGGGAAACCGACATGGAAATCTAATGATTTCGTGCATAGTCTTTGGGTAGTTTAATCTTATGACTGGCTGCATATGGCTGAAGATGAACGCTTGCGCGAAGCGCTTCTTGAACTGCAGCTCCTCCGGGAGCGAGAAGCGCAGTCTTTAGATGAAACGCGGAATCTTTTGGAATGCGTTGAGGCTTATTCCAGCGCGGCCACACCCGGAGAGGCCCTGCACAGCATATTTCTATCCGTCCGGAACAAAATTGGTGCTGATGCATCGTTGCTGGGGCGTTTGGCGTCCGAAAACAAAATTTACGTAGCCGCTAGCGACAACCAGTCTTGGCTAGGGCAAGCGGTGGTATCACCATACGATCTGGGCGCAAGACCTCGCAATCTCGTCGATCTATCCTTGCTGGGTGAGTGGACCGGCGGTGTTGAACTTTCAAACTACAGTGTCTGCCTGTCTGTTCCAGTTTTGTCAGATGGCGAGACTTATGCCTTGGTTTTGTTCAAGGAAAGCCGTCCGCCATTCGGAAAAGGCAGTGTGCAATTGGTCGAAAGACTGGCAGGGCTCGCCCTGCGCGCCTTGCAGGGAACCAAGATAGCGAGCGAGAACAAACTTCTGGCTGCCGCGATCCACGGCTCTTCGTCAGGGTTCGCGATAGCGGACGCCAGAAATGAAGAACGTCCTTTGATCTATGTTAATGAGGCTTTCGAAAAAATCTCAGGTTACCCCGCAGAAGAAGTTTTGGGCATCAATTGCCGTTTTCTATCAGCAGAAGATCCCTCATCTGAAGAACGCAGCCGACTACGTGAAGCTGTGAAAGAAAACGCCCCCGGCCAGTTCCTGCTGCGCAACCGCCGAAAGGATGGCACACTGTTCTGGAACGAGTTGACACTTTTTCCGGTGGAAAACGATGCCGGAGACACGGTCAGTCTGGTCGCAACTCAAAACGACGTTTCACAGCGAGTTGAAGCCGCTGCAGAGCGCGACCGTATGCGGGCTCAGATGGCACGGGCACTCACAGCGACAGAAGACGCGTTTCTTGTGCTTGAAAAAGGTTTTGTCGTGGCCTTTGCCAACGAAGCAGCTCGAGAGATTTTCTTTGCTCCAGATGTGGATTGGGCGGTGGGAAGTACGTTCGCAGAAAACTGGGAAGCCTACCTTGAAGCGTCAAGAGATATGCCGGGACGAATTACAAGCCTGTTGCAGACCCCCGATTTGACGGGGCTTTCACAGATGCCAAACGGCCGGGAAATAGACCTGCCAGACGGCCGAACAGTCTTGGTCCGCGCGTCCGACATGTCTGAAGGCAGTGTGGTACTTTACGCAAATGACGTCACGCCTATAAAATCAGCGCAACGGTTGCTGTCGCAGAGACTGGCCGCGATCGAGGCCGCGAAAGACGGTATCGCTATTACCGACGGAGACGGGCGACTAACCTATCTGAACAGTGCCGCGTCGGAAATGCTGGGGTTTAAGGCGTCGGCGCTTGCACTCGGCAAGTACTGGCAGAGTCAATACGAAGCAACGGAGAGCCTTCAAGGCCTGACGGAGTTCGCGAGCACTCTGACGCGCACAGTTGACAAGCGTCTTCGCACGCATGAAGTCACGGGAACGGCTTTGGAAAGTGGCGGCAACGTCATAATTTTTCGCGACATTACACATCGCGTCGACTTCAAGACACGTGAAGCTGACCTGAAAGCTGGCTTGCAGCAACTACAGCGACAGGAGGCCACTGCCCAACTGACCGCCGGCATCGCACATGACTTCAATAACCTTTTGTCCGCGATTAACGGTTCTGCGACATTGATCGGCATGGAAGAAGCATTGACCGACGGGCTGAAGGCGCATTTGAACCGGATTTCTACAGCTGGAGCACAGGCGGCCCGATTGGTCAATCGGTTGCTAGATATAGGATCGAACCCAGCCAATGAGGGCACCTTCGGCCTCAATTCTGTACTGGCGGACATCCCTTCCCTGGTCGGACCGAGTTTGCCAGCGACAGTCGATTTTGCCGTACGCGAGTCAGCTGGTGAATACCTTTTGAAAGGGGATCCGAGCGCGCTCAGCCAAGTGATCGTAAATCTGGTACTAAATGCACGTGACGCGATTGCTCATAAAACAGGAGCAATCACGCTTAGGATCGAACCAGTTTCGAAACGGTCTTCAGAGTCAATAAGCGTAGGCGAGCTTTTGTCGGCTGAACAATACGTCAAAATTCTCGTTTCGGATACGGGACCAGGCATCCCCGCCGCCGAACGTAAAACCGTATTCGAACCGTATTTTTCGACAAAGGGACGTAAAGGTACCGGATTGGGGTTGGCGATGGTGGCGATGCAGGTTCACGGTATAGGAGGCGCAGTCGGCCTGACGTCAAACCAAGGCTTGGGCACTACAATTTCAGTATACTGGCCTCTGGCAGCAAGCGGCGGCGGGAACCAAACAAACTTTGCGAACCAAGATTATGATTTATCCGGCCAAACGATAATTGTGCTTGACGACGACACCGACGTTGCATCCGTCGCTGCCAAGTACTTGGAGGCTCAGGGAGCGGAAGTTGCAATCTGCATGGATCCGAGAGACGCGATCGAGGCAGTCCAAGATGCGCCCGACGCTTGGTCGGCGATCATTACGGACTACGACATGCCCGTCATGAACGGAGGTGACGTCGCTGAAAAAACAAAGAAGGCAAACCCTTTCTTGCCCGTGATCTTGGTGACAGCGCTCACAAGGAGACTGTCGGACCCAAGGATAGACAATGGCACAATCGATAATGTTTTGGCCAAGCCGGTAGACTTTAATCATTTGGCGTCTCTTCTTCACGAATATCATCAAGCCCGGAAACAAGGATAGACCGATGCGCGTATTGCTGGCTGACGACCACGATCTGGTACTTGAGACGATTGCTTCTTTTCTAAAGAGTGAAGGTGGTTTTGATGTGGAGACCTGTGGCTCTCTTGAAGACGCGTGCCAAAAGATCGGCAATGACATCGCCTACGACCTTGTTCTTTTGGACTATACAATGCCGGGAATGAACGGTTTGGAGGGGATGAAGAAAGCGATTGAAGTGTCCTTCGGTCGTCCTGTTGCGTTGATGTCTGGCACAGCTTCGAAGTCCATCGCACAGGACGCTATTGATGCGGGCGCAATTGGATTTCTACCCAAGACGATGGCTGCCAAATCCATGGTGAACGCCGTGAAATTCATGGCCATGGGCGAGACCTATGTTCCTTTGGACTTCATGAATGCGGTCGAGGAAGAAACTGATGTGCCAATGGCCAAACAACTGTCGGAACGTGAACTGCAAGTTCTGGGCGGACTTTGCAAAGGTCTTTCGAACAAAGAAATCGCGCGCGATCTGGGCTTGCAAGAAGTGACAATCAAGCTGCACGTGAAAACACTGTGCCGCAAAATCGAAGCCAAAAACCGCACGCATGCGGCTATGCTTGCTAAGGAGGCGGGTCTCTTCTGAAACCCGCCCAAAAGCTTAAAACCACAGGCCGTCGCATACTTCTTCGTACAAATTCGACGCAGCATCATCGGTGCGCGCATCAAAGTTTACTGTACATTCTCCAAGATCAAGCGAAACACTATGATCACTCGCCTCCGTCACATGCGCCGATATCCACTCGTTGATCGTCCAACCGCCACTCAGCAAATCCAGAGACCGCAAGTCGATGCGGTCTTTCTCTTCGCTCGCATGTCGAAAATCGGTGATACGGTCGGCACTTCCATCGAGATCTTCAAAGCGAAAAACAAAGCGGTCGCTGTCCGCACCACCGGTCGCTATGTCAGAACCCGCGCCGAGGTAGAGCGTGTCTTTGCCAGCACCGCCATCAAGCACGTCGTCGCCTATATACGCCATAAGCCGGTCTTTACCATCACCGCCTAACAGCAAGTCGTCACCGGAGCCTGCTTTAAGATAGTCGGCGCCATCACCGCCAAATAGCTGGTCGTTGCCACTGCCTCCGTCGAGATGATCGTCGCCCGCATCGCCCTGCAACAGGTCAACACCCGATCCACCCCTTAGAACGTCAGTACCCGATCCTCCGTGAAGCGCATCATCGCCACTGCCGCCAGAGAGGTCATCATCGCCGGCATCTCCGAAAAGTGCATCAGCACCAGATCCGCCGTGTAGGGTGTCTTCGCCGTTGCCGCCGGAAAGGTTGTCCTGGTCTGCCCCACCTGACAGAATGTCGTTTCCCTCACCGCCAAACAGATTGTCGAAACCTGAACCGCCTTCCAGCGTGTCCGTTCCCTCACCGCCAAAGATGTCATCATGCCCCGCGGAACCGCTCAAAAAGTCGTTTCCGACACCACCGTGAATGTCGTCATCGTCCTCTGGCAGGACATTCCCGAACTGATCATAGCGGACCCCATCATCATCATAAGAGGACTGAATGGCGGAGGTGCTGTCTGGACCTGCACCACCGTATATGACGTCGTTTGATTGACCACCGTTCAGAATGTCACCACGGCCGGCGCCGATGATTTCATCTGCTCCGTAGCCACCGTCCACAACATCTGCGTCCGCACCCGCATGTATCTGGTCGTCATATGACCTGTCGGGATCGGGGGTCTCGACGACTTCAGGAGACCGGATCAAAACGTTGGCATAGGTGTCTTTTTCAGTGAACGGATCCATTGTTCTGGGGTCAACAGCGCCATCGTTCGAATAGGCCTTTGGTGCATCAGCTACAAGCTCAAGTGTGATTGCGCCAGAAGCATCGTCCTTTGCGACTTTGTAGATACCGCCGGACGTTTTGGTCGCGCCGTTCAAATCATGGTCGCCCCCATTGCCTCCTGCGTAGAGATTGCCATCTCCGTCGACAACAAATGCTCCGAACGTGATAGCAGGCACCCCGTCGACCAAAGTGCCATCAATGAGGGTCCCGGTAATCGGCTCGCTTGAGAATTTCGGTTCGCCACCTGACGCAATGTCAGAGATATTTATCTGGAAGAGCTTTGCATTCTGCCCGGCTTCATAAGGCCTAACGATCCCGTAAAAGGTGCTGCTGGACGCGTCAAAGCCCACGTCCCAAACTTGATCAGTAATCATCTCCTTCGGGAACTTGAAGGTTTCTGACACAGGGTTTCCATTCTCATCCACGCTGTCGAGATCGATGCGAGTCACCCGGTCCATACTGGAATGAAACGCCCAAAGGTCACCATTGTTATCAATATCAGCCGTCCAGCTGCGATATGGCGTTTCGCCTACGCGGTAGGTATCACCGGCAGCGTCATACATGACGAGATCGCTTTGCGAAACTTGGTTGCCCAACGAGTCCACGCCGTTCCGAACTGCAATGCCATAAATGAGATTGTCTAGCTGGTTGAAACCGATGGCATTGACAACGACTGTCGCATCTGATCCCGCGGGCGTGTACTGCTCTGTTGACGGATCGAAGACGTGCAGTTTGCCGTTAAGTACCTGGTATATATGCGATTGGCCCTCTGCAATTGCTTTGACCGCGACGTCTTGCCCACCAATCTCTTTGGTTGTTTCGTAGTAGTAGACCGGCTTGTCCGTAAAGATCTCCGGTCCAGTTGGCTCCGACGACGGTTCGACCGAACGGAACGTCAGAGCACCTGGCCCGCCATCCCCAACAAAGCTCACCATGTGATCTTCGAAAACGGCGCTGTTGGTGTCGAATGTGCTGATAACTTCGCCGTTCCAAAGTACTTCAACCGCCCCACTCAATGAGTTTGCTCCATAATTGGCGGCCAACTCGAAATTGATCTCGTATTTCGCCCCGGCCAATGTATCCACAGTTTGGGTCATGCTCGTATGACCGTCTTCTTGCTGCTCGACTTCCCATGCACCGGAGTAGCCGTATTGTGCAAAACTGGTGGCTGTGTCGGTGCCTTCAAGAAGGTTTTGCCCGACAAAGTCGCCATAGATAACGTCTTCTCCGCCAGCACTCGTGATCGTGTCATCGCCGGCAAGCCCAAGTATCCAGTCGGCACCATACGTACCGACCAGACTTTCTGTTTGACCGGTTCCAATCAATTGGGACCGGTTTTGGTGTATAGGCATCGTCATTTTACTGTCCTCACTTTTGACTTGGTTTCACCACCCAATCCCTTGGTATGTTTGACGGTTTGGGGATTTCTCGTAGAGCCTGACGACGTCAATCACCGGCACATTGAACTGTTCCATCGCCATTCGAGCGACATTCGCATAAGAAAGGTTGTTCTGCGTTACGATGAGCGCATCGGTTCGTTCTGCGACTTCCTCTGCTGTTTCCACGAGCATGCCGCGCAATTCTCCAATCAGATCGCCGAGACCTGAGCTGCCGTGCTTTACGTACCCAAGTTGACCCTCGATGGCCGTATCGCACGTAACTGCGGGGTCATGGATCAACACTTGCACGCCGTTCCGACGCAACTCCGCGATCACTTCAAGGATGGGGCTTTCCCGTAGATCGTCAGTGCCAGGTTTGAAAGCGAGACCGAGAATTCCAATACGATTGGCGCCAGTTTCAAGCGCCATGCGGGCGGCTTTCTCAATCTGCTCGCGGTTTGAGACATCAAGGTTCTCAATGAGCGGCAAAGACACGCCAGCGTTTTGCGCAATGTGAGCAACCGCGCGCACTTCTTTGGGCAGACAGGAGCCGCCATAGGCAAATCCTGGTTTCAGATAGTAAGGCGACAAGTTGAGCTTGGTATCTTTGCAGAACACGTCCATGACGTCATGGCTGTCGACATGAAGCGACTTCGAAAGACGACCAACCTCGTTGGCAAAACAAACCTTGGTCGCATGCCAGACGTTGTCGACGTATTTGACCATCTCGGCAGTCTCGATCGACGTTATGATCGGAGAGGCGTCAACCGGTAGGTACATGTCTCGCAAAATGTCGGCCGTTCGGTCACATGTTGCACCAATCACAGTCTTCGGAGGTGCGTAGAAGTCTGCGACCGCAACTCCCTCTCGCAGGAATTCCGGGTTGAAGGCTATACCGAAATCAACACCGAGGGTCTTTCCTGAGACACGCTCAAGAATCGGTGTCATAACTTTCATAGTCGTTCCAGGAGGGATTGAGCACCGCATGACGAAAATGTGGAAGCCGGACTTTTGAGCTAGTCCCACAGCCATCGACCGCGCCGCGGACTCTATAAAGCGATAATCGCAGCCCCCGTCTGACGCCGTCGGCGTACCGACGGACACGAAAGTTACGTCCGTGTCGCGTACCGCGTACGCCAGATCATCTGTTGCTGTGATGAGGTCGGAACGCACACCTTCATCAAGTAATCTGCCAAGATCTTTTTCGTGGATGGGAGAGCGACCGGCTGCAATGTCTTCCACTTTTTTCAGGTCGATATCAACGCCCACAACGCGGTGGCCCAGGCTGGAAAGGCAAGCCGTTGAGACAGCTCCCACATAGCCAAGTCCGATGACAGAAACCGCAACTTTGGTAGAAACGGGAAGGACGGCTTCAACGTTTTCGCTGGATAGATCAAAGGGGCTGAGGTCTAACATGTGAAGTACCTTTCAAGATCAAAATTTTTTACTGAGGATCTTTTAACGCAATGAAATCATAGTGTTCTTGCGCGAAGGGCTAACCAACATGGCAAAGGATGTAGCGAACCTGTACTTTCGGATAGGGTGCAACTACGAGGTACACGGAACAAAAAATGCAATGCCGTGAGAGACGGACGGCATTGCATGACAAGTGCAGTTACTTGGAGGGTCGACTGCCTTGATTTAAGCTGCGTCGCTATCGTCCGTCCGTGCATAAACGTCTTTGTAGCGAATGATGTCATCCTCGCCGAGGTAAGCGCCCGACTGAACTTCAATCAGGTTCAGCGCTACTTTCCCGCGGTTCTCAAGACGATGCACGGCACCCAACGGAATATAGACAGATTGGTTCTCGGTCATCAAAGAAACCTTCTCATCGACGGTAACATGGGCACTTCCTTCGACAACCACCCAATGTTCCGCACGGTGCACATGACTTTGCAGGCTGAGTGCTGCACCTGGTTTCACCATGATGCGCTTGACCTGAAAGCGTTTGCCGAGAGACAAAGTCTCGTAATAGCCCCATGGTCGGTGGCACCGTCTAAAACCGTCCGCCTGAGGCGCTTTTTCAACTCTCAGTTTAGCTACGACATCTTTGACGCGTTCGCTGTGATCCATTTGGGCCACCAAGATCGCGTCATCCGTTGCAATAGCCGCAATGTTCTCGAGGCCCAGACCGACCAGTTTCGTATCGTTACAATTCGACTTGAGCATGGTGTTCTTGCAGTCGATCTGCAGTACATCGCCATTTACCGAATTACCAAACGCATCTCGCTCGGCGAAACTGTGAACAGAGCGCCACGATCCGAGATCTGCCCAACCGCACTCCATCGGAACCGCAGTCAATGCATCTGCGGCTTCCAAAATCGCTTGGTCGACCGAAACATCCTCGCATCGGGCGTAAGCATCTTTTCCCAGACGGAAAAAACACAGATCTTCGCACCCGCCAGCAAGAGCAGCACGCACAGGCATAACAAGCTGAGGTGCCAACATTTCAAAGGCTTCGATAATGCTGCCAACTCGGAACATGAAAATACCAGCATTCCAGAGGTGCCGACCGTCTTCCAAAAGCTTTTCCGCGACAATACGTTGCGGTTTCTCGACAAAAGATCGCACCGCTTGGGGCTCACCCGGCTGCGGCTTGCAAGACAGCTCAAGATATCCGTACCCAGTTTCAGGCGCGTCTGGTTTAATGCCAAATGTTACCAAATCACCCAATTCAACCGCCTTTTCACCAGCACGAACCGCCGCGAAGAAACCATCACTATTTGCTATCTGTTGGTCAGAGGGAGAAACGAGCAAAACCGCGTCTGGTGTCGCCTCATGACGCAAAGCTGCGGCCAGAATTGCAGGAGCTGTATTCCGCCCCACCGGCTCCAAAAGGATTTCCGCTCCTGTGACACCGCTATCATCCAGTTGCTCGGCGGTGATAAAGCGGAATTCCTCCCGCGTAATGACGGTCGGCGCGGCATATCCTTCGCGATTGAACCGGGCAACTGTTTCTTGGAACAAACTCTTATCGCCTACCAGTTCCGTGAACTGCTTGGGGTAACTCTTTCGGGATGCGGGCCAGAGGCGTGCGCCAGAGCCACCAGCGAGGATAACGGGGACAATCATCAATTTACTCCTAGGTTCTTTTCCTTTGAGTGCACCCTAAGCAGGATAAGACCAATGATCGTATGCCCGAGAGGAGAAGGCAGAGACTAAATTGAGCGTTGTGCTATCCTTTCGGATAGCGTCAAAACAAGGCGGGCGCGGGCAAGGCACCGATGTAAAGTGCCAGAAGCGACACAAACGTAACGACCGCGGTGACCAACTGCGCCTGTGCCGTCCAGTTTTGCGCTTTGGCAACAAGGTTTTCGCCCCCATCCGATGACTGGTCTCCTCTGTTTGACCACTTTTGTTTCGACAGGTGGAAGATCATAAAAATCTTCACGGACGCGTTGATCACCTGATTGAAATAGAGAATGAGCGGCCAGCTAAGGTCGATGGTTCGACTGTAACGATACAGAAAGAGACAAAGCACAACCCGACTAAACATCACCCATATGAGTGCGCTCCATAAATAGAGCGGATCGAAGAAAGCGGCGAGAACTGCAAGTGTGGGACTTACCATCATAGTCCACATGGCAATTCTCTGGTCGACAATACACCACCAGACAAATGGTTTCACTGTGCGCGGACCCAATGCAATGGCGCGTGATCCGTTGCGCAGCATGTTACCTGACCAGCGCCGGAAGTTCTGAACCATACGCTCCAGCCCGTTTTCTTTGATCACTTCAATCGTATAAACAGTGGCATCAGGCACATACGTCATTTTGGCGCGTTGTGTCAGCAGATGATACCAAGTGGATTTGTCGTCTCCAGAAAGAAACCGGAAACGTCCCCACAACCAGTGGTCCAAATGGTCCGCTTCGATGGTCCGTATAAACTTTTCGCTCGACATATGTTGGGCGCGGAAAACGCTCATGCGCCCTGTGAGTGTGAGAACCTTGTCGGACATTGCGTGGCTTTGCATGGCCAGCCGTCGCTGTGCAAAACGCATATCCAACCAGTTCGCGATCCACTTCGGACCGTAGCAGATGACTTCTTCGTCCGTTGTTAGTGCTTGCAAGTCCGGGTCTGCGCCGAACATGGACAGCGTCTTTTCCATCACATCGTGACCATAAAGCGCATCACCGTCCATGAAGATGACCAGATCGTCCTGGTCAACTCCGTGGCGGTTGATTGCCCGTAGGATGAGACCAATGGCCATGCGTTTGCCAGGCTGGTTCTGACGAATGAACACCAGCTCAGCCAAATCATCCGGGATATCCTGAGCATGCGTTTCGACAAAGGCCCGAATGATCAGTTCGTCGTAAGACGACCCTGTGCCGATATAAAGCGTGGTCGGAATTTTCTCTCGAAGTATCTGACCAAGGATTGAACCGATCACACGTTTGGTGATCGCGGGTTCTTCGTAATAGGTGGTCATCTGAATATGTAGCCGACGTGGACGCCAACCGTTTTGCCAGACACGGTTGGCCCGTTCCCGCATCCCTGGCCATCTAAACCGCCGATAAAGTTCGGCACGCACTGCATGCGTAAACCACCAGCCAAAACGCCACGCGCCAAGCGTCCCGATCACAAACGTCACTTGTAGCACATCCGGTTCAAAGAACCGGTTCTGCGTTTTGACAAGCAGGTAGAACAGACCCGTCAGACCAAGGATCAGTAAAAACAATTGCCGCATTGACCATTTCTTCAGGCCCCGTTTGGGCGTAGCCCGCAACGCACACAATCGTGCCGTCAGGTCTTTGTCAAAAGCGTAATCTGTCTCAGGCGCGTGCATCTGTAATCTCGCGGATTTTCCGGAGCCAACGCACGCTTCGCTCCAGTTTAAGTTCGACCGGTGCGTCCGGGCGAAGCAGATCGGGTGCGTCACGCGCGACCCAGTCTGCCGGCAAGACAATTAACCTCAACCCAAATTCACCAACTCGGTCGGGGTTTGGCATGGCGGAAACGTCCAGAACACGCCCCTCGAAGCGTCTGGTTTCGCCTTGCTTGTTTACAACCATAAATGCCGTCATCCCGGGATAAACCGCCGCAGCCATCCCCTCATCAAGCCATCCGACAACAACACGAGGACCCATTGCCTCAAGCGTAACCGCAACGTCACCACGAGACAGAAATTGGTCTTTAAAAATCGGAACTTCCGTTATAATCCCATCTCTCAGAGCAACGATATCCGCTGCGCCTCCAACGCTTTTCTCCGCACTCAGCCGGCGCTTGAGGTGGCTGATGGCATTTTCATTTTTGCGCAAAATATCTGCGAGAAGCTTGCGCCGGTCATTAAAGTCCCCGGGCAGGCTCGAAATGCCCGTATCAAATAGCGCAAGCGCGGATTGCGCCGCCATCAAATCTTGAAGGTCATAGCCTCCCAAAAAGTCCCTTGTGCGTCGCTTTTGGAATTCTCGGCGGAGTGCGTTGTCAACTTTCCGGCGCGCGGCATCCAGACCTCGCATGTGCAACTCAAGCGCTTGTCTGGTCTGCCGCGCGTCGGCTTCCGCCTGACGAATTTCCGACCTGATGCCGATGAGTTTGCCGTTGTGGCCGGGGCTTGTCAGGACGACCAGCGTGTCGCCCTGCCGCACGTGGGAGCCCTCTTCGACCAAAATTTTATCGACGTAAGCACCGTCAGCCGCGCGGTGATCGACTATTTCGGCCACTACGCGGGCTTGCCCGACGGAGATCGTGCTGAGTCGCAACCAGATTTGCTGTCCCAACATTCCAAAAACGACAGCGCCAATCATTGCGTAGACAGACAGGCTCCACAGAAGGCGAACGATGCGCGGCGTTTTCCCTTTTTTACCTTCCGCTTTTTCTTTTTCCGTTTCATCCATCGGCACCAAATCAACAGGCGTGTCCAGACTTGTGATAATGTCTTCGGTGCTCGCCATCTTTCCGGAAAGAATAGATCTGTAGAAGACAGCAAGGGTCTCCCGTTGGCGCCCGGTAAGACCTTCAAACGCCAACTCTCTGTCTTTCGATCCTGGTTTGAAACGTACTGGAAAACGGATGTCCACGCCTTGAAACGGAATGGATAGTGTACCCTGAGTGGGCATCACATCTGCCTCATGTGGGAATTCGATGCTGTTCAGCGACCAACTGGTAACGTTTATTACGTCACCGCTTCCCAGTTCCAGCCCCAACGGCGCACGCACCTGGAACGATAAATCAGACATTGGCCTTTCGTGACGGATTTTCATTGGCACTTTGCCTTGGACACTACGGTTGCAGATCGTTTAGCAAGCCGCCATTCAAGAAGCGCTTTCGCACAAGTATATCGGCGGTCTCAAACGTATAGGTTCGAGGCATCCGGATAGTTGCAGGCAAAACATCTTCTCAAAGCTTCACCAGTATGCTTCGATGACATCGACAATCTGGTTGCACACGTATAACTCAGACGGACAGGTGGACCATAATCCGCGTCTCCTTCAACGGCGCGCGATCAGGGTCTCGCAGGCCATAGTTGCGCAAACTTTGGATACCTCGCCGTGCTGGGTATTACGCTTCATCGAATTCGAAAAAAGCACCCTTGAAGTGCAAAAAATCTGGCGACCCGGTGCGCCTGTCATGCACAGAGTTCTTACAATTCAGAGATATCAAAACGTCGCTTGGTCCATGTCGGCGAAGCAGAGTATGAAAACATCACGCGCGGGCAACCGGACTTGTCGCCACTCAATTGCACGCACCAATTGCCGCTGTCCGCTCAAAATCGTGCCTGACTTGGAGCTTTCAAAAACCATGGCATCGACACTCACATATAGTTTTGGTTGGCGCTAAAAGTCTCTTGGGTCCAACGGGTTCGTTTGCAGCCGCAATTCTTCTGGATCAATTATTCCGTCTCCATCTGAGTCTGGCTTATAAGCGAAAGTTCCGGCTTGGGTTTCGAGACTGTTTGATAGCCCATCACCGTCAATGTCACTGTCGAGAGCATCTTCGATCCCGTCGCGGTCCGTATCTTCCCACCGGGTCGGGTCTGCGGGAAACCCGTCAAAGGCGTCTTCGACGCCGTCGCCATCACCATCAACTGCAAGAGGCACGGGTTTTCCAACCCACTCTGAAGCAAAGTCGAGCTTGCCGCCGGACATCACGATCGCGGCGACGGTTGGCTCAATTTCTGACATGAACAAGCGACGCTGTTCTTGCGGCAGACCTAAATGGCTGCCCGGTCGCCATCCCATCTTGGGCAAGGTGCGCAACGCCCAGGCCATGCTGGTTCTATCAGTCACTGTGATGTTTCCCTGCTGTCCAGCGGACAAACGCCCGCCAGCGACCAGAACCATTAAGATTTCCTGGATCTGCCTGTCCGCATAATGACGACGCAGGTCCTCAATGTGCGCAGGGGTTGTCAGCGTGGGCAAAGGTCCGGCATCGCGCGCAAATCGCAGCGCGGCCTTTTGTGCGATGGGAAACTTCTCAGAGCGCTCGAAATCGAACAGGTCATAAATGCCCTGCATCGCCTCTTCAGTAACAATACCGTCCTCTGCCTCGTCCTCAAGATACTCGTAAAGCCAGCGTGTTCCATGGACCTGACAATGCACACAACCAGACGAAAGCTGATAAGTTACAAACACCTGCCAAAGAAACTTGATTGGAAGCGCTCTGTCACTCGCGGCAAAGTAATTCTCGATCCGGGAGGTTCCCATGCCGTCCTGCCTCGTCCATTCGGTATCGAAATTGATTCGATCGCTGAAGGAAACTTCGGACGGGTCGGTTTTCGGAGCCGTGAAATAAGGTCGGTCGTAGGCGGAAACGTCAAACGCTGGCGTAGAAGGGTCCGGAAGGTTGCGGTCTATGCGACCAGGTTCCGCCCAACGTGACGGATCTAGAGGGTAACTATCAAATGGGTCTTCAACACCATCCTGATCGCTATCGTTGATCACCCGGGAGATGTTGTAACCGGTTATCGTGTTGAGCCAATCCGATTCAAAGCTTGCCAGCGGCGCGGAGAGATCAGAGCGATTCCAAGACGCCAAGATCTCGGCTTTCGCCTTCTCCAAAAAAGCGCCCGCGAACAAGGCCGCCCTTTGCTCATCTGCGCTGGCACTGCTATTTCTGCCGAGCTCCCACCTGACCACGGCCAGGTTTTCATTGGCCCAGTTGATCGTTTTCTGATCTGTGGGGATCGGCAAAATGTTGTCGTGCAGAGCGTTTGCGGCATTAAACGCGACCATATCCATCAACTCCGCGATTTGGCGATCTACAAAGTGCCTGCGTAGCATGGCATGCGACTCTGCAGTGACGCGACCAGGCAAAGTCGCGAGCTGGTCGACGAACGTAAATGCCGCCGCAAGACGTTCGTTTTCGATTGAGTCAATGTAATTGGGTTGCCAGATCGCATGAATGTCTTCGATCGGTACGCCTATATAGGAGAGCTGGTAAGCAGCACGCGCCTGATGATGGTTAGAACGTGCTTGGATCATCTGATAGAGCGTCATTTTCCATTTGTCTTCTGCGGAAAACATGGCGTTCGCGTGGATCATCATGTCACCGATCAGTGACCCTTCGGTGAAATAGCGCAGGTTGCTTACGTCAATCAGATGCCGGTCGTAGTAGTGACCATCATTGTCAGACGTGCCAGAGGTGGACTGCCCAAACGCACCAGTTGCAAGCAGTGTTGCGACAGCCGCAGCGACAGACATAATCTTCAATTGGCTCACTTCGGCCTCCTCCTTTTAGGTCGAGGCTGCGCGGGCGAAATCAGCCACAGAAAGTGGTCGCCAGAGGCATCCAATACCTTGCTCAATTCGGCAGCGCAGCTTCGGTGGCAAAGTCATATCGCAGCGTTTGGCAATGCGTGAGGCAGTGAAATGCGCAGGGGGTGTCGGCCTTTGACGCCATCACGCGCCGCGATCAAACAGACTGTGGCCGAAACCAATCACCATGCGCCACCGTCGTTTGGCTGAACGTGATCCAAGTCTACAACTTTATGTGTTCCATAAACGCCTGAATGTTTGGTGTCCTGTGAAGATCAACGTGCGTCACGATCCAGTTCTCAATTCGAAAGTCGCTATCTGGTTGCTCGACTTTGACCAGGTTTTTGAAACGGGCCGCGTTAAAATCATCAACAAATCACAAGCCGATCCCATTGCAGATGGCCGCGTAGCGGACGTAACGGCTTGCGGACGTTAGCACGACAGACTCGGCTGAAACGTTTTGGGCAAACCAGGTCTGATACGGTGGGTAGGTACGCTCTGGTATGGGTGCCACAAATTGGTGCGTGTCGAGAGAATCGAGGCGTGGCGTGCCAAACCGATCAATGTAGTCCCGGGAGGCATAGAGAGAAAAACGAAAAGGGCGGAGTGCTTGAACCACATAGTCAGGTTCGCGTGGTTCGGGCCCGCTTCTAAATGCGACATGCGCTTCGCCAGCTTCCAACTGGAGCAATTGCGTATCCGCAATGAACTCTGCTTTCACATTCGGGTGGGCCATTCGAAAAGACTTCACCGCAGACATCAACATTGGGGCAACGCCCGCAATTGCCGTGATCTTCAAAGTGCCTAGCGTTAAGCTGGCTGCCCCGAGCTGGCGCGTCTGCAACTCAGAAAACATCGCGTCAGCGTTTTCTGCGACCTTTGCGATTTCGCGTCCGGCTTCTGTGAGAGCATAACCGCGAGCGTGGCGCTGGAAAATACGGTGGTTAAAGGCAGCTTCGAGCGTATCAATGTGCCGGTTGACAGTGGATCGGTGCACCCCGATTTCTTTTGCCGTTGCGCTCACCGTACCCTTTCGGGAAAGCACAAGCGCGGTCTTCAATTCTAGCCAAAATCGCATTCGTCTGAGCGCCCTTCTGTCGTGGTTGGCTTGACCTACCTGCCGACTGAGGTGCGCTCAACGCGCATGGTATGCGTATTTGAATCTGTTGTTCACCGCATCTTCGTCATCTAGCCAATCCGTCAACAACAATTGTGCAGCCCTCGCCACCACACTTTGAGGAGTCAGTCATGTCAAAAAGAGTGTTCGCCATTTCGGTTCTCGTCACTGCCGTCACCGGCAGTTTAGCATTCGCGGAAGCGCCTGAAAGCGCAACGATACTTGAATTTGGACAAGATGATACGCTTTTCGTCGCAGACTCTGCGTATGGCTCAATTTTTGCATATGATTTGCCCAACGTTGGCACGCCGCCCACAGAAGACACATCCTACAATCTTCTGGACATCGGAACCACGGTTGAAGCGCTGCTTGGCGCAGAGACGCGCAGCGTCAGCTACAATGATCTCGCCGTGCACCCGGTCACACGGCAAGCTTATGTGTCCGTTAGCTATCGCATAGAAGGAACGGGGCAAAGCGCCGTTGTTTCAATTGCGCCGGATGGGTCCGCTGCTATTGTCGATCTTGCGGCACTTTCGCCCAGCAAGTTTACACTCGAAAACGTCGCCGACGAAGGCGTATCGTTCTGGCGCGATATTCCAGCACCTACGTTGACAGTGACCGACATGGACTACGCGAATGGCGAGTTGTTTGTTTCGGGTCTGTCGACCGGCGAGTTTGCATCCACTCTGCGACGGGTGCCTTTTCCCTTCGTCGATACAGCGGCATCAAGCAGTATTGAAATGTATCATGCAGCACATGCCCAAAACGAAACGCGTGCGCCAATCCGCGCGATGACGGTGATTGATATTGACGGCATTCCGACTGTTGTGGCCGCGTACACTTGTACGCCCTTGGTCACTATTCCCGTCAGTGACTTGCAGGATGGACAACATGTCACAGGCAAAACGATCGCCGAACTCGGCTTTGGGAACACCCCGGTCGAAGTTTTGTCTTTTGCATCTTCTGATATGGACGGAAATGTTAGTACGTATGTGATGGTCCTGAACCGCGAAAAAGACGCGGACTTGATCACTATGGATGCCTTAACCGATGCAGCAAACGACCCTGGTCTCGCCAAGCCGGTCCCATATCTGGGTGCCACAGCGGGTATCGCAACGACGGCCTTGCCTATGGCAGGTGTCCTGCACGCCGCAGACCAAGACAACTCGTTTATCCTGACGATGCGCCGGAACCCCGAAAATGCCGCGATGCAAATGGTCTCTTTCCGAAAAGGTGCTTTTTTCCGGCTGAGCGACTTTATCAGCGAATTCAACTTCCCTGATTACGCCTATGCCGACGACAAGTTTTCGCAAGGCACGCGGATGTTCCAAAACTTGTTAAAAAAAGACGAGGGTTTTCCTGATCAGCTGCGTTGACGAAGCTATGATTTGGCTTGTCGGCGTTTGCTTGATGATCGCGGTCGGTGCGGTGGCTGGTACGAGCGTCGCTTTTGCATCCTGCTCAGAAACGAGTGCCAGAAATCAGGTTGAGGTTTATCCGACGGCGCAGGTTCTGCCAGCGAACTTGCTCAGGTTTTTTGCACACCTTCCGCACCCTATGGGATCGAAGGGCATCCAGCAATGCGTGCACCTGGTCAATGTGTCTGGTCAGGTTGTGCTCGATGCGCTTCTGAGCAATCGCTTCTATCTTTGGTCGCCCGATAACACGCGTTTGACGCTCCTTTTGGATCCCACGCGCTTAAAGACAGGCCTGGCAGCACATAAAGCGTTTGGACGGGCCCTGACAGGAGGACCAATTGTAAAATGACCGTTGTCGCTTCCCTCAAAGACAAGGAAAGTTGTCCGCTTGGCGTCGAGACGTCCGATGCGTTCCCTGTCCGGCCGCCTGATTTGGATTCGCCCGCATCTGGCTCCTGGACCAAGGATCTTACAGCCGCTGACGGCCATGCTCCGCTCGATATCGACCTTGGAGAACCGCGCGATCATCTGTCACTCGCTTTCCGGCTTCGCGTTCTTGACCCGGACGGTTCGGTTGTGTCGGGTTCAATCGTAGTATTTGACGGAGAACGGCGTTGGCGGTTTGTCCCACGATCCCCATCGGCGGGGCGATCTCACGTCGTCGGCACTGGTCCCAGTCACGAAGGCCATTCTGGAAACAGGCCCGGGCAGGTCTTTGATCACCCGATAGATGCCGAAGCCAAGAACTGGGTCAAATCAGTACCTTTCCATCCTGAAAGATTGGACTCGTGACGGCCGTTATACGCCATGAGAAAGGCAAATTCAGCGTTTCAGGTCCGGCCTTCATGACCGTTGTTCTGGCTTTCGTTTGCGGCGCAGGCTCCGCACAAACCGGGATCGAATTCTATGGGTCTTTGAACTTGGGTTTTCTCAGTCTCGACGACGGCGAACAGACTGACGACTTCTTTGTGGACAATACCACGATCCCGAGCCGGGTAGGTCTACGATACGTTGGCCCGCACTCCGAACTTGGAAACTTCCGCTTCACCTTCGAAGTAGCTATTCCACAGGATTCAGAGAGTTTTGCGGTCAACCAGAATTTTTCCCCCAACTTTACTGACTTCAAATTTGAACGTACTGACATGCGGCTGTTTCAGCTGGAATGGGATACACCTGCCGCTGGACGGATCAGTATCGGTCAGGGCTGGATGTCGACCTTCTTAGAAGGTTCCTCGGACCTGTCTGGCACCAACAACATCGCCGGATCTAACATGCCTATCAATAACGGGGGCGGCCGTTTGATCCGAACAAAAGACGGCACGCTCACCGACATTCGGTTCGCGGACGGCATCGGGCGCCTTTTCGGCAGCCGAAGATTTCGGGTGCGCTATGACACTCCCGACTTGAACGGCCTCACGGTTTCGGGTTCCGTGGGAAAAGAAATCTTAGACGACGATGATAATCAAACCTACGCTGACATCGGCCTGCTCCATTCAAACGGCGATATTCTCGATGGGGTCGAATTCAAAGCAGCAGTAGGCTACAGCTATGCGAGCGATAGCGCGGACTACGTGAATGGATCCGTTGCTTTGCTACACAGGCAAACAGGTTTGAACCTGGTGTTTTCTTCTGGCGGGTACGATGACGGCTCGCTTTACTTCAACGGTAAAATCGGAATTCTACGCGACCTGACAGGCTATGGGGCCGACTATAAAACGGCCGTCGCGCTTCAGTATTTTCAGGGCGAAGATTTCGGTGTCGATGACAGTGAAATCGAATACATCAGCCTTTCTGTGGTTCAAAACTTAGGGCCAAATCTGCAGCTTTATGCAACGCATGCCCGGCAGAAATACGACGATCCGAATGACAGCTATCAAGATGGGTCAGCCACGTTTTTGGGATTGCGCTATCAGTTTTGATCAAACACCCTAGAGCCACCGAAAACACCACTCACAACAGGGACTTTTTGCGCTGGCAAAGTCATGGCGGATCTGTCGGATTCAAATGCCGCAAAAAACGCATCAGTTAAATCATGAAAAAATACAATTACTTAAATGAGCCCGGTTACCCGAAATGAGGCAAACAAATCGAAAAAATTCTCGAATTTGTTTGCTCTACACTGATGGATAGAGAGCACGAAAAGCCCTTCGAAGCCGTTCCTCATCGGCTGATCGCTTGCCAAGTTTGCGACACGCTACACATGGCCGTTGACTTGGCCGAAGGCCAAACAGCTGCATGTACAAACTGCGGACATCAGATGATCCGGTGCAAGAGCAATCCGCTCGATCGCACCCTGGCCTTTTCCGGCACTGCAATCCTTCTGGTGGTGATTTTACTTGTGTTCCCATTTTTGTCGATGGCCCGTTCAGGGTTTTCGAACGAGGCATCGGTGCCGCAAATGATCGAGCTTCTCGCCTATGGCTGGTAGTATCCTCTTGCCTTGGCCGTCGGCGTTTTTGTCTTGGTGATCCCGACGGCGAGAAGCATTCTGCTGTTCAGCGTCATTCTACGTCTCAAATTTCGACATGATCTCGTCCGGACAAAGAAGATGTTCCGTTTGTCTGAAGGGCTTATGCCATGGAGCATGGCCGAGATTTTTCTCGTGGGCGCCGGGGTCGCGTTGGTAAAGATCGCGGATCTCGCCCAAGTGGGCTTTGACGTTGCCTTCTGGCTATACTGCACGCTGGTGATTGTTTTGGCTTTGGCCAACAATGCCGTGTGTCGCTGGACGGTCTGGTCGATTCTGCAAAAGGAGGCCGGTCTTGCGCGCAATTGATGTCGGCCTTGTCGGATGCCACGACTGCGGTTCGGTGCACGATGCCAAACAATCGACGTGCCGGATCTGCAACGCGCCGCTTCAGTCCCGGCGAAAAAACAGCACTCAAAAGGCTTGGGCCTGGCTAATCACCGGCGTTCTTTTTCTAATCCCCGGAAACCTTTTCCCGCTGTTGATCAATTCCATTTTGGGCAGCACGTCCGGGCACACGATACTTGAGGGTGTGATCCTCTTCTACGAAGCCGGCAACTACACCGTCGCGCTGGTAATTTTGGTGGCAAGCTTTGTTCTGCCCATTGCCAAGATTCTGATCATTGCTTTCTTGCTGCTTAGCATCGAATTTCGATGGGCCGTAGACCATCACAAGCGCTTGATTATGTACGAATTTATTGAGCTTGTGGGCCGTTGGTCCATGATCGATATCTTTGTGGTGGCGTTGTTGGTCGGACTTGTCCAATTGGGCCCGGTTGCCACGATCCAGCCGGCCATTGGATGTCTCGCATTTGCCGCCTCGGTTATTTGCACAATGCTCTCCGCACAAAGCATCGACCCAAAACTCATTTGGGACGGTCCAGGAAGGTAAAACAGTGAACACTCCCGAAACTCCGAAATCTCCCACTGTCATTGACCCAAAACCCGGCCTGCGATCGAGCCTTTCGATTGTTTGGCTTGTCCCGACATTGGCCGTTCTGGCTGTTCTGGCGCTGGCCTGGCAGTCTTACACCAACCGAGACGTGCTTTTGACGATTGAGTTTCCCAGTGCCAAGGGCATCGAAGTCGGCAAGACGGTGCTCAAATATCGAGACTTCGAAGTCGGGTCGGTAACTGGATTGAGCTACAAAGACGATCTTTCCGGTGTCTTTGTGACCGCCGGGATCGATAAGGACATGGCAAAATTTCTGGACGCAGACACTGAATTTTGGCTGACCACCGCTCAGGTGTCAGCCCGCGGGCTCACAGGCCTTGATACGCTTTTGTCAGGAGCTTTCATTAGCGTCGAATGGGACGCCGAACCGGGCGATCCTGAGAGGGATTTCAAAGCGCAAACTTTGGCGCCAATAATCGCGCCGGGTTCAAAGGGGATTGAGATCACTTTAACCGCACCCGCCAGCGGATCAGTATCTGAAGGCGCGCCGGTTTTGCACAAGGGTGTCAAAATGGGGACAATTGAAGCGGTCAAATATGACCCAGCCAGTGATACGGTTCTTATCACCGCTTTCATCGACGAGCCGAATGTCAATCTCGTCAACACCGCAACGCGATTCTGGAACGCATCCGGCATTCAACTCAACCTTGGAGAAGGCGGCATTGGACTACAGATCGACAGCCTGTCCACTTTGCTTCAAGGCGGGGTTGCTTTCGACACGACACTTTCCGGGGGTAGTCCCGTCGCAAACAAAGCGGTCTTCAACCTTTATGAGACCGAAGGCGCAGCACGAGAAAGCCTCTTGGATGAAAACTTGCGCGCAACGGTGCACGTGTCTTCCGCGTTCGAGGGATCTGTCAAAGGGTTGAAAGAGGGCTCGGCGGTGTTGTTCCGCGGTCTTGAAGTCGGCAAAGTAGAGGACCTCTCGGCCATCACGACGACCAACAGAGCCGGTAACCCGGACATCCGCCTGGTCGCATCCTACACCATTCAGCCCGCACGTTTGGGTCTTGAGGACACAACAACACCGGATGATACTTTAAATCTGCTGACCGTATTGGTGGCGCAGTCAGGATTGCGTGCCAGATTGGGCGTCAACTCACTCTTGTCGGGCGGCTTGCACATCGAGCTCTACAACGACGCAGCGGCTGCACCCGCGATCCTGGACCGTAGTCAAACCCCCTATCCCGTTCTGCCCTCGACACCGACGCCGCCAGATACGCTTGCCACGGGAGCTCAAGACATGTTGGAACGCGTCGCGGCACTGCCGATCGAACAGGTTATGGACCGCGTCGTGAACGTGCTGGCAGATGTAGACGGTCTGCTTTCGGACCCCAGCACCAAAGGCTTGCCAACATCGGTCAACACGCTGATCAGGACTGTCGATGGCGTGGTCGGGTCGGATGATATTCAGGAATTGCCAAACGAGATCCGGCGCGTCGTCGCAGATATCAAAGATATCTTGGACCAGGTAGATCAAAGCGACGCAGTTGCACAGGTTGTGGCCGCTTTGAAGGATGTGCGCTCCGCTGCGGACAACATTGCCAAGGCAAGCATTGCGTTCCCAGTGCTCATGGACACACTTAATGGATTACCGCTGACGGACACGGTAAGCGACGTAAAGCAAGTGCTGGATGATTTGGACGCGATCCTTGTCGATCCGAACACCAAAGCCATCCCAGCCGCGATCCAAGATGTTCTGGTCAACGTGAACGGTCTGGTCAATTCTGGCGATGTCAAAGCTATGCCGGGCAATGTGCGAGCCGTTGTGTTGGATGTGAAAGATATTCTAGACCAGTTCGCGCAGAGCGGCAGCGTCGAACAAGTGGTCGCGTCGCTCAAGGATGTGCGCACAGCGGTTGGCAATATCTCGACCGCCAGCGATGGCGTGCCCAAACTTGTAAGCGACATCGATACTCTGATCGAAAAAGCGGATCGTCTACCGCTGAATGATGTCGTGTCCTCTGCCGACGCAGTCTTGCAATCTGCCAATGCGTTCATCTCCAACCCGGATATGGAAAAAGTGCCGGGCGCAATGTCCGGTGCTTTGGTTCAGGTCAACATGACACTTGACGCGCTGCGCGAAGGGGGCGCTGTGAACAACCTCAACCAGACACTCAGCTCGGCCACCAGTGCTGCAAATGCAATTGCTGTTGCTGCCGCCGAGCTGCCGGACCTGGCCAAGCGTCTTGATCAATTAGCCAACACGGCCGATGCCACACTTGCGGTCTACGGCAAAGGATCTGCGGTCAATCGCGAAATCATCAATGTGATCGAAGACTTGCGCGATGCGGTGTCTTCGATCAATTCGCTTGTTCGTGAGATCCGGCGCAAACCAAACTCACTTCTGGTAGGAAGATAAGATCATGCAAAGTCATGCAATACACATACGCGCGTTCATTCTCTGCATTTCGCTCGGCGCTTGTGGGGCAAACGATCAAAGCTATGTAATGCCCGATCTGCAAAAGTTGACACCAGTTCAATCAAGTGTACGCAGTGTCGAAGTTCTGCGGCTTGATCTGCCGCGATATGCTGAAGATTCTGAGGTTGCGATCGTCGACGAGAACGGGGTGCTTCGGTCCCAAGCGAACCTGTTTTGGGCTGATGACCCCGATCGCGCACTGACCGAGCATCTTGCAGCTGCGATCGACGGTGCGATGACCGCCGACGTGGTTGCCGAACCCTGGCCTTTCTTGGATCCGGCGCAGGTTCAAATCGAGGTGCGCGTGCAAAACCTCACGGTCGTTCCCGATGGCAATTTGCGGATGAATGGCCAATTCATCGTGATCTCCGAAGACTTGCGCCACCTACAACAAGCGCAGCGATTTGACATCTCCGTCAGTTTGCCATCCGAGAGTATATCCGACCTGGCAAAAAGCCGCATTTCAGCTTTGGCGGAGCTTGCGCGCCAGGTGACGAATGCTCTGGCCGCATAAGATCTTTCGCCACAGACCTTCCGGTGCAGCGAGCGAGCGACAACAAAATGGCCGAGCACCCCGTTAACCCGGCGCGGTTTGACCTGCACAAGGTGGTGTTCAAAAAAAGGTCAAACAGGCTGGGATTCCACAAACCTTTGTGCCGCAAGTCAACCGCTTAACACTGATGGTCCAGCCGCGTAACGCGCTTTTTTTACACGCAGTTTGGCGAGCTCGGTATTCTGGTTTCCTCTATTTTGGTGATACGCTGCTTGCAGATATCACCGAGAGTGTCTTTCGAACTGGGCGGAATTTTCCAAGCAGTTCAAAACTTGCGGCATTACCGGATCGGTCATTGAGCAAGGGATCAGGAAAACACATTTGCCGACACGTTTTGCCACGCAGCTCAGCGACCTGATCAAGGTCTCGGGCGATGCGCGCGGCGCTAGTGGTTGTATCCACAACACAGGCCAGACGGTCTTAGCTAGCGTCATCGATCGCTTTTCAGAGCGGGGAACCAACGCCCGCATGCCAGCACGACCGACACGAAATGGAGTGCCCATCGCCGGTGCGGCGCTTGCTGGATCGCCATTGATGCCCCGGGACCCGCTGGATGCTCGCGTCCGCCCCGCCCATATAAACCGTTAATCGTCTTTGCGATTGCTCCGGTACAGGTTCTTTCAGTTTGCTTTTCATCGGCAGCAGGCTGGGTGATCAGCTAATTTGCGGAAACAAGGACAAGGGGGAAGGGCCACATAGGACCGCAGCGATGCAATTTGCGTGCGAGAGACCATCCAGCTTGCTTGATGCGTCATTCGCGAATGCCCACTAGACCAAATGACGGCTGTTGTTGCTATTGCATTTCCATCCAATAGTGCGGGAGGCAAGAGTTGGACAGAGTGGGTGGTCGCGGTTGTAATTCACGTTGTCATCAGGCGTGGCGTCGGACCAATCTGGCGGGACATATTCGAATGACGCGGAGCCGTTGAATAACTAGAGGATGCCCGCTTCTGACGGCAGGCCAGAAAGTGATGCCTTCAGATCCGCGTAAGCATCTCGATCCAGCCTGCGCAGAGGCGGCGAAACGCGTTGCCATTGGGCGTCATCGGTTTGCAGGGCAATGGTCGCCTTGACTGCAGCGACCAATGGAAACCGGGAAATGGTTTCGCGCACCTGAGCGAGTAAAATCTGCAAATGTTCCTGTTCTGCTTCCGACGCCTCCAGCACCCTGCGCGCAAGCGGCGCGGATGTGTTGGTGGTGGCGGAAATCACACCTCTGCAGCCTTTGTCCAATGCGTCGACAAGCACTGCTTCGTTTGATGGAAAAACATCGAAGTCTTCGGCACAAGAAGCGAACCGCAACGTCGATGCATAATCGCCAGAACTGTCTTTGAGACCAGCGATTGCGGGCCCGAAAGCCGCCTTCAACCGTGCAATCAGACCCGTCGAAATCGGTGTCTGCGACATCTGTGGGAAGTGATAGAGATAAAGGCGCAGTTGCTCCGAACCAACCGCATCAATCACACGCGCAAAATGGTCGTAGAGCCCGTCGTCCGAGACCGACTTATAGTAAAACGGCGGCAACACCAGCACATTCGAAAAACCGGCGTCCAGACAAGCGCGTGTCAGGGCGACGGTGTCGACCGGTGCACACACCCCGGTGCCGAAGATAACGCGTGAGGACTCCAGACCTGCCTTTGCAAAAGCCTCCGGAACAACCAGCCGTTCAGCATGGCTGACGGAGTTGCCCTCTCCAGTGGTTCCCAGCGGGGCGACACCATCAAGACCCTGGTCGATCAAGCGCTGACAGTGCTCTGTCAGTTTGCTCAGATCAACCGATCCCGCTTCGGTAAAGGGTGTGGCCGCTGCGGCGTATACACCTGTTCGCGCTTTGCTTGTCACGATCTTGGTTCCTTTCATGGCGCGATCTTGCTTTGGTTGGCATAGCGCTGGCTTGCATTAAACGCGTCAAGCCCAAATGCGACACACCCTGAAATTGAAACTGCTTACTTTTCCGGGAAAGTGACGTGACGGCAGACTGGCCTCACGCGCCTTGCGGCGTCATTTTGCCGAATGATCGCTCATAAAGAAGCGGCGTTTAAGGGAGAAGGATCAATGAAAAAACTGTCTGTGCTCGGTTTTGTCGCTACGCTTGCAGCACCTGTGCAAGCTGCGTCAATCACGGATCCGTTCACCAGTTTCTGGGTTTTGGGCGACAGTTTGTCGGACAATGGAAATGCAGCGGCGATGTTTGAGGCGGTGGCTGGTTTCCCGGCGCCCGCTGGACCGCTTCAGCAACCCGGTGTTTCCTCTGACGGTTTTACCTGGGTAGAGGACTTCAATGACGCTTTCGACGAAGCTGGCAAAGCCAACGCCAATCTATCCTTTGGCGGCGCCCTTGCCCGCGATGACGGAACAAGCGTTCCTGATCTTGCTGCTCAAATCGACGCTGGCACAGAATTCGAAGCAACATTCAACATCGGAATACCTGTAACGCAGACCGTCGACAAATATCCGGATGGGCAGGGCGGGTTGATGGCGCGCGAACCGCAATGGGGCGACACGCCTTTGGTAACCGTGTTCATTGGAGGAAATGACTATCTCGCTGCTGCGAATGCTGCGTTCGCCGGCGATTTCAGTCTCCTGCCAACTTTGGTGCAGGACACACTGGGAGTCGTCCAAACGCAGATCGACGCGCTTGTAAACGCCGGTGTGAACGACTTTGTCGTCATGACGCTTCCGGATTTCGAGCAAATCCCGCTGTTTAACGGGCCAGGCGCGGGCTTGGGCGCTCAGCTCGGAGGTTCGGCAGCTCTGTACAACGAACAGTTACAATCTTACCTTGCCGGTTTGTCGGCAAACGTTACGGTCGTTGATGTCTTCTCCGCTCTCTCAGATGACGACTTGCTCGCCCCTCTGAACCTGATCGACACAGAGAATGCCTGCGTCGCGGCCGGCGTTTCGGACTGCTCAGGATACTTGTACTACGACAATATTCACCCAACCAAAAAAGGACACGATCTGATCGCGAAACTGACGCGTGAGGGTCTGCGAGAAACCTACGAGCTCCAGCCGGTACCGCTTCCAGCGCCCGCGCTTATGCTGATCACCGCGATTACCGGTCTGACGCTCGTGCGCCGCCGGCGACCGCTTTAATCGAGCGAAACTCTTCCCGGGGGCGCCGCACGCTTGGGAAGGGCTTCAAAGGCGGCATCCGGTCAAGGCGACCACCGCAAGAGCGCTACGATCAAAATGTGCGTCTCGGCGTTTTCCGTCCTTCGACGCCGTTACACGCGCCCCTTCGATTTCGGCATCGGACACGGTAATCTCACGCTGGCCGATCGTATCATCAACATCGATGGTAAAGGCGATCTCATCTCCTGCTCCCAAAGCACGCACATCCAGAGTTAGCTGCGTGTCGCCGTCTTTGACCTCCTCGGGCACACTGCGCAACGCATCACCGCCTGAAACCCACTCAAGCGGCTGGAACACCTCCACGCCAGCGCCTGAACCTGTCACATCGAAAATCAAACCCGCTTGCGAGGTCGCCAAATCAATTGTGATGGACAAATCGCTCAGAGTGCAATCACCGGCATTTCTGACAACGAAGCTGTCTTTTGGAGCGCTTTCATTAAACCGCACCTGAATATCGGCCAATGCGGCTGCAGCCGTCCCCAGAACGATCAAACCTGCCAATAAAAATTTCACACTGTCTCTCCTGTCATTTAAAATCGATCTAGCCGCGAGGCCGCAAAAACACAGTGCTTACTGCCGCCGCATCGCAGAAAGTGGCAGAATTTGTGCCGTTCCACCTACTTGGATGGAACAGTTTTCGAACTACTTAGTTTAGATATTGATCGTTTCGAGGGCAAAGGGCCGCCATGTTTCAATCTATTTCGAGCGCGCGTCACTTTACATTTGTCTGTGCTTTGTTGCTTGCGGGCTCTCCTTCGGCGTCTTTTGCTCAGGGTGGCCCGGCAGCCGTCGGCGTTGAAACGGTGCAGATACGGACGATTGCAGAAACCGTTCCGATTTTTGCAGAAGTCGTGACGGAGCGCGAAGGCACAATTGCCAGCCGCATCTCAGGAACCGTTCAGGACGTACTCGTCTTGGAGGGGGCTTTAGTGCAGGCTGGCGACGTCCTGGCGCGGCTTGACACGGAGTTGCTTGAAATTCTTGCGCGGCAGGCAGATGCACGGCTCGCGGAAGCCAATGCAGGGATCACAATCGCCGTCTCAAGCGTCAATCGCGCACGCAATGCACTGGCCCGTATCGAAGGTTTGCGCGACACCACATCCTTTTCGACCAGCCGGTTCGACGATGCTCAAAGCGACTTTTTCCAGGCGCAAGGTCTGCTGGCTGAGGCAGAGGCCCGCGTGAAAACAGCGGAGGCAAATCTGGCCGAAACCAGATATCAGCTGGAACGTGCGCAGATAATCGCTCCATTCCCAGGCATCGTTCTGGCCGTGTCGACGAACCCGGGGGAATTCATTAGCTCCGGTGCTCCTGTTGTGTCATTGCTTGATGTGGGCTCGATCGAAATCGAGGCGAGCGTGCCGTCGAGATACGTTGGCGTGCTGGACCCCGGCTTGCAAGTCGTAGGCTTCACCGAAACGGAACATGCGCTTGATCTGTCTGTGCGTGTGCTCTTGCCGGTCGAGGATACGGCAACGCGGACCCGGCCCGTGCGTTTCGTATCCGACGATCTGACGGAGCTCGACAAACTGGCCATCGGACAGTCCATCACCGTCAATATTCCGATCAGCGCGCCGCGCGATGTGCTGACGGTGCCAAAGGATGCGCTGGTGCAGGCGCGCGGCGGTTGGACAGTGTTCGTAGCGCAGGACGGCACAGCGCAACCGCGCCCGGTTCAGATCGGCGTTGCTTTGGGCGAGCGCTTCGAGGTGCTGGGTGGGCTGGCAGAAGGCGACGTCGTTGTCGTGCGCGGCAACGAACGTCTGCGCCCAGGACAGGAAATTGCACCCATGGGTGCGAGCAACTGAAAAGGTCTTTGGTATGGATGTGATCCGAAACGCAATTGACCGTCCAATCGCCGTCGTCGCGCTGGTTATCATGGCGGTTCTCTTTGGCGTAATAGCCGTCACAAGGATCCCGATCCAGCTTGCACCTGATGTGCGCAAACCCATTGTGGTCATTGAAACCGAGTGGTTGGGCGCAGCCCCGGCCGACGTGGAACGGGAAATTGTCAACCCGCAAGAGGAAGCCCTGCGCGGTTTGCCGGGCCTTGATCTCATGACTTCGCGCGCGCGATCGAACGAAGCGGAAGTCACGCTCGAGTTCGGGGTTGGCACCAACATGAGCGAAGCTCTGCTGCTGGTGTCGAACCGGCTTGATCAGGTCGACGACTATCCAGACGAGGCGGGCGAGCCCACGCTCGACACATCAGGATCAGACGACAGCCCGATCGCCTGGATCCTGCTGACAGCGGCAGAAGGCAATGCCCGCGAAATGCCCACTTACGGCGACTTCGTAGAGGATGTCATACAAGACCGTCTGGAACGGGTTGAAGGTGTCTCCGCCGTAAATGTTTTTGGCGGCGTAACGCGCGAATTGCAGGTGGTGGTGGATCCACGCCGGCTGTCGCGCTTCGACCTTACCGTGCCCGAAGTCGTTCGCATCCTGCGCAACGAGAATATTTCATTGTCCGCCGGTGACGTCGAAGAAGGCAAGCGGCGTTACGTTGTGCGCGCAGAAGGCAATCTGAACACCGTGTCCGCGATTCAAGAAGTCGTTCTGCGCTCGGGCATCGGCAATGGCGGGTCCGGTCGCGTGCGGGTCGGAGATGTGGCCGATGTATCATTCGCCTTTCAGGAAGCAACATCGCGCCTGCGCTTTCGTGGCGAGCCGGGACTGGCCTTCAACGTGGTGCGCGAGCCCGGAGCAAATGTCATCGAAACCATGGCCGAAGTGCAGCGCGTTCTGGCTGAACTGGCGGACGGCCCGGTGGCAGATGCAGGTTTGAAGATGCGGCAGGCCTATGACGAAACCATCTACATAAACGGCGCGATTGATCTGGTGACCCAGAACATCTGGATCGGCGGCGCGCTTGCTGCGCTGGTGCTCTTGATCTTTCTACGGAGCCCCCGTGCAACGCTCGTTGTGTCGCTGGCTATTCCGGTCAGCATCGTTGCTACCTTTGTTGCCATGGCGGGAACCGGGCGAACGCTCAACGTCATCTCGCTGGCCGGTATCGCTTTTGCGGTCGGTATGATCGTGGACGCCGCAATCGTCGTGCTCGAAAACATCTACCGACTGCGGGAAGAGGGCAAATCGCGGCGCGAAGCCGCCTACATCGGCGCAAAGCAGGTGTGGGGAGCGATACTTGTCTCCGCCCTAACAACCGTTCTGGTTTTTATCCCGATCCTCATTATGCAGCTCGAAGCCGGCCAGCTTTTCCGTGACATCGCCGTTGCCATTTCTGTTTCCGTTCTGTTGTCACTGGTAGTCGCTGTAACGGTGATCCCCGCCTTGTCCGGTCGCCTGCTGACCAAGGGCGAACACAAAAAAGTGGGGATCTGGGGGCTAGACCATGTCGCGCGGGGCTTTCACCGCATGGTCATGGGATACGTGCGCATGACGGTGCGCTACCGCGCGTTGGGTCTCTTGATGGTTGCGGCGATTGCGGGGGGCGCAGCGGTGGCCACCGTCACCTTCCTGCCCCGGCTCGAATATTTGCCGGAGGGCAACCGCAACCTTGTTTTTGGTCTGATCATCCCACCGCCGGGATATAATCTCGACACGACACAAACAATCGCCCAGCGCATCGAAACTGTGGCGCAGCCTTTGTGGGAGGCCGCACCCGAGACACAGGCCGCTGACGGCACGCCTACAATCAACAACTTCTTTTTTGTCGCCACTCCGGGCAACAGCTTCGTAGGCGCCTCAGCTGTCGACGGCACACGCGCCGGCCAGCTGATTCCTGTTCTGTCACGACCGATCTTCGCTGAGCCGGGTACCTTCGGTTTCATGACACAACCCTCGCTCTTCGGGCGTGGCGTCGGCGGCGGGCGCACGATTGAGCTGAACATCTCAGGACAGGATCTTAATGAAATTCTCGGTGTCGCCGGGCAGGCTGCGGGTATAATCTCTGGCCTTTTGCCCCGCTCCGAGGGGCACCAGTTCCGCCCATTGCCGGGGCTAGAACTGGGCGCACCCGAAGTGCGGCTGGTGCCGGACCGTTTACGGCTGGCCGATGCCGGTCTGACAGCGTCTGACCTTGCCCAGACCGTTGATGCATTCAACGACGGCCTGCGGATCGCTGAAATCACCGTCGGCTCTGAACGGCTCAACCTTATGCTCAAAGGGGATCCCGGCTTGCAGACCGGCCAGCGCACGCAGGACATTGGCAATTTCCCGGTTGTGACCCCCTCCGGTCAGATCATCCCCGTGTCTGCGGTGGCGGACGTTGTCGTCACAGCAGGTCCCACGGAAATCCGACACCGCGACAGGCTGCGAACCGTCACACTTGAAGTGCGTCCGTCGGACGCGTTGGCTCTGGAAGAGGCTGTTGAACTCTTGGAGACAGAGGTCGTCTCGGTTCTAAGAGAACGCGGCTTGCCAGACGGCATCCGTGTCACGGTTTCGGGCACCGCGGATCAGCTGGGCCAGACCTGGGAAGCGATCCAGATCAACCTGGCTGTGGCACTCGTCATTGTCTTTCTCGTGATGGCAATCCTGTTCGAGAGCTTTGTCCTGCCACTGGTCATCTTGATTTCGGTGCCGGTGGCGGCGGCCGGCGGCGTGGGCGGCTTAGCCTTGCTCAATATGTTTCAGACCCAGCCTTTGGACACACTGACGCTCTTGGGTTTCATTATTCTTGTCGGGATTGTCGTCAATAACGCAATCCTGATCGTTCACCAGACGCTCTACCACCTGCGTGACGAAGGCATGGCACCCATAGACGCAATAGAAGAGGCGACGCGGAACCGTATCCGTCCAATTTTCATGTCCACGCTCACGTCGGTCTTTGGCATGTTGCCGCTGGTTGTTTTCCCCGGCGAAGGGTCAGAACTTTATCGTGGGCTTGGTGCCGTGGTTGTCGGTGGCCTGTCGATGTCGGCCTTTCTTACATTGTTGACCGTGCCACCGCTTTTGCGCCTGTGCGTCAGAGCGCCAAGCAATGAAGCGGAAACATTGCCTGTGGCGCGTCCGGCAGAGTAGCTATTTACGCCAGTGCGTGGGAACAATAACCAGCGCGCCGATTGAGGCGGCAATGGCGTTGATCCCCGGGCTGCGAAATCCGAGACCAAACATCAGCGTGACAAAATAAAACAGAAACGCGCCACCGATGCAGATGATGATACTCTGTAAATACCCGTTGTGCGTAAAACCGGATTTCTCTGTGAAAAAGCCGACAAGACCTGCGATCACAATGGTGCCGATCAATGTGGGAAACATCAGCTCTGCCCTCCCAATAGCGCGCCCGCCTGCAGCGGCGTACCGTTCAAAAAATCTTTGGCGCTTTGGGCCGATTTACCAGCCTTCTGGAGGCGCAGCAATTCCACGGCTGCTTCACCACACAAAACACGGAGCGGATCAAGCTGAACGGTACCCGGCACGCCAGCGCCATCCGCCATGCAGCTGGCCAGCAACTTCAACCGCGTGCCCTGCCATGTAGTCCAGGCTCCCGGAAAAGGCGACAAGCCGCGAATATGGCGATCCACTTCCGTTGCCGGCCGCGACCAGTCCACCTGCGCCTCAGCTTTGTCGATCTTTTCAGCATATGTGATGCCGTTTTCGGGTTGTGGCACGGCCGTCAACGTTTCGATATGTGCAAGTGCTGAGACAATCTCCTGAGCACCAAGCCGGCTCAAACGGTCCTGCAGAACATCGGTTGTATCCTTGGCGCCGATCGCAATCTCTGCGCGCTGCAATACTGGCCCGGTGTCCAACCCCTGCTCCATCTGCATGACACAGACACCAGTCTGTGTATCGCCCGCCATGATCGCCCTGTGAATGGGCGCCGCGCCGCGCCAGCGCGGCAACAGGCTTGCGTGAATGTTGAGGCATCCCAGACGTGGCGCGCCCAGAATGGCCGGTGGCAGGATCAACCCGTAGGCCGCAACCACGGCGACGTCCGGCGCTAGTGCCGCAAACGCCTGCCGTGTTTCCACTGATTTCAGAGATAGAGGCGTGCGCACCTCCAGCCCCAGTTCAAGCGCGCGGGCGTGCACGGGTGTTGGCCGCTCTTTCTTTCCACGACCCGCGGGTCGTGGCGGCTGGCAATACACGCAGGCAATTTCGTGCCCTGCTGACGTCAGCGCATCAAGTGCGGGCACCGAAAACTCCGGCGTCCCCATGAAAACCACCCGCACAGCCCCTAGCCTTTTTGTTTGCGCGCACGGCGCAGCAGCATGTCGCGTTTGACCTTGCTGATCCGGTCAAAATACATCTTGCCGTTCAAATGGTCGATCTGGTGCTGCACACTTGTTGCCTCGAGGCCCACAAAGTCACGCCGCACATAGGTGCCCGTCTCATCCATGAACCGCACGGACACACCACGAGGGCGTTTTACCTTGGCGTAGACACCGGGCAGGTTCGGGCTCGCTTCCTCATGCTCGTTCATGACGGCAGAGGCATCCAGAATTTCCGGATTGGCCAGGCGGATGCGCCTGTCTCTTTTGTCGGATGCATCGACTACAGCAAGACGCAGCATCACGCCGATCTGCGGTGCAGCCAGGCCAACCCCGGGCATTGCGTCCATGGTTTCGATCATATCCTCCCAGATGCTCAGGATCTGCGGCGTGACGTCTTCCACCGCATCCGCCGCTGTGCGCAAGCGCGCGTCGGGCCAGGGCACGCAGGTCCTGACAGTCACGCTGGCACCTCGGCGTAGACCTTGAGCACGCGCGCGCGAGCGTCCGCATCCAACCTGTCGAGCGTAACGATACCGTCAAGATGGTCGATCTCGTGCTGTACGCATGCTGACGCAAACCCGTCGAAGTCCGCCTCTTCGACCGCGCCATTCAGGGCGGTCCATCGTAACCGCACGCGCTCCGGACGGCGCAGCTCAGCGGTGACGCCGGGTATCGACAGGCACCCTTCGAACCGGCTGGCCAGCGTATCGCTGCGCTCCAGAATGACTGGGTTCAAAAACACCTGCGGGTCGCGCGCGCCTTCCTTCCAATCCACATCCATCACAAACAGGCGTTTGAGCACGCCCACCTGAGGGGCCGCGAGTCCGCGTCCTGGTGCGGCGTACATGGTATCCAGCATGTCTTGCGCAAGGATCCTTATATCAGGCGTTATCTCGTCGACATCACTGCAAACCGTGCCAAGGGCGTCATAGGGCCACCGCAGAATTTTGCGCAGAGTCATGTGCGCGCCAACTCACGTTTCATCTTGACCATTTTGCGCGTGATCATCTGCCGTTTCAGCGGCTTGAGGTAGTCTATGAACAGCTTGCCATCCAGATGATCAATCTCATGTTGAACACAGGTGGCCCACAGCCCGGAAAAGACCTCCGACTGCCCGGCACCGTTCTGGTCTGTCCAGCGCACCTCCACCTCCGACGGTCGCGTCACATCGGCATATTGTTCGGGGATCGACAAACACCCCTCTTCGTAGACGTTCAGGTCATCGGATTGCGACACGATCTCTGGGTTGATCATCACCAGCGGCCGGGGCGGCGCATCCTCATCTTTGGCGCAATCCGCAACAATCAGTCGCTGCAGTACACCAACCTGCGGCGCCGCCAGACCAATCCCCGGCGCGTGGTACATCGTCTCCAGCATATCATCGGCCAGGCTTCGCAACTCATCGGTGATATCCGCCACCGGATCAGCGATCTTTTTGAGCCTTGGATCGGGATGCAGAAGGATCGTCCGTTTCATAACGTCCATTTAGGTCATGCCACGAGGCTGTGCAACAGAACTCGCTCTTGCGCTCGTGGCGCGGAACGCTAGCTTGGCGCTTCGAGTCCACAAAGGAGTTCTGCATGTCTTTCAACACGCCCATCAACCGCCGTGGAACGCACAGTACCAAATGGGATATGATGGATGTTTTTTGCGGCGTCGAAGCTGATGACGCCTTGGCCATGTGGACAGCGGACAGCGACTACCCCACCGCCCCCTGCGTGATAGACGCATTGCGCCGGTCGGCAGAGCATGGCGTGTTCGGCTATATGCCGATACATGACGACTACCTCAACGCCATCCAGTGGTGGATGAAAACACGGCACGGGTGGGAGATTGATACCTCTTGGATTCTGACCACTCAGGGTCTTGGCAACGGTATCGCGATGTGTCTGGACGTCTGGACCGATCCCGGCGCGCGGATTGTGACCTTTACGCCGGTCTACCACGAGTTCCGGTTGAAGATCGAAAAGGCCGGGCGCGAAGTTGTGGCTTGCCCGCTGCGGCGCGACGGCGAAAACTATGTGCTCGATCTCGACGAGGCGCAATCGCGCCTCGACGGGACCGAACAGATGCTGATCTGGTGCTCGCCGCAAAACCCGTCCGGTCGGATCTGGACCGCAGACGAACTGCGCGGCGTCGCTGAATTTGCCGCCCGGAATAATCTCATTCTTGTTTCGGATGAAATCCACCACGACCTCATATACCCCGGCCAGACATTTATACCGATGCACGTTGCTGCGCCGCAGGTCGAGGACCGCCTTGTGCTTCTGACGGCGGCGTCAAAAACGTTCAACATCGCGGGGCAGCGCACCGGTAACATGATCGTACCGGATGCCAAACTGCGCAAAGCCATGAAAGATCGGCTGAACGCGCTGGACTACAAACCCTCTGCGCTTGCTCTTCAAATGATCACTGCCGCGTACTCAGCAGAAGGCGCCGCATGGGTGGACGCTCAGATGGTGCATCTTGAGGAAATCCGGCAGATATTTGACAGCGCGGTCAATGCAATCCCCGGGGTGTCATCTATGCCACTTCAGGCCACTTACCTCGCCTGGGTGGATTTTGCCGACACGGGCATGACCCAGGAAGAGATCGACCAGCGCATCCGTCACAAGGCCTGTATCGCGCCCAGTTTCGGCGCTCAGTTCGGCCCGGGCGGAGAAACCTTCGTGCGGTTCAATCTGGCCACACAACGGGCAACGGTTGAGGAAGCAGTAACAAGGTTGCAGAAAGCCTTTTCAGACCTGCAGTAAGTTCAGCGCGCGTCTTCGATCAAACCTATGGGTGCGTCTTTCAGGATCTCGAAGTCCACTGCCGGCTTTTCCGACACAGCCGTGGCGCGCTTGAACTCATAATGGCGCGCGCCGTTTTCATCATGGCTTGTCACGATCAGGCATTGAAACAAATGGATGCTGCCGTCGTAAAGGTCTACAAAGCCCCGCAACTTGGGCACATGCGCCTCGATTGCAAAGCCGGTTTTCCACATTTTCAGAACCGGATGCACGTACCCGTCAATCTGTACACGCAAGCGCGACGCCTTTCTCAGGCTTTCTACCCGCGCCTGATCGAGACCCGCTTGAATTTCTTTGGAAAAAAACGCTTCCATCGTACCAAACTCCTTGACCCCCGTCGCGTTACAGATGACGGGAAGAGAAAAAAAAGCAAGACAAGTTTTAAGGGATTCCAGTGCTGCTGTGCAGCAGCGCAGCCCTGCTGCGCGCGCAAAATTCTGGCTGTTACAAGGTGGCTGGCCTAAGTGAAGCCAACACAGCAAGGAGTTTCGGCATGGGCCTTTTAGTCGACGGCATCTGGCACGATCAGTGGTATGACACAAAATCCACAGGTGGAAAATTTAAGCGTCAGGATGCAAAGTTCCGCAACTGGGTGACCGCGGACGGTTCAGCGGGCCCATCTGGCACAGGTGGTTTCAAAGCCGATTCGGGCCGCTATCATCTCTACGTCAGCTATGCCTGCCCCTGGGCGCACCGCACGATGATCTTTCGTGCGCTGAAAGGACTGAAAGATCATATAGGCCTTTCTGCCGTGCACCCCGACATGTTGTCCAAAGGCTGGACGTTTGAAACCGATGACAAAGGCGCAACCGGGGATCCGCTCTACGGGTCGGACTTTGCTTATGAGATTTACACGCGCGCTGCACCGGATTTCTCCGGTCGGGTGACCGTGCCCATTCTCTGGGACAAGGCGCAGAACACCATTGTTTCCAATGAAAGCTCAGAGATAATTCGCATGTTCAACTCGGCCTTTGACGGTA
This sequence comes from Pseudomonadota bacterium, assembly GCA_039191495.1. Taxonomy (GTDB): domain Bacteria; phylum Pseudomonadota; class Alphaproteobacteria; order Rhodobacterales; family Rhodobacteraceae; genus Roseobacter. The sequence goes on along the minus strand of JBCCXN010000010.1, from coordinate 84,615 downwards.
TCACCGGCAATACGCGCGATTTCTGGCCCGAGCACCTGCGAGATGCAATCGTTCCGGTGAATGACCGGATTTATGACACGTTCAACAACGGCGTTTACAAGTCCGGCTTTGCAACGACGCAAGACGCGTACAACGATGCGGTGGTGCCGCTTTTTGACACAATGGAATGGCTGGAGAACAGGCTGTCCGACAGCCGTTATCTGATGGGGGATCACATCACAGAGGCGGATTGGAGGCTTTTCACAACGCTGGTGCGCTTTGATCCGGTCTACCACCAGCATTTCAAGTGTAACCGCAAGCGATTGGTCGATTTTGCCAACCTCTGGGACTACACGCGCGAACTCTACCAGGTGCCCGGCGTTGCCGAGACAGTGAACTTCCATCACATCGTGCGCCATTACCACTATAGCCATGACAGCATAAACCCGCACCGGATCATACCCATCAATCCCGTCTTGGATTTCAATGCGCCGCATGGCCGTGGCTGAACCGGTTTAATATGTGCCAAAGGCGCTCCTTCTGACACATGCACGGGTCTGCGCCCCAACTTCAGGTCGGGCCGTAGTGCTCCACCATCGCCGCCAGATCCTCTGGCGGCGTGCTGCTTTGTACAAAAGCGCAGGCGTTGGAGGCGTAGGAAAAGATCGACCCGTCCGAGAAAAATGAGGTGTTGGTGACAAAGATCACGCGGGCCTCCGGCAGCCGGTAGCTCGCATAATCCGCAACCGCGAGCGCGGAGCCTTCGACCAGCATCAGATCGAGGATGATGATGTGCGTCTCATGCGTACTCAGATGCGATATCGCCTGTCGCTGTCCACCAGCGCAAGCCACATCCATGCCCAGCCTTTGAAGATGGCGTTGCCATATTGTCGCCAGGGCGCGTTCACTTTCTACGATCAGCACGTTCATAAAGCCTCCATCCCGGCGCGCACGACCTTGGGAGATTATGCCATATCACCCTGATCTGCCTCAAAGATTAAGAAACCGTTAAATTATGCAAAGGGGTTTTAATTGAACCGTTCACACTTGAATAACCGGCCAGATTCCGCTTTGACCAGAGATGAATAAGCAAATAAACGCGCATCTGAGCGATATGGATCACACTCTTTCGGTGGACAAACGCGATCACGGTGGCGGTCTGGACGCGGCACGAGCAACATTCGGTGGCTCACGCAGGGACTGGCTCGATTTATCCACTGGCATCAACCCGCACCACTTTCCCGTGCCAGACCTGGCGCAGGCCGATTGGACCGCCCTGCCGGATGAAAATGCTTACAAAAACGTTTTGCAGGCCGCACGCAGATTCTGGCGCGTTCCGGCGCAGGCCGGCATTGTTGCAGCCGCAGGCGCTTCCGTTCTGATTGCACAGCTGCCCGGGCTGATCGAACCGGGAAGCGTGGTCATTCCCGGACCTACGTACAACGAGCATGCGGCGGCCTTCTACTCGCACGGTTGGCGGACCGGTGCAGCGCCGGATGCAAAGGCGCAGGTGGTGGTGCATCCTAACAATCCGGATGGCCGGCTCTGGCGTGAAAAGGATCTGCCGCTACCAAAGGCAGACCTGACCGTCATAGATGAGAGCTTCTGTGACGTGCAGCCCGACGCGTCGCTGATAGATCTGACGACGCGACCCGGCACTGTCGTCCTAAAGAGCTTTGGCAAGTTCTGGGGTCTGGCCGGGATGCGGTTGGGCTTTGCAATCGGCGACCCGACTCTGATCGCCGTCTTGCGTGACCGGCTGGGTCCCTGGGCGGTCGCCGGCCCGGCACTGCGAATCGCGGCTGAAGCCCTCAACGACGCGAAATGGGCGACAGACGCGCGTATCCGCCTGACAGAAGACAGCCAACGTCTGGACACGCTGATGACCACCGCCGGCGCCTCTGTGGTCGGCGGCACATCACTTTTTCGCCTTTACGAGGTCAATGGCGCCTCAGCATGGCAGGATCGGCTGGCACGCCACCATGTCTGGTCGCGCATCTTCCCCTACTCCGACACCTGGCTGCGCCTCGGCCTGCCACCCGCCCACGGCTGGGACAGGCTGGAGCGCGCAGCGCGATGAATGCCAGCCTTGTTCTGGCCGGTGCTCTCGCGCTGGACGCGCTTTTGGGCGAGCCCAAGTGGCTGTGGAACAGGCTGCCGCACCCTGCGGTTCTGATGGGCCGCCTGATCGGTTGGTGCGACAGGCGCTTTAACAGGGGTAAAGCCCGCCGGGCCAAGGGTCTGGCTGTACTGCTGGCTCTCATCGCTTTTGGTGTTGTGCTGGGCCTCTTGCTCGCGCGTTTGGGTGCGGTCGCTGAAATTTGCGTCGCGGCGGTGCTGCTGGCGCAGAAATCTCTGGTCCAACATGTCGGCGCTGTAGCCCAAGGGCTGCGCATGTCACTGCAAGCGGGACGTGACGCCGTGGCGATGATTGTCAGCCGTGACACAGGCCAGATGGAGGAAAGCGCTGTTGCCCGCTCCGCCATCGAAAGTGCTGCCGAAAACCTCTCCGATGGAGTGATCGCGCCAGCCTTCTGGTTCGTGCTTGCAGGGCTTCCAGGCCTCCTTGTCTACAAACTGGTCAACACAGCCGACAGCATGATCGGGTACCGGACTGTGCGATACGAGGCGTTTGGCTGGGCCGCCGCACGCACGGATGATGTGCTCAATCTTTTGCCCGCGCGCGGCACAGCGGCCTTGATCGCGATCGTATCCGGCCTGCGGATCGACGCAAAACTTCGCAGCGACGCGCGGCTGCACCGGTCTCCTAATGCCGGATGGCCCGAAGCTGCCATGGCATCCGCCCTTGGCATCGCTTTGTCTGGTCCACGCGCCTATGACGGCGAAATGCGCGAATTTGCGTGGGTCAACGCGGGTGGGCGCCGGCACCCTACCCCGGTCGATATCGACGACAGCATTGCTGTTTTGTGGCGAGTGTGGAGCATTGTCCTTTTGGCTTCTGCCGCAATCGGGTTAATGCTTGAGTTTTAGCAATTGGAGGTCCTATGCGCCCGAAAACATTCTTGCTTGGGCTCATCGCCTTGGTCACCCCCACGACAACGCTTGCTGCCTGTGGCGGTTCGTTCTCAGGCTTCATTCAGGGCCTCAAGTCAGAAGCCGTTGCCAAAGGCCATACGCCAAGTGCGGTCGACAATTTTTTTTCCAGCGTGCAGCAAAGCCAGTCGGTGTTGAACGCGGACCGTCGGCAAGGCGTGTTCCAGAAACCGTTTTTGACATTCTCCGACAATCTGATTTCTGACAACCGGCTGCAAAAGGGACGCCAGCTTGCCCAGACTTACAAATCTGTTTTCGACCTCATCGAACGGGATTACGGCGTCGACCGTGGTGTCCTGCTGGCCTTCTGGGCCTTTGAGACGGATTACGGCGGGTATCAAGGCGATTTCAACACCGCAAACGCACTTGTCACTCTGGCGCATGATTGCCGCAGGCCCGACCTCTTTCGCCCGCAAGTCTTCGCCGCAATCGAACTTTACGAACAGGGCGGCTTTGATCCAAGCACGACGACCGGCGCATGGGCGGGCGAAATCGGAATGGTCCAGATGTTGCCGCGCGATATCCTCGAACACGGCACGGACGCCGATGGCGATGGCAAAGTCAGCCTGAAGACATCGGCGCAGGACGCCTTGGTTTCTGGCGCAGCCATGTTGTCCGGTTTCGGCTGGCAAAAAGATGAACCCTGGATGCAAGAAGTTGTGGTGCCCGCCCAATTCGACTGGTCACTGACAGGCATTCACACCAGCAGACCTGTCGCGGACTGGGCGGCCATGGGCGTGACGGCACGCACTGGCAGCCTTGCAGACGTGAGCGACGCTTCCATCATTCTGCCGCAGGGCCACAGAGGTCCGGCCTTCATCACTTACCCGAATTTCAACGTCTACTTCGACTGGAACCAGAGCTTTACCTACGTCGTCACCGCCGCCTATTTCGCCACTCTGCTGGAAGGTGCTCCCGCAATGACACGCGGCGCACCCGAAACCGGGCTGTCTGGTGACCAGATGAAATCCTTGCAAACACGATTAAAGGCGCGCGGCCACGACGTGGGCAAAGTGGATGGAATTCTTGGCGCCAAAACCCGCATTGCCGTGCAAAAGGAGCAAGAACGGCTTGGTCTGCCAGCCGATGCCTGGCCCACCCCTGCTTTGCTCAACGCCCTTTAACGCCCGCGCCATTTACTTTGAGTTAGACGTTCCACCTTAGTCTCCGACGCGATTTAGTCATTCAAATTCTCTCTTGACCCTGTCTGCCCTAAGTGGCGCAGGGTCAGTTTTTTTCGGGCGGACGAATGGGAAATCGCAGTCCTTCTTCGGTTAAGAGCACAATACGCTGGCCGTTTTCCACATACCTGTCGCAGCGCGAAAATCCGTTGCGATAGTCAATGCATACTGTCCCGTCTTCCTCCAACCGGTAACGCCCGAAAGCGGATTCGCCGGACGCATAGGTATAGGAATAGGCGCCACCAACCGAATATTTGGACTGACCATCATCGTAAAAGGTGATTGTCTGCCCGGCCGTTAGCGCCTCAACCTCTTCGAGCGACAAAATGCGGTCACTGTCGCGCACATCCCAGTCCGCCGCCAGAACTGAAGACGCAGCGCCCAAGGCCATAAGGAAAAAAACATATCGCATGCAGAGGATGTTAGACCAATTTCTCCGGCAGTTCGCACACGAATGAGTGAACCGCTTCAAGCAACCAGCGTTTCCGCTTTTTTCAGATCGACGGAGACAAGCTGGCTCACGCCCTGTTCCGCCATCGTCACCCCGAACAGCCGGTCCATCCGCGCCATCGTGACAGCGTGGTGCGTGATGATCAGGAACCGTGTATCGGTCTGACGGCACATTTCGTCCAGCAGATCGCAAAACCGGGTAACATTGGCATCATCAAGCGGCGCGTCGACCTCGTCCAGCACACATATGGGCGCCGGATTGGCCAGAAAAACCGCGAAGATGAGCGCCATAGCCGTCAGCGTCTGCTCTCCGCCGGACAAAAGGCTCAGCGTCGCCAGCTTCTTGCCCGGCGGCTGGCACATGATCTCAAGGCCTGCTTCCAGCGGATCGTCACTCTCCACCATCACCAAGTTGGCCTCGCCGCCACCGAAGAGGTGCTTGAATAGCATCGAGAAGTTTGTGTTCACCTGTTCGAACGCGGTCAGAAGCCGCTCGCGGCCTTCACGGTTCAGGCTCGCAATGCCGCCGCGCAACGTCTTGATCGCCTCTTCCAGATCAGCCTTTTCCTGCTCCAGCGTGTCGTGTTCGACCTGCACGTCCTTGGCGTCTTCCTCCGCGCGCAGATTAACGGCGCCCAAGGCATCGCGCTGGCGTTTGAGGCGGTTCACATCGGCTTCCAGCGCATCGGCTTTCGGCATCTCTTCGGGCAAAACATCAAGATGCGTCAACAACTGGCTTGGAGTCAGTTGCGCATCATCCGCGATGCGCTCCGCGGCCAAAGCGACGGTTTCGCGCGCAGCCTCGCTGCGTGCTTCGGCTCTGGCCCGCGTTTCGCGCGCCTCGGACGCCGCCCGCTCCGACGCGCGTTCGGTTTGCGATGCATCCCGCAGCAGCGCTTCGGCCTTTGACAGATCATCGCTGGCATGTGCCTTGCGCGCCTGTGCTTTTGTGATCGCCTGGGCCAGTTCTTCACGCTGCGCTTGCAGTGCCGCAGGCGCGCCACTGGCGGTGCCTAATTCGGCTTCGGTTGCAAGCTTGCGTTGTGACAGCTCGCCGCTGCGCGTCTCCGCCGTCTCCAGCCGGTGACGCCAGCCAGCCGCCTCTTTGTCGATTTCCTGACGCCGTTTCGCCCTTGCCTCGCCTTCGCGCCTCAATTCGTCATGCGCAGACCGGCGCGACATCATGGTGATCCGAGCCGCTTCCACCGCGACCCGTACGGCCTCGACCTGTTCACGCGCCGCGTCCAGATCACCAAGCTCCGCCAAAGCGCGTTCTGCTTCTTTGAGCCGCGTCCGTGCCGCCATTGCTTCTTCGTCGTGGCGCGCGACGGCCAACCCGAGCGACTCAAGCCGGCCTTGTGCCAGATTGCGATCCGCTTCCGCCCGACTGAGGGCTCGGCCGGTATCCGCCACCATCCGGTCCGCGGCCCGCCGCGCGTCCCGCGCCAGGACATCCGCCTTGGTCAACGCGGACAGCTCTTCGGTCAGCCGCTCGTGTGCCGCGCGCGCCCCATCTGCCCTTTGCGTCGCTTGCTCCAGCGCCTGTTTAAGATGCTCCAGCCGGTTGAGCTGCTGCAAACGCAACGCGGCGGCCGATGGCGCATCCTCGGCCCAAGCACGGTATCCGTCCCAGCGCCAGAGATCTCCCTCGACCGACACCAGCCGTTGTCCCGGTTGCAAGGCGACCTGCAGGCGTACACCATCGTCCGCGTCGACCAGACCGATCTGGCTCAGGCGTCGCTCCAGCACCTCAGGTCCCGACACATGCAAAGACAAGGGCTCAACCCCGGCCAGTAGCGGCTGTGGGGTCTCATATCGCGGCAGACGCGCCCACCCGGACGGACCATCCGCGGCAACCTCGGGCGCGCGCAGGTCATCTGCCAGTGCGGCGCCGAGTGCCTTTTCGTACCCCGTACCCACCTGCAGCAGGTCGAGCACCTGCCCGCCTTCTGCCGTATCCCGGTCCACCAGCTTGGCCAGTGCAGCTGCCTCAGCCCGCAATGCATTGAGTTCACCTTCGGCTTCGGACCGTTGCGCGCGCGCCTCAGCCTCCAGAGCTTGTGTCTTGGCGCGCGCCTCATCTGCCGCGATGAGCGCCGCTTCGGCCTCTGTCGCGGCCGTTGCAGCGTTGGCTTCAGCCTGCGTCGCCGCTTCAAATCCTGTGGCGGTCTTTGTCAACGCGGTCTCAGCTTCAGCAACGGCCACTCGCGCTTTCTCCGCCTCGGTCTCAGCCTTCGTTTGCGTCGTCTGGCTGTCTTCCAGCAGGCGTTGCGCAGAGCTGTGACGTGCGGCGAGCCGTGCGGCGTCCTCCGTCTGCTCTGACAGGGTTTCCTCCCGCTCCTGCAAGACTGCCGCGGCCTCGCGCGCGGCCTCCGACGCCTCCGTGATAGCCTGTTCATGGCCCTCTGAGGCCGCGTCGATGTCCCCGGCTTCAGCATCCAGACGGGCAATCATCTCAACCGCATCCCGGTTCAATGCGTCTTCCCGCTCAATGTCATGGCCCAATTGAGCGACCCGCGCGGTCAGCGTTTCGATCAGCAACTGGGCGCGCGCCTCTTCCTCGCCAAGAGTGTCACGGTGCACCACCAAGCGCTGCACAAGAGCGGTTGCAATCGCTTCCTCCTCGCGCAGAGGCGGCAGCGCTTCTTCGGCTCGCGCGCGTTCTTTGACCGCCACCTGCACAGATGCCTCCGCCTGTGCGGCCGCGGTTACCTGAACTCGCAGCGCCTCCTCAGCACTAGCGCGCGCCTCATCCGCTTCGCGCCAGCGGCGGTACAGCAGCATGCCTTCGACCCGTCGCAGCGAGTCGCCAATCTCACGGTACCGCGCGGCCTGACGCGCCTGCCGCGCCAACTGTGCGAGCTGCGCTGCCAGTTGTTCGATCACGTCATCGACGCGCGCAAGATTGGTCTCTGCGCCTTTGAGCTTCAATTCCGCCTCATGCCGGCGTTGGTAAAGACCCGATATCCCAGCCGCCTCTTCCAGAATGCGCCGACGCGCTTTCGGCTTGGCGTTGATCAGCTCTGCGATCTGACCCTGCCGCACCAGCGCCTGAGAATGCGCTCCGGTAGAAGCATCCGCAAAGAGCATCTGTACGTCGCGCGCGCGCACATCCTTGGGTCCGACCTTGTAGGCGCTGCCAACATCGCGGGTGATCCGGCGTACCACGTCCAGCGTGTCCGCATCGTTGAACGCCGCAGGCGCCAGCCGATCCGAGTTGTCGATCTGCACCGAGACTTCTGCAAAATTCCGCGCCGGACGTGTCGCAGCGCCGGCAAAAATCACATCTTCCATGCCACCGCCGCGCATCGCGGTGGGCCGGTTTTCCCCCATCACCCAACGCAGCGCTTCCAACAGGTTGGACTTGCCGCACCCGTTTGGGCCAACGACACCGGTCAGTCCGTCCGCAATGATCAGATCGGTCGGATCAACAAAGCTTTTAAAGCCGGTCAGCCTCAGTTTTGAAAAGCGCAAAGCGGGTCTACCCTGTGCAAGTCTGTGAGATAAGAGCGTGGCGAGGGATGCGGCGCCTGTCAACCACCTTACACCACAACCTGCGTGTCCATGCGCTTTTATCCACAAGATATTGCGGCATAGCAGCCTGTTTCTGCTTGCCAGCTTTGCAGAACCCTTTGCGAGTGTCAGCAAAAGGAATTGCTCCATCCGCAATGTGGTCATATATTTTGACCAATAGGAGTACAAGATGCCCTTCCGTCCCGTTGCCCCCGAAAAACTGTCAGCTGCGGTCGTCCGTCAGATCGAAAGCCTGATCCTGCGCGGTATACTGCGGCCCGGCGAACGGCTGCCCGCCGAGCGCGAACTTGCGGAGCGCTTCGAGGTCTCGCGCCCAAGCCTGCGTGACGCTCTCGCTCAATTGCAGGAAGACGGTCTTTTGACCGCCAAGGCCGGCGCGGGCGTTTATGTGGCCGATGTGCTGGGGTCCGCTTTCTCGTCAGCGCTCATCGAACTTTTTGCGCGCCATGAAGAAGCGGTTTTCGACTACCTGTCCTTCCGGCGCGACATGGAATGTCTGGCCGCCGAACGGGCCGCACAACTTGCATCCGACACGGACCTCCAGGTGGTCGATGCCCTGTTTCAGCAGATGGAAGCGGCCCATGCCAAACGCAACCCAGATCATGAGGCGCGGCTCGACGCCGAATTTCACATGTCGATCATCGAGGCCAGCCACAACGTGGTGATGCTGCACATGATGCGGTCGATGTTCCAGTTGCTGCGCGAAGGCGTGTTCTACAACCGACAAATCATGTTCAGGCAACGTGCGACACGGGGCTTGCTGCTGGACCAGCACCGCCAGATCAACGCAGGCCTGCAAGCCCGTGACGGGCGTGCGGCGCGCGCTGCGGTCGAAACGCATCTTGAATACATAGAAGTATGTCTTCGGCAGGAAATGCAGGCCGCGGCCCGTGAAGAGGTTGCGCAGCAGCGGCTGGATCATGTCACCGCAAAGGCCTGATAACCTCAGACAGGCACCGCGTGGCCCCAAACAAAAAACCCGGCCACTGGCCGGGTCTGTCAGCGAGGCGTGCAAGCTGTACGGTCAGTGAAGTTTCGCTTCCACTTCGCCAATCGCACTGTCGATCAGCTTGTTCCCATTGGCTGCCGTTATCGTGTCGGCAATCACCGTTCGCGCCGCGGCGACGGCGATGCTGACCGACTGGTCCTTCACTTCCTTCACAGCAGCGGCCTGCGCATTGGCAATTTGATCTTCCGCGGCCGCCATACGGCGCGCGAGCGACACTTCAAGATCGTCACGGGCCTTTTGGGCCGCCTCATGCGCTTCTTCCTTGGCCGCAGCGACGATGCGGTCAGCCTGATCCTGCACGTCGCGCTGTTTGCGTTCATAGCTGGCCAGCAGGCTTTGTGCTTCTTCGCGCAACTTGCGGGCTTCGCTTAGTTCCGACTCGATCCCTTCGGCGCGACCGTCCAACATCTTGCCGATCATGCCTGGAACTTTGAAGTACAGCAGAATGCCGATGAAAACGATCAGGCCCAACAGGACAACAAAATCTGTATTTTTGAGAGACACGAACGGCCCCTCCGCAGCCCAGACCGGGCTTGCAACCAGAAGCGCCAGACCGAAGGCAGAAAGTCTGATGGAACGATTCATCGGTTACCCTTTCAATTGCGCGTCAACGGCCGCGTCGACCGCCTTTGCGTCGGCTTTGCCACCCATCGCGGCAACAATGTCTTTCGCAGTGTCCCTGGCGACCTGCTGCACGGCATCCGCCGCGCCGGCGCGAATTTCTGCGATCGCTTTTTCCGACTCTTCCGCCTTCGCTCCGATCTCGGCATCCGCCTTGGCAATCGCCTCGTCCAGATCTTTCTGAATCTCCGCCTTGGCCTCGGCCACGATGCGATGGGCTTCGTTGCGCGCGTCGACCAGCGCCTTTTCGTAGGCGGCTTCGGCCTCCTGTGCCTTGGCTTTCAGGTCTTCGGCAGCCGCGATATCATTTGTGATGGTCCCCTGACGTTCCGACAGGATCTCGGCAATACGTGGCAAGGCCACTTTTGACAGCACCGTGTAAATCACCACCAGCGTGATGACCAACCAGAAAATCTGGTTTCCCCATGTGGAGAAATCCAGCTGCGGCATCCCCGGAGCGGATGCAGCGGCGTCAGCGGCAGATGTTTCGGTTGCCATTTTACTCTCCTGCAAGAAACGGGCCGTGGCGGGACCGGATGTTTACACCGGGCAGCGCGTCGCATCTGCGCGCGCCGCCCGACCGTAAGGATTGTTTGCTGTTTTGGCGCTCTTAGACAGCAAACATCAGCAGCAGCGCGACGAGGAAGGCGAAGATGCCCAGCGCTTCCGCAAACGCGATGCCGATGAAGAGGGTCGCTGTCTGGCTTGCAGCAGCAGATGGGTTGCGCAGAGCACCTGCGAGGTAGTTACCGGCCACGTTACCAACCCCGATAGCCGCGGCACCAGAACCGATAGCTGCCAGACCTGCGCCGATATGTGCGAGTTCGCCTTCCATGTGAATTCTCCTTACGATTGGAAGTTGAGTGTGTGAACGGACATCCGTCCGAATTAGTGATGCGGGTGAAGTGCGTCCTTGAGGTACACGCACGTCAGAATGGTAAAGACGTAGGCCTGGATGAAGGACACAAGGACCTCTAAACCGTACATCGCGGTGATGCCCAGAACAGCGACCGGGCTCACGGCAGTCAAGGCCGCAAAGCCTGCAAAAACCTTGATCACCGCGTGACCGGCCATTACGTTACCCGCAAGACGGATGGAGTGGCTGACCGGTCGCACGAAGTAAGAAATCACCTCGATGATCGCCAGCACGGGCCGCAGCGGTAATGGCGCCGATGACACCCAGAACAGGCTCAGGAACGCAGAGCCGTTTTTGACAAAGCCCAGAACCGTCACGGTCAGAAACACCGCAAGTGCAAGAACAACGGTTACCGCAAAATGCGAGGTCGGCGTAAAGGATGTGGGGATCAGACCCAGAAAGTTGGCGCAAACGATGAACATGAAGAGCGTCATGATGTACGGGAAGTACCTCAGCCCCTCTTTGCCGCAGATATCTTCGACCATTTTGTGAATGAAGCCGTACGCAAGCTCTGCCACGGACTGCGACCGCGACGGCACAACCGCCCGTTTTGAGCTACCGATCACCAGCAGCAGGATGATTGCCACGACCGAAAAACCCATCCATAGCGCCGTGTTGGTGGGCGTGTACCATGTCATGTCACCGCCAAAGAGAGGTTTGACGATAAACTGGTCCATCGGGTGAAAGACCAGACCGCCCTCTTCTGCTTTATCCGCCATTTCGGCTCCCCTCGTCGCGTTCCACGGCCTCTTCGGCCAGCTGCTTTTCCTGCACCTCTTTGGCCGAGCGAAGCATCGTCTTCACACCGGCCGCCAGGCCCAACATCGTGAACACCACCATGAACACAGGCAATGTCCCAAACAGGATATCCAGCCCGTAACCCATACCGAACCCGATCCCAAGACCGGCAACGAGTTCGATGACCATCCGCCAGGCCAGTTGCGCCTGAGAGTAGTGCTCATCCGTTCGGGGGCTTGGTTCGTGCGCCTTTTTTGCGGCTGCAATCCGGGCCTCAAGCTGCTCCAATTGCTGCTTTTGGTCCGGCTCGGTCACGCGCAAAAACGCCCCTTTCACGATTGAGGTTTGCTACGGCGCAGCACCGCGCGAGTCAACAGGCTAATGGCATGGCTGGAAAAGGGTTTAAGCATATGTTTTTAATTTGTAATTTTATACCGCAAGAGTCCGGCGCAGGCGCGTTAGGCGCGACCGCAGCGCCAAAACCCGGCGTTTTCGTTATTCAACCAATTGGTTGATTTTCTCAATGTCCTCCGGTTTCCGGAACGCAAGTGTCTCGTCCAGCAACCAGTCGCGGAACTGCCGGACGGGCGCACGGCGCAGGCCCCGACTGCCATGCACCAAATAAAAGGCACTCATGACGAAACTGAAGTCAAAGCAGTGCTGCAGGCGACCGGTTTCGATATCGTGTGAGGCGCATTCCGTGGACCCCAGATAGACCCCCAACCCGTGCACCGCCGACTCGTAGGCCAACGGCGAGCGCAATCGCCACGCATCTTCCGGGAGCGCCACATCCGGAACGCCTGCAATGGCGAACCAGAGGTTCCAGATGTTTTGTGACCGGTCCCGCAGCAAGGGCAGGTTCAGCAGGTCAGCGGGTTCCGTGATGTTTTTTTCAGCCGCCAGCGCCGGAGCGATATGCGCCATAACCGGCCCCACGCTGAGAAGATCCGCAGGCACGTCCAGTCTGCCGGATTTGGCGAAGCGGATGGCGACATCCGCCTCATAGCGCTCCACATCCGTGATCAGGCTGGAGGATTCAAGGCGGATCTCCACCTCTGGAAACTGGCGGTAAAAGCCGCCCAGACGCGGGACGATGAAGCGCTCGGCAAACAGTGGTTCACTGCTGACAACCACGCGACCCTGCGGCACGGCTGACAGTCCCTCAGTCGCTTCCGATATCATGTCGAGTGCCGGCAACACTTGCTGAAGATAGCGTTTGCCTTCAACGGTCAATTCGACGCCACGTGGCAGATCACGGAAAAGCTTCACACCCAGCCGGGCTTCGAGCCCGCGCACATGTCGGCTGACCGCTGAATGGCTGACGGCCAACTCGTCCGCTGCGCGGGTGAAGCTTTGGTGACGACCCGCTGCTTCAAAGGCGCGCAGGGCGTTCAAAGGGGGCAAAGTTCTGGCCATGGGTATACGTGACTTTTTTGCACGTATTCTGTCAAGAATTGATGTTTGAACCTCCGGCACCAAACCCCTAAATCTCAATCAGACAGCCTAAAAAGGTATGAAATCATGGATATCGAACACCATAACGCGCTTTGGCGCGCAGCCTCCTTTCGTGCAAAAATTTCGCGATACCTTGCGAATTTGGCGCAAAAGCTGCTGTGGTCTCGCAGCGCCGGGTTGCGGCACCTGCCGCCCATCAGCGACCACATTGCCCGTGACATTGGACTCAGTGCCGCCGATCTGGAATGGAGCCGCCTCAAGCTGCCGTCACAGCACTGCCACCATCCCCGCAGCTGACGCCCCCTTTTCCGCGCGTGCGCTGCGGGGTATGACGGGGCATGGCGCAAGACCTCGACCAGATTTTCGCAGCCCTTGCCGACCCCACGCGGCGGGAAATCCTCAACATGCTGCTGGAGGACGACATGGCGGTCACGGATGTGGCGGATCCGTTTGAAATGTCTCTGGCCGCCATTTCCAAACACCTTGGGGTGCTGAGCGTGGCCGGGTTGATCAGCCAGGAAAAGCGCGGCCGTGTGAAATGGTGCAAACTGGAACCTGACGCGCTGCGCGATGCCTCCGTCTGGATGCAGGGGTTTGGCCAGTTTGAACCCGTCAATCTTGATGCGTTCGAACGGTTTCTGGCCAAGGAACTGCCGGACGCAAATGCTGAGAAAGAGCCGCCCGCTCGCTAAAGGCGCGCAGGCTCCTCGTCGCGCAAGAGCAATAGCAGCGCTAAAACTGTCAGCGCCACGCCGCCAAGAACCAGAGCGGCGGGCAATGCGCGGCCAAAGGCGAATTCCCAGCCAATAACCCATGTGGGCACCAGATACGTGTACGCCATGACTTTCGCCGACGGCAGCCGCAGTGCGGCCACCTGCAACAGCCAGACACTCGCGGCAGACGCGAAAACCGCCAGATACCCGAGGGTGATCCAGACCAGCGGCGGCAGCTGTGTCCACGGGGTGGCCATGATCTCGCGCCAGCCAAAGGCAGTCAGAACCACACCACCGCCGATCAGCGTGCCAAAGGTAAAGACCAGCGCCGGCTCGCCACGGTTCAGCCTGCGCACCATCGGCGTGTAAATCGCATGACATAAGCATCCCGCAAAATAGATTATTTCGCCGCGCCCGATATCAAACGCGGTCAGCGCCCGCAGGTCCGCGCGAAAAATCACCCAGAGCGCGCCGGCAGCTCCTATCGCCAGCGCCATTGCCATGCGGCGTGTTGTGATCTGTCGCAACAGAACCCAGCCGAAAACGCCGGACAGGATAGGCGTCAGGGTAAAGACAGCGGCCGCGCTGACCGGCGGCGCTGTCTTCAGCCCTTCGAACATGAGCACAAAATACGTGCCGAACAGTCCCCCCAGCACCAGATACCGCCATGGCGCACGCCACGCTCCGCCGGTTGATCTGGTTGTGCCCGCAAACCAGACACCGACCAAAGCAGCCGCAAGCCAGAACCGCACGGCATTGAGTGCAGACGGCGCAATTTCATTGGCCACCTGAGCGCCCAGTGAAAAAGAGCCCGCGACACATGCCGAAAAGCAGAGCATGGCCAAGTGCCCCTGCGTGGCGGGGCTCACGCGATCCAGTCTTTGGCTTTGGTTTTCAGGAAACTCAGGAACGTCTGCACTTTGGTGGTCCTGTGCAGATCCACGTGCGTCACTATCCACAGCGGCCCGTTCCATTCATCCTCGGACGGGTGTACCTCAACCAGTTCGGGATGTGTTTCGGTTTCGAACGTCGGCAAAAAGCCGATCCCCGCACCGGACAGGATCGCCTGACGCAAGGCTCTTGTGTCACCGCTACGAAACACCAGCTGTTCTGCCGGCACATGCTGGCGCAACCATTTCTCAAAGGGTGCGCGGCTTTCATCTGCGTCATGGGCTACAAACCGGTGCGCGCCGAAGTCGTCCACACTCTCCGGCTGGCCATGCCGCGCGATATACTCGGGAGTGGCGAAAAGCCCCATGCGGTGCGTGATGAACTTCTGCACTACATTGTCCGGTTGATCGGGCGCCGCGCCCGCGCGGATTGCCACGTGGGCCTCGCCGTACTCCAGCCGGAACAGGCGTTCGCCGGTCAGATAGCGCACGATGACATCCGGATAGGCCTGCTGGAATGCATTGAGCACCGGCACCATACGCGCCGCTATGTCGACAAGCGAGGTCACAACCAGCTCGCCGGACACCTCGTTTCCGCGCCCGCGGATGCGGCCCGCCAGCTGGTTGAACTGATCATCCGTGGCCTGTGCTACGCGCAACAGGTCCTGACCGGCTTCTGTAGCCGTGTAACCGCGCGCATGTCGCTGGAAGAGTTTGACACCAAGTCGCCCTTCAAGGGCATCAATATGGCGAATGACCGTGGCGTGATGCACTCCCAGTGCTTCTGCCGCACCGCTTACAGTTCCAAGCCGCGCGACCTGAAAGGCGGTTTTGATTTCGTCCCAATTGTCCATGATTGCCTTGATTGCTATGCCGCCACGTTGGAAAATCTGCGCTGATAAAGCAATATCCAGCACGGTTTTTTCCGCCTCGGACACAATTTCTCCAGCGAGTGACCGCTTACAAGGCACTCTTAAGTCAAATCAAAAAAATGTGCATAATTGCGCATTGAGCGTTCAAAATCATTGATTGCGTTTCTTTCCGCACGTCCCAAATTGGTCCTTGTGCCCACACAGACCCATAAAGGACGCTTCCATGACCCACCATATTCTCCGCATTGATGCCTCAGCTCGCAACGCAGGTTCTACCACGCGCGACCTCACAGCCCGCATCGCCGAGCAGATCGGCGGCGAGGTGACGTACCGCGATCTGAGTGAAGCCATTCCGCAGATTGATGAAACCTGGGTGAACGCGAACTTTACGCCTGCCGATCAGCGCACCGATGCGCAGAAACAGGCGCTTGCGCTCTCTGACAGCCTGATTGAAGAAATCAAGGCAGCCGACGTGCTTGTCATCGGCGTGCCAATCTACAATTTCGGCGTGCCGGCGGCTCTCAAGGCCTGGATCGATCAGGTATGCCGTGCTGGCCTGACCTTCAAATATACAGAAAATGGCCCCGTCGGCTTGCTGGACGGCAAGCGCGCGGTGCTGGCTGTTGCATCGGGCGGCACCGCCGCAGGCTCAGAGATTGATTTTGCAACTGGTTATATGCGTCATGTGCTGGGCTTCATCGGCATCTCCGAGGTCGACATTGTGGCGGCCGACCGTCTGATGGTCGATGCCGACGCCGCGCTTGCCAAAGCCAGCACCGAGATCGACGCGCTGGCGGCCTAAGACACTGCACGCAACCACCTGCCTTTGCCGTTCGCGCACGGGCAGGTGCATCTGTTTTGAACATGCGTAGCGA
Organism: Pseudomonadota bacterium; assembly: GCA_039191495.1. Classification (GTDB taxonomy): domain Bacteria; phylum Pseudomonadota; class Alphaproteobacteria; order Rhodobacterales; family Rhodobacteraceae; genus Roseobacter. The sequence goes on along the minus strand of JBCCXN010000010.1, from coordinate 68,328 downwards.
AGCAGAGCCGACACAGGCGCTCAAGTCACTCTGCGGGCAGCGCGCCTTCGCAGAGCGCCGATGGCGGCAACGCCGGCAAACAACATCCACCCGGCAGCCGGCACCGGAACCGGCGTGACCGTGCTGCTGTTACGACGCGCAAAGCCACTAAAATCTGTCATCAGGCTGATGTTGATCGTTCTGACGTCTGCCGACAGCGTGACATCCAATGCGTCACCCCCAAAACCCGGGTCGTCAAGGATGGGGCCTTGGCCGCCAAACTCATTGGGCGTATCGAAAATCTGATCCAGAAAAGTACTGATGTTTAAACCCACATTTCGGTCGATGTCCTCTCCGTTTGTCGCTCGAAACTGAAAATCCGTATCCAAAGATGCAATTGAGGCGGGTGCATCCAAAGCGGATATAGAATTTGAAAAGAAATCGGTGAAATCGAACCCGATGTTGACAAAGGCGTCACCGGTATAGGTGATTTCAAGCGTGAAGCCAGCTTGCGATTCCGCTTGCGCACTTGAGCCGGCAAAAGGCCCAGAGTCCCCCTGAATCGCATTTGACAGGCTGATCTCGGACGGCAATACATCCCCATCAGCCGAAGACAATTCGCCGCCCGGAGATACATTGTTTGCGGCATCGGCAAACGGCCTTTCGGTAGCGGTGGATGGCCCGTCGGTAACATCGCGCGATGAAAGCCCAGAACTGAAATTGAACTCCAGATCATCTGTCGATGACGCGTCGATTGTCATGACGAAATCATACATTGCATTAAAAGTTGCGGCCTGCGCCGCCGGCGTGATGCCCAAACTCAAACCGACAGCAATCGCGAGGGCCCCGATCCGCGTTACACTCTCGTTGTTTTTCATGATCTTTCCCCGTGGTTAGCATTTACTCTCTTTGACCGACCCTTCATCGCGCCGAAGGCATCTAAGCCCGCGACCAGCAGCGATAGACCGGCGGGCAGCGGAACCTCTCCAACATCGGGCAATTGCGAAATCGAAATGCTCAATGACCAGACTTGCTGAAAATCAGCGCCTCTGTTCATGAAAAAATCGTAAGTCCGCGCGCCTTTCTGCCCCGGCGCAACGGACGGAATCACACTCGAGAGGGGCGCTGAAAGATCAAATTCGTCAATCTGAAACCCAGGGAGCAGATTCAACCGAAACGCATCTGTCACATCGTTTCGGCAAATTGTGATAAAGGCGTCGGCATCCGTTGGCGGACCTTCGTGAACGAAACCGCATTCGCTCAGATTGCCGCTCAATGTGTTTGTACCGACCTCTAGGTCAAAGGTACTCCAGATTTCTATGGTGGGGGCAAACGAGTAACCAGTATCTGTTTCCGCTATCGTCAAGGCGAACACCTGACCGGGCACCAGAGCTCCAACCAAAACCGTCAAAAACGCTCTTAACATGTTAATTCCTCTTCAAAAAAATTAAACCAGCCGCTGCTTGTGCAGCGACTGGTCTAAGTGCGCCCTATCGGGCACGAGGGGATATAAGGGGTTTTGTTCAAGCATGGACGCCCTCAACACAACAGGGACCAAATAAAAACAGGCACCATCTAAAAAACCTCACACGAGGAAAATAAAACTTCTCGCGCGGTAAATCTTCACTTGAAAGTTGAGTTGTTCTAACCTGATTTCAAATTAATCCCAGGAATCACACTCAAATCACACCAAACTTGGCGCAAGCCTAACAGGTTGGCAGGTCTCACATGGCGCAGAATGAACCGGATACGATCATCAGCCATCGCATCTGGTGCTTTGATAAAGAGCGCAGTCTTTTGCGGGTCAACGGGCAAACCGTTCGCGCGCAAAATGGAGTGATCAACTTGCTGGCATACCTGATCAATCGTGAAGGCCACGTCGTTTCCAAAGAGGAGCTGATCGCCAACGTCTGGCACGGGCGCCAGGTTTCGGATGCCGCAATATACAACCGCGTCAGCGCCCTACGACGCGCCTTGCAAGATGAGGAAGGTGAGGCGCGTTGCATCCAGTGGGAATATGGACGCGGCCTGCGTCTGGTGCGCACGCACGGCGCCGCGCCAGTAGAACAGGTTGTTTTTCCTGGGCACACGCGCATTCCGGTTGCCAAAGAAACGCCGCCGCCTTCGCGGTTTCAAGGCGCCAGCAATGCAGCGGACTGGACGCAGTATTTCGGCACATATCACACGATGTACCGCACACCCTCTTGGCCTGAAGCGATCAAAATCGGCGTAACGGTTCTCAAACCTAACGACCAAGGTGTGATGGTCTGGACCTCCGAACACGGGCAGGACGATGAGTTTGGCATCCGACAACGTGCGCGTTATCGCGGCTATGCAGAATTGATCGACACCCGAATTTACGTGCATGAGCAAAGCCAGCATTACCCGCGCGCAGTTTGTCTGACTGTTCTTGAAGCGCCGTATGCCCACCGATCCGACCTGCTGACAGGGATGATGATGGGCAGTTCCTGGCGTTTTCGCGGCTCACCCTACACGTCGCGGGTCATTTGGCGCCGCGTGCCGGCCGAGACCAGTCTGAGGGATGCGATCCGCCAGTCAGGTCCGGTCGCGGATGGTTCCAATGAGATTGAACCCAAAGTCCGCGACAGTATCGGCCCGGATTGCTGGACATTTGCCGACTGGGACGCTGCGTGGCGGTAAGTAAAATCGCGGATGCATGACCGTCGCGGCGCACAGTTGTCCATCGGCCGCCAAAACGGCGCATCCACGGATCACGTTAGCCTGCCGCCCACTTGACTCGTCGCGCGCCAGGTCCTAAACGCCGCCTCATATCCGGGAGCGTCAGCTTTCCGGTCCCGGTCAGCCTCGGGATCGCCCTCCGTCAGCGCGTTGCGCCCACGGGGGCGCTTTTCGTTGGTCTTTGGCGTCGGGGCGCGCATTTTCTGCGGGAGCCTCATATATAGAGGTGACCCGCAACCGAGAACCGAAAGGGGCCGTGGCCCATGTTTGAAAACCTGTCCGAACGCCTCTCCGGCGTCTTTGACCGCCTGACCAAACAGGGCGCGCTGTCTGAAGAAGACGTGAAAACCGCCCTGCGCGAGGTGCGTGTTGCGTTGCTTGAGGCGGATGTCTCGCTGCCCGTGGCCCGCGATTTCGTCAGGGCCGCGCAGGACAAGGCCACCGGGCAAGCCGTCACCAAATCGGTCACACCCGGCCAGCAGGTTGTTAAAATCGTGCACGACGCGCTTGTCGACGTGCTCAGAGGCGAAGGCGAGCCCGGCACACTTAAGGTCGACAACCCACCCGCCCCGATCCTGATGGTCGGCCTGCAAGGCGGCGGTAAAACCACGACCACGGCGAAACTCGCAAAGCGGCTCAGTGAAAAAGACGGCAAGCGCGTGCTCATGGCCTCGCTCGACGTCAACCGCCCCGCCGCGATGGAGCAGCTGGCCATCCTGGGCAACCAGATCGGCGTCGACACCCTGCCCATCGTCAAGGGCGAAGACCCCGTCGCCATCGCCAAACGCGCCAAGACGCAGGCAAGCCTTGGCGGCTATGACGTCTATATGCTCGACACCGCAGGACGACTGTCGATTGATGACGAGCTGATGGCGCAGGTCGAGGCGGTCCGCGATGTGGCCAACCCGCGCGAAACCCTGCTGGTGGTTGACGGTCTCACAGGTCAGGATGCGGTCCATACTGCAGAAAACTTCGATGAGCGCATCGGCATCTCCGGTGTTGTGCTGACCCGGATGGACGGCGACGGGCGCGGTGGCGCCGCGCTCTCCATGCGCGCGGTCACCGGCAAACCCATCAAATTCGTCGGTCTGGGCGAAAAGATGGACGCGCTGGAAACTTTCGAGCCGGACCGCATCGCCGGGCGCATCCTCGGCATGGGTGACATCGTCGCTCTGGTGGAAAAAGCGCAGGAAACGCTCGAGATCGAGCAATCCGAAAAAATGGTCAAACGCATGATGAAGGGCCACTTCACCATGAATGACCTGCGCCTGCAGCTCGAACAGATGCAGAAGATGGGCGGCATGCAGGGCATGATGGGCATGATGCCCGGCATGAACAAAATGGCCAAACAGGTCGAAGACGCAGGCTTTGACGACAGCATCCTCAAACGCCAGATCGCGCTGATCCAGTCAATGACCAAGAAGGAACGAAACAACCCGCAGATTCTGCAGGCCAGCCGCAAAAAGCGGATCGCCAGAGGTGCAGGGCTTGAGGTCTCCGAGCTCAACAAACTGCTCAAGATGCACCGCCAGATGGGCGACATGATGAAGAAGATGGGAAAGATGGGCAAAGGCGGCATGCTCAAGCAGGCCATGAAGGGCATGTTCGGCAAAGGCGGCCCCTCGCCCGAAGATATGGCCGCTGGCATGGATTCCAAAGCACTTGAAGCCGCAGCCAGGCAGATGGGCGGCAAGCTGCCCGGCGGTCTGGGCGGTATGGGCGGCGGCGGCATGGCGCTGCCACCCGGTCTCAGCGGATTTGGCAAAAAGAAATGAACACCCCCCTCACAAATGCACCCGTGCTGGAAACGGAGCGGCTGGTTCTGCGCGGACCAGAGCGGGCAGATCTTGCCCCGTTCACCGCCTTCCTGACCGCCAGCCCACGCATGCAGGCGCTAGGGGAACAGGCCAGCGCGCCCGAGGCATGGTATGCATTTCTGACCGGTGTCGGGCATTGGCAATGGCACGGCTTTGGCTTTTTCATCGTGACTTTGAAAGAAGACACCAGTGCTCCTTTGGGACGTGTAGGGCTGCTCAAACACAGCGAGTGGACTCACGAAGAACTGGCGTGGCACCTGTTTGACGGGGCAGAAGGCAAAGGTTTTGCCACCGAGGCCGCACAAGCCGTGCGCCTGTGGGCAAACGAAGAATTGAGAATGGATCGCCTCGTCAGCTACATTCACCGCGACAACCAAAAGTCACAGCGCGTCGCCAAGCGGTTGGGTGCCACGACTGATGGCACGGCCCCCGCGCACAACCAGGCATGCGATGTCTGGCGGCATCCGGTACCGGGGGCGGCATGACCGGCACCACAATACATATCCCCACTTTGCGCACAGAGCGTCTTGTGATGCGCGCCCCGCGCATGTCCGATCTGGAAACCTACGCGGCATTCCGAGGTTCTGAGCGCGCCAAGGGCGTGGGCGGCCCTTACGGGTTCGAAGCGTCATACGACAACCTCTGCGCGATTGTCGGTCACTGGCATCTTGAAGGCTACGGACGCTGGATGGTCACCGATCTTGACGATACGCCGCTGGGCGTTGTGGGCCTTATGAACACACCCGAATGGCCCGAGCCGGAAATCGCATGGTCCGTCTTTGCCAATGCCGAAGGCAAGGGCGTGGCGTATGAGGCCGCTCTTGTCTCGCGCGACTATGCCTACAACACCTTGGGCTGGACCACCGCGATAAGCTGTGTGATCCCGGGAAATGACCGAAGCGCGGCGCTCGCACGTCGCATGGGTGCAACGCAGGACGGTGAATTCACACATCCCGATCTGGGTACGCTGCACATCTTCCGACATCTGGCACCGGAGGCCCTGCAATGACGCAGTTGCCGGATCACAGGCTGGAAACCGAACGGCTGGTGCTGCGTCGGCCCGGGCCGCAGGACGTGGAAACCTTCATGGCCTTCTACGGCACATCCCGTGCCCAATTTGTCGGCGGGCCGATGACGCCGGAACAGGCATGGCGGTTCTTTGGCACTGAAATCGGGCATTGGGAAATGCACGGCTACGGCATGTATGTTGTAACGTGGAAGGGCGCCGATGACGCACTTGGCATCGTCGGTCACTGGTACCCGCACGGCTGGCCGGAAACCGAAGTCGGTTGGGTGCTCTTTAACGCAGAAGACCAAGGCAAAGGCATCGCGCGCGAAGCCGCACAAGCGTGCATCGCCTACGCCTGGCAGGTGCTCGAATGGGACACTGTGGTCAGTTACATTTCACCCGGCAATGACGCGTCCATTCGCTTGGCGGAACGTCTGGGCGCGACGCTGGACCCCGATGCCGCGCAGCCCAAACCGGACAACATTTGCCTCGTCTATCGCCATCCGCGACCGGAGGGCTTGGTATGACGGTGACGTCCATTCCGACGCTCGAAACTCGCCGCCTTGTCCTGCGCGGGCCGGAGCCTGAGGATTACCCCGACTTCAAGGCCACCTTCACCAGCTACCGCGCCCGCTTTATGGGCGGGCCGCTGAATGCGTACGAGTCGTGGATGCTCTATGCCGCCGAAATCGGTCACTGGCAGATCCGCGGCTACGGCATGTGGATGATCCATGACCGGGGCACCGATGACACCTACGGCATGGCAGGGGGCTGGAAGCCAGCGAAATGGCCCGAGCCTGAGATTGCATGGGTGATCTGGCCAGAGAAAAGTGGCCACGGATACGCCTTGGAGGCCACTCATGCAGTGCGCGACTATCTTTATACGCAGTGCGGCTGGGACACTGCAGTCAGCTACATCGATCCCAAAAATCTCGACAGCATCCGTCTGGCCGAACGGCTTGGCGCTGTAAAGGATCATGAGGCCGCGACAATCGACGGCAACGATGCCGTTTACCGTCACCCTGCGCCCACGGCCCTGAAAGGTTCGCAGCTGGCGCATGGCATTGAAATGGAGATCAGCCACTACGCCGATCCGCTCTTTAGACCGAAAGGATGGGCTCTTGACTGACCGTTACCGCAACGCGCGCCGCGCACCGACGTTTTACCGATATAGAACCGATGTGGTACAGACCCGCGTTTTCGGTGCAAACCGGGGGTGGCAATGACCAATACCGTGACCCGCGCAGCCGAACTGCTCAAGGAGCATCGCGCCTCCATTGACCGCCTCGATGCGATCCTCGTCTACACCCTGGGCGAACGCTTCAAGCACACACAGGCTGTGGGAAAACTCAAAGCCGAACACGACCTTCCCCCGTCCGATCCGACCCGCGAAGCGGCGCAGATCCAACGGCTCGAAGATTTGGCGAACCAGGCCGATCTGGACCCTGAATTCGCCAAGAAGTTTTTGAACTTCATCATCGCTGAAGTCATTCAGCACCACAGACAACATCAATCCTGAGGCGGTTTTATCCGTTTCGATACAGACACATAAAGGAACTAAACAATGGCAATGAAAATTCGTCTCGCCCGCGGCGGCTCCAAAAAGCGCCCGTTTTACAGCATCGTGGCAGCCGACAGCCGGATGCCCCGCGATGGACGCTTCATCGAAAAGCTGGGCACCTATAACCCGCTGCTGCCGAAAGACAGCGAAGAGCGCGTAAAAATGAACGTAGAGCGTGTGCAGTACTGGATCGGGGAAGGCGCGCAACCCACAGACCGCGTTTCGCGCATGCTGGAAGCCGCTGGTTTGAAAGAGAAAACCGAGCGCAGCAACCCGCACAAGGGCACACCGGGCAAGAAAGCCCAAGAACGCGCCGAAGAGAAAGCCGCAAAAGCTGCGGAAGCTTCCGAAGCCGCCGCTGCACCCGCCGAAGAGGCGCCAGCGGAAGAAGAAGCCGCTGCCGCGGAAGAGTAAGCCAGACCCAAGGGCCGCCTTTTGCGCGGCCCTTGCTCACTCACTTTGCGTGAAAAGCGTTTATGTTGAGACTGGTACGAACGATCATACTCGTTCTTCTGGCCTTTGTGGCCGGGCTATTGGTTGAACGCTACAATGCCGCTGAGCGTTGCACGGCATCAGGCGGTGCAATGCAGGACGGACTGTGCAAGGAGGCGTAATGGCCGAAGGAAAGGTTTGTGTTGGAGCCATTGGCGGTGCTTACGGGGTGCGTGGTGAGTTGCGCGTCAAAAGCTTTTGCGCCGTGGCCGATGACCTTGAAGCCTATAACCCGCTGACCACCGAAGACGGCAGCGACCAGTTTCACCTGGCACTGGTGCGTCCAATGAAAAACGGGTTTGTCGCACGCATCGCAGAGGTTGCTACCAAGGAACAGGCTGACGCACTCAAGGGCACTGCGCTCTACGTCCCGCGCGAGACACTCCCCAAACTGCCTGATAACGAATACTACCATGCGGATCTCATTGGTCTTAAGGTTATGGATACCGGTGGCGCGGAATTGGGCCAGGTCAAAAACGTGGTGGATCATGGTGCGGGAGATCTCCTTGAGATTCAATGCGTCGGACGCTCTGAAACCATTCTATTGCCCTTTACGCTGGCGGCGGTCCCGACAGTGGATCTGGCAGCAGGCCGAATTGTTGCCGATCCGCCCGATGGCTTGTTCTGACATGGCAGAAACGCCCAGGAGCCATGGACGTAAAACGATCCGCCCAGCCCTGAAACCGCGCTCATTGATGGACGACGACGAAGAACTTGCAGGCGTCTGGCAGGCACGGATCGTAACCCTTTTTCCAGAGGCCTTTCCGGGGGCGCTCGGCCTGTCTCTGACCGGCAGGGCGCTCAAGGACGGACTGTGGCAATTGCACACGCACAATCTGCGTGAATTTGGCATTGGCAAACACCGCAACGTGGATGACACGCCCGCGGGTGGCGGGGCCGGCATGGTCCTTCGTGCAGATGTAGTAGGTCCCGCTCTGGAAGCCGCACAGACTTTCGCAAAGGGACGTTGGCCGGTTCTTTACCTTTCTCCGCGCGGACGACCGTTCGATCAGCAAATGGCACGTGATCTGGTACGTTGCGACGGCGTGACGCTGCTGTGCGGGCGGTTCGAGGGCGTGGACGAACGTGCTCTCGAGCACCACGCCGTAACGGAGGTTTCGATTGGCGACTATGTCTTGACGGGCGGCGAACTGGCGGCTCAGGTGCTGTTGGATGCCACGGTGCGATTGTTGCCAGGCGTATTGGGCAACGCAGCAAGCACACACGACGAAAGCCACGCCGACGGATTGCTTGAACATCCTCAATACACACGCCCAGTCGATTGGCAAGGACGGGCGATACCGGAGGTCTTGCAATCCGGCAACCATGGCGACATTGACCGTTGGCGGCGCGCGCAGTCAGAGACGTTGACGCGCGCGCGTCGCCCGGACTTATGGTCAAAAAAACAGGATTAGCACAGCGCACTCGGCGAAATACTCTGCCGTAATCTCGCCGTAATTCTCGCAAGAACAACCAAAAAATCGTCAAATTTGAACGCAATGATAACGGGAAACGTGGTGTAAGGAAGAATTCCGGATGCTGAAGATTTTGGGCTCTTTTGGCAATTCAGTTTCTACTGACAAAACGGATGGCGCGCGCGAAAAATTAACTCGGTTCGCCCACGTGCATGAGCGGCGCTCAGTGGAACATCCCACGTCGTCCGACAAGGCCGTACGGGGACAACAACGCATCAGCTCGCTTCGGGAAGCCTCATCAAAAGAAGCCCCTTCGAAGCCTAAGGCTCAGCGGCTCGAGCGTTTTGATGCAAACGCTCATCTTTATGCGGATACGCATATACCTATTTCAATTCTTCGGCGCGCCTTGCCTTCGCGATTTTCGATGGAAAGAGCTGAAAAGGTGGGTATTGCTGCTGAATAGCGCATCTCAATTTCAGATTTCCGGTCAGGCCAAAGCACTTTGCCCTTCGCTCTTGAAGTTATTCGACGGATAATCAGCATAAGAAGGCGTTGTTCACGTTCTCGCTCGTATAGACTGTGCGGTTCGTGCCTGTAACGGTACAGAGATCAATTTCTATGGGTCAATCGCAGTTTGAAGACTTTTTGGAAGCAATTTCCGTTTGTTTTGTAGAAAAAGATTTCGAAACGTGGAATCGCCGCGTGGTCTTTCCGCTGACACTGATAACTTCGGCAGGTCCAGTGATTTTACGCGACGAAACGGACCTACGGTACAATTTTGCGCTCTACCTGAAAGCCTGCACTGTTTTGAAGTTGGACCAGATCCATCGCAAACCGGTCCAGTTGGAAGAATGCTCTGACGGAAGTTGGATTGGCACCTATGAAACCAGTTTTCTTTGCCACGGCGCTCGGGTAATTGCGCCATATACTTCATCGGCCTTGTTGCACGACAGGGGCGGGCTTTTCAAAATGAGCGCAATAATGAACGCGCGAGGCCACCATGACTGGACCGGGCATTGGCCCGATGAGAGCACATAATCGCGCAATTTTTGCGTGTTCGGTCTTGATCCGTGGTGCAATCCCTCATATACGGCGCGGGTTCGGTTGAGGATCTACTCAGCGGGCTTTCTTGGTACATACCAAGCTCAAAAAGGAATGACGTTCGAACTCTCCCGGCGGGCGCTGCGTGCGAACCCGATCACGAAACCGGAAGCTCTGGAACAAGCAAAACTTCGTGGGCAAAACCACGAGCATCATAGGAGACGATCAGATGGATCTGATTGCTGAACTAGAGGCGGAGCAAATCGCCGCCCTCGGGAAAGAAATCCCCGATTTTCGCGCGGGCGATACCGTGCGCGTAGGTTTCAAGGTAACGGAAGGCACACGTACCCGTGTGCAGAATTACGAAGGCGTCTGCATCGCACGGAACAATGGAAACGGCATTGCGGGATCTTTCACCGTGCGCAAGATTTCCTTTGGCGAGGGTGTGGAACGCGTTTTCCCGCTCTACTCGACCAATATCGACAGCATCACCGTTGTGCGCCGTGGCCGTGTACGCCGCGCCAAGCTTTACTATTTGCGCAGCCGCCGCGGAAAGTCCGCACGGATTGCCGAGAACTCCAATTACAAGCCGAAATCAGGCGCCAGCGCATAAGGAACGGTTCGATGAAAGCAGATACACATCCCGATTATCACATCATTGATGTGAAAATGACCGACGGCACCGTCGTGCAGATGAAATCGACGTGGGGCAAGGAAGGCGACCAACTGTCTCTTGATATCGACCCTTCGGTTCACCCTGCATGGACGGGCGGATCATCCCGCCTGATGGATACCGGCGGCCGCGTGTCCAAGTTCAAGAACAAATACGCGGGTCTTGGCTTCTAAATCCGAAATTCGATTGTTGGAAAAAGGCAGGCTGCGCTTTCGGCGCAGCCTGCCTTTTTAATTTGCTTCGCTGAGTGACCTGGACTCAGCATGCGCAAGTCAACTTTTTTGCGCGATTGTTTCCGAACTGAAACATCGGATCGCGCTCATGCGGGAAATCCTCGCCCCAAGGTAGAATATAAGCAATTTGAAGTTATTTTGGTTGATCTCATGATCGCGCGACTGTATCCAACGCGCAAAATTAAATGGTGGAATGTTATGATTAAGCAAACGGTTCTAGCGGCCTGCGCTGTATTGGCACTTAGCGTCGCGAATACGGCAGAAGCGGCAACGCTCACAAACGGATTTACCATTGGCAAGGGCGTTACCGAAGGTAACAACCAAAATCGCCGTACCGTGGTAGGCACCACCGACATCGACACAGATGCGTTTACTCCGGGCGGCGTCATCGACATGGGTCCGCTGAACCCTGGCGACATATTGGGGATTTATGGACGCATTGTAGGCGCAAGAGACTTCTTCACATTCTCCTTTAACGCGACGACGGACTTCGAAATTGCGTTCGACCTTGACGGGTATGATGTTTTCAACGTTGGCAAGAATGACGACAACGGCGTCACCACCGTCACAAAATCCGGTCTCGTGAATCAGTCGGATGTTCTAAACGACACCGATATTGGTGGAAAGACCGTCAGATTCTTTTTGACCCGTGATGGCGGCACCCCGGAGCAGCAAACGCGTGAGAGCAATGTTCTGGCCGGCGCATCCGACATGGAACGGATCCTGTTTTCCGGCAGCGCAAACGGCAATTACCTGTTGACCGTTGACGGCCGCGGCAGCACGCCTGCTCTCTACGACATTAACATCACTGCCGCAGCAGCACCTGTGCCGCTTCCGGCCGGTGTTGTATTGCTGCTGACTGGCCTCGCTGGCTTTGGTGTCGCCAAGCGTCGGCGGACCAAATAGGAAAACTGTTGCATCCAAACGACCTTGATTAAAGAGTGCTTTGGCGCTCTTTTGTCGCTTGATCGGAACCTGTTTTTTGCTCATCCCGCATAGATATGCGTCCAAGGCGCAACAGGATCGCAACATCTGGCCTTTTCATATAAAGACGGTCGCCATATAACCGCTGAAACAAAGCGGCGAAAAGCGGCTGGGCGAAGGATCGGGCAAATGGCGCACATAATCGTTGTTGGGAATGAAAAAGGCGGTGCCGGAAAATCAACGGTTTCCATGCACGTGGCAACTGCACTCGCTCGTATGGGCCATCGCATCAGCGCGCTTGATCTGGACTTGCGGCAGCGGACTTTCGGTCGATATTGCGAAAATAGATCCACCTTTCTTAACAAAGCCAATCTGCAACTGATAGGACCAAATGCGCACCCGCTCCCGGAAATTGCGCCCGAAACGCTGAAGCCCGGCGAGAACATCTACGACCATCGCTTGTCTGCTGCAGTTGCAGCGCTGGAACCCGATAATGATTTCATCCTGATCGACTGCCCCGGGTCGCACACGCGCCTCAGCCAGGTCGCGCACAGTCTGGCGGACACCCTTATCACGCCGCTCAACGACAGCTTCGTCGACTTTGATCTTCTGGCCCGAACTGATTCCACGGGAGAAGAAATTCTGGGGCCGTCTGTGTATTCCGAAATGGTGTGGAATGCGCGACAGCTCAGGGCGCAGGCGGGCCTGACTCCGATTGACTGGATTGTCGTGCGCAATCGCATGGGCGCCCAACGCATGGTCAATAAAGAAAAGATGGAGCGTGCGATCAAGAACTTGTCAAAACGTATTGGGTTTCGCATCGCGCCCGGCTTTTCCGAACGCGTGGTCTTTCGCGAACTGTTTCCCCGCGGTCTCACACTTCTTGACCTCAAGGATATTGGCGTCAAGCAACTCAACATCTCTAATGTGGCAGCGCGTCAGGAGCTTCGGGATCTGATGAAAGCGCTGGAATTGCCCGGCGTAGCCGTTGATTTCTAAGCTCGCGCTACAGCTTTCTTGTCTTGGGGTTTGCCGATCCACCGGGCTCATGAAAATGATCAGCCGCAACGAGTGCTTACTTCTGTCAAAGAGCGACCCCTGGCCTTGCAAGACGAGCTGTGGCCGAAATCTGTAAGTGCCGATGCAAGATTTCAGAGAACTCGGTTCAAATAGCAGAAATTCGGATCAGCTTTTCCAGCGCGGTACGCAAAATCGCAGCTTCAGATGTCGACAAATGACGTTGCAGCGCAGCTTCATAGTCGCGCGCGACGCTGCTCAGATCGCGATATGCCGACTGGCCTTGTGCCGTCAGTGTCAATCGCTCGGCGCGCCGGTCATTTGTGTCTGTCGTGCGCGACACAAACCGTCGATCAGTCAGGCGCTGCACGGCGCGACTGATCTTGGTCTTATGCATGCGGGCTCGCATCCCAATATCGGTCGCGGTCATTTCGCCATAAAGACCCAGATGAAACAGAACGCGCCATTCGGTGCGCAGCATTCCGTATCGATCCTTGTAGATACTTTGAAACTCCAGGCTCGCACTCTCGGCAGCCTGGTTCAGCAAATACGGCAGAAACTTATTCAATTCGAAGGTCTCGGGTCCGGACATCGCAACAAAGCCTATTGTTAGTTACAAAAGTAACTATTACAAAATGGCAGCTTTTGACAAGGGAGGCTTCGATGAACCGCCAGATCACCCCAACACGCATGACACAAGCACCAAGTCCTGTAGGAACAACGCTTGGCTATATGCCGGGCTTTGGCAATGATTTCGAGACCGAAGCGCTCCCAGATGCGCTGCCGCAAGGTATGAACAGCCCTCAAAAGTGCAACTACGGCCTTTACGGAGAACAACTCTCTGGCACGGCATTCACAGCGCCAAGCCACCAGAACGAACGCACGTGGTGTTACCGGATCAGACCCTCGGTCAAACACTCCGGCCGCTATGAAAAAATCGATCTGCCGTACTGGAAATCGGCGCCATACGTCGACCCGGATGCTGTTTCACTCGGCCAGTACCGCTGGGACCCGGTGCCGCATCAGGACACGTTGTTTACGTGGATTACCGGAATGCGCACCATGACAACCGCAGGAGACGTCAACACCCAAGTGGGCATGGCGAGCCACATCTACCTTGTAACCGCATCCATGGAAGATGATTACTTTTACTCGGCGGACTCGGAATTGCTGGTGGTGCCGCAGGAAGGACGGCTGCGGTTCTGCACCGAGCTTGGAATTATAGACCTGGAACCGAAGGAAATTGCGATCTTGCCCCGCGGGCTTCTATACCGTGTGGAAGTCATTCAAGGTCCGGCTCGTGGTTTCGTCTGCGAAAACTACGGACAAAAATTCGAACTGCCGGGGCGTGGACCGATCGGCGCCAACTGCATGGCGAACCGACGCGATTTCAAAGCACCCGTCGCCGCCTTTGAGGATCGCGAGGTTCCGTCAACCGTGACGATAAAATGGGCGGGCCAGTTTCATCTTACCCGTATCGGACATTCGCCGCTTGATGTGGTCGCCTGGCATGGCAATTACGCGCCTTGCAAATACGACTTGCGAACGTACTGTCCCGTGGGCGCCGTTCTGTTTGACCACCCCGACCCTTCGATTTTCACCGTTCTTACAGCGCCATCCGGCGTGGAAGGAACGGCCAATATCGACTTCGTTTTGTTCCGCGAGCGCTGGATGGTTGCCGAAAACACATTCCGCCCCCCATGGTACCACAAGAACATCATGTCCGAGCTTATGGGCAATATTTACGGGCAATACGACGCCAAGCCGAAAGGTTTTGTCCCCGGTGGCATGTCCTTACACAACATGATGCTGCCACATGGACCTGACAAAAATGCATTTGAAGGCGCGTCAAATGCGAAACTCAACGCCGAGAAACTCGACAACACCATGTCGTTCATGTTCGAAACCCGCTTTCCCCAGCACCTTACTCGCTATGCTGCGGTGGAAGCACCGCTACAGGACGACTATATTGACTGCTGGGACAGCATCGAAAAGAAATTCGACGGCAAGCCCGGCACAAAATAGGACATCTCATGAGCGAAGCCCTGATTGAACTCTTGTTCTGGATTGTTGTTTTTCTGGTGTTTTTCTTTGGGTTCAAACGACTGCAAAACCGCAAGAAATCCAGAGTATCTGAAACCGACGAAGAAAATAAGAACTGACCGGCAAAGGCGGCTTAGGCTAACGTTCTTTGATCTTCAAAATCCCCGACGGAGGAAAAGATGTTCGGGCGTGATAACGAAATCTTGTTCACGCCGCCGCCGAAACCTCGACTTCGACCAGAAACTCAGGCCGCGTGAACCCGGAGACGATCAAAAGCGTCGATGTTGGCAATACCTCAACATTCGCCAGGAACGCATCGCGCGCCGCCATATACCCTGCCATGTGTTCGCGGCCGGTGACAAAAGCGCTAATGTGAAAAACGTTCCCGGTCCCCATTCCAGCTGCGTCGAGGATCGTATTTATGTTCTCAAAACATATCTCAGCCTGAGCCCTCGCGCCCTCAGGGACAGTGCCATCCGCGCCAAGCCCCAACTGGCCGGACGTGCGGACAAGCCGGACCCCCGCAGGCAACTCTACACCGTGGGAATATCGCGCAAAGGGCTGTGCAATTCCTTGGGGGGACAGGGATTTCATAAAAGCGCTCCATTTTATGTCGGGTGCGTCCCAAAACATCCTTGCGCAAACCTGGATTTTTTGAAACCCTTGCCGGACAAAGGCACAGATCGGAAGATCTCTCAGGGCCGCCAATGACACCTCCTTCACGAGCTCCTATGGCGCGGCCAAGTCTATCATCGTCCCAAATCGAAAACGGCCAAATTAATGTTTCGGACGTTTTGGTCCCCAAAGCGTTGGTTTACGATCGCGACGCCTTCGGCGGGAGGCCCAGCGGGGACTGTGTCCGGGGTGATCTCTTTATAAAAGACGGGCGGGCGCTTCGTTTAGAGGCCAGTGCCACAACCGATCGCCCAAGACTGCTTATTCCCGCATTGACCGAAGCACATTGTCATCTGGACAAGTGCCACACGATTTCGCGCCTCGGAGAAGTCGGAGGCGATCTGCGTGCCGCCATTGCCGCACAGATGGAAGACAAGCGGTTGTGGACGGAAAGCGACCTTCGAGAGCGTATGGACACGGGCTTGTCGGAACTTGCAACCAGCGGATGCCAGACCGTCCGCAGTCATATCGACTGGCCAGATACGGGAGAACCACCACCAGCATGGTTCATTCTGAAAGAGCTTTCAACGCAATACCCGGATGTGACACTCCAAATGGCCGCTCTCACCGGGATAGCGCAGATGGCCGATCCTTCTTACTGCACGTCGGTTGCCCGTCATGTTGCAGCGAGCAAACACGGCGTTTTAGGAGCCTTTTTGCTGGATCACGCCCCATCCGATACTCAAGCAGGACTTGCTAATATTTTTGACGCTGCTCATCGGTTTAGTCTGGCCCTCGATTTTCACGTGGACGAAGGGCTTGGCGGATTCAACGGTCTCGAAGCCATATGTGACGCCGCCCTGCGAAGCCGCTTTGACGGGCCGGTTCTATGCGGGCATGCGGTTAGTCTGATGGATCGCAACGCCGAAGACTTCCAGCGCATAGCTGGAAAACTCGTCAAGGCGGGCGTTGCCATTTGCGCTTTACCAACAACAAACCTGTACTTGCAGGGCCGAGGTGTCGGGACACCCGACAGACGCGGTATAACGCGGTTACGTGAGTTGAAGAAAGCGGGCGTGTCCGTGGTGATTGCGTCCGACAATGTCGCAGATGCGTTTTGTCCTCTTGGTCAGCATAGTCCCATGGCCGCTCTCCATCTGGCAGCACTCGCGGCGCACCTTGATCCACCAATGGGCGACTGGCTCCCTGCCATCACGATCAATGCATCCAACGCACTTGGCGTTGCGCCAAGCTTTGTCGACCAAGCGACCCTGACATCGCTACATCTTTACGACGCACAGAACACGGCCGACCTGGTCGCCGGACGCAGCACAAGACACTGCGTCATTGACGGGCCGCATAACAAAGACCAACTGTAAGGACACTTGAAATGCCTCTCACTGTGACCCCTTTGACCGACACTTTTGGCGTTGAGATCCATGACCTCGACCTTGCACATTTGGGTGATGCCGGCTTTCGAGCACTCAGAGACGCGTTTGAAACACACTCAACACTTTTGCTGCGCAATCAGCAGTTGGATGATGACGCGCACATGCGCCTCGCGCGACGATTTGGACCGATCGAGGATCGGTACGCGGACGAGCGCAAGAAAGGCGAAGCGTTCAAAGTTCCTGAAGTCACCAATATGACAAATGACGGAGGCGTGACGGCAGAGATGGACCTGCATACGCTCAATCTGAGGGCCAACATGCTCTGGCACATCGACAGCACATTTCTGCCCGTTCCGGCCCTGACCAACATACTCGTCGCGCGTGTTGTCACCACAACGGGCGGCGAGACGCAGCTCGCCTCATCTCGGGCGGCTTGGGCCGATATGCCCGAAACTCTGCGCGAAAAGATTCGCGACAAGAGACTTTGGCACCGTTATGCGCACTCGCGTGCACAAATTTCAGAAGAATTGTCCAAATTACCGATGTTCAACAAATGGCCGGATCAATGCTGGCCCGCCGTGGTGCGCAACCCGGTTAACGGCCATGAAGCGCTCTACACAGCAAGTCACACATTCAAAATTGACGGCATGGATCAAGGGTCATCAGCGACACTGCTTGATGAATTAGCGTCATTTGTCACGCAATCCCGCTACGTTTACAGTCACAAGTGGCAGGTCGGCGATGTTTTGATTTGGGATCAGCGCGCAGTTTTGCATCGGGCAACACCATGGGATTACACGCAACCGCGCAAACTTTCGAGCCTATGCGTCTCGCTCGGGCCCCAAGATGGACTTGACGCGATGCGTCAGAGTGTTTGACTATCACCGCGTTCCCAATCGGGGCTGAATGAAAAGCAGATGAACTGCATCACCTGACCGGCAAAAAACCGGGCCTTGCAGCGCCACAACGGGCCTGCACAACAGAGAGGAAGAACATGACATTTTTGACACGAACCGGCAAAGCGTTGCCAAAGTCCATCCTGGACTCAGCTGCGAACGTCGGCAGTGACCACATCAGCCGTCGCGAATTTCTCGCCACTGCAAGCGCTTTTGGCGCCACGACGGCCACGGCCTACGCGATGCTCGGGCTGTCAGCTCCTGCTGCACGCGCCGGCGGCCACCAAACCGGCGGCACCGTGCGCATCCAGCAGGAAGTGCGCGCGCTGAAAGATCCACGCACGTACGACTGGAGCCAGATCGCAAACTTCAGCCGCGGCTGGCTGGAATATCTGGTGCAGTATGAAAATGACGGTACGTTCCAACCGGCTCTCCTGGAAAGCTGGGAGATCAATGATAATGCGACGGAATACACACTGAACGTTCGCAAGGGCGTAAAATGGAATGACGGGTCGGACTTCACCGCTGATGACGTCGCACGCAATATCGCCGGCTGGTGCGAAAAGGACGTGGAAGGCAATTCCATGGCCGGACGTTTCGGCGTGCTGATTGACGAAAACACCGGCAAGGCACTTGATGGCGCAATCACAGTCGTAGATAGCCATACAGTCAAGCTGGCTCTGCCCCGCCCGGACATTTCGCTGATCCCCGGGATGGCGGACTACCCAGCTGCTATAATTCCCGAAAGTTTCAATGCAGCTGATCCTCTGGCCAACCCGGTTGGCACGGGTCCTTACCTGCCAGAGATGCTGGAAGTTGGTGTCAAGGGCGTACTGGCAAAGAATGCGGACCATACCTGGTGGGGCACAGAAGTCTATGGTGGCCCGTACCTCGACACCGTCGAGTTCATTGACTACGGCACGGATCCTTCTGCATTTGTGGCGGCGGCCGAAGCCGAAGAGATCGACATGACGTATTCCATCGAGGGCGACTTCATTGATATCTTCAGCACGCTTGACGGCTGGGTCGAAAACTCGATTGCAACGGCTGCAACGATTGTGATCCGTCCAAACCAGCTTGCGGAAATCGACGGCAAGCGCATTTATGAAGACAAGCGCGTGCGTCAGGCTCTTTCGATGGCCGTGGACAACGAAGTGCTTCTGGAGCTGGGCTATGCCGGCAGGGGCATTCCCGCTGAAAACCACCATGTGGGTCCGATGCACCCGGATTACGCTGAACTTCCTGCACGGAAGTATGATCCTGCTGCCGCTAAGGCTCTTATGGACGAAGCGGGGATGGCCGATTTTGAGCACGAGCTGATGTCGATTGACGATGCATGGCGCAAGGACACGACCGATGCGGTCGCAGCCCAGCTGCGCGATGCAGGCATCAACGTAAAGCGGACAATTCTGCCCGGCTCCACATTCTGGAACGACTGGTCAAAGTATCCGTTCTCTTCGACGAACTGGAACCACCGTCCACTGGGCGTGCAAGTCTGGGCCCTGGCCTACCGCTCCGGTGAGGCTTGGAACGAGTTTGGCTGGTCCAACGCAGACTTTGACGCCCTGCTCGACAAAGCTCTGGCAACAGCCGACGTCGATGCGCGCCGCGCTATCGTCAAAGAGGCTGCGGCTCTGGTACAGGAAGAAGGCGTTACGATGCAGCCCTATTGGCGTTCACTTTACAACCATACCAAAGAAGGTTTGGTTGGCGGCGGCCATCACATCAGCTTTGAGATCCGTCCGGCCGAGTTGGCGTGGACCTGATTACCTAAATCTCTCTGGGGCCGCGTGAAAACGCGGCCCTTTTTTTGTCTTTGAGACCGAACGATAGCGGAGCGTACGAATGGAAACCGCATTGCTCTTGGCACAGTTGGTCGCCACAGGCGCGTTGGCTGGTTGGCTGACCACCGGCGTCCGAGACAACTTATTGTATCCGACGCTCAACGAGACATATACGGCAGAAGTGCTCGAGATCGCGCGTATGCGCGAAGAGTATCCCGACGCGTATCGCGAAGTTGCGCACCGCGCGATCACGGACAGACGGCTGCAAATGCTGGCATTTCGTCTTGTCGTTGGCAGTGAGCTTTTGGCCACGTGCCTTTTGTGGGTCGGCACGCTGGCGCTTTTGATAGCTCTCGCAGGCAGTTTTTCGGTCGAGGTTGCGCGCGGGCTCGCAATCGTAGGTGCGACAGCTTTCGTTGGCGTCTGGTCGGCATTTTTGATTGTCGGCAATCATTTTTGTTACTGGTTCGGACACGAGGGCGCGCAGAATACGCATTTTCAACTCGCGATCTGGGGGCTCGGCACCATCATCCTGCTTGCTCAGTCCTAGCCCCTGTCGAAGCGATGCACGAGAAGATTCCCCACAAGAGCTCAATAGCAACGGCAAGTGACCAGACCCGTGCTAGACTTGGCTTAACTCGACTGTAACTACAGGAAAGTTGGCGCCAGCAGGGCAATTCTACTCTGCTGGCGCCTGAAAAAGCGGTCTGTCGCAAGACATTCGTTTGACGAGAGACAATGGGAACAAACGGTCCGTTGATCGAAGATCCCAATGCCGTCAGATCGGCAAGTAAAATGTCTTGCTTCAAATCCCTCCCTAGATTCGTCAGACAGCGCCGGCGCCTATCGTGCATGTTCGCACCGATCATGCAACCCATTACAACGTAAGCGGGTATTATGCTTCAAAAACAATACGTCAGCGCACAGTTGAATATCCCACAAATCAAGTTTGTAAGGCCATTCGGAGCAAAGATCTGGTAATGTTGCGACACGGGCGCGAGGCGAAGGTGGTGGCGTTAGGTGGACTTGAACCACCGACCTAACGATTATGAGTCGTTCGCTCTAACCAACTGAGCTATAACGCCATCGACAGGCGACGTATTGCAGGCCGGAGCGCCCGTCAACCCGGAATCCGCAGTTAATCACCACGAACGGCATCAATCATGAGCTGGACATTGTCGGGACTTGCATCCGGCGTGATGCCGTGACCCAGATTGAAGATGTGGGGGCCATTGGAAAACGCATCGACTATCGCTCGCGTTTCATCAACCAAGGCCTGCCCACCGCTCACCATATGGCTAGAAGCGAGGTTACCCTGCACGCAGCCGTCGACCTGCACGTGCTCGGCTGCCCACGCCGCGGACACAGAATTGTCCAATGCCACGCAATCCACACCAGTGGTTTGCGCAAAGCCGACATAGCCCTGACCAGCTTCTCGAGGGAATCCTATGATCGGAATGCCCGGATGACGCGCTTTTAGCGCCGCAGTAATCTCGCGCGTTGGTGCAACCGCGTATTTGTCAAAATCCCGGCCAGACAGCGATCCCGCCCAGCTGTCAAAAATTTTCACAACTTCGGCGCCCGCCTCGATTTGCCGCGACAGGTACTCGATTGTGCCTGCTGTAATTCGCGCCATCAAAGCTTCGAACAGCGCTGTGTTTTCAGCCTTC
This sequence comes from Pseudomonadota bacterium, assembly GCA_039191495.1. Classification (GTDB taxonomy): domain Bacteria; phylum Pseudomonadota; class Alphaproteobacteria; order Rhodobacterales; family Rhodobacteraceae; genus Roseobacter. The sequence goes on along the minus strand of JBCCXN010000010.1, from coordinate 47,068 downwards.
AGTGCATGTGCTGGCGCTTGGTCCGGAGTCCCGCGGCCTGCGATCATGTAGGTCGCTACAGTCCACGGAGCACCCGCGAAACCAATCAGCGTTGTTTCGACCGGCAGTTCGCGGCGTAGTATGCGCACCGTTTCATAAATCGGGTTCAATGTCGCATCGATTTCGGCAACCGGTTTCAGAGCGTCGAAGTCGCGTTGGCTGGTCACGGTTGACAGCCGCGGGCCCTCCCCGGTCACAAACCAGAGATCTGCGCCGAGTGCTTGCGGCAAAAGCAGAATGTCCGCGAACAGGATAGCAGCATCAAAGCCGTATCGCCGGATCGGCTGCAACGTCACTTCGGCCGCCAGATCTGGTGTATAACACAACGACAGGAAATCACCCGCCTGCGCGCGTGTTGCGCGATATTCGGGCAAGTAGCGCCCAGCCTGACGCATCATCCAAATTGGGGGCTTTGGAAGGCGCTCCCCCTTTAAAGCTCGCAGGATGGTCTTGGTTTGGCTCATGGTCTGAATTCCGTCTTTCATGGCGCGCGCCCTGCTTCTATCGTGAGATTCTCAATCATTCCAGTTGTCAGCTTAAGTTGACACATCTAAAAGATAAAGTCATGACTGTGCGCCGACCAACTCCCGATTCACCGCTAAAAATTGGAACGCGAGGATCCCCTCTGGCCCTCGCTCAAGCCCATGAAACACGCGCACGTTTGGCGCAGGAATTTGATCTAGAAGAAGAAGCTTTCGAGATCAACGTCATTAAAGTGACCGGTGACGCCATTCAAGACCGGCCTCTGAAGGATATCGGCGGCAAAGGTCTGTTCACCCGCGAAATCGAAGAAGACCTTCTGTCAGGAAAAATAGACATTGCCGTTCACTCGATGAAGGATATGCCCACGATCCAACCGAGTGGCCTTGTGTTGGATACTTACCTCCCGCGCGAGGATGTGCGGGATGCTTTTGTGTCGCCAACCCTTTCGTCGTTCAGCGAATTGCAATCCGGTGCTCTGGTCGGCACGTCCAGCTTGCGCCGCAAAGCGCAATTGCTCAACCGTCGACCGGACCTGAAAGTGGTCGAATTCCGCGGTAACGTTCAAACCCGCTTGCGCAAGCTGCGGGATGGCGTCGCGGAATGCACATTCCTGGCCACTGCAGGGCTCAACCGCCTGAATATGGCGGACGTCCCGGCGACACCTATTGAGCCAGCAGACATGTTGCCCGCTGTGGCTCAGGGCGCAATTGGGATCGAAAGACGCAACACAGACAGCAATACCGCGGCCTTGTTGGATGCCATTCATCACACAGCGACCGGCCAGCGCCTGGCAGCTGAACGCAGCTTTCTTTTAACCCTCGACGGATCCTGTGAAACGCCCATCGCGGGGCTCGCAGAAATTTCGGGTGAACACCTGCGTCTGCGCGGTGAAGTGCTGCGTCCCGATGGGTCCGAAGCGATTGGCGATGACGTCTCCGGTCCGGTTTCGGATGGGCCGGAGATGGGACGTGCGCTTGCTCAGTCGTTGTTGCATCAGGCCGGACCGCGTTTTTTTGATTGGCACTGAGCGGCCGTACTGTTTGCCCGCGGCCTTCGGATAACACTAAAAAAATCAGCTATGCTCCTCGCTGCAAGACGGTTTTTGCGACAATGGCCCTTACCGCGCTATGCGCACCGGTGCCCGTGCTTGCGCAAACTTCATGACACAGTCCGAATTGCTGGCCACAATCCCGGGCTGTCAGATTTCGGACATTTCAAACGGTGATGGCAAGACGCCTTGGGTGCAAGCCTACATCAAGGCGAACGGTAGCAAAAAAGGCATCGTTTCGGGTATTTGGAACAAAAAAAGACAAGTATAATGGCGAGTGGTTCGTCACAGGCGATCAGTAGTGCGAGAAATGGGACAGTGGTCAGGGGTGCAGGCAGATTGAGCGGCTAAGCGCCAAGAAGTTACGCCTCCATAAAGACGGCAAACCCTTAAAAACAAATGGAAGATAAAGTTGCTTAGCGCTGTGTCGACCGCTCCTTACGGAGTGGTCATCCGCTTGGCCTTCTCATCAGAATCTGCAGGTGGGATAGCCTAGACCCATTTGGCGAGCGGCGGTAGGCTCATAAGCACGGCGTTGGCGTCATGGCCGGTTTCCAGACCGAATTTTGTGCCGCGATCATAAACCAAATTGTATTCGGCATAGAGACCACGATGTACGAGTTGCGCGTCTTTGTCTTCGGGCGTCCATGGCTGAGTGCGCCGCTTGCGCACAAGGGGCAAGAATGCCGGTAAGAATGCGCGGCCAATGTCTTGCGTCAACGCAAAATCTGCCTCCCAGTCCCCGGTGTTGTGATCATCCAAAAAGATGCCACCGACCCCGCGCGCACGATGCCGGTGGGGGATATAGAAATACTCGTCCGCCCAAGCTTTTAGGCGTGGATAGTAATCGGAGCCGTGAGCGTCCAGTTTTTGTTTCTGCTGATCGTGGAAATGTGCTGTATCCTCATCGTACTCGATACATGGGTTCAGATCGGACCCGCCGCCGAACCACCAGGCATGCGGCGTCCAGAACATCCGTGTATTCATATGAACGGCGGGCACATGCGGGTTTTGCATGTGCGCAACCAAGCTTATGCCCGACGCCCAAAATCGCGGATCGTCTTTCATTCCCGGAATACCCCTGCGCGCTGCCATCGCCGCTTGTGCACGGTCTTCAAGTGTACCGAACACAGTCGAAACATTGACGCCGACTTTTTCAAAAACGCATCCAGCACGCATAACGCTCATCAGTCCACCGCCGGCGTCCGAGCCGTCTTCGCTTTGCCGTTGCGTCTCGGTCACTTCAAAAGTCGCCGGACGTTCTCCGGCCAGCGGTCCGTTCGTGTGATCGGCCTCCAAAGCTTCAAATGCCGATACGATTTGGTCACGCAATGCACGGAACCACGCCGCCGCACGCGTTTTTTCACTGTCAAAATGGTAGGTCATTCGCGCCTGATGTGTCAGTTATTCCTGACATTATTTGTAACGCGCTTTCATGGCGCAGTCCAAGCGCAATCGTTAATGCGCTGGTACCGGCACCGCGTCAAGCAAACTCCGACCGCCGTCAACGGTGATGACTTCGCCAGTCACAAAGCAAGAACTATCGGCAGCGAGAAACTGAACCGCTTCCGTCAGCTCAGCCGGGCCAGCAATACGACCGAGAGGCGTATGCGCCCGGATATCGTTGCGCCAATCATTGTGCTCAATAACAGAAGACTGCAGCGACGCGCTCATAACCGAACCAAATGCGACAGCGTTGACGCGAATACGCTCCGGAGCCAGCGCCAGCGCCATAGACCGTGTCATCTGTTCCAACGCAGCGGATGCCACCGAGTACGCCATAAGTTCCGGTCGGGTCGAGCGCGCTGCAATCGAGCTTAGGTTTACGATAGACCCCAATTGTCCTTCCGGCTGATCGGCGCCCTGTTTGATCATCCGTTTGGCAACATGCTGTGTCAGGTGCAAAGCCGTCATCAGGTTTTGGTCCAACAGCGTCTGGACGGAAAAATCTTCGATGTCCAGCGCATCCGTTTCGATAACTTGGCGCGATGCATTCACGAGAATATCCACACGTTCAAATGCATCAATCGTGGCCGAGACCAGATTTGCGATGGTCAAACGCTGACGCAGATCGCCCGCGAAATATCGCAAGCTCCCCTCGTCAGATTGATTGCCCCATTCCTCAAGCAACTTGCGTTCGTCCATGTCAGCGCACATGACGTTCGCGCCCTTGTCAACAAACTGACGAGCAATCGCAAGGCCGATGCCATTTGCGGCGCCGGTTACGATGGCGGTCTTTCCACTGATTGAAAAAGACATGTCTATTCTTTCCAGTCGTTGGTTCGGACTTCAGGCAAGGCTTGCACCCCTCTTTGGTTTTTTCGCACTCAAGAGTTTAAAACGTGCATCCGACCCAAGTTCAAAGACATTTGCAAACGCTGTATTCAGAACATCCTCATACGGCAAATGCCGATTGGCCACCATCCAAAGCGTTCCGTGAGACGCAAGCATGCGCGCCGCTGCGCGGATAAATGCCTGACCGAGCTCAGGCTCCGCCATACGACCGGCATGAAACGGCGGGTTCATGACGACTGTGTCCACAGGCTGTGGCGCGCGCCAGTGTGTTCCGTCCGCCCAATGAAACGCGGCTCTTGCATCCATTACATTGCGCTTGGCGCATTCGATGGACATGAACTCCGCTTCAACCAGATCAACCGTTTCGACATCCGAACGCTTTAAAACATGAGCAGTCAAATAGCCCCAGCCCGCCCCCAAATCGACAATGCGCGCGCCCAGGTCTTCGGGAAGCGATGATGCCAGAAGTGCGGATGCGGGATCGATATCGTCCGCCGAAAAGACGCCCGGTGCGCTCCAAAAACCAGTGGCTGTAAGCGCCGGGCCTGCGCCCCAATCGGCAAACAGGTCTTCGTCTGGGACGATAAACCAGAAGAGTCTTCCATGCGCCTTTGTCACCAACCCGGCAACGTCAACACGTTTGCGCACCGCGCGCAGAATACTCTCGACGCCATCTGTCTTTTGCCCATCAATGACAATCAAGGTGCCTTCACGACGGGCACCTTTGGCAATCAGAGCCCGTGCCTCTGATTTGGAACGCGGCAGGCACAAAACCATGACGTCAAAGGTATCAACCAACTCCGGCACACAGCGATAGCCCCGTGCGCACCAGATCTCAAAGTCGGGCTTGAACCCCTGCACAATCACCGTGTTGTCCGTCGACAGTAAACTCAGATCAGCCCCGCCCGTTGGTTTGACCACCGCACAAGATCCGTTCGCAGGCAAAATGAGCCCGCCCTCATCAAGGGCAAGCGCTAGTCGTGTGCCGATCACTTGATTATTCTTCTTTTTCCATCGTGCACTGCAAAGGGTGCTGATGACGGCGCGCAAAGTCCATGACTTGTGCAACCTTGGTTTCGGCGATTTCGTGACTGAATACCCCAACAACGGCCACGCCTTTTTTGTGCACAGTCAGCATAATTTCAAATGCCTGAGCATGGCTAAGACCAAAGAATCGTTCCAGCACATGCACCACGAATTCCATCGGCGTGAAATCGTCGTTGAGCAGCAGCACTTTGTAGAGCGGCGGCCGCTTCGTTTTTGGCTTGGTCGCCGTTAAAATAGACGCATCACCGTCGTCGTCCGAACGGCCTGACATCATAATGGCATGGCGGCGCATTGCTGCTCCTGATCATCTAAGCGTGGTGAGTCCCTGATCGCGTTATATAACCTGTCTGAAGATTTAAAAAAGGGTTTACAAAATGCGACAACGGGTCACGACCGTGGCGTTCGACGCAGATGACACGCTTTGGGACAACGAACGGTTCTTCCAATTGACGCAAGCGCGCTTTGCCGAATTGCTGTCTGACCACACCAACCGCGAAACGCTCATGGATCGGCTGCTGGCCGCTGAGCGCCGCAATCTCGGACATTACGGCTTTGGAATAAAGGGGTTCACGCTTTCGATGATCGAAACGGCACTTGAAGTCACTGACAACCGTGTTTCAGGTTCCGTTATCGCGGAGCTTCTGGACGCCGGACGCGAGATGTTGCATCAGCCTGTCGACCTGTTGCCTCATGCAAGGGATGCAGTCGAAGCCGCCCGGGAGACGCACCGTATCGTTTTAATCACCAAAGGCGATTTGCTCGATCAGGAGCGTAAGCTCGCCCAATCTGGTCTGGGGGATTTGTTTGATGCCGTAGAAATCGTATCCAACAAGACAACCGACGTGTACCACGACATTTTCAGGCGTCATGACACAGGGGCGGAAAACGGTTTGATGGTGGGCAATTCAATGAAATCGGACGTTTTGCCGATGATCGAAGCTGGCGGCTGGGGCGTCTTTGTTCCGCACGGTTACGAGTGGGCACTTGAACAGGCTGACGCTCCGAACGAAACCGACAGATATGCGCGTATTGAGCATCTCGGCTATCTGCGCGCCTTGTTGGAACGCTTAGGGTAAGTGTTGCGGACTATTTGCATCACCTTTGAATTTCATCGAGCCTTAACGCATTTGGGTTAAATCAAGTGTTTGTTGGTAACGGAAGCTGTGTTACCGTTTTTGTCACACGCACGCTGGACAAACTGGCGGCAAGAGGCAGGAAAAGGCAGATATCATGAAGGTTCGGCGAAACTGGCCGGTCCGTTACGGGCTAATTGCGTTCGCATTGGTGTGGATGCTCGTGGTACTTCCGTTAAGCGCGGCGGCAGCGCCCTACGCCGCCATGGTCATGGACGCTCGCACCGGCAAGGTCTTGCATTCACGGAATGCAGACACAAGGCTGCACCCCGCATCCCTGACAAAGATGATGACGCTCTACATTGCGTTTCAGGCGGTTGAGAATGGCGAGATATCGCTCGACGACAAGGTCAAAATTTCAAAGTTCGCCGCGTCAGAACCTCCGTCGAAACTCGGACTGCGCTCTGGTCAGCGCATCGCCTTCAGATACCTGATCCGCGCCGCCGCGGTTAAATCAGCGAATGATGCAGCCACCGCGATTGGTGAAGCGCTCGAGGGGTCAGAAGCAGCATTCGCGCGCCGCATGAACCGCACGGCAAAAGCGCTTGGTATGACCAACACGACCTTCAAAAATGCCCACGGTCTGACCGAGAAGGGCCATATGTCCACGGCGCGCGACATGACCATTCTCGGGCGCCATGTCCTTTACGATTACCCAGAGTATTACAACTTGTTTTCGCGTCGTTCCACGCACGCGGGTGTCAAGAATGTAGCCAACACGAACCGCAGGCTGCTGGCCGCTTATCGCGGGGCCGACGGCATCAAAACCGGTTATACCAGAGCGGCAGGGTTCAACCTTGTGGCATCGGCAGAGCGGGGAAACGAACGGATCATTGCAACGGTCTTCGGTGGCACGTCAACAACGGCGCGCAATGCACGCGTGGCTGAGTTGCTCAACATGGGTTTCCAGCGCGCGCCAAGCCGTGCAAGGCTTCGCAAACCGCAAAAGCCAACGTACTATGCGTCAACGCATTACGGTCAGCATAAAAGCGTGGCTTTAACTGCCAGTTTGCGTCCCCAACTTCGCCCGAACGCCGAGACCGTTGTCGCCACAGTCAACGCAGAAGACATTGTCGCTGCGCTGGCCGAGGCCAAGTCGACCACCCCCCCCGCTGCTGCGGCAAGCACCAGCGGAATTCTGGATACTGACATAACCACTGCTCTGATGGAGGCACAGGAAACGCCGCGAGAGGCGTCGACAAGCAAAGGCGGCGTTGTCCCCACAACTCTGCGCCCCGCCGCCCGTCCAAGCAACCTGATTGATGCGTCGCTGTCCGTAACGCCGGAACCTGAACCTGAGGTGGTAACCCGCCTCTCAACTTCGGGTGGCCGTCAATGGGGCGTCAATGTGGGCCAATACGGAAGTCGCTACCTGGCGGAGCGGGCTTTGTTGACCACAGCGCTTGCCGAAATGGAAACGCTAGACGGCTCGCTGCGAAAAGTTGTCAAACGTCCAACCGGCTTTGACGCGAATTTTCTTGGTATGAGCCAAGCTTCCGCAGACCTTGCATGCCGCCGTCTCGCCGCGCGAAACATCGAGTGCACGACGGTCGGACCGTCGTCCTGACACTTAGTCGTCGGGTTTCGGCCTGTCATCCCAATCGCTGTTCAGAATGCGGCGGCTGTCTCCCTCCGGATCCTCGTATTGTCGGCTTTTGAGGGTGTAGACAAAACCCGCCAATCCCAGCCCGCCGAGGATCAACGAAATCGGAATAAGATAGGCCAAAACGTTCATGTGCGTCCTTGTATGCGCAACGCATTCAACGACACAGTAAGCGATGACGTCGACATTGCCAAAGCAGCAATAAGCGGTGTCGCCAAACCCGCCACAGCAAGCGGCACGGCGATAACATTGTAAAACGTGGCAATGCGGAAATTTTCTCGAATGCGCTGGGTCGACTGCCGCGCCGTAGCGAGGGCATCGGCCACCGGCGCTAAATCCTGCCCCAGCAGCACAATATCGGATGCTGCGCGGGCCGCGTCCAAAGCTTGCGCCGGGCTGATTGAAACGTGTGCTGCAGCCAACGCCCCAGTGTCGTTCAAACCATCGCCGATCATCAGCACATGTCGGCCGTGGTCAGCCAGGGCCTGAACATGCGCCACTTTCTCAGCCGGTGTGACCGAAGCCTTATAGCAATCTATACCTGCGTCACCAGCCACGCGCGAGACCGATGACGCATGATCGCCGGAAAGCACTTCACAGGTGACGCCCAATGACCGCAAAGCGGCAACAAGACTTTTTGTACCGGACCGCAACCGATCTTCACAACGGATCAGAACGGGGGCATCCCGCCCATCATCAAGCGCCGCGCACAGCATTGCTTCGGGCGCAACAGCTTCGATCCAGCCAGGGCGCCCAAGACGCACCGTTGCTGTTCCCAGTTTAGCTTCGGTCCCATAACCGGGTTGCTCATTTCGCTCCACAAGCTCTGCGGCGATGACGCCATCAAGACGCGCTTGGGCTGTGATGGCTTGCGAAAGCGGGTGGGCGGACCCTTCTGCGAGCGCCAACGCCAAACTTTTTTGACTGGCGGTCAGCTCCGGCCAGTTTGTGACACGCGGCGCACCTTCAGTCAGGGTCCCGGTCTTGTCGAAAACCACCGTATCGACATTGGCCAAACGCTCTAAAGCCGTGGCATTTTTGATCAATAGACCCTTCCCAAACAAACGACCCGAAGCCGCAGTTGTGACTGCAGGCACCGCCAGCCCAAGCGCACAGGGACACGTGATGATCAGGACAGCAGCCGCGATGTTCAATGAAACGCGCATATCCCCGGACCAGATCAGCCAGCCGAGAAACGACAGCACCGCCAGAATGTGCACACCAGGCGCGTAGAGCTTCGCAGCCCGATCCGCCAGCGATGTGTAACGCGATCTCCCGCTTTCAGCGACAGCCACCAGCATCGCCAACTGATGCAGGGATGTATCTGCGCCCACCGCCGTCGCGCGTAGCGTCAGCGGACCGGTCAGATTAACTTCTCCGGCGCTCACCGCATCTCCGGACCTACGCGTTTCGGGCAGGGTTTCGCCCGTCAACGCGGAACAATCCACTTCTGAAACGCCATCTATGATCACGCCGTCAACAGGCGCTCGACTGCCAGGGCGGACCAATACCGCGTCGCCGATCCGAACGTCACCGATCGCGACTTCCTTGGGTTCACCGTACGTGACCACCCAGGCGCGGGGCACTTCAAGCGCCGTCAGTTCCTCCGCTGCGGAACGCGCAGCATACCGCGTGCGTGCTTCCAACCAGCGGCCGGCCAGCAAAAAGAAAGTCAACGCCAAGGCTGCGTCGAAATACGCATGCTGTCCCGATAGGCTCGTTTCCCAAAGTGAAGTGATCACGGCCAAAGCAATAGCCAGTGAAATGGGCACATCCATATTCAGCTTGTGAACACGCAGGGCTGCCCAAGCGTTGCGAAAGAAAGGTTGCGCAGAAAAAGCCAGCGCCGGCAACGTGATCGCGGCGGAAATCCAATGGAACATGTCCCTCGTTGCGTCCGACGCTCCAGACCAAACGGCAACGGAAAGGAGCATGACGTTCATCGCCGCGAATCCAGCTACGGCCAGACGCATCAGGATGTCGCGACCAGCGGCATCTGTTCTGGTCTGGTTCAGCGCACTCAGATCAAGCTCATGCGCTTCAAACCCAGCCTGTGTAACAATTTCTGCCAATTCTCGCGCGGGGATTGCGGCATCGGCCTCGATCAATACCCGTTTCCGGGTCAGGTTGACCCGTGCGGCATGGACACCGGTATGCGCAAGAAGGCTATTTTCAACTTTGGAAATACAGGACTGGCAATGGATTGTTGGCAGCGAAAGCGCAATCTGCGCTTCGACAGGAGTCGCTTCAACGTCCACAGGACGCACAGCAATGCAACCGGGGCACGCGGCTGTGCTGGTGGCGCTGATATCGGTCATGACTGTCCGGGGGGCACGTGTAAAATCACACGTTGCCGAAAAACCGTACCATCCGCTGCCTGCGCGGTCATGCGAATGTTCCAGTTGCCCGGAGCGACACCGGTCGCCGCAACGTAATTCGTTCCGTCAAAGCGGAATTCCGGTGTCATATCATCGCGCACATGGGTCGCACGGCCGAGCGTCGCCGCCAACTTGGAAACCTCAACTGGCATTCCAGCAGCATCTGTGATGGAAAGAACGACCTTACCGTCGCGCGCTTCCGCCAACACGGTCCACCCAAGGGCCAGTTGCGCGTCTCGGTCGACGTCGAAAGACTGGCTTGCCACGTAAGAGTTTTTTACTTCGAGGCCGGGAAATGTGTTCACCGCACTAAACGCAAGCGTAAGATTTACAGCGACGATAATGCTGAAAGCGCCAATGAACATAAACGCCACATGGCGACCCTTGAGTTCTTTGGTCATCAGTTCGTTCCTGTTCCGGTAAAATTACTGTCCTTATATGCACGATCACCATTGGTCAGATCTTCGACCCAGAACCGCACATCGGTCAAGCCGCCGCGCGCGGGCTCCGAGTTTGGCGGTGCAATGACATAGACACGCTGCAGATATGATGTATCAGCAGAAACGGTGACTGAACCGTAAGGCGTGCCTTCCAACTGAATGCGTAGGGTCGGATCGCCCAGAAGCGCTATGCGAAACAAACGTTCGTCAGTGTTCTTGTTGCGCAGGCGTATATCGTAAGTGTTGCGGATCGAACCGTCAGATAAGGTCACGAAAACGGGGTTACGAACGGCAGCAACGGTGACCTCAATGTCTGAACGAATAAACAATGCGACCAACAACGCCACACCAACACCGGCCCACAGTGCCGTGTAGATCATGGTACGTACGCGAAAAACATGTTTCCAAACGGGTCTGGGTTCTTCTCCGGCGCGCTCGCGCTGTTCATCTGACAGCGCCAGATAATCGATCAGCCCGCGCGGCTTACCGATCTTGGCCATGATGTCGTCACACGCGTCTATACAAAGAGCGCAGGTGATACACTCCAACTGCTGACCATCGCGTATGTCGATGCCCATCGGGCAGACGTTTACACAGGCCATGCAGTCGATGCAGTCTCCCATTTCGGCGCCGTCTTTGACCGCGTCAGAGTGTTTACGCGGCTCACCCCGCCACTCGCGATACGCAACGGTCAGCGTATCTTCGTCCATCATTGCACCCTGTATGCGCGGCCAAGGACAGGCATAGATGCAAATTTGCTCGCGACCGAACCCGCCAAAAACAAAGGTCGTCGCTGTGAGGATGGCAACGGTGGAATAGGCAACTGGTGCCGCGCGGCCAGTGAACAGATCGACAAAGAGTGTTGGCGCATCGGCGAAATAAAACACCCACGCGCCGCCTGTAGCCACAGCAATCAAGAGCCATAAAGTCCACTTCGTCAGCCGCAAACGCAACTTGCGCAGATCGATCTTTTTCTGCCGATGCAGGCGCAAGCGGGCGTTCCTGTCCCCCTCCACCCAACGTTCAACCAGAATAAAAAGGTCGGTCCACACTGTCTGCGGGCAGGCGTATCCACACCAGACACGCCCAAGTGCCGACGTGAACAAAAACAACCCCAGGCCAGCCATAATCAGCAGCCCAGCGACAAAGTAGAACTCATGGCTCCAGATATCGATCCAGAAAAAGTAAAACCGGCGATGCGCAAGATCCAGCAGAACAGCCTGATTGGGCAAATCGGGGCCACGATCCCACCGGATCCACGGCACCAGGTAATAAATGCCAAGCGTGACGGCCATAATGACCCACTTCAGATTGCGGAACGCACCCGAGACGCGACGCGGAAAAATCGGCTCGCGCGGCGCGTAGAGGCTGGGCGGATTGGCTTGTTCGGACAACGGAGTGCTCCGGAATTGGCTCATTCACTTGTTTTGTTACATGCAGCCATCACGGATTTCATAGCAATCAAGACCCGCAGTACCACATATCGTTTCGACGATGGGTTATTCGCCGCCACCCAACTGATGCACATACGCCGTAACTGCGCGGATTTGTGCTTCAGACAACCGCTGCGACCAAGGTGGCATAACGCCGTAGCGACTGTAAGTCACAGTTTCTATAAGCGTGTCGTAGTCGCCACCATAAAGCCAAATCGCGTCCGCCAGATTGGGTGCACCTTGATAAATGTCGCCCAAACCCTCTTCTCCGTGGCATGAGCTGCAGTTGTCGGCGAAAAGCACATCGCCTGCCGGTACTCGCCCCGCATCGATCGGCGTGCCGCCGGACAGCGCCATCACGTAGTTCACAACCTGCTCGATTTCTTCATTTTCCAGAATTTCGCCAAAAGCAGGCATTTCGGAGTAATGGGCATCAAGGTCTTCTTCATTCCGGATGCCGTGCGAGATCGTGTAGTGGATGGATTCCATGTCCCCGCCCCAAAGCCAGTCGTCATCCAACAAGTTGGGGTATCCTTTCGCACCCGCGGCGCCCGATCCATGGCATTGCGCGCACCAAGTCCGGAAGACTGCCGCGCCGGCAGAGATTGCGTACCCATTGAGTTCAGCGTCAGCGGCAATCTGGGTCAATTCAACCGACGCAAGTTGCGCATTGATCGCTTCATTGGACGCCTCAACGGCGGCAATTTCCTCGGCAACTTCTGCACGGGTGGAATAGCCCAAAAGACCTGAAGTGGCCGACGACACCAACGGCCAAGCGGGATAGGCGATTGTGTAAACCACGCCCCACACGATCGTCGCGTAAAAAGTCCACAGCCACCAGCGTGGCATCGGGTTGTCGAACTCCTCAATCCCGTCCCAGGTATGCCCGGTGGTGTTCGGATCACCTTCCTGTTTCGGTGGCACTTCTGTCATTTTTCTGCCTCCTCTTTCGAAGCCGGCCGTTCATCGTTGCGGAAGATCATGGTTTTGGCTTCGTCGTGGATTGCATTGGAGCCGGGTCGGATCACCCACAGCCAGACCCCGACAAACACGCAAAAGAGAACCAGAAGCATCCAGCTGTCCGCAAACTCCCTGAGCAAGGAATAGGTTTCCATACTACCTCCTCCTCATCGGCTCGCATCGGGGACAAATGTCGAAAAGTCGACCAAGGTCCCCAGCATCTGAAGATAGGCAATCAGTGCATCCGCCTCGGATATGCCCGGTTGTCCGTCGAAATTTCGGACCTGAGCGCCCGGATACCTTTCGAGCAGCGCATCAAAATCACTAAAGGGATCAGCCTGCGAAAGAAAGTCAGCTTCGGCCGCATCAATCATTTCGTCAGTGTATGGCACGCCGACAAACCGGTGGGTCGACATCAACTCGGCAACATGGCCGGCGTCGATCAGTGTTTCTTCGAGAAAGCCATACTTGGGCATGATCGATTCAGGAACGACAGACTGAGGGTCGCGGAGGTGCACGATATGCCAGTCGTCCGAATAACGCCCACCGACGCGGGCCAGATCAGGCCCGGTGCGTTTTGAACCCCATTGAAATGGATGATCATACATCGATTCTGCAGCGAGGCTGTAATGACCGTAACGTTCCACTTCATCGCGCATCGGTCGGATCATCTGGCTGTGGCACACGTAGCACCCTTCTCGGATGTAGATGTCGCGCCCTGTCAGTTCCAGCGGCGAATAGGGGCGCATACCCTCCACTTTCTCGATGGTGTTTTCAAGGTAGAACAAGGGCGTGATCTGAACCAGTCCACCAATCGTGACCACAAGAAAGCTCAACACCAGAAGAAGAGTAGCGTTGGTTTCGATCAATTTGTGTTTTTCGAGGATCTTGGACATCGTACCCTCCTTATTCCGCAGGGACGGCTGTGCCGAGCGACGCCTTGGCCGGCGCAGCTTTTACAGTCATCCAGAGGTTGTAGCACATGATGATCGCGCCGGTCAGATACATAACCCCGCCCAAACCGCGCACCACATACATCGGGAACTTGGCAGCGACCGTGTCGGCGAAGGAGTTCACAAGGAACCCGTTGGCGTCCACTTCTCGCCACATCAGACCTTCCATGATACCAGTGACCCACATGGACGCGGCGTAGAGCACAATGCCCACGGTCGCGAGCCAGAAGTGCCAGCTTACCAACGACAGGCTGTATAGCCGCTCACGCTTCCACAAGACCGGCACGAGATAGTAGAGCGCACCAAAGGTGATCAAACCATTCCATCCCAAAGCACCGGAATGCACGTGACCGATGGTCCAGTCCGTGTAATGCGACAGCGAATTGACCGTACGGATCGACATCATCGGACCCTCAAAGGTCGACATGCCGTAGAATGCCAGCGACGTCACCATCATCCGGATCACAGGGTCCGTTCGCAGCTTGTCCCAAGCACCCTGCAGCGTCATGAGCCCGTTGATCATGCCGCCCCAACTCGGCATCCAGAGTATGATGGAAAAGACCATGCCAAGGGTCGAAGCCCAGTCCGGCAAGGCGGTGTAATGCAGGTGGTGCGGACCGGCCCAGATGTAAAGGAAGATCAGCGCCCAAAAGTGGATAATCGACAGCTTATAGGAAAAGACGGGTCGCTCAGCCTGCTTGGGAATGAAGTAATACATCATTCCCAGAAAGCCGGCCGTCAGAAAAAAGCCGACCGCGTTGTGGCCGTACCACCATTGCACCATTGCATCCTGCACACCTGAAAAAACCTGCACGGATTTGGAGCCCCAGATGGAGACCGGAATGGATATGTTGTTGACCACATGCAGCATGGCCACCGTGACGATGAACGACAGATAGAACCAGTTCGCCACGTATATGTGCGGCTCTTTGCGATTGACTATTGTGCCGAGGTACGTGGCAAGAAATGCAACCCAGACAATGGTCAGCCAAAGATCCACGTACCATTCCGGCTCGGCATACTCTTTGGATTGCGTACCGCCCAGAACGTAGCCGGTGGCCGCCAGAACAATAAACAGCTGATAACCCCAGAACACGAACCACCCAAGATTACCGCCCCACAAGCGCGCTGCCGAGGTGCGCTGCACCACATAAAAGGCAGTCGCGATCAATGCGTTGCCACCAAATGCAAAAATGACGGCGGAGGTGTGCAGAGGCCGCAACCTACCGAAGTTGGCGTAACCCTGTGCCCATTCGAAATTGAGCTGCGGAAAGGCAAGTTGAAATGCAATCACGACGCCAACAAGAAAACCGACCACACCCCAGAAAGCGGTCGCAATGACACCCGCGCGAACCACGCTGTCAAAGTACTCATCCTTTGGAATGGGCTTGACCGGTTCATCGGTTCGTCGCAGCGTCACGAGGAACAGGCCGCCCGCGATAAGCATAAAAATGACCATGTGAACTTGGTAGGAGAGGTCTCGGGCATAGCTGGCTGCGATCATGGCGAGAAGCGTCAGTAAGCCGTAACCGATGAGCTTTGCGTAGTTTGATGCTCCGCTGTTCATAATCCGGTTTCCCTTCCGTCTCGGTCCCGCGCAACACAGATTCGGTGCGCAATAGATCTGGTAAGTACGCCCCTACCCTAAGCCTTTTTGCGCGCGTCAGGCTAGCGCGCATTGATCTGCATCAAACCAAAACGCCTTTTTGGATGACAACGATCAAGGTCGGGGACGTAAACCGCAGTAAAATCCGATGCAGTGATCCGTTAAACAGGAGCGCCCATGGCTTACAAATCGATCTTCACAGCTTTGACCGGGTTTGACGAGGCGTCGCCCGCGCTTGCGCTGGCAACGTCGGTGAGCCGGCAACAGGACGCACATTTGAGCGCACTTTGTGTGGGTCACGACCCGTTGCAAGGCGGATTCTACGAGATCGGCGCCAATGCCATGATTGTGCAGGCCGCGATCGAAGAGGCGACCGCCAGATCGGAAGAAGTTTCCATAAAAACAAGTTCTTATCTACAGAGAGCCGCTGTGATTCACGATGTAGCGACAGCGGTTTCGACCGCCGCTGGCGTCGGTCGCACAGTTGCCTCCCATGCCCGTTTTGCCGATCTTGCAGTTCTTGACATGCCGTTCCGGAAGATCAGCACAGCCGCCGACAATCTTGTGCTTGAAGGCATTTTGTTTGAAGCGCGCTGTCCAACGCTGATTGCACCAAACCAAGCAAACCTTTTCGAAAACGCCACTGCTGTCATCGGCTGGAATGAAAGCGCCCAAGCCTTGAGTGCCGTAAAAGCCGCATTACCCGTGCTGAAAGTGGCAGCTGCTGTGCACATCGCCGTCATCGATCCGCCAAGTATAGGACCCGAGCGTTCTGATCCGGGTGGGGCACTCGCCATTTTCCTGTCCCGGCATGGTATTCGGTGCGACATTCAAGTGCTTTCGCGCGAAGGGTTGCGCGTTTCTGACAGGTTGCAAAAACACGTACAGGAACAAGACGCAGAACTGCTGGTCATGGGCGCCTACGGTCATTCGCGATTCCGCGAAGCGGTGTTGGGCGGCGCCACGCAGGAAATTTTGGAAACTGCGAAAACCGCCGTTTTCCTGGCACACTAGTAGTTTGTCAGCTCAGATATCCCCCGTCGCTGTCGTCACCCGCCTCGTCGATCAGGCGGTCCATGTCAGGCACTTCGATCCTGCGTTTGTTTTGAAGAACGATGAGACCGTCCCCTTTCAGAGCGGAGATTTGTCGACTCACCGTCTCTAGTGTAAGCCCCAGGTAATCAGACATCGCGTCGCGTGTAAGTGGCAGGTCGAATGCAATCCGCCTTGACGAAGTGCGCGGCGACAACATCGCATCTCTTCGGGCCAAGATGACCAGCAAGCTTGCGATTTTCTCCCGTGCTGTCTTGCGTCCAAGGACAAGCATCCACTCGCGCGCGGCGTCCAATTCGTCCAGTGTCATTTCCAGAAGCCGGTGTGCGATGTGCGGCGTTGTGTTGATCATTTGCTCAAAAGGCTTTCGACGGAAACAACACATCACCAGGTCGCTGGTGGCAGACACCGTATAAGTCGCCCGGTCTCGTCCGGGGCGGCCCACAAAGTCGGATGGCAACAAAAGACCTACCATCTGTGTACGCCCGTCTTCCATTGTCTGGGTCAGGGAAGCCACACCAGAGACCACGGATGCGACAAAATCCATGCGGTCGCCAGCCCACATGATGGTCTGGCCTGCAGAAAAGCTGCGATAATACTTAATGTCTTCCAACATGGCCAACTCTTCGGCGTCGCAGCGCGCACAGACGGCACGGTGCCGGATCGGACAGTCCGCGCAATCGTTCGCGTTTGGTGCGAGTGTGTTGCCCAAAATACCGGTCTCCTTTTGATCCACGTCAAAGCTCTGTTCCGCGGGAGACTGTATCCCGGTTTCATGAGCATCACATCCAAACTTGCACGCATGGGACTGTTTGACGCGAAGGTGCCTCGGTACACCAGCTACCCTACTGCGCCACAGTTTTCAAACAGCGTCACCTATAAAAACGCGCGCGAGTGGCTTGCAGCAATCCCCCCTGCCAGCCACATTTCGCTCTACGTGCATATACCGTTCTGCCGGCGGTTGTGCTGGTTTTGCGCTTGTCGCACGCAGGGCACCTCTCACAACGGCCCGGTCGCATCTTATCTTACAACGCTCAAGGAAGAAATTAAAATGCTCCGCGCGGCCTTGCCGCCGGGTGTAAAGCTCAGCCGAATGCACTGGGGCGGCGGCACACCGACATTGCTGGACCCGGCCATGATCCACGATCTGGCCGAAACTTTGGCGAATTTTGCTCCATTTGCTGCAAGTGCCGAATTCTCAGTCGAAATTGACCCTGGCGAGATTGATCAGGCACGCATAGACGCGCTGGCTGCCGCAGGCATGACAAGGGCATCCGTTGGCGTTCAGGACTTTGACCCGGACATTCAGACGGTCATCGGGCGTGCGCAAAGCTTTGAAATCACGCGCGCAGCAACGGAAATGCTTCGTGCGGCCGGAGTTGCTTCGCTGAACACCGACATCCTGTTTGGCCTGCCGCATCAGACTTGCGAGAAAATCGCCGCCAGTGTCCAGAAACTCTTAACGCTCAGTCCCGATCGCGTTGCGCTTTACGGGTACGCACATGTGCCATGGATGGCGCGAAGGCAGGCTTTGATCCCATCCGAAGCCCTGCCCGCGCCGGAAGCGCGCCTAGAGCTCTTTGACACTGCCCAACAGCTCTTTGAATGGGATGGATATCGACAGATTGGCATCGATCATTTCGCATCACCACATGATGGCCTTGCTATCGCTGCACAGGCGGGGCGCTTACGGCGCAATTTTCAGGGCTATACCGATGATCGATCAGAAGTTCTGTTGGGCCTTGGGGCTTCTGCGATTTCACGCTTTCCGCAGGGCTACACGCAAAACCACGCCGCCACCTCCGACTATACGAAATCCGTGCGCGATGGCTGCCTGCCGACGCACCGGGGACACCAGTTCACGCTGGATGATAAATTGCGCGGTCGACTCATTGAGTCTCTGATGTGCGACTTCAGAGTCGATGCTTTCGAACTGTGCGAGAGCTTTCCTGAACGACGTGCGCATATCGCGGCGCTCTTGCGGCGCGCAGCAGATTACTTCGGTGATCTCGTGATCTACGATGATGATGGATTGCAAATAAGACCGGAAGCCAAGTCGTTGACGCGGATCATCGCGCGACACTTCGATGCCTATGACATGTCGAACGCCGGCCACGCATCCGCGATCTGAACGTCAGCTCGCAGCCGCCAACAGGCTTTGCGTGTACTCGTGTTTTGGCGCATCAAAAACCTGATTTACGTCGCCTGCTTCAACCACGTCGCCGCGTTTCATCACCATCACCTGGTGAGACATCGCGCGCACGACCCGCAGGTCGTGACTGATAAAGATATAAGCCAGCCCGTACTTTTCCTGCAGTCTGCGCAATAGGTCGACAATCTGAACCTGAACCGTCATGTCCAGTGCAGAAGTAGGCTCATCAAGCACCAGCAGTTTGGGGCGCAACACCATGGCACGCGCAATAGCGATCCTCTGACGCTGACCGCCGGAAAATTCATGCGGGTACCGGTCCATTGTGGCCGGATCAAGACCAACCTCGAGCATGACTTCCTTAACCAGCGCACGGGGATCGCGATCTGGGTCTACCTTATGGATGCCTAGACCTTCCGAAATGATCTGCGCGCAGGTCATCCTTGGGCTTAAAGAGCCAAAGGGATCCTGAAAGACGATCTGCATATCCTTGCGCAAGCTACGAAGCTGGCGCGTTGACCAACTGCGTACATCATCACCCAAAAAGGAAATCTGCCCCTCTGACGCGATGAGCCGCATCATTGCCAGCGCCATGGTCGTTTTGCCAGAACCACTCTCGCCTACCACGCCAATCGTTTCACCGGCACGCACCGCAAGCGTTGCGTCGTTGACAGCTTTCACGTGCCCGACAGTGCGCCGCAACAGCCCCTTCTGGATCGGAAACCAGACCTTGAGATGATCCATCTCTGCGACGACTTCCGATGCGGAGCCAATCGGAGCCGGAGCACCGGAAGGCTCCGCGCTCAAAAGTTTCTGCGTATAGGGATGCCGGGGGTTGCCAAAGATCTCAGCCGTGGGACCAGTCTCAACGATCTCACCCTGCTGCATAACGCACACGCGGTCAGCGATGCGTCGAACGATCCCGAGATCATGGGTAATAAATAGCAAACCCATGCCCATGCTGTCCTTCAGGTCCTTGAGCAGGTCGAGGATTTGCGCCTGAATCGTCACATCCAAAGCAGTCGTCGGCTCATCCGCGATCAAAACATCCGGTTTGTTCGCGAGGGCCATGGCTATCATTACGCGCTGGCGTTGCCCGCCTGATAATTGGTGCGGATAACTCGTCAGACGAGACTGCGCATCGCGTATACCTACCTGCTCCAGCAACGCAACAATCCGCTCCTGCGCCTCAATGCCGGTGACGCCCTGGTGCAAGGCAAGGCTTTCACCCAGCTGTTTTTCGATCGAGTGCAATGGGTTGAGCGATGTCATCGGCTCCTGGAAAATGAAGCTGATGTCATTGCCGCGCACCTTGCGCAACACTGTGTCATCCGCCCCGATCATCTGCTGGCCGTCGTATTCGACAGAACCGGATACTTCGGCGCTGTCACCCAAAAGCGAAACCGTCGAGAGTGCAGAGACGGATTTGCCAGAGCCACTTTCGCCGACCAACGCAACGGTTTCACCACGCTCCACTGAAAAGCTCACGCCCTTTACAGCCTGCGTCAGCTTGCCATCCTGCCGAAAGCTGACGACCAGATCCTTCACCTCGAGAAGCGGGCTCATGAAAAGGTCTTTCTGGGGTCAAAGGCATCGCGGATACCTTCAAAGATGAAAATCAGCAGAGACAACATAATCGCAAAGGTGAAAAAGGCTGTGAAAGCCAGCCACGGTGCCTGCAAATTCTGTTTCGCCTGTAGCGTCAATTCACCGAGCGACGGTGCCGAAGACGGCAAGCCAAAGCCGAGAAAGTCAAGCCCGGCCAGCGTTGCGATTGTGCCTGTCACAATAAAGGGCAGCATCGTCAGCGTGGCCACCATTGCGTTGGGCAGCATATGTCTGAACATGATCGTGACGTTGGACACACCAAGCGCACGGGCTGCACGCACATACTCCAGATTACGCGCCCGCAGAAACTCGGCGCGCACGACCCCCACAAGCGACATCCATCCGAACAGCACCATCAGGAACACCAGAAGCCAGAAGCTACGCCCCAAAATCGCGAACAGGATGATGATGATGTAGAGTTGCGGCGTCGCCGACCAAATCTCGATAATGCGCTGGAAAATCAGATCGACCTTGCCCCCGAAGTACCCCTGAACAGCGCCCGCAAAAATGCCGATGACACTCGAAAGACCTGTCACCAGAAGTGTAAAAAACACCGACAATCGAAACCCATGTATCACACGGGCCAGAACATCGCGTTTGGTGCCGTCGGTTCCCAAAAGGTTTTCGCCATTTGGAGGCAGCGGTGCCGCGCCAGGCCGATCAACCGCGGTGTCATAGGAATAAGGGATCAGCGGCCAGATCGCCCACCCTTTTTCAATGTCGTTCCCCTCAACAACGCCGTCTTGCGCATCCTCTATGTAGCCTTCCGGATCGTCAAAACACAGATCCAAACCACCCGTTGCAATCAGACATTTTACTTCCGGGTCGCGGTACACCGCCTCTGTCTGGAAATCCCCTCCGAATTCTGTCTCGGGGTAAAAGTTCCAGATCGGCATATAGAGCTGACCCCGGTACTGAACGAGGATCGGCTTGTCGTACGCCAAAAACTCAGCAAAAAGTGATAGACCAAAGAGCACTGCAAAAATCCAGAACGACCAGAATGCGCGACGGTTCCGTTTGAAGTTGCGCCATCTGCGCTGATTGAGCGGTGACAGCCGTGCCTTTTGGGGTTGGGGAACGGCTTCCGGCGCCGCGGGTGCGTCGGTGGTTTCCGGCAAAGGATCGGTCACTGCCATGCGTCAACCTTCCCTTCGCTCAAAATCGATACGTGGATCGACCAGAACATACATCAGGTCAGACAGCAGGCCGACGATCAGCCCAATCAGACCGAAAATAAACAGCGTTCCAAACACGATCGGGTAGTCCCGTGCGACGGCCGCCTCAAACCCAAGCCGGCCCAGACCGTCGAGGCTGAAGATGGTTTCAATAATCAGCGAGCCACCAAAAAACACGCCAATAAAAACCGCCGGGAAACCAGCGATCACGATCAGCATCGCATTCCGGAAGACATGTCCGTAAAGCACTCTGCTTTCGCTCAGACCTTTTGCGCGCGCTGTCATCACATAGTGTTTCTTGATCTCGTCCAGAAAACTGTTTTTGGTCAGCAATGTAAGGGTTGCAAAGGCGGAAATCGTTGAGGCCAGCACGGGCAGCGTGATATGCCAGAAATAATCGCCGATTTTGCCCCAGGTACTGAGATCTTCCCAATTGTCGCTGGTCAATCCGCGCAATGGAAAAATCTGCCAGTAGGACCCGCCGGAGAAGAGCACCAGCAGAAGGATCGCGAACAAAAAGCCAGGAATTGCATATGCCGCAATAATCGCACCGGACGTCCAAGTATCAAAGGGCGTGCCGTCCCGCACTGCTTTTCGAATGCCCAGCGGAATAGATACAAGATACGCAATCAGGGTGGACCAAAGACCCAGCGTGATCGAAACAGGCAGCTTTTCTTTGACCAGGTCGATGACGGAAATTGACCGGAAGTAGCTCTCGCCAAAGTCGAAACGTGCGTAGTTCCAAATCATGTTTAGAAAACGTTCGACCGGTGGTTTGTCAAATCCGAACTCTGCTTCCAGCTCGGCGATAAACTCCGGTGGCAGCCCGCGTGCACCGATATATTGGCTTTCATTTGTACTCAGATCCGCTGCGCCGGCGTCGTTGTTGGCACCAGAGAAGCCTTCGAATACGTCACCGCCGCCCTGAATGCGCGCAATCGCCTGCTCAACTGGTCCACCGGGCACGAATTGCACCAGCGCGAAGTTGATGAGCATAATGCCCAGCAAAGTTGGGATAATCAGCAAAAGCCGTCGGATTATATAGGCGCCCATTGCCTACCTCAGTGCACCCGATGCGCGAAGCGCATCGGCTTTTTCCTCATCGTACCACCAAAAATCGAGCGCGCCGAGCGCATAAGGCGGAATGTCGGGGTGGCCGTATTGGTCATAATACGCGACCCAGTGGCTTGGATTATACCAAAGCGGGATCATAATAAACTCGTAACGCAAAGCACGATCAAGCGCCATCAGGCTCGCCTGCTCCTCTTCACGGTTAGCAGCGACAAGAGACCGAGCGATGATCTCATCCACCAGCGGGCTTGCAAGACCGGCAGGATTGAAAAGAGAAAATTCCGCTGCTTCAGATCCGTATCGTTGCATCAATCCTGTGCCAGTTCCCAGGAACGCGCCGTAAGAGTCAAAAACCAGATCGTAGTCACGGTCTCTTTCCCGAGACGTATATTGCGACGGATCCACTTTTTCAAAAGTGATGTCGACACCCAGTTTTTGCACGTTGGAAACGAAGTTTTCCATAACTGCGCTCAGCGTCGGAGACGTGGCGCTGTTGAACAGAAAGTTAAGCTTCAGCACTTGCCCTTCGGCGTTGCGGCGAATGCCGTCATCCCCGACAGCCCAGCCTGCTTCGTCCAGGAGACGCATGGCCTTGCGAACGTTGCGGCGGTCCAACAACCGCTCCGGATTCGAGCTGTGCGGCTCCAACGCCGCCTCAGTCAACATGTCTGACGGCACAAGATCGCCAAGAGATTCCAGAAATGCGCGTTCAGCACCTTCGGGCAGACCGCTGGCCATCAGTGGTGTATCTTGCGTGAAGGACGCGCGCTGCCGGAACAGCCCGTTTTGAAGGCTCTCATTGGTCCATTCAAAGTTGTAGGTCAACGCAATTGCCTGTCTCACGCGCCTGTCTTGCAACACATCACGCCCGAGATTGAATACAATCCCAGACGGCGTCGGCGGCGACCCATCCGGCAGGGAATCGAGTTTGACTGCACCCTGTGCGACTTTCGGAAAATCGTACCCATTCGCCCACTTCTGCGAATCCGATTCGTTGCGGAACGTGTACTCTCCCGCTTTGAACGCCTCGAAAGCGGCCGTGTCATCACCGAAGTATTCAATCCTTATTGTATCAAAGTTGTTGCGCCCGACGTTGAACGGCAGGTCGTTGCCCCAATAGTCCGGGTTGCGCTTGTAAACAATACGCCGGTTTACATCGATGCTGTCGACCATGTACGGGCCCGAACCTGGAGAAATATCGAGCCGACTTTCATCGAGACCAGCACCGGTTTCTTCATACCATTTCTTGGACCACGCAGGCACAAAACCAACCTGATCGATAAGGCTGCGGCGCGAGATACCCTCCGTGAAATAGAATTTAATTGTGTAATCGTCGATCACCTCGACTTTCGGGATGCGTTTTCGAACCGCGTCGGCATAAGATTTTAACCCTTCGTCCAACAGCAAATTGTGGCTGAACGCGATGTCATGCGCGGTCACCGGCGTGCCATCCGAAAACCTTGCTTCGGGGCGCATGTAAAAAATCACCCAATCTTTTGTTTCGGGGTATTCCAGCCGTTCGCATAAAAGGCAGTAGGATTCGCCATACACATCCGCCGGTGCAGAAGAGCCGCCGGTCCCGTCTCCGAGAAGGCTTTCATACATGATCGTCGACAGGGCACCTGCACGCCCCTTGCGCGTGTATGGATGCATTGAGTCGAACGTGCCCACCACCCCAAGTGCAATTTCACCACCCTTAGGCGCATCTGGATCAACATAAGAGAAGTGCGAATAGTCCTCAGCATAGCTCAGATCGCCGTAGAACGAATAGCCGTGGGTATCAATCATGCCCTCTTGCGCCCGCGAACCCGTCGGCAGCGCGACCAAACAGGTCCATAGTGCGGTCGCGGCGAAAATCGCGGGTTTTGGCGTTGACCAAATGGCCGACATGACTTGAGACAACTGGAGCGTCATAAACCTTCCTCATACTGCGCGCGCTGACCGCACTTTACTGCTGGAATGTAAGCTAACGGGAGGTTGAGCCAAGATACAAGTTGCGAAAATGTGATGCGCGCCAACATCGGTGCAACTGCACAAATAAAAACCGCCTGCACAAAGACAGGCGGCTTGGCACAAATTGGAATGAAAAGGTATCAGTTGTCGACGCTGTCGATATAAGCAATCACGTCAGCCCGCTCTTCCACCTTTTTGAGGCCCGCAAAACCCATCGAGGTTCCGGGGGCGTAGTCACCAGGTTTTTCAAGAAACGCGCTCAGGTTTTCCGGTGTCCATTCGCCACCCATCGTCGTCAGAACATCCGAGTATCCAAAGCCTGCAACGGCAGCTTTCTCACGTCCAACGACACCGTACAACGATGGGCCCGTGCCATTTTCACCTTCGGCGAGTTTGTGACAGGCCGAGCATTTGCGGAAAACGCGTGCGCCGGCCTCCGGATCGGCAGAAGCCATGATCGTCGCGAAATCAACTGCTTCTTGCTGCGCTGGCTCTTCTGCAACTTCGACTTCAATCACAAACGACTGCTCGCCGTGCAACTCGACATGGAACAGCACTTCAGCAGCCCACTTGCCAAGCAGAAACACAAGCAGTGCACCGCAAATCGCACTTGCGGATTTTGTGAAGGTCATTGTGTCTAACATGGCTACGATCCGTTGCTAAGTTCACTGTTATCTACGTCTTCACCTCCGCCGAGGCAAGGTGTAGTTAGCGCGGCGAAACGCCTCTTTTGCGCATGTAAAGGTAAGGAAAAAGTAATGAGAGCTCAAATAGCGTCCCGCATAGCATTTCAGGGCGAATTGGGAGCGTACGGGCATGAGGCCTGCAGAAAAGCCCGCCCGGACATGACACCCGTGCCCTGCGCGACCTTTGAAGATACCATTGCTGCGGTGCGCAACGGCCTTGCGGAACTGGCCATGCTGCCGGTCGAAAACTCCACCTATGGCCGGGTCGCGGACATCCACTCTCTGCTGCCCAAGTCCGGTTTGCACATTGTCGAAGAGGCTTTTGTGCGCGTTCACATCAACTTGCTTGCCGTGCCAGGCACAACCCTTACGCAAGTGACCGCAGCCCGAAGCCATACAGTCCTGCTGGGCCAATGCCGTAGTTTCCTGTCACAGCACGGAATTCGTCGCATTACGGGTGCCGACACTGCAGGGTCCGCGCGAGAGGTTGCGGCAGCTGGCGATCCTTCAATAGCAGCTCTGGCCAGCGAACTCGCAGGGGAAATTTACGGGCTTGAGGTGGTCGCACGACATATTGAGGACCAGGGAAACAACACGACGCGCTTTCTAATCATGGCGCCTGAGGCGAACCACGAGCGTCGTGGTTCATCCGGCATGATGACAACTTTCGTCTTCGAGGTACGAAACATTCCAGCCGCTTTGTACAAGGCTATGGGCGGTTTTGCTACCAACGGCATCAACATGACCAAACTTGAAAGCTACATGGTCGGCGGTTCTTTCACTGCCACACAATTTTATTCGGATATTGAAGGGCATCCTGACGACCCTGGCGTTAAACGCGCATTGGACGAATTGGAGTACTTCACAAATATGGTAGAAATTCTGGGCGTTTATCCCGCCGACGAGGGTCGCCACTGAATCGCACTTAGGCGCGGTCGTTTCTGCTGCTTTCCATATCACGTACCAACTCGGCCACACGTTTCTTGAAGCGGGCATTGAGATTGGATTTGGTCAACTTCAAGGACTGTATCAGAACGCGCGCCGGCAAGGTGAGCGGTCGTGCCTCAAGGCTGACTGTCATGCGCGTACGCGTTTGCGAAAGAGCAAATAGTTCACAAATTATCGCACCTGCAATGTTGCGGGAGATCAGGCTAATTTCAACGTCTGATGGTGGGCCAAACCGTGTCACTTCAAAGGCCATTTCACGCATTTTGCCTTTGAGCATAAAACGCGTGTCCCATTGCGTGCCCAAGCCACCGTCAGATACCGATGCCCGGCGACGTACATCCGCCCCACGGCGCATTGCCGCCCTTTCATACATCTCAAATGTGGTTACCGCCTTGAAGACATCTTCAATAGGCGCTGCGATATCTTCGCGGGTGGAGAATTTCATCGATACCTCCTGCAGCAATCCAACTGTGCCACGTGCATTTAGTCCAACCTGTCCGCGAGCCAATTCTGAATTAGAAAATGCGCGATTGCGCCCTTTCGTGCCGGCAGCAGCTTGGGGTGATCGCCACTCAAGGCAGTCAGCATCTCTTCGCGCGACACCCAAAGCGCATCTTCGATCTCAACCGGGTCTACGGTCAAAACGTTATCCAAGGCTTCACCGGCGCACCCAAACATCAAAGACGCCGGAAAGGGCCAAGGCTGGCTTGCGAGATATTCCACATCGCCCACGCGCACGCCGACTTCCTCGAATACCTCGCGGCGCACTGCCGCTTCCAGCGTTTCTCCTGGCTCAACAAAACCGGCCAGCAGCGAATACATACCGTCCGGCCATCCGGGCGAACGCCCGACCAAAACAGAATTCCCCTTGGTGATAAGCATAATCACCACGGGGTCAGTACGCGGAAAATGCGAGCTGTTGCATTCTGGGCAGCGGCGTTGCCACCCCGCTTCCACCATGTCCGAGGGTGCACCACAGCGTGAGCAGAATTTGTGCGTTTCGTGCCAGCCGAAAAGCGCTTTTCCCGTCGCGGCCAGCTCCGCGTCTCGAGGGGTCAGCCAGGTCATTGCCCGGCGCAATTCCGCAAAGGCCATTGTATCATCCAGTTCCGGGTGCCTTTGTTCGCTGGGGTCAAGAAAGCCGCCCAACTGAGCCTCATCGAGGTCATCCGGAACCCAGTCCGAAAGATCGATAGCAAATCGCGCTGCACCATCTTCTCGCCCGAGCAAGATTTTTTCGCGACCAGCATACTCCATCACAGGATGGTTTAGACGCAGCCTGACCAGCTCCGCCGGACGTGCCATCGAAAGAAGCGGTTTACCGCGCCAAAACAGGATGGCGCGGGACGTACTGTCTGCCAACAACGCTTCAACGGCTTGGTAATCGGATCGAATGTCCGCAGCCCGATCTAATCCGGATCCGCCAAAAGTGACCGTTTCCGCGTGTTTCATGCCTGCCTCGCCTTTGTGAGACGAGCATTTGCACGCAGCTTATGAGAGCGCAAGAGCGAGCGAGGGAATACAGCGTCAACCCCTTGATAACCAAGGCGCGATGTGATGGGAGTGACTACAGCCCATAGTTGTTCAAATTTCGAAGCAGGAGAAACCCATTTCCGCTGCCCCGTCACCAAATGAAACACGGCTCTGCATATTGGCGACAAGTGATTTGCACATGCAAATCACAGCATTCGATTATGTTCGTGACACCAAAGACAGCGGCGGAAGTCTCGCTAAGCTTGCCACTTTGATCGCGTCGGCCCGCGCGAAGGCCGAAGCCAGCGGCGCCATCTGTCTATTGGTGGACAACGGGGATACGTTGCAGGGCACACCAATTGCCGATCTGCTGGATGATGAGAACGGTATGACGGCTTGCGAGCACCCCATGGCAACCGCAATGAACTGGATGAATTATGATGCGATTGGCCTTGGCAATCACGATTTCGATCACGGTCTGGATGGACTCGCAAAGGCCTTAGCGCAGTTCGAAATGCCCGTCGTATGCGGCAATCTTGATGCGGATACGCTTCCGATGGTCCGAAAGAGTTTGATGCTGACGAAACTGGTCGAAAACGCGAATGGAACGACACAGGAATTGCGCATTGGTATCGTGTCCTGCATGCCCGACAAAGCGGCGCTCTGGTCCAGACATCACGTCGAAAATCGCGCGCGTATCGAAGCGCCGCTTCCGATACTGAAGCGCTCAGCCGCCGAGCTTAAGTCACAGGGCGCCGACATCGTAATTTGTCTCGCCCATATGGGTCTGGCCATCTTTGAGGAAGGGCCCGACGCGCAAAACCAGATTGCCCGCGTTGCTCAAATTGAAGAAATAGATGTCATCATTGGCGGGCACACGCATTTGAAGTTTCCGGGTCCGGAACATGCGGGCTTGGCGGATGTCGATATCGAAAACGGCCACGTGCATGGTAAACCTCTGGTGCAACCCGGTGCATCCGGATCGGATGTTGGCGAGATCGAACTCGCACTTCGTCGAAGCGCTGGCATTGGAAAATGGCGTGTGGAAAAATCAACCTCTCGTCTGGTGAGTGCAACGCATGACACGCCGGAGAACGCGAAGATCGTCGCTTTGGCATCCGAGATGCACAAGCGTGCCCGCGCCCATCTTGCCAAGCCTGTCGCAACGATTGATCGACCAATGCACAGCTATTTTGCGTTGGCACACCCCAGTCCAGTTCCGGCATTGCTGGCCGAGGCGAAGCATCAAAGCGTTGCTACTGCGCTTTCAAACACTCAAGAGGCAGATCTGCCGTTGCTGTCGGTCGCTTCTGCGGCACTTACGGGTGGTTTTGATGGTCCTGAAAACTTTGTTTTTCTTGAGAAAGGTGAAATCAAGAGGCGGCACATTGCGGGCATGAATCCCTACGCCAACCACATTTGGGCTGTCCGCACGACCGGTCATCAATTGAAAGATTGGCTTGAACGATCCGCATTGATTTTCAACACACTGTCTTCCGATGACGAAGATCAACTCTTGATAAACCCTTCCGTGCCCGGTTTCCGGTTCGACGCCATTTATGGCCTGACATACAGCATCGATCCCAGCCAATTGCCGAGGTTTGACACCGCAGGACGCACCTTGCATGACAGGCCCGGTCGCATCGCGGACTTGAAATGGCAAGGCCGACCCGTGACGGACGATCAGGCATTTGTTGTGGCGACAACGGATCACCGCGCTGGCGGAGGCGGAGTTTTCCAGCCATTTCCAAACCAAAGTCTGGTCGTTCGAGGTCACGCCCCATTGCAAGAGGCCGTGCTTAAATTTCTCAACAACAAAGGTCAACAGCAGGCAACAATTACAGAGCCGTGGCACTTCAAGGCAGGTTTGAACAGGTCTGCCGTTTTATTGACGTCTCCATCCGCAGATAGATTTTTGCACGAAATCGCGCACCTGCGCCCAGAGACCTGCGGTATTGACCACGACGGGTTTTTACGTGTCCGGCTACACCTGTAAGACATCACCCGACCTTGCATTGCGTTCAGTCTTTCACTATTTGACCCGTGAGAGGTTGGCGCGGGCGAGCGCCTCGCCAACCCGGTCAGGTCCGGAAGGAAGCAGCCGTAACGAGCCCCGCTTGGGTCGTTGTCCAGCCTCTCACCATTCTTAAGAACGAAAAAATTCTGCCTCAGAGACTTTCCTCGCCAGTCGTCTCGAAATGTGCCGCGCGCGCTGTGTCGGCGCCGTTCAAACCCGCCAGCGCGTTGTGCGTACGTGACGTGAGTATTACTGTCCGATACGGATCCGACCCGCTTGTGTGCGAAAATAGTCTGGATGATCGAGCGATCGGTCTTCACGCCCCCTAACAGCGCGATCCTTCCGCCGCAGCGGCGACGCATCTGAATGCTTGCCGATCGATCTTAAGCTTCTCATCTGTATAGCGCGCACTCCATGACCGCTTTCATGCTGCGCTCATTGACAATCGGTCGGCAGCTTTGGGGTGCAAAGCACCAAAGTTTGACAACCTTTTTGCCAGGCGAGTTGTTCTCACTGGTGTCGCAGCCTAATCTGCTCTCCAACAGTCTGATTCACCCATTGCAAGGCCGTCCATGTCTGATCCTTCGCCAGCAGCCTATCAGGTGCTTGCGCGCAAATACCGCCCTGAGACTTTTGCAGATCTTGTCGGACAGGACGCAATGGTCCGTACGTTAGAAAACGCGTTTGCCGCCGACCGGATCGCGCAGGCATTCATAATGACAGGGATTCGCGGGACCGGGAAAACGACAACCGCGCGAATCATCGCGAAAGGTATGAATTGCATAGGAGCCGACGGTAAAGGCGGTCCTACCACGCGTCCATGCGGTGTGTGCGAACACTGCACAGCCATTATGGAAGGACGGCATGTGGACGTTCTTGAAATGGATGCTGCATCCAACACGGGTGTGGCCAATATCCGCGAAATCATCGATTCGGTTCACTACCGCGCCGCTTCTGCGCGCTATAAAGTTTACATCATTGATGAAGTACACATGCTGTCGACAGGCGCATTTAATGCATTGCTCAAAACGCTTGAAGAACCGCCTGAACATGTAAAATTCATTTTTGCAACGACGGAAATCCGTAAAGTACCAGTCACGGTGTTGTCACGATGCCAACGGTTCGACCTGCGTCGAATTGAGCCCGAAGTGATGATCGACCTTTTGCGTCGTATCGCAACCGCGGAGAGCGCAGAGATTTCAGATGACGCGCTTGCCCTGATTGCCAGAGCGGCAGAGGGCTCGGCACGGGATGCAACTTCTTTGCTCGATCAGGCAATAAGCCACGGCGCGGGGGAAACACACGCGAACGATGTGCGTGCGATGCTAGGCCTAGCGGACCGGGGACGCGTTCTTGACCTCTTTGACATGATCATGCACGGCGACGCGGCAGGCGCACTGGCAGAACTATCTGCACAATACGCCGAAGGCGCGGATCCCATGGCTGTGTTGCGCGATCTTGCCGAAATCACGCATTGGATCTCAGTGGCAAAAATCACACCCGAAGCAGCCGACGATCCAACCGTTTCGCCGGATGAGCGGCAACGCGGGCTTGCGATGGCCGATCTCTTGGCCATGCGCGTGTTGACCCGCATGTGGCAAATGCTGCTTAAGGCACTCGAGGAAGTGGGCACATCGCCGAATTCGATGATGGCAGCCGAAATGGCGATCATTCGGTTAACCCACGTTGCCGATTTACCGACGCCTGAAGATCTTGTTCGAAAACTTCGTCATGCGCCCGCCACATCCGAATTGCCGCGCAGGGCTGGTAACGGTCATGCGCAAAACGCTGGCGCGTCCGTGACACACAGCTCCGTTTCGGCCAAAACCGGTACAGTCCATGCCGGACGATCCTCCGGTGCCACAGCGACGGCACTTGCCAGTCAGGCAGAAGATGCCCTGTCGCGATATGCAACTTTTGACCACGTCGTTGAGCTCATCCGCGCCAATCGGGACGTGAAATTGCTAGTTGAGGTTGAAACATCCTTGCGTTTGGCAAGATACCAACCTGGCCGCATCGAATTCACACCGACGGAGACCGCGCCTCGCGATCTTGCACAGCGGCTTGGCCAGCGACTACAAACCTGGACGGGGAACCGTTGGGCGGTTAGCGTCGTCGGAGAAGCCAGCGCGGAAACCATCGCGGAAGTCCGCGAGAGTGATGACAGGAAGTTGAAGGCAAAAGCCGCGGATCACCCGATGATGCAGGCAGTACTGAAACATTTCCCGAACGCCAAAATCTCCGCGATCCGAACAGCGCAACAAATCGCAGAGGAAGCAACGAAAGCCGCTCTGCCCGAAATCGATGACGAATGGGATCCTTTCGAGGACGGCTAATCCCCTTGCGCGCACAATCCGAAACACGCATATCCAGACCCAAACCCGTAGCAACGAGGATGCACAAATGCTCAAAGGACTAGGCGCGCTCGGCGACATGGCCGGCATGATGAAAAAAGCCCAGGAAATGCAGACCAAAATGGCGCAGATGCAAGACGACATGGCAAGCATCATGGTCGAAGGTGCTTCCGGCGCCGGACTTGTCAAGGCCACCTGTACGGCCAAAGGCGAGTTGAAATCGCTAGACATCGATCCGTCGATCTTTAACAGCGACGACAAGGAAGTGGTCGAAGATCTGATCCTTGCCGCCATCAAGGAAGCGCAAACCAAAGCCGCAGAACGCGCACAGGAAGAAATGGCAAAGCTGACCGAAGGCATGGGTCTGCCTGCCGACATGAAACTGCCGTTCTAAGGGCGTTCTTTGATCCTCAAATATCCCCGCCTGAGGCGCGGATTCCGGCCGCAGGCCGTATCCCGGAGACAGCGTACCTGATCGTGAGCAGCACCAAGGACATTGACACCCTGATCAACATGATGGCCAAACTGCCCGGGCTCGGACCAAGGTCTGCCAGACGGGCGGTGCTGCATATGATCCGCAAACGTGCATTGTTGCTAATTCCTCTGGCCGACAACATACGGCTTGTCGCGGAAACCGCACAGGAATGCCTGAACTGCGGTAACATAGGGACTACAGACATTTGCGATATTTGCGCGTCTGAAAAGCGCGCGAACGGAGAACTCTGCGTCGTCGAAGACGTGGCCGATCTCTGGGCGATGGAACGCTCCGGCGTCTTTAAAGGGCGTTACCATGTGCTTGGCGGCACGCTGTCCGCGCTTGATGCCGTTGGCCCTGAAGAATTGGGCATTCCCAAACTGATCGACCGGGTCAGTTCAGAAAATGTCTCAGAAGTCATACTCGCGCTGAACGCCACGATCGACGGGCAAACCACGGCGCATTATATTGCCGACCAACTGGAAGGGCGCGTGCGCCTCACATCGCTGGCTCAGGGCGTTCCGATCGGCGGCGAGCTGGATTATCTTGATGACGGAACCATCACTGCTGCCATGCGCGCGCGAAAGTCGCTCTGACACCTGCGCACCCACCGCGACAGAAAAACAAAAAACCCGGCGCGTAACGCCAGGTTCAAATCACGGGTGATTTGCCAATTAACAATCTTTTTTGACGTCTTCGTTGTCTTCGTCGTCATGCGTACCGTCCGGCAGATTGAAAAAACTGTCCGCATCCGCGAAGTCGCCGGGTGATTTTTCCTCGTCAGTCGGGTCCGCCTCTCCGTCTCCTGTGAGCGTAAAGGTCTCAAGACCTTCAATCGCCGTTGGTATTTTGGGTTCAGCATCCATTCCAAGGCTCTGCTCGGTGCTGACAAGCTTGCGACGCTCATCATCACTCATCACCGGCGCATCAGCGGCTTTCTTCGCCGCAGCCTTCTGAACAGCAGCATCAAGTTCTGACTGTTTGCATAAGCCCAAAGCAACCGGATCAATGGGTTGGATGTTACCGATATTCCAGTGCGTGCGCTCTCGTATGGACTGAATCGTCGGCTTGGTTGTACCCACCAGTTTGCTGATCTGGCCGTCAGTAAGTTCTGGATGGAACTTGACAAGCCAGAGGATCGAAGCGGGGCGATCCTGACGTTTGCTCAACGGTGTGTAGCGGGGACCACGGCGTTTTTCCTCACCCTGCGCCGCGGCATTGAACTTCAGTTTCAGCTTGTGCAGTGGGTTGGATTGCGCGGAATCAATCTCGTCTTGTGTCAGCTGGTTGTTGGCAATCGGGTCAAAGCCCTTCACGCCCTGTGCAACGTCGCCGTCCGCGATACCCTGCACTTCCAACTCGTGCATTCCGACAAAATCGGCGATCTGTTTGAAGCTGATCGTCGTATTGTCCACCAGCCAGACGGCGGTGGCCTTTGCCATAATCGGTTTTCCCATTGCGATGCTCCTGTCTGTCCTTATGTCCCACGACTTGAAAAGCGCCTTAAAGGGCTGTCCCAGCGGTTCGGGACGGTTTCCATTGTGGGGGAAATCAACGCGTATATAGTCGCGTAAACGTCATAAGGAAAGCCCAAATCCATGCGTGTCATAGTCCTTTGCCTTCTGCTGATTTGGCCCGCGTTTGTCCGCAGCCAGCAATCAGGGGAATTTGACTACTACGTATTGGCGCTCAGCTGGTCACCCAACTGGTGTGCGATCGAAGGCGACCGGCGCGGTTCAGAACAATGCGACCCGAGACATGATCACGGTTGGATTTTGCATGGTCTCTGGCCACAGTTTGAAACCGGATACCCGCGAGACTGTCAGACCGTCCGTAAAGCACCATCAAGACAAATGACCGCCGAAATGGCCGATATCATGGGCACGGCCGGGCTGGCCTGGCACCAATGGCGCAAACACGGAACCTGCTCGGGCCTTACGGCACAGCAATATTATGAATTGTCGCGCTACGCCTATGGCTCCATCAACCGACCTGATGTCTTGCGCAGACTGGATAAAGACGTCCGGATCGCACCCGAGGTGATCGAACAGTCATTTCTGCAGGCAAACCCAGAGCTGTCGGAGCATCAGATTACTATCACCTGTAAATCCGGTTACATCCAAGAGGCCCGCATCTGCCTGACCCGATCGCTCGAACCACGCCGCTGCGGGCGTGACGTGCGCCAGGACTGCTCTGCAGACACAGCGCTTTTCACACCCGTCAGGTAAGCGGCTGAAATCCGGTTCCTTCGCCAAGCAGTCACGCTGGTTCCGTCAAATAGTCAAAACGGTACTACCCGTGGTTTTCCGTGCCTCAAGTGCGCCATGAGCTGCACCAACTTCCGCCAGCGCAAACCTTTGATCGATGCGTATTTTCACTTCACCTGCCGCAACTTTGCCGAACAGCTGTGCAGCCATGGACTGGCAGGTTTCGTGATCCGAGATGTGTGTGAAAAGGGTCGGACGCGTGATCTTGAGCGACCCTTTCTGACCCAGTACGCCCACAGAGAATGGAGGAACCGGCCCGGATGCATTTCCGAACGAGATCATCATACCCAGAGGTTTGAGACTGTCGAGCGAGCCTTCAAAAGTATCGGCGCCAACAGCATCCATGACAACATCAACACCTGTTTCGTCTGTCAATTCGCGCACCCGGGCGGCAAAATCCTCCGTTCTATAGTTTATGCAATGCGTCGCTCCATGCTCGAGAGCCAAGGCGCATTTTTCGTCCGTCCCGGCGGTGCCAATCAATGTAATCCCTTCTGAACGCGCCCACTGACACGCAATCAGGCCAACACCACCCGCCGCCGCATGAAACAGCACCGTGTCGCCTGCAGAGATCGGCGTAGTTCGATGAAAGAGATACTGAACCGTCAGCCCTTTGAGCATCATTGCGGCTCCCTCTTCAAACGAGATCGCATCGGGCAGCGGGCAGACCTGAGCCGCAGGCATCACGCGTGCCTCTGAATACGCGCCCGGCGGGGCTGCGGCATAAGCCGCGCGATCACCCGGTTTCAGATGGGTCACTCCATCGCCAACGGCTTCAATCACGCCAGCGGCCTCCATGCCCAAGGCATGCGGCAATTCTAGTGGATAAAGGCCGGTCCGCTGATAAACATCAATGAAGTTCAGACCGCAGGCTTTGTGAGCGATCCGAACCTCACCCGGACCCGGCGCACCAACGTCCCGATCCATAAGTGTCAGCAATTCCGGTCCGCCAAACACCTCGATTACAACTGTCTGTGCCATGCGCACACCCCCTTTGTTTGCGATTTGCCCTTTGTCTATTCAGGCAACTCTCAGGACAATTTTGCCTATGTGGCCGGAGCTTTCCATGCGCGCATGCGCCTTGTTGGCATCTTCTAATGCAAACTCCTGATCCATCACCGGTGCAATCCGACCCGAGGCCAGTAGCGGCCAGACCGCTTCACGCAGCTCTTGCGCTATCCGTGCTTTGGCCAGATCGCTTTGCGGACGCAGCGTGCTACCAGTCATCGTCAAACGCCGGGTCATGAGGGTCGCAAAATTAACTTCAACCTTGGGACCGCTCAAAAAGGCGATCTGAACAAGC
This sequence comes from Pseudomonadota bacterium, assembly GCA_039191495.1. Classification (GTDB taxonomy): domain Bacteria; phylum Pseudomonadota; class Alphaproteobacteria; order Rhodobacterales; family Rhodobacteraceae; genus Roseobacter. The sequence continues at coordinate 11,118 of JBCCXN010000010.1, read as the reverse complement.
CGACCGTCATCAGCCAGCGCTTTCAGATTGCGCGGGATATAATCACCGCCCACCATATCAAGGATCAAATCGGCGCCGCCTTCTGTGCGCAAAATGTCTACAAAATCCTCGGTCCGATAGTTGATCGCCCGTGATGATCCCAAGGCGGTGCAGGCCTTGCATTTCTCTTCGGATCCGGCAGTGGCAAAAACGCGTGCGCCAAAAACTGTTGCCAGTTGGATGGCCGTCGTACCGATGCCAGATGAACCGCCATGCACCAAAAACCGCTCGCCTGCCTTTAACCCTCCGCGTGTGAAGACATTGGACCAAACCGTGAAAAAGGTCTCCGGCAGACAGGCGGCCTCCCGCAGGCTCATGCCGTTCGGCACCGGCAGACAGTGCGCTGCGGGTGTTGCAACATATTCGGCATACCCACCGCCAGGCAAAAGCGCACACACTTGATCGCCAATGTTAACGCCCTGCGCACCAGGTCCCACCGCAATCACTTCGCCAGCAGCTTCAAGGCCCGGCAAATCGCTGGCCGTTGGGGGCGGCGCGTAAAAGCCGGCGCGTTGCAAAGCGTCGGGGCGGTTTACGCCAGCCCAGGCCACCTTAATAGTGACCTGTCCCAGTGCGGGTTCGGGGACAGGACGCTCTGTAGGTCTGAGCACATCAGGTCCGCCAGCCTCGGTAATTTCGATGGCGCGCATTGTATTGGTCACGGTTAAGGCCCCCCATAATCGTCAGGCGCTACCTTAGCCACTCATGCTGCCGACGCAATCACATCACTCCCGCGGTGCTGTCCAACTCCCCGGCAAGTCCACCTTGGGAACGCGCGTGGGTGCCTTGATATGGCTGAGGACCCAGTTTGGGCCTTCCATCATGCGGCTCAGGATTGGGTTTTTTCGCACGCGGGCTTTGAATTTCTCAATCATCATCACTTCTTCAATGCGTCGATCGAGAAAGTCCCAAGTAGCCATGTAGTCCGGACTGTCATCGCCCAGCCAAAAAAGAACTGTTGCTGAATAGACGCCGGAGAGCGACGCACGTTTCGTGTACCAATTGATGTCATCGGACGTGTCTCCAAGTGCCGTCCAAATCTCGTCGCACGTTCCCCAGACAAGCTTTGCGCCGTCAGCGGCGTACATCGGCAGGGTGAAGAGCGTAGTGCCCCGTCGCACCGCTTCCTTGTCCTCGACAACCTCAAGCCGGAAGCGAACAGCAGCAGCGACTTTGTCGCGGAACTTCACGTCGGTCAGGTCAGCCTCGTTGAGTCGCACCAGCATCGCCGCGTTCCCTTGCTTGTGGAATGCCACAGCCAGATCCACCGCACCTCGCGGGCAAACGGCTCTTGCAACGGAAAGCGACAATTCTGTGTCTCGAATCGCAGCGTTAAACGTCGTCTCCGACCACCCGTCAAAAGGCACGTGGGCCAACGCTGCTTGCAAAAGATCTTCTTTGGCTGTGGCGTAAGGTACAGTCATGTTGTGGCTCCCGCGGTTGGCATAATCCTGCACTGGACAAGTTAGGGCGTCCTTGCTATATGCCCACTTCCTGCAAATCCTTGCAACTCAACTTAGAAAGGTGGTGACAACCACATGCAGGTCAGTGTTCGCGACAACAACGTCGATCAGGCGCTTCGTGCCCTGAAAAAAAAGCTGCAGCGCGAAGGTGTCTTCCGCGAAATGAAGCTCAAGCAACATTTCGAGAAGCCGTCCGAGAAAAAAGCGCGCGAGAAAGCTGAAGCGATCCGCCGTGCCCGTAAACTGGCGCGGAAAAAAGCCCAACGCGAAGGCATGCTTTAAGCGGCTTCGCCTCTGGCACCGAAATCAAAGGACCCCGCGGGCGCGCAGCCAGCGGGGTTTTTTTGTTTACGTTTCAGAAAAGTCCATTTTCATTGGCTGACGTTCTGCCGATGACCTGCAAAACATCCCAGTGCTCGATGACCTTGCCGGCCGCATTGAAACGAAAAATATCGATCCCCGCGTAATCATCGCTTCCCGGCCAAATCTGGTGGCAATGCAAAACGACGTAGTCACCCTCTGCAATTGCACGCTTGAAAATCACTTCCTTACCCGGAAATTCGGCCGCCATACGCTCAAAGTACGCGATGAATGGCGCCTTACCGTCGCCTACATGTGGATTGTGCTGAATGTATTCGTCCCCGACAAAGGTCTCGATCGCTTCTCGCGGGCGGCTTTGATTGAACATTATGTCGTAAAAGGCCATCGCGCTGGCTTTGTTGCGTTCAAGTGTATTGGTCATGAATCTTTCCTTGCTGCAGCGTCGATCAATTGCGGTGCGCCCCGCGCGTCAGGCTCAAACGGGCAAGGCAGTTGTTTTGAAAACCGTGCGCAGCGCGAAACTGGACTGCATCTGCGCCACGCCGGGCAAGCGCGCCAGATGCTGGCGGTGAATGCGCGCAAAATCATCCGTGTTTTCCGCCACAACCTTTAAAATATAGTCCGCACTGCCCGCCATCAGGTGGCATTCTAAAACATCAGGAATTCTGGAAACAGCTTTCTCGAAGGCATCCAGAACTTCATCCGCCTGCGCCTGTAAAGTGATCTCAACGAATACAGTGGTTGGCACCCGCATCTTCCGCGCATCCAGCAGGGCTACGTAATCTCGAATGAAACCTTCCTGCTCCAATCGCTGGACACGACGATGGCAGGCAGAGGGTGACAGGTTCACAAATTCGCTCAAATCCGCGTTGGACATGCGTCCTTTTCGCTGCAGTGCCGTTAAAATCCGTCGGTCTGTTGTGTCCAGATCCATATACGCACGTTTCTTTCGTCAGTTTGATCTTTGGCGGGATGTTATTCGATCTATACTCCGAAAGGCGACATGAATTTCGTGCCAAATTGCAAAGTCTCTACGGTATATCACGCACGTGATTGGATGTGGGAGGAAATCGCCATGATCATCGGAAGCCCTAAAGAGGTCAAACCACAAGAGTTTCGCGTTGGTGTCACACCAAATGCGGCACGCGAGGCCGTCGCCCATGGCCACAAGGTTTTGATCGAAACTGGCGCCGGAACCGGTGCCGGGTTCACCGACGAGGACTATGCAGCGGCCGGAGCTCATCTGTTGGACACCGCGGAAGAGGTATTTGCGACAGCCGAGATGATCGTCAAAGTCAAAGAACCTCAAGCAGTCGAGCGCAAGATGCTGCGCGAAGGTCAATTGCTCTTCACTTACTTGCACCTTGCCCCAGACCCGGAACAAACGAAGGATCTGCTTGCATCCGGAGCAACCTGTATTGCCTACGAAACCGTCACTGACGAGCGCGGTGGTCTGCCTTTGCTTGCGCCCATGTCAGAGGTGGCGGGGCGTTTGGCGCCTCAGGTGGGCGCCTGGACACTTCAAAAGGCAAACGGCGGACGCGGTGTTCTGATGGGTGGTGTCCCCGGGGTCGGACCTGCCAGGGTTGCCGTTATTGGAGGCGGAGTGGTCGGCACGCATGCAGCTAAAATTGCAGCGGGGATGGGTGCGGACGTGACAGTACTGGACCGGTCGCTTCAACGCCTGCGTTACCTTGATGATGTGTTTGGCAGAACCTTCAAAACATCTTACGCGTCGGCAGGAAACGCCCTTGAGCTTGCGCAGGACGCGGATCTTATCATCGGAGCGGTTCTGATCCCTGGTGCGGCGGCCCCCAAACTTATCAGCCGCTCACAGCTGTCCGACCTCAAGCCGGGTGCCGCTTTGGTAGATGTCGCCATCGATCAGGGTGGGTGCTTTGAAACCTCGCGCGCCACGACGCATCAAGACCCGATCTACGAGGTGGACGGCGTCATGCATTACTGCGTCGCTAACATGCCCGGCGCTGTGGCACGCACATCGACCATCGCACTTGGGAATGCCACTATGCCCTTTATGCTTGCCTTGGCCGACAAAGGATGGCGAAAGGCCTGTCTTGACGATGAGCATTTGCTCAACGGATTGAATGTGCATGCGGGTCAACTCACGTACTATGCCGTTGGCAAAGCACTGGGAATGGACGTTGTTGCGCCGACGGTTGCCGTCAAACAAGGGTGACAAATATCATTGCAAGCGCGAGAAGGGCACGTCAGCCTGCCCTTCTGTTTCCGGCTGCAAGGTTGCACATGTCACGCCCCCCGCTGCGTCGGCTGAACATGCGATATCGCGACGATGGATGTAACCGCCGTCACTGCACAACAGATTGCCACCTTCACCAAGTATGAGGCGCGCGGGACTATCGATACGCGCCTGTACAGGCCCTTCGCAAGTTGATCCGTCATCGCCCTGCATACGCTGCTTGCCATTTCCGCGCATGTCAAAGCACATGCGCCAAGATGGGTAGGATATGACCTGTTCAGTGTCTACATCGCGCGTCTGATAGCTCGATCCGAGCGACCAGCAGCCGTAAAGCGCCTCAAGATCACCTGCCTCCAATTCCGTTTGCGTAATGGGAGCGGTCGCCGAAGGAAGCGCCGCTTCGCACTGCCGCGCGGCCAAGCGTCTCTCGCGACGTGAAACCTCTGCCCTCAAGGCAAGCCGTTGCGTTTCCAAAGCGTCGAGTTCGGCCCGAAGCGCTAGCTCCGCCTCCGTTGGGCAACCATTCAGGCCAGACAAAAGATCGGACCGAAGGGCACAACTCTGCAGAGCAGCATAGGCCGCGGCGCCGCTTGCGATCATCAAAAGCAAACTGCCAAAGATCGCGAATAGTTTGAGCAGTGGTCCCATCAAATATCTCCCACTCAAAAGCGCCGTTAAGCCGTTGGACAAAGTAGTCAGAGCGCGCCATGCTGCACGCAATAAACTAAGCGGAAATTTGACCATGCGCAAATACGCAACTGCATTTGTCGTCCTATTTGTCCTGATTTTTGCCAGTACGGTGCATGCACAGGTCACACGGGTCTTGTGGTGGGATGGCTCTCCTCCTTACGACGGGGCAACAAATCCGCAGGATCGAGCCGCGATGGCACTTTACATTGATCAGTTTGAAGGCGGCGCACGCTATGCGGTGACCTTCCAGCATTCGACAAATCCTGGCGATCTGGTGCAGCTCCTGAGTGCGGATACATATGATATTCTCGTCATGGACGTCACCACGACACGTGAGAACTTCACGCGCGCCGACCTTGATGCCTTGCGCGCTTTCTACCAAAACGGCAAACGTGCACTCATGATGGACGGCACGCTTTGGGTCCGCAATGCGCGACCCGGCCCCATGACGCTTTTCCCGGGCCCGAACGGAGCTGGTGCTGCACTGCTGATGAATCAGGTCCGTGCAATTGAAGACGAGGGTGGGGGCATACTGATCGGAACCGACCACACGGAGTTTCAGGTTGGTGCAAACCAACTGCTGACGGCAATTCTACCTCAAGCCCGTTTTACCGGGCGCACCAACCCCTCCCGCGACGGTGATTTTCTGGGTGACGTGCTGCTGAACAGAGCTGTGGCAGTCAAACCGATTGACATCCTCAGGCACTGGGAGGAAATCCCAAGTCAGGCCGAAGCGCCCGTTGGTCAATTCACTGATTTCATGGGCAATCCGGTGACACTCTACCCATTGGTGGAAACGTCTGACAAACCGGGCGGACGCACGAAACGTCCCTACATTTCTGCTAGCTTCGACCCGGGCGGAGCGCGCACCGCGATTGACAGCGATCAAGCGCCCGTCACTGAACCGGAGCCTGAACCCATCCAAGACAATATGCCGACCCGCAAAAGCAAAATCGACTGATGCGTTTCAGTTTTAAGCCGTTTTTGAGCACATTGACTTTTTGGGCGCTGGTGACCGGACCACTCCATGCTGAGCCGATGCGCGTCTTGTGGTGGGACGTCAGTTTGCGTGAGACGCGCAATAATCCGCAAAACCGCGAAACCATGGCGAACTTCCTGACTGGCTATAAAAATGGTTCGCGATACAGCGTGGAGTATAAGTTCGAACCGCAACGCGGGGCTTTTGCGCAGCATCTGTCAGTCAGTCCAGCATACCAGATCATTATCGTGTCTGCGGCCAACAACAATCGTGTCTTCAACGCCGAAGATCAGGAGGCTTTTCGCAGCTATTATGCCAATGGTTCAAAAGTTTTGATGCTGGATGGGACGCTTGGTGTCAGGAATTCGGACGTGAAACAACTGACCAAATGGCCGGGCGTGAACAATTCCTCTGCCAATATGTTGGTCAACCAGATGGAAGCCTTGCGCGACGAAGGTGGCGGCTTGCTGCTTGGCACCGACCACGGCCGTTTTCAGGCCTCAGCCAATATCGCATTGCGCGCAATTCTCCCCGAAGCACAGTTCAGCCGGATCACGAACCCATCCCGAGACGGAGAGTTCTTTGGAGAATTGCTTTTGGCTACGGAAGAGCCGGTCAAACCGCTGGATATCCTGCGACATTGGGAAGCGATCCCAAATCAGGGCCAAGCGCCCGTTGGCACATTCACTGATTTTCTGGGCGCCCCTGTCACGCTCTATACTTTGGTCGAAGCCTCGGACAAACCAGGTGGTGGCGCGCGGCGACCTTACATTTCTGCGACACTTCCACCGGGAGACAAACGCTTTGATATCGCCGATGACGTGGCACCCGAAATCGACCGTATGCCCACGCGACAGGGGCCGCCGCCCGACTGAGGTTTAAGGCGTGACCGCAAGCGACAGCAACTCCTGCTGGCTCATGTCGGGTTGTGTACGGTAAGTGTCCAGATCGCGCCAAAAGAAACGAAGCATCTCCAGAAATTCCTGTTGCTCGGCTTCGATCATATCCTGAGACAACGTTTTATAGGCCTCATCGAGCAAATCTGCGTCCACGTCCGTTGTAAGGCTTTCCAACGCCGCGCGGTAGGACAACAGATATGTGGATTGCCCGGCACGTAGTTGTTCCAGCCGGTCCAGTGCATTTCGAAAGGCGACCAGCAACTGGCGGCGTTGATCACCGACGGCCACACCCGCCCTGTCCCGCAGAGATCTCAAACGCAGGCTGATCTGCTGGATCGCGCGATGATCATCGGTGAGTGTCTCAACAAAGGCTGCGCCGCTGATCAAAGTGGACTTGGCGGCTTGCCGGGTCGACGTTTCGGCCGCTTCCTGAGCGACCCGAAAATCCAGTTGCAGATCGCTCAATGCCTGTTTACGGCGCGGATCAATCTCGTCCTCAAGAAGTGCGGCGAGCGCGGTCAAAGGTTCAGCACTCTCGGATGCTTCATCGACTTTCACGCGGCTTTGCCAGCCTTCGCTGATCGCATCATAGGCGGCGTCGGTTACAATGTGCGCGCCAATCACCGGCCGCAGACCAAAGAATTCACCTGTAAGTGCAAGGCCCGTGCGCGGATTAAACATCGGGTACTCGCGCCGTTGCGCGGTATAGATTGTATCGTCTGTGCTGTCGATGGAGCCGCCGCGCGTGACGACGCCACCGGCTTGACCGTGCCGGCGACCCACAGCGTTCAGGCGAAACGGCTCCAGCATCAGCTCCTCTGCGTTCCCGTAGACGTCAAACAGGCCAGCCGGGTTGGGTGCACGCAACCCAACGGGACGCAACTTTCCCCGCCCCTGCCCGGCCGCCTGAAAATGCGCGTAATCGCCCAGAGAACCTTTCGCAAAGAACCGGCGACCAGGAAACAGCGTCGGATCGACGCGCGCACCGCCGCGGGCGGCGTATTCCCATTCCACTTCTGTCGGCAACCGTAAGAAACCGGTGCGCGCCTCCTGGCTGGGCATGCTGTCCGGTGAATTCTGCAAAATCCATTCAGTCATGCTCCGCGTCAGATCCACCGCATCGAACCAACTGATCCCACCTTGTGCGAACCTGTCTTTCCGCGTGAAGGGGGCCGCGCAGTCCCCTTGCAGCGCTCTGAACTGCGCGGCATTCATCTCATATCGCGCAATGTAGTAGTGCGATCCCTCTTCTGTGCTGAATGCGCCGCGCAGGAATGCCGGTGTCAGGTAATCTGAGAACCCGGTCGATTCTTCGGACTGCCCCATGCGAAACGGTCGGTCATCGATCGGATCGCCCGCGCTGACTGGCACAGCGACGCGCTGAAATGCCATGCCGCCGCCGCAAGGCAAAGGCAAGATCAGATCCGCGCCGCCCGCAGGATCGATCAGTTCCTCGATCCAGGACTCAGGCACATCTTGAGCAGCGGCACCCTGGGCGCAGAGTCCCAAAGCCACTGCCAGCAGGAGTCGTTTCACGTTGCGCCCTCCCGCAAAACAGTGGCCGGATCAACGCGCAACGCAGCGCGCGCCGCGAACAGCGAGGAGGCAATCACAAACGTCATTACAATGCCGACAATGGCAAGCGCCTGACGGCCTGTAATTTGCACCAATCCGCCCGCAGCCAAGCCGGTATCAAACAGCCGCTCTGCGATGGCTCCTGCCACAGCCAGCAATGCAAATGAAATGACGATGGCCAAAGCGGCGGAAACCAACGCCTGAACGAGCGGAAAAAGCCAAAGCCTTTGACCGCCCAGCCCCATAAGTGCCAAAGCGGCTAGGACTTGACGCTTGCGCTGCACTTCACCCCAAAAGCCAAAAACCAAAGCGGCTGCCAACCCAAGGCTTGCAACAGTCGCCGTCAGCAACAACGCAAGATTAAGATTTCGACCGAGGTTGAGCACGCCTTGAACTTCTGCTGTGCGCGCCTCGGTACTGATACCAAAGTGAGCTTCCATGCGGTTTTGCAGAGGCGCAAGTTCTTCTAGACCTACTGCAAAGGCGCGCATGCCTTCAAAGACGGGGGTACGTTCAGAAAATGATTTGCCCTGCGTGATCCCATGATCCGGCAATGCATAGGCGTCATAGAAAGCTTCGACCAGGTCCAACACGTCGATGGTCGTCAGTACCGCGCGTCCGGCAGTTCGTTGAGGCTCAAGCACAGCAGCCACGTCCAATTGCAGACGCAGTTGCCGTGGTCGGTCTTCAGCCTGAGTAATGATGTCGATTCTGTCGCCTTGAGAAATTTCGAGTTGGCTTGCCAGTTGGCCGCTGACAACCGCCGTATTCGGCGTAAGCACGATGCCGGGCGGTAAATTCGGATCGCCGGCGCCACTGGGGATTAATATTGCGTCGCGTTTCTGCCTCCCGCCGTCCAGGCGCACGTTGACAAAATCGAACTGGCTGCGGGTTTTAAGCGTAACGAAACCGGTCTCCGGCCACTGGCGTACGGTTTCAGCGTCAGTCACTGAAAAGGCCGCGTTTCCGGACGTATCGATCTGAACGGAGCGCGGATTGCTCAACAACTCGCCGATCAGCGCGTTGTAAACACCATTCTTGACCCCGAAAAGGACGAGCAGCGGCACCAAAACGCCAGCTAAAACCGCAACATTGCAGATCAGGTGAATCCTTTGAAACATCAGGTCTTTGATCGCGAGGCGCGCAACCAGCATCAGACCGTTTCCTCAGACCTGACCGGGTCTTCGGCTATCTCGGGCAAGTCTTCTACACGGCTGATCACATCGGCGTTCTGCGATGCAGACACGATTTTGAGACCCATGCGGCGCATCGGAAACTGCGCAAGTGTCGGGTAGTCATGGCTTGACAGTAAAGTCGCGGCCCCGCCCGCGCCTGCCGCATCAATCAACAGACCCATAGCCGTACGTGCTGTCTCTGGATCCAGTGCGGCAGTTGGCTCGTCGGCGATCACGCAGAACGGACGGTGAGCAAGCGCGCGTGCAATGGCCACCCGCTGTCGCTGCCCGATCGAAAGGGCTGCAGGACGCAGGTGCGCCACTTGCTTCAAACCCAGTTCCGACACAAGCGCTTGCGCCCAAGCCACATCCGGGCGACCCGCAATACGCTGGGTCAATTCAACATTCTCCGTCACGGTCAAAAACGGCAGCAGTCCTCCTGACTGAGGAACGAAACCAAAAAATCCGGCGCGTGCCTCAGCGCATTGCTTCATCGCGTCCGGCGCGTGCCAATAGTCGCTGAACTGTTGCAGTGCGCCATTTTCATCGCCCTTGGGTTCCGCTTGATAAACACCGCTATCCGGCGCACGCAGGAGCCCAAGAAGTTCAAGCAACAGAGTTTTTCCGGTACCAGACGGTCCAGTCAGGCCGATAACCTCGCCAGACGAAATAGTCCACCGACCCGTTTGCAGTGTAAAACGCCGCTCATGGTCCCCCAGCGAAACGCTCAAATCATCGATGTGGAGGCGATAGGCCATGCAACGCCTCAGGGCAGCACGTCAAATGGCATGGCAAAGACCAACTCACCGTCGCTTGCGTCGTCATGCAAGGCCGTCCAGACCTGAGGATCAAAGAGCCATTTGCGGTACTGCGTTAGCTTTTGCCTCATACCGTCGATGATTGATCGGCGTAACATTGCGCTCTGCGCCCAGCGATCCTCGGTCATTTGCAACAGCTGGCTGCGATACGGCAACCTTTCCAGATACTCCAGCGCGCCGCCCAATGTGTCGGCGTCAGTGTTCAGGCGACGGTCCGGGTTTGTTGCCATGTCGGCCACGACGCCACGCACCTGACCAAAGAAATCCAGAGAGTCTTCGCTGCCCTGACTTTGCTCACCCAAACGGATCAGGTTGTCGAGCAGCTCCGCCATGGTGGCCATTTCGTTTTTGGTAATGAGCAGGCGTGGCTCCACTGCAAGCGACTGCGGAGCTTCCACCGCCTTGTCGCTGATCCAGCCGCGCAGGACGTCGGGCGCCTGCGTGTCGTTTTGTGCACCAAGATAAGCCAGCCGCATAGCACGCCCGAGTTCCAGAAGGTCCTCGCCTGCCTCATCCGCGCTCAGAACCGCGTTTTCGCCGCGTGCTACCCGCACGTGATCTGTGATTGCGGTCACAAGCCGCGTGGCGAGCCCTTCGAATGCCTCCTCTGAGCCGCCTTCGATCGGGAAATAGTATTCGCGACCGGCAAAGGTTGACAGCGCACGATAACGGCTTTCTGCATATGCGTGGTTGGCATCCCCGCCCGTCGGCGTTTTCAGATGCAAGGTCATTGTGACAATGTTTTTGCCCTCTGCATCCGCCTGCAATTCCTGCACGCCGATTGCGGACCGTGCATTCGGATCGCGCGGGTCTTTCGGACCGGCGTCTGTCACCAGAATGATGTAGCGCGCATCAATGGGATCACCTGACTCCGACTGCAGCCAGTCGATTTGATCCACTGCATCTTCGATGCCGGCAAGACTGTCTTCATTAAAGCCCGG
>JBCCXN010000009.1:0-182827 GCA_039191495.1 Pseudomonadota bacterium | reverse complement strand
GATGTCTCGCCTTCCTGCGCATCAATCAGACCCATTTCCAGCGCCGCCGGGCCGACGCCGGACAGGATGTTGCCGCAGGTGGGTTTGAAGTCGACCAGTTCCTCCTCGACGCTGACCTGTGCAAAGAAATAGTCGATGTCGGCCCAGTCATCTTCGGACCTAGAGAGCATTGCAACCTTGGTCGTCACAGCTGCGCCGCCGCCGATACCGTTGATGTTGAGTGGATGCCCGGCGCCGACAAGCGACACCAGAACCCGCGCAAGCGCATCACGATCTTCCGGCAGATCGGATCGTTTCATATAGGGGCCGCGTGAGCTGCCGCCGCGCATAAACAGGAATGGAATCGCGGTTTGCGTCATATCATATCCTTTCGGAAAGGCGCGTTACCCCAGCGGCCATGGCAAAGAAGTGTGGTCCTGCAGGAGGCCGGGTGGAAAATCCCGGTTCAACAGCCAGGCCATGAAGCACATGAATGCAATACCTGCTGCGGCATACCCTGCGGCCATTGCAGTCGACAGGCGGGCGCGCATTTTCATGAAACTGAAAAGGAAAATCGCCAGCGCCAGAATGAAGCCAAGAAGCGATGTGAGCAACAGCAGCCCGGCAAACCAGGCCAGCGTTGGCCACAGCCCGTGTGTCGCATTGGAATCATCACCCTCACGTTCGCGGTCTGCAAAGATCGTATCGGTTTCGGGTTTGAGCATCATGCGTACAATCAGGGCGACGCAACCGACAAGGCAGACACCTGCGACAAACATCGGGAAAACGCGGTCGCGGCTGTAGCTGGGGATCGACGCGGCATCATAGAACGCATAGGCAATGTAGGCCGTAACCGCGAGCAGGAAGACGAACGGTGCGCGTTTGGAGCCGGATTTCACATCGCCTTCTGCCATGATGGTCTTGGCCTGTCGCAGCCCCAGTACGACAGAGATGACGGTGATGATCAAAAGCACAATCACGATGGGCGAAAAAATATAATCCAGCCCTTCGCCAAAGCCTTTGCGGAACCGCGACGACGCGATCTGCACGGCTTGGTTGGCGTAGTTTTCCGCGGGCGTCGAGAGCACAAAACCGATGAGGAAGGCCGGACGGGACCAGTCGAACCGGCGCATCATGATCCCCAGCAGGCCAATCGCAAAGAGCGCCACGAGGTCCATCAGGTTCTGGCCTGACTGGAAGGCGGCGAAGCTGATGATCATGAACAGGAAGGGTGCCAGCAGGACGAAACGGATGGTCGTTAGCTTTGCAATCCCGCCGGAGGCCGCGATGCAGATCACGGTGCCCACCACGTTGGCCAGCGCCAGCAGCCATACGATAGAGTATGTAATATCAAGGTTGTTCTGCAACATTGCCGGACCGACCTCGATCTGCCCGGAGCCAAGAAGCGCAATTGCCCCGATAAAGATCGCCATGGAACCGGAGCCGGGGATCCCGAAAAGCAGTGTCGGCACCAGCCCACCGCCTTCTTTCGCATTGTTCGAGCTTTCCGGCCCGATCACGCCACGTACCTCGCCCTTGCCGAAGTTCGACTTGTCCTTGGTGGTCTGGACTGCGTGGCCATAAGCGATCCAGTCCACGACAGAACCGCCGAGACCGGGGATGACGCCGACAACGACCCCGATGACCGAGCAGCGCACCGACAGCCAGATGTTAGCAAACCAGTCCTTCACACCTTCAAGCCAACCGCCGCCCAGTTGCGGCTCGGACGAAATGGCGCGATCTTGTCGCAGCAGTGAAATGATCTCGGGGATCGCAAAGATGCCCAAGCCGACGATGACCAGTTTCAATCCATCGGTGAGGTAAGGGAAATCATAGGACGACATGCGCAAGTCGCCCGATGACGCGCCTTCGCCGATTGTGCCGATCAGCATGCCGAGCCCGGCGGCAACCAGTCCTTTGATCGCAACCCGTCCGGCAAGGATGCCCACCATGGACAGGCCGAAAATCGTAATCATCAGCAGCTCAGGCGTTCGGAATTCCAGAACGATGGGGCGCGCGATCAGGATGAACCCGGTCAGAAACGTTGCCCCCACCAGACCGCCAAAAAGTGAGGAGGCAAAGGCGGCTGAAAGCGCTCTCGCGGCCTTGCCTTCTTTTGCCATCGGAAAGCCGTCGAGGACTGTAGCCTGACTGGCCGAAGAGCCCGGAATGCCCATGAGCACAGAGGCGAACGTGTCTGATGTCGGGACCACGGCAACCATGCCGACCATCAGCGCCAGACCAAGGATCGGGTCCATCCCGAACATAAACGGCAGCAAAAGGGACAAACCGGCGATCCCGCCCAGACCGGGAAAAACGCCGATACACAGCCCCATGACCACACCCAGCACAAGATATCCAAGAACAACCGGCTGCAAGATCAGACCCCATGCGTCTGACAGTGCCGGCAGGGCCTCCATGATGACGTTCATGGTCGCACTCCCCCCTACTTCACTTGGGAAAACGCCCCGCCGGATCGGGCGGGGCGTTCACAAAGCAAAGTTTAGTTCAGGGACACGCCGTATTTTTCCTGCAGCCAGTTCACGACGAACGTCTTGGCTTCAGGCGACACGGTTGTGGCGCTGGCCTTGGCTGTATCGGCCGCATCACCGGTCATTTGCGGGTATTTGCCCAGACGTTTGGAGGAGATTTCTGCGAAATCAGCCCGTTGCTGGACAGCTTCAAATGCAGCTGTGTAGGTTGCGATCGCGCCTTCGGATGCGCCGTTTGGCAGGAACACCATCTTCTGGGCCGGGAAGCCGGCGATAAAGAAGGCTTTCCATGCATCCCACTTCTCGCCCGAGGTTTCGCAGCCTTCTGTCGCCTCGCACACCTCTTTAAAGGTCGGGATATCCGGGAAGGTCGGGTCGCGGACAATATTGCCGTCTGCATCCAGTGCGCCCCATGTCATCATCGGCACGGCGGTACCTGCCTCGACCAGCGGTGTCACGCCGGAGAGGAAGGATGACGAGGTCTGGTAGTCGATGTTTGCTTCGCCACGCTCGAACATCAGGCGACCGTCACCGCGGCCCTTGATGCCCATAACGCTTTCCACGTTCAGGCCGAGCATTTCCCACGCCAGTGTTGGCACCAGATCCAGACGCGTTGCGCCCTGGTTGCCGTATATAAAGTCCGTGTCCTGCAGCCCGCTGGCATCCATGCCGTTCATTTTCCCAGCCAGATCCGGTGGCAGATACGCCACGCCGCCTGTGCCGGACGCCAGAACGACATTCCAGTCCGCATAGTCATATTTCACGCGGGGATCCCCGAGCAGGAACGGGAACTGCGTGGATCCCGACGAGCCGAAGATCAGCGTGCCATCGTCGTATTCCTGATCCTGAAAGAAGTTGGCGCCTTTTGTCGAGCCCGCACCCGGCATGAACTTTACAACGACTGTCGGCTGGCCTGGCAGCGCTTCGGACAGCAGCGGGGCATAGAAGTTGGCCCATTTGGCGGAGCCGCCGGTTTCAGAGAACGGAATAATCCATTCGACGGTCTTGCCTTCCAGATCGATGCTGTGACCGTCAGCCGAAGCCTGAACCGCAATAGACGCGGCAGCAGCGGCCACGAGGCCAAAGGCCACGCGGCGCGTGGTTTTGTAAGTGGACATATGTTCCTCCCAATATCGGCACATTTTTTGTGCCGGTTTTCGAATCACGATGGGGTGTCCGCCCCAGTTGATGTTTCAACGATGACCTGCGAACCTTGCGTGAAACTTGCAGGCCGGGAAATATCTGTATGCGGATCACGCTGGTGGAGGACAATGCCAGCCTTGCCAAAGGCATCGCTTATCGTCTGGAGGATGCGGGCCATTCGGTCGATATTCTGGACGACGGTGCGATCGCCCAGCAGTTTCTTTGCACTGATCATTCCGATCTCATCATTCTTGACATCAACCTGCCTGGAACAGATGGCTTAGCTCTTCTGAAGGATCTGCGGGGCAGAGGAGATGATCGTCCGGTGATCCTGCTGACGGCACGGGCGGAAACCGAAGACCGCGTTGTCGGTCTGGACGCAGGCGCGGACGATTACCTGATCAAACCCTTCGAGATGGCCGAATTGGAAGCGCGGGTGCGCGCCCTGTTGCGCCGCCGCGCGATCCCGCAACAACGCGTGCAAAAGCTTGGGGCGCTTTCTTACAACGCAGGCGCGCGCCAGCTCTTTCACGATCAGACCGAGATTGAGGTGCCCCGCCGCGAGCTTTCGATGTTTGAATGTCTCGCGCTGGCGGAAGGGCGTCTGGTTTCGAAAACAGCCTTGCTGGATCACGCGTATGGCACGGGTGCGGATGTGGAGGAATCGGTGGTCGAGGTGTACGTCTCGCGCTTGCGGGGCCGTCTGAAACCCTTTGGTGTGCAGATCAAATCCCAGCGCGGGCTGGGATATCAATTGCTTTTTGAGGGCGCAAAATGACGTTTCCCTCGCTGCGCTCGCGGCTTTTGTTCATTATCCTTGCACCCTTGTTGCTGATCGCCGCGATTGCGACTTACTGGCAGTTTCTCGCGGAAACAGAGCGCGCGGAGGATATTTTTGATCGTGGTTTGCTGTCCGCTGCTTTGGCGATTTCACGTGATGTCGCGGTCTCGGATGGTGATGCCTTGAGCCCGACCACGCGCCGTTTGGTCAACAACACGTCGGGCGGCGAAGTGTTTTATCACGTTTTCGCGCCGGACGGCGTTTTCGTCACCGGTTATGCCACCCCGCCCGTTTTGCCGAAATCCGCGCCGCCGGAAATCTCGGAGCCTTACTACTATGAAGCCCGCTATCAGGGACGCGATGTGCGTGTTCTGCGTTTTCAATATGTAACAACGGTCAGTGACGTTTCGGGCGTGTTCAATATCACGGTCTGGCAGAATGCCGACCTGCGTCAGGAATTTGTCCGTGAAGTGGTGCTGCGATCTCTGGCGGTTGTGGGATTGCTGATGGCTTGTATCGGCTTGGTGATCTGGTTCGGTGTCGGTCTTGGTTTGCGACCGTTGCTCGATCTAGAGGATGCGATTGGGATGCGGTCTCCGTCTGAACTGGAACCCATCCGACGCGTCGTGCCGACAGAGGCGCAAGGGCTGGTCAGCACGCTGAATGTCTTGCTTGACCGGGTCTCTCGCCGCATCAGTTCGAAGGATGAGTTCATCTCAAATGCAGCGCACCAGCTTCGCAATCCCGTTGCCGGTGTGCTGGCGCTGGCCGAGGCGGTCAAGAACGCGCCGGACGCGGCGGCGGCCAAAAAACGCAGCTCGGAGCTGGTCGAGGCGGCGCGTCAGGCGAGCCAGCTGACCAACCAGCTCCTGTCGTTTGAGCGTGCGGCGGGTTCAGATCTTTTGCATGCCACCAATGGCCTTGATCTGACCGCTGTCATCTCTGATGTGGTTGACCATTTTATTGCGCAGATTGCGGAAAAGGCTGTGCAGGTAGAGCTCAGCCTGCCGAAAGACACCCTCAGAATCGATGGTGATCCGGTTATGATCCGTGAGGCGATCCTGAACCTTCTGACCAATGCGGTGTTGCACGGTGGTCCGCAGATGACCCGCATTGCGGTCAGTCTGAGCCGCTCAGGACGTCATGCGCGCGTGCTCATTATCGACAACGGGGTTGGCATTCCGGCAGACAAACATGTCGAAGCCACCACACGTTTTGTTCAGACCAATGGTGGGCCGGGCAGCGGGTTGGGTTTGCCCATTGCGGCGCGTGTCATGGCAACCCACAAAGGTTTGCTCAGGCTTCTGGATGCGTCAGTCGGTGCAAAAATCGAAATGTCATTTCCATTGGCGCGACTCGATCAGGCGACACACTGAACCGGCCCAGTTTCCGGACGCGGGCGCGCGATCAATCAGTTCATGCAGATGCAGAACGTCCAGCCTTTGCAAAATTTGAACCGATTGCCATTCTGATCCTTTCTGCAGGCGCAGTCCTGAGGAGCCGGGCAGGGACCGTGGCAGGTCGTTTCCCTTTTGTCGTAAAAACCCCGGATCCACCATTCGGAGTAACAATCGAAGATGAGCGATGCGCATTCGGCATTTTCAGGCGTTTCGCCATACGCACCCGGATCGTTTGGAGCGATCAGGATGCTGGCGGCGGCAGGGTCGGTCCAGATCATCGGGGCGTCACATTCCGTCGAAAGGCCAACGCGGATCGCTCCAGGCTTCAATGCGCCATGACCGCAATCATCACAGCACCCACCGCCAATTTCCCGTTCGCCGGCGGCAACAGCATCGGCAAAGGACAGCCCGGTTGCGCTGAGAGAGATGGCCATGCGCGCCCATTTGGTCTGCGGTGCGTCGCGTTCCAGCGCCGCCAAAGCCCGCCCCATGGCTGCATCATCTTCCAATTGAGCGGTCACGGTCGCAGCGCGGGTGACCTCGCCACCCGGCAAAACGATCCGGCCGTATGGCAGGATACGCGCCATTGTGGTTTCGCCACACCGCAGCACTTCTCCCGGCAGATCCAACGCCAGATCGGCTTGCGGATCTTCCACGTTCAGTTGACGGATAAACTGCCGACTACCTGGCAGAACGGTTCCGAGTGTTATGTCCATTTTGTCTCCCTCCCGATTGACCGGAGCGAGGCAGAACGGCATCCGGTCGCCAGCTCCGGGCGAACAAATGGTACCATTGACGACCCGCGAAACAAAATCGGGCGTTACAAGCGCGGCGCCTGCGCGTGGGACTTTACAAGCCGTAACGTACCAGTTTTCAGGTTTTCTGCGGTGCCATTACGAAATCGAACTCGACGTCCCAGTAGTGCAGACCGTCAAACTGCATCGCAGCCAAACGCTCCGGATCGTCGACTTTGACAAAGTCAGCGATCAGGCTTTCTTTCACCCCGAATACGGCGTCGCTGTCGATATACTCATCGTCCGGATCAAAAATATGCGTCGTGATTTCATCATATCCGTCTTTTGAGATGATGTAATGCAGATGCGCCGGCCGGTATACGTGACGGCCCAGATCGTCCAGCAGTTTGCCCACCGGTCCATCGCCGGGGATTGGGTAGTTTGTCGGGCGCACCGCTTTGAACCAATATGCCCCGTCTGACCCGGTCCGAAAAACGCCGCGCAGGTTGAAATCCGGCTGAATACCTTTTTGCTGGACGTCGTAAAACCCCTCGTCGTTGGCCTGCCAGACGTCGATCTTGACCCCTTCAAGAGGGTTGCCATCCGTGTCGCGCACCTGACCGCGCACCACCATATCTTCGCCTTTGCTATCAAGGCAGATGTTCGCACCTATGTTGTACTCTGGCGCTCCGTCAATGTGGAAGGGTCCAAGAACGGTGTTTTCCGAGGCCCCCGCCGGTCTGCGCGAGTTGATCGCGTCCACCAGCATCGATACGCCCAGAACGTCCGACAGCAGAATGAACTCCTGACGCCAGTCATCACATTTGTGGCCAGTCCTGGTCAGAAACATGATGGCTTCCATCCATTCCTGCTGGGTCGGTTCCACCTCTTTGACCACGGCATGCAGGTGGCGGGTGACCGAGTCCATGACCACGCGCAGGCGTTCGTTCTTTGCATTGGCATTCTGGCTGACAACAACATCGGCGGAATTCTCTTCGGAGAAATGCGCCTTTGATTTCTGGCTACTCATGGGGTGTCCCTATTTCGCTAGGATGGAGGTGATGACGCGCGCCAGTTCGGCGCCCGGGTCCGCGACCAGGTCCTCGACCCGCCAGCAGACATGCTGGTCGGGACGAACTAGTAT
This sequence comes from Pseudomonadota bacterium, assembly GCA_039191495.1. Classification (GTDB taxonomy): domain Bacteria; phylum Pseudomonadota; class Alphaproteobacteria; order Rhodobacterales; family Rhodobacteraceae; genus Roseobacter. The sequence continues at coordinate 175,154 of JBCCXN010000009.1, read as the reverse complement.
GCATCCGGTGTCCTTGATCTCTGAAATGCGCGCCCAGTCTCCGACATGATCAACATAGCTCTGGCGTGGTCCGATCACGTGGGTCACGATGTCAATCCCGAGATCGTTTGCAACTTTTTCCGCTGCTGGCGCCCATGCTTCGCCGCCGATACCAGTCAGCAGGGTGAACCGGCCCTGTCCACAAAGATCAAGGGTCGAAACCTTCGCGCCCGTATCGTGGTCAAAGACCCAGACATGCGGCAGCCGCGCGCCCGGCCACGTCGTGGGCTGATAATGCAGTTCCGCGTCCAGCTCAAAAGCGGGTTCCATTTGGCCATCTGTAATGATCGCGGGCGATTTATAACGCTGGTTCATTTCGACACCGTGCGCGTCGAATTCATATTTCTTGAACGCTATGGCCTGGCGCAGCGCCTCGCGTTGTTTTTCTCCAGCCTCTCCCGGGTTTGTGCGCGCATCCATGCTGGCCTTGATCTTGGCGATGTCATCGCCGCCCGCCATGCCGAGTGCTTCGAAAATCGGCCCGAATTCTCCAATGGACTGATTGGCCCGTGTGACGATCTGCTTGGCCACCGGTGCGCGCTCCTCCGAATAGGTGTCCAGCAGGGCGGTGCCAGCCTGACCTTTCAAAACGGCGGCCAGTTTCCAGGCAAGGTTATAGGCATCCTGAATTGACGTGTTGGAGCCCAGCCCGTTGGAGGGCGGGTGCCGGTGCGCCGCGTCTCCCATGATAAAGACGCGATCTTTCTGCATGTTGGTCGCGTAGGCATCGTTCACGGTCCAGACGTTTGCCGAAATCAGTTCAATCTCTAAGTCCGGGTCGCCCACAAGCTGTCTTGCCATGTTGGTGGCAAAGGCCTCATCCACATCAGGAGCGGGCTGGTTGATGTCATAGCCCCAGACAATCAGCCACTCGTTCCAGGGCCGGATCATCCGCACGACGCCCATGCCGATACCGCCCACATCCGCGCCCGGCTGCATGACCCAGTAAAGTACTGACGGGCGGTGCGCCACGTATTTGGAAAGGTCCGCCCGGAAGAGAATGTTCATCGACCCGCCCACGCCCATCTTCCCTTCGATGGCCGCGTCGATCTGTTCAGCCACCAGCGAATTGCCGCCATCAGCACCCACAAGGTACTTGGATCGCACTTCGAATTCCCGTCCCGACAAACGATCGCGCAGCGTGGTTGTCACACCATCTGCGTCCTGAACGTGCGACAGGTATTCAGTGGACATGCGTCCCTGTGTTCCGCGTTTGCACGCCGTGGAGAACAAAAGCGGTTCCATGAAGGTCTGCGGCAAGTCGTTCATAAACGTGGGTGAGGACAGCATGTGCTCTGCGCGCGATAGCGGATGCTTGCCCCAGCTTTTCATGCGTCCGATCTCTTCGCCTGCAAGGCTTTCGCAGAAAACGTTCTCACCCATCAGGTCCTGTTCGGTTGCGTGCATATAAGCTTCGGCCTCGACGTCATGGCCCAGGTCGCGCAGCACCTCCATCGTGCGTTGGTTGGTGATATGCGCGCGCGGCGTATTGGCCAACCAGCGGTAGCGGTTCACCGCAATGTTCTCGATCCCATAGGTCGAGAGCAGAGCGGCGGTTGCCGATCCAGCTGGTCCCGTGCCTACGATCAATACGTCGGTGCTAATCTCAGCCATGTTTCATCCTTTTCTCAAGTTCCGGGAGCATGTCCTGCCCAGGCGTTTTGGAGCAACTGGCGCAGGTCCGGGCGGGCGATCTCGCGGGGGTTCCAATACGGGTTTTGCGTAGCCAAATCGGCTGCGCGGTCCAGATCGTTCTCAGTCAGACCAAAGTCTTTGAGCGCTGTTGGCGCATCAAGGGATTTGGCAAAATCCCAAAGTGCAGTCCCTGCTGAAGTGCCCTGCAGCATATCGGCGACGGGAGCCAGCAGGTTTGGCACCGCCGCTTCGTTATAGCCGGTCGCATGCGGCAGAACGATTGCATGGGTCTGGGCGTGGGGCAGGTTGAACGAACCGCCCAGTGTGTGGCAAAGTTTGTGATGCAGCGCCATGCCGACCCTGCCCAATACCGCGCCGCAGTTCCAAGCGCCGACAAGTGTATGTTCGCGCGCCGCCAGGTCGCTGGGGTCCCGGATTACGTTTGGCAGGGCCGTGACAAAACAGGCGAGGCCTGTGAGGGCCATTTTAGTACTCTCGTCAGTCCTGTCCCTGGCATAGAGCGCTTCGATTGCATGTGCCATGGCGTTCAGGCCCGAGGTGACGGTCAGGTCCCGCGGCAGGCTTACGACAAGTTCCGGATCATAGAGAATAACCCGTGGCAAAACGCGTGCATCGCTAAGAGTGGTCTTGATGCCATCCTCGGTCTGCCCGAGAATGGGTGTCGCCTCGCTGCCGGCGTACGTCGTGGGAATGACGATCTGCGGCAGTCCGCTGCGGAGTGCAAGCGCCTTGCCGAGGCCGATGGTTGACCCGCCACCTACGGCAACGTAGCAGTCAGTCTGCGCCGCTTTGGCGTGCGCCATGACATCTTCTGTGACCTCGACGGGGGTATGCATCTTGGCACGCGAGCATACGCCGGCGGCCTTGTCCCCAAGAGATCCCGCAATGTTGAGGGCCACGTCCGATTGCTGAGGGGTCGACAGGACCAAGGCGCGTGAGCATCCCAGCGCTGACAATTCGCTTTCAAGGCTGAACCGTATACCTGCGCCGTACCGTACGCTTTGGTTCTGATCCGATGCAGTCTCAGACATCATCTTCTTTCTCCACCCTGATGAGACTGTAGCGCTGGAAAATTCAAACTTGATCGAATCCTTTCGGGATAACATAACTGAATGGTATGAAGATCGATCCCCGACATCTTGAAATCATTGCCGCCGTTGTCGATCACGGCGGGTTAACCGAAGGCGCTGTCGCTTTGGGCAAGTCACAGCCCAGCGTGTCGCGTTCGCTTTCCATGCTGGAGGAACGTCTGGGGATCCAGCTGTTTGCGCCCAACAAAAGACCACTGCAACCCACCGGCTTGTGTTTGCTGCTCGCGCAGGAAGGGCGAAAAATCCTGCAAGCTGGATCGGCCGCCAGCGCGGTGGTCACGCAGCATCGCCATGGAAAATCTGGGGCCGTACGATTGGCTGGGCCGCCGATTTTCATGGAGGGTGTGGTCTCTGGTATGCTGGCGACGTTCCAGAACCAGTACCCGGACATTCGTATTGATCAGAATTATGGTTATGCCTCCGACATACTGACGCGTCTCGAAAACGACACGCTTGATCTTGGGATCATACCGGTGCGGGCGGCAGAAGCGCCAAGCGCGCTGTCCGTCAGGCAAGTCCTGAAGGGGCGCAATGTCATCGCCTGTCGCACGGGCCACCCGGTCACGCGAAAACAATCAGTCCGCCTGAATGATATCGCCAGCTACCCTTGGATCGCCCCGCCGGCGGACAGCCCGCTGTATCACGATCTGCGCGCCGTGCTCGAAAGCATCGGTGTGCAGGATTTCAAGGTCGCCTTTACAGGGGCGTCTCTGAGTGCGGTGATCAATATTCTGGAAGGCTCGGACGCGTTGACCGTTCTGCCCTATTCGGTTGTGTTCATGCTGCGCCGGAAAAAGACTTTGGAAGCGCTTTCAATCCGTATCGGCGATCCGGAACGGCACCTGTGTGTTGCGTCGAAGAAAGATCTGTCCGACAGACCGGCTACCGGGCGGCTTGCGCGCTTCATCGAAACAGAATTCGCCTCATTGGAGCAACTGGTCAATCACCACGAGCAAAACGCGCTGTGGCGAACGTAGGAGCGTGCGCATCAAGGATGCATGATTGTCAATGATCGAGCAGGCCACGGTTTGACTGGATTGTTCGGGTCAGACTGTCCCGCACCCGGTGGAACCGGAAGCTGGGCACGGGCACCGAAATCGCATAGATGTCACCACCCGGAACCTGCACCGCATAGCCCAACGCGCTGATCCCTTCCGTGTGTTCGTTTTCGTCCAGCGCCAGCGCGCCCGTTTGAATACCGGAGAGTTCGTCCAGCACTTCGGTCAGAGGTCTGGCACTCTCGGGCCGTTCTTCAAACTCGGCTAATATGAGTTTTGTAGCCTGCGTCAGTTCCAGAGCGGCCAGCGCGGCCTTGCCGTTTGCCGTGGTGGTGAGCGGGAACGCCTCGCCAATGCTGGACACGGTGCGCAAACGATGGCTGCCGATGATCTGGTCCACAAAACGCATCTTCTTGCCTTCGAGAACGGCGAGGTCAACCGTTTCCCCTGTCGCCTCCGAGATCCGCCGCATCGCCGGGCGCAAGCGATCCTTGATGCCCGCAGCGCCAGCGTGAGCGAGGCTTTGGATTTCCGGGCCCAATCTGATTCCCGCATTGCCGGAATCGATGGAAATCAGCCCTTCGAACGCGAGCGCGGAAACGATGCGCTGTACCGTAGAGCGGGGCAGTCCCACATTTTTTGCAATCTGGCCAAGGCTGAGGCCGTTGGTTTCGACACCGAGCAGGCGAAGGATATCGGCAGCGCGCGAAATAACCTGAATACCTTGATTTTTATGAACTGTTTGTCCATCCATTGCAAAGTTCTCCGACGGTTTAGAAGATTATTGATTGGTGAAAATCGTATTTCAAGCTTGGATTACAATCAAGACTTGACCGTATTGTAATACAGTCGCACCATGATACGGAACAAAGATCGACGACGGGGAGAGTTCGATGAGTGTCACGATCCGAGGCTTAGAATTTCAGGCCAATGACAACAATCCGATGGGGCTGGAGTTTGTCAATCTGAGCCATCGCTATGGCTTTCAGTGCCCGAACTGGCCCTACTTCAAAGACGTTCAGATCGATCGCAAGCACTATATGGCGAAGTCGGGTGTTCTGAGCCAGACGATCACTACGACTATGCATGTCACAACACATATCGATGCGCCTGCGCATGTCGTGCAAGGAACGCCGTTCATCGACGAGGTGCCACTGCCGCATTTCTTTGGCTCTGGCCTCTGCGTGTCGATCCCGAAAGAGAAATGGGAGCAGATCACAGCGGATGATCTGGAAAAGGCATGTGGTCACGCGATCCGCCCGCATGACGTTTTGATTATCAACACTGGCTGGCACAAGAAGTATGAAGATGGCGATTACTTTGCCTATTGTCCGGGCCTGGTGCCATCAGCAGCGGATTGGATGGTGGACAAGCAGGTCAAGGTCGTGGGTCACGACACGCAAGCCAACGACCATCCACTGGCAACCGCAATAGGTCCTCAGCGTAATGGGCCCATCCTGCCACACCTTGAGAAAGAGTACCTGGAATGGTCTGGCGGAACGCCGTGGGACGTTGATTTCCCAGAGTGGGAGCCAGTACACAACACCCTTTTTTCGAACGGCATTCTGGGGATTGAAAACGTCGGTGGTGACCTTGATCGCATCACCGGCAAGCGCGTCACTTTTGCCTTTTTTCCCTGGAACTGGGATCGCGGCGATGGCTGCATTATCCGTCTGGTTGCCATGATGGATCCGACGCAGGGCTACCGCATCGAGGCCGGAGCAGACTTCTGATGCGCATCACGCGCTTTGAAGATGCCACGCCTTATGAGGCGCCGAACCACTGGAGTGTTGTCGGGCTGCGCCTGCAGGGTTTTGAAGAGGGTGGCCCCGAAAACCAGTGGATTGGTTTCTCGCAGTTCCTGCCTGGTGGCGGGGCGGGACCCGATGCCACACCTTTTGAGAAGGTCTATGTCGTGCTCGAAGGTCAGATGACGCTGGAATGGGACGGACAAACCGAAGTTCTGGGCCCTATGGACAGCTGTACCGTTCCGCCGGGCCAGATCCGACGGATCGAGAACACCTCCAACCACGTCTGCAAGATGCTGGTTGTCATTCCTTATCCAGAAGGAGGGCGTCCACGATGAGCCTTTCTGATCCGCTTTCATTCTTTGATGTTTCGGGCAAGGTGGCGCTTATCACAGGCGCGTCAGGCGCGTTCGGTGCCGTCGCCGCTGAATGCCTGTCAGGTGCCGGTTGCAAAGTGGCTCTGGCGGGTGCGAACAGCGAGGCGGTCGCGGACGTGGCCGCGCGCTGCAAGGGCGAGGCGCTTTTGATCAGCGGGCGACCCGACGGAGAAGCGGCCTGCGCCGCGATGGTGTCCAAAACGGTTGAGGCCTTTGGCCGGCTCGACATTCTCGTGGTGGCGTCGGGCATGAACAAGGTGGACAAGATCGACGAGATGGAACCGGAGACATTCACGACCGTTATGGACGCGAATGTCACGCAAAGCTGGATGATGGCGCGGGCGGCAACACAGCAGATGAAGCTGCAGGGCGAAGGGGGCAAAATCGTGCTGATGTCCTCGGCCCGTGGCCTTTTGGGGCATCCGGCAGGGTATACGGCCTATTGCGCGTCCAAAGCTGCTGTCGATGGGATCACCAAGGCGCTTGGCTGCGAATTGGGTCCGTCCGGGATAACGGTGAACGCCATTGCGCCCACAGTGTTCCGTTCGCCGCTGACCGCGTGGATGTTCGAGGACACGCCAGAGGCGGAAACCGTCCGCAACGGATTTTTGACCCGGGTGCCAAAAGGGCGCCTCGGCGAGCCGGAAGATCTGGCCGGGCCACTTTTGTTTCTCAGCTCGCGCGCGTCTGATTTTTACACCGGGCACATTCTTTATGCCGACGGTGGCTATACGGCGGGGTGAGCGGTGACGCGTAAGGCACATATCGCAATCATTGGCGCGGGATTGATGGGCCATGGCATCGCGCTGACGTTTGCCATGGCGGGCCAACGCGTTTCCATTTTCGATCCGTCGTGCGAAATGCTCCACTCGGTACACGACCGAATAGCAGACAGCGCCAGGTTGCTGGGCGTCGGCGCAGTGCGCGTCGCCGAACTGCTGGACAATGTCACCTCGTGTCCTTCGCTGCGGGAAGCCGTTAGCAACGTAGATTACGTGTTCGAAGCGGCGCCGGAAAAACTGCCTCTCAAACAGGCGATCTTTGCGGATATCGAGACGCATGCACCCAGTGAGGCGGTCCTCGCTTCCAATACATCGGTTATCCAGATCTCCAAAATCATGCAGGGCTTGAAAGTGCGCCGCCGGGCGTTGGGCACCCATTGGTGGAACCCGCCGCACATGATCCCGCTTGTCGAGGTGGTGAAAACCGAATGGACGGACCCCGCTGCGGCACATGCTGTTTTTGACCTTTTGGAACACGCGGGCAAGACGCCGGTCATGGTTGAAAAGGACGTGCCTGGCTTTATCGGCAATCGGCTACAACATGCCTTGTGGCGTGAAGCCATTTCGCTGGTTGAGAATGGTATCTGCACGGCAAAAGCCGTCGACGATGTTGTTAAATCCAGCTTTGGTCGCCGTCTGGCGGTGCTCGGTCCGCTGGAAAACGCTGATCTGGTCGGAATTGAATTGACGCAAGATATTCACCGGCAGGTTCTATTCGACTTGGAAAACTCTCCAGAACCATCGCCTTACCTGCAAGAGCTGCGTGAAAGGGGACGCAACGGAATGGCGTCCGGAGCCGGTTTTCGCGACTGGGCACGCGGCGATCTGGAGGCAACAAAATCAAAAATATCCGAGCATCTTCTGGATCTGGACGCTTTGCTACGAGCCGATGAAACGCACCGCGATGCTGGGCCAGAGACATAACGTAATGGTATGTTATCAGCGTACAATCCGATATTAATCACAAGGATCACAACTAAAATCGCAAACAAGAGCCGCACATAAGGCCACATGATTTCAATGGGAGGAAATCCATGACACTCAAGACCAATCGCCGCCAGGTGCTGGGCGGGCTGGCGGCAAGCGTTGCCGCGCCGGCCATTCTGATGTCGACGCGCGCCTACGCAAGCAACCCCACTATCAAGGTCGGTTTCGTGACGCCTTCGACCGGGCCGCTGGCCGGATTTGCGGAACCAGACGATTATGTCATTGAGGGTGTGCAAGCCGCGCTGAGCGGCGTCGATAACAATGGCAAGAGCTACGCGGTTGAGATCATCAAGAAAGACAGCCAGTCCAATCCGAACCGCGCTGCCGAAGTGGCTGCTGAATTGATCCTGGACGATGAAGTCGACTTTATCACGGCAGCGGGCACGCCGGACACGACCAACCCGGTCGCCGATCAGGCAGAAGTGAACGAGATCCCATGCGTGACATCAGACGCGCCGTGGCAGCCTTATTTCTTTGGGCGCGGGGGCAATCCTGCGGAAGGGTTCCAGTACACATACCATTTCTTCTGGGGGCTGGAAGACATTATCGCCAACTTCACCAACATTTGGGCCGACAGCGGTGTGGCCAAGAAAATTGGCGGTATGTTTCCGAATGACGCAGACGGAAACGCGTGGGGGGATGCGGAACTGGGATTGCCGCCGGCCCTTGCCGCACAGGGCTTTGAGCTGACCGATCCGGGACGGTACCAGCCACTGAACGATGATTTTTCCAATTATATCTCGGCGTTCAAGGAAGCTGGCTGTGAGATTGTTACCGGCGTGATGATCCCGCCTGATTTTGGCACGTTCTGGTCACAGGCCGCGCAACAGGGGTTCCAGCCGAAGGTCGCGACAGTAGGCAAAGCGCTTTTGTTCCCGTCTGTCGTGCAATCGCTTGGACCGCGCGGCATCGGGCTCACGACAGAGGTGTGGTGGTCTGCCAGCCATCCGTTCGTCTCGTCCCTGACCGGGCAGTCTGCCGGGGATCTGGCCAATGGCTATACTGCGGCAACAGGGCGGCCGTGGACTCAACCGATCGGCTTTAAGCACGCGCTGTCCGAAGTCATTGCAGATGTCGTTCGCCGGTCGGAAGACCTGGAAGATCCTGAAGCCAATGTCGCGGCGATCCGCGCGACCAGCCTGTCCACGATTGTCGGTGACGTGAACTGGTCGACAGGACCGGTGCCCAATGTCTCCAAAACGCCCCTCGTGGGCGGCCAGTGGCAGGATAACGGCAATGGGCTGGAGCTTGTGATTACGAATAACAAACACGCCCCTCAGATTCCGACAAACGGCGAAACCTTCCTGCTGGGGTAAAGCACTTTGTCCGCACTGTTGGAAATTGAAGGTTTGAGCAAGTCTTTTGGCGCGGTGGTCGTGGCCGATCAGACAAGTTTTCAGGTCGACCAAGGAGCCGCAATCGGCGTCCTTGGCCCCAATGGTGCGGGCAAAACATCTCTCTTTCATCTGATCACGGGTGTTCTGTCCTCTGATGCGGGACAAATCCGGTTTGATGGTCAGGACATCACACATGTGGCGGCAGCCAATCGCTGCAAGCTGGGCATTGCACGCAGCTTTCAGGTGCCGCATCCGTTTGTGGGAATGACGGTCTTTGAAAATGCACTGGTCGGCGCGACCGAGGGCGCGGGACTGCGGGGGCACGAGGCCGAAGACCACGTGATCGGGGTGCTGGAGCAAACCGGTCTTTTGCCAAAGGCCAACGTGCGCGCCGGTGCTTTGACGCTTCTGGAGCGTAAACGTCTGGAGATGGCGCGCGCGCTTGCCGCGCGTCCAAAGCTCCTGCTGCTAGATGAAATTGCCGGTGGTCTGACGGAGGCGGAATGCGTCGCTCTCATCGATACAATTCAGACGGTGCACAAAGCCGGCACCACGATCATCTGGATCGAGCACGTGGTTCACGCGCTTTTGGCTGTGGTCGAACGGTTGATCGTTATCGACTTCGGCAGAAAAATTGCCGAAGGCGATCCCAAAACGATCATGGACAGCGCCGAGGTCAAAGAGATTTATCTGGGGGTTGATCCCGATGTCTGATCCCGTTTTGCGCATTGCGGCGCTGGATGCGCACTATGGTGATTTTCAAGCGCTCTACTCGATTGATTTGGCGCTGGAGCCCGGTGAAGTGATTGCAATCATCGGTGCCAATGGTGCGGGCAAGTCCACGCTTATGCGATCGATCTCTGGTCTGTTGCAGAACAAGGCTGAGCAGGTGAACTTCAACGGGCAGGCGATCGGTGCATTGCGCGCGGATCAAGTGGCGTTTCACGGCATCGCGCTGGTGCCCGAGGGCCGGCAACTGTTCCCTTCCCTGTCCGTTGAAGAGAACCTCTTGCTGGGTGCAACGGTTGGTCGGACAGGGCCCTGGTCGCTTCAAAGAATTTATGACTTGTTCCCCATTCTGGCAGAGCGCCGCGCGCAACGCTCGACCTCGCTGTCGGGTGGACAGCAGCAGATGGTCGCTATCGGTCGCGCCTTGATGGCCAACCCGGAGCTTATCCTGTTCGATGAGATCAGTCTTGGGCTGGCACCCATTGTGATCAAAGACATCTATGATGCGCTGCCTTCGATTGTCGGCGAAGGGATGTCGGCCATGATTGTCGAGCAGGACATCTCAAAAGCGCTGCAAGTGTCTTCCCGGGTGTACTGCTTGCAGGAGGGGCGCGTATCGCTGACCGGCAAGGTGGGAGAGATCAGCCGGGATGAAATCACTGCTGCCTATTTCGGAGTTGCGGCATGATCGAATGGGTCAATGCAATTGTGCAGGGCGTTCTTCTCGGTGGGCTTTATGCGCTCTTTGCAGCGGGTTTGAGCCTGATTTTCGGGGTTATGCGGCTGGTCAATATCGCCCATGGGGACCTGATTGTGCTGGCCGCTTACATGGGTCTGTCAACAACGCTGATGCTTGGCGTGCATCCGTTTCTGGCGCTGATTGTCGTGATCCCGCTGATGGCGGGGTTTGGCTATGTACTGCAGCGCGGATTGCTCAACCGCACGCTTGGAGACGACATCCTGCCGCCCTTGCTCGTCACGTTTGGCCTGTCTGTGATCATCCAGAACGTCCTGCTTGAGGCCTATACCGCTGACCCGCAAAAGCTAAGTGGCGGCGTGATCGAGACCGCCTCCATCCCTGTGGGCGGTTTGGCAATTGGTGTTTTGCCACTGATCACTTTTGCCATGGCGATTGCGGTGATCGCAGGGCTGCAATGGATTTTCTATGCAACCGCCATGGGGCGCGGGTTTCGCGCGGTGTCTGACAATCAGAACATCGCTCAGATCATGGGGCTCAACAAGGCGCATGTCTATGGGCTTGCCATGGCGCTGGCTCTGGGTGTCGTGGCGATCGCGGGCATTCTTCTGGGCATGCGGACGAGCTTTGACCCGGCGATTGGCGCGGGGCGTCTGATCTTCGGGTTCGAGGCCGTCATCATCGGGGGCCTGGGCAACCTTTGGGGCACGCTTGCAGGCGGCGTGATCCTCGGTGTGGCTCAAACAATCGGTGCAAAGATTGATCCGGGCTGGCAGCAACTTGCAGGTCACATCGCGTTTCTTGTCGTTCTTGCCGTGCGCCCGAATGGCCTGTTCCCGAGGGTGGATCATTGAGCTGCGCAACCGTCACACGGGCCACACCCGCATCCAAAGTCGCCATGATTCTTGGGGCTGTTGTCCTCATTGTGCTGATCCTTGGCCCTTACTGGGCGGGGCGCGCCGACATGCGGTTGATGTCGGAGATTTTTCTTTACCTTGCTCTGGCCTGTCTTTGGAACCTGATGGCGGGCTATGCGGGACTGGTCAGCGTTGGTCAGCAGGCATTTGTTGGCTTTGGCGGCTATATGCTGTTTGCACTCACGATCTTTGGCGGATTGCATCCGGTTGTTGCGATCATTTGCGGCGGGGCACTGGCCGCCGTTTTGTCGATCCCGATTGCTACGCTGATCTTTCGCCTGAAAGGGGCGTATTTTGCAATCGGTACCTGGGTGGTTGCAGAGGTCTTCCGGCTTTCTTTCGCACAGATACAGTCACTGGGCGGCGGTTCGGGCACCTCTCTGCCTGTGGCAATTGTAAAAGAAATCGGTGACAAAAAGGCTGTGCGCGAGGCCAACTCATACTGGCTGGCACTGGGTGCAGCGATCATCGTCCTGCTGGCTGTTTACACCTTCCTGCGATCGCGCCGTGGTCTGGCATTGACGGCGATCCGTGACAACGAGACGGCCGCTTCAGGTCTGGGCATCGACATCTGGCGCACCAAGCTGGAAGTCTACGTTGTTACCTCTGCCTTTACGGCCATCATTGGTGGACTGATCTTTTTGCAGAAGTTGCGCATTTCACCTGATGCGGCGTTCAGCGTGAACGACTGGACAGCATTCGTGATCTTTATCGTGGTGATTGGCGGGATCGGCACGCTCGAAGGCCCGATTATCGGAACACTGCTGTTTTTCGCCCTGCGGGAAGTGCTTGCGGACTTCGGGACCATTTACCTTATGGTTCTGGGTCTCGCTGCCATCATTGTCATGCTCAAAGCCCCGAAAGGCGTTTGGGGGCTGATCCGGGACAGATACGATCTTGAACTCTTTCCGCTGAGCTACCGCGTGAAAATCGATCAGGACACAAAGGACGGCTGACCATGGCGCGGCAAAAGAAAACGATCATCACCTGTGCCGTCACCGGTGCCATTCATACGCCGACGATGTCAGACGCGTTGCCCTACACATACGACGGCATTGCAGCGCAGGCAATTGAAGCGGCTGAGGCCGGCGCATCAATCCTGCATTTGCACGCCAGAGACCCTCAAACCGGTGCGCCGTCTGTGGATCCAGCCGACTTCGCGCCTTTCCTCCCACGTATCAAACAGGCCACCGATGCGGTTGTGAACATATCCACCGGTGGGTCTCTGACGCTATCGATTCAGGACCGGATAAAACCAGCCGCCACCTTCAGTGCAGAGATGTGTTCGATGAACATGGGCAGTATGAATTTCTCGTTCCATCCTTTGGCCAAGCGCTACGACACATGGAAGTTCGATTGGGAAAAGGACTACGTCGCTAATTCGGATGGCAACATTTTTCGCAACACGTTCCGCGACATCGAGGAGGCGGCAAAGACGCTGGCGCCGCACGATATCAAGTTCGAGCATGAATGCTATGACGTCGGCCATTTGTACAATCTGAAATTCTGCATGGACATTGGGCTGTTCAAAGCGCCGGTCTTTGTTCAATTTGTGATGGGAATACTGGGTGGCATTGGCGCTGATATCGACAATCTGGTGTTTATGAAAAAGACTGCGGACAAACTTTTCGGAGACAGCTATCGCTGGTCCATCCTTGCAGCGGGCGCATCGCAGATCCCAATGGCCACCACGGCGAGCCAGATGGGCGGAAATGTCCGCGTTGGTCTGGAAGACAGCCTGTTTATCACGCGCGGCGAACTGGCAGACTCAAATGCCCAGCAGGTTCGGAAAATCAGGCGGATCGTAGAAGAGCTGGGCACGCAAATCGCAACACCCCAACAAGCCCGGGAGATACTTGCGCTCAAAGGCGGGGATCGTGTGGCGTTCTGAAATTTGGTGGTTTGGCATGGCGCGGGCACGTCATTGCATGCCCGCGTCAGGCGTCTTTTTCGTGCAAATCTCTTAGAAGTTAAGGGATGAGCACGGTATCAATGACGTGGATCACGCCGTTGGAGGCTTCAACGTCCGCCGAGATGACATTTGCGTTCTCGACCTTCACGCCATTGCGCCCGTCGATGTGCACCTTCTCTCCGTTCACGGTGGCGACGCTCAACCGTTGACCGGCAAGATCAGCGGCCATCACTTTGCCCGGGATGACATGGTAGGTCAGTATTTCAGTCAGCTGTGCCTTGTTCTCGGGCAGGAGAAGGCTGTCGACGGTGCCGGCGGGCAATGCGGCAAAGGCCTCGTCCGTCGGTGCGAATACGGTGAACGGCCCATCGCCTTGGAGCGTCTCGACCAGACCGGCCGCGCTGACTGCGGCAACCAGTGTATCAAATGAGCCTGCCGACTGAGCGACTTCAACAATGTCTGGCTCGCCCGGGCTGAACGAGGCGCAGGCTGACAGAGCAAGAGTTGCGGACAGGGCGGTTGCCTTGAGGAATGCAGTGATCGTCATCGCGTTTGGTCCTTCTTTTCAAATATGTGTGAAAAATACACACGAAGTGATCGTTGAAATGTCGCATCAATTCGAATTGACAAGTTTTTTGTGGAAAAAAATCACACCCACTGCCATGTTGCCGTCGCTATGACATCTGACACACCGCCCGATACCGGGTTTTCAAACCGATATCTGAGTATGTTGCTCAGACCGCTCGCGCGGGTGTTGATTGCGCGTGGGATCACCGCACCTGCGTTCTACAAAATTGTGAAAAAGGCTTATGTCGATGTGGCGGGCGAGGAGCTGGGACCGGAGGCAACCGATAGCCGGATTACAATCGCGACAGGGGTGCATCGCAGGGACGTGAAAATTATACGCACCGCGGACGCTCAGGTGCCGGATCCCACGGGTCAGAAGATATCGATGCTTGCCACGGTCGTTGGTCGATGGATGTCATTGCCAGAGTTTCGAACGGCTGAAGGTCCAAAACCCTTGCCGCGCACATCCGACACAGGTTCGAGCTTTGATGCTCTCGTACAGTCCGTCAGCCGGGACGTTCGACCCCGTGCCGTTCTGGATGAGTTGGAGCGTCGCGGTATCGTACGCGTGGACGAGAGTATGATCGTCTTGCAGGCGGACGGTTTGGTCGGGTCCGCTGACGTAGGACAAAAGACCCATTTTTTTGCGCACAATGTGGGTGACCATCTGAATGCGGCAGCAGACAATCTTTTGCAGCCGTCAACGCCGCATCTGGAGCGTGCAGTATTTTACAACGCACTGACCGAAGCTTCTGTGTCGCAGATCGAGGCTGAAGCCCGCGCGCTAGGATTGGAAGCGCTGCAGAAGATAAACACTCTGGCCGCAGAGCTGCAGGCCGCCGATGCCGATCAGGCCGATAACGCGCATCGTGTGCGGTTTGGCGTTTTCTTTTATCAGACCAACGACGACCGTGAGAACAGGGGACTTGCCAAAGATGCGGATGAATAACTGGACCCGGCGCCGAGCCGTTCTGGCAGGCATCATGGCCGGCATGGCACCGGCGGCATTCGGTCAGTCAGCGCCCAGAGAAGCCGAAGGCGGGATTGGCGGAACGGGCATCGTCGGCTTGCTGACGGATTTTGGCAGCCTGATTGTGGCAGGCGTCCAGGTCGCGCAAGATGACTCCACCGAATATACGAACGCCTTTGGACGATTTTCTGCTGACGCTTTACGACGCGGGGACAGTCTGACCATCGAAGCGCGTCAGACTGCGGCTGGTCTATTGGCGTCTCGTGTTCATGTAACAAACCCACTGGTTGGCATGGTGGAAAGCTTAGTCGCCGCAGAAAATCGTCTGCGGATCAACGGTGTATCCGTCGTCGCAGAAAACGGTTCAGCCGGGCTCGCTGTTGGGGATCGTGTAACAGTGTCAGGCGTCTGGCGTGCAGGGCGCGTCATCGCAAGCAGGTTCAGCGCGGCTCAAGACGTTGACGATATGATTGCAGGCGATGTCACACGCGGATTTGGTGCCGTTCGGATTGGCGGCGTGGACGTGCGCGCGTCGGGCACCTTGCAATTGCAGTCGGGCAGTTATGCAGAGGCGCGTGGTCAGTATGACATGGACCGCGGAAGGTTTCAGGCATCTGATCTGAGTGCTGGCCGTTTCACCGGTGCTGCGGGTCCGCTTGAGGCGCTCCACGTGGAAGGTTTTCTCGATCCCATAAATATGGCGCCCGGTTTTCGCGTCGCGGGTTTGGGACACAGTTTCGCGCGTGGGCTGGTGCTGGCCCCCTATGCCGAAGGTCGCACACTGTTTGAAGGCCCCTACACGGGCCGTT
Organism: Pseudomonadota bacterium; assembly: GCA_039191495.1. Taxonomy (GTDB): domain Bacteria; phylum Pseudomonadota; class Alphaproteobacteria; order Rhodobacterales; family Rhodobacteraceae; genus Roseobacter. The sequence goes on along the minus strand of JBCCXN010000009.1, from coordinate 159,538 downwards.
TTGCTGCGGCCAAAGCAACCCGTTTGCCAGCGGACTCCGGAGCCCGGCGCGTGTTGCTGCGGCGCTTGAGCCAAAACCGCGGCTAGGCAAGGGACTGCCAAGGTTGTTTAAAGCGCGCCGCGTCGTGCGCGCGCGCCACCGCGACGTTGCGGTTGCGGCAAGGCGAGGGGCAAGGGGCGCAGAGGATTGTTGAGAGAAACCTCGATGAGATCACAAAACACAGAGATTGCAGGTGAACTGTGCCGGAACGGCGCTGCGATATCATGGGCGAGCGCGGCCTCTTTGCGATAGCAGGATTTGCCGGGTAATGCGCCCAGCCACTGCATATAGCCCAGTTGTCCCATTTCAAGCGCCCGCTCGGATGGGACATAGCCGACATCAAGTTGTGAAATTGTCAGGTAGAGCATCTTTTGCATGTCAGAATTTCCAAACCGTTTGGTCTCAGAGGAGCGGCGCAAGGTCGACCGAGAAGTCGCCCTGCGCCGGTCGAACACTTAGCTTGAAGAGGATGTTTCAAGCGCTTCGAGCAATGTCGCAAGATTATGCTCGAACATGGCAAGATAGCTTGTCGCAGGACCGCCACGCTCCGACAGGGCGTCCGAATAGAGACGTCCGCCAATTGCAAGGCCGGTTTCATCCGAAATCTGCTGGATGAGTGCCGGGCTTGTTATGTTTTCGACAAAAAGCGCTGCCGCACCGTCGGATTTGAGCTGATCGATAAGTTCGGCGAGATCCTGGGCGGATGGCTCCGCCTCGGTGTCTATGCCAACGGGTGCGAGGAAGGTCAGACCATATGCGTCTGCAAGATATCCGAAGGCGTCATGCGCTGTCACAACCGTGCGCCGGTTTGATGGCAGCTCGGCCAGTTTTTCCCGCGTGGTCGCATCCAGTTGCTCCAGTCTGGCGATATAGGCGTCGGCGTTTGCCGAAAAGACATCCGCATGGTCGGGCATTGCGTCGGACAAAGCCGTTTCGATGTTGCGCACGTAGATTATACCGTTGGACAGAGAGTTCCAGGCATGGGGGTCTGTCTCTCCATCAACTTCGACCGGTGCGATCCCTTCGGTGGCCACATGTACGGCTGCTGCAGTGTCGGATTCCGCAATCAGCGTGTCGGACCATGTTTCAAATCCCAGGCCGTTGACAAAGATTATGTCCGCGTCTGCCACCGCACGCGCATCTGCGACCGAAGGCTGGTAAACGTGGGCATCGGCGTCAGGGCCGACGATCGTGATCACCGACGCATGTTCGCCGACCACCTCCTCGACCATGTCGCCCAGAATTGAAAAGCTGGCCACGATTTGCACGTCATGCGCGCGTGCGGTCGATGAGACTGCAGCGAACGCCAGCAAGGTCGTGGCTATGCCTGCGTGGATGGTTTTCAAAAAGGTCATGGAATCTTCCTTTTGTTTGGGGTTTGGGAAAAAGATGCAGTGCTCGCAGATGACGCCGCGCGAAAACGTCCGTTGAAGCCAAGCGGTGCCAGAAGTGCCGAAATCACGAAGAATCCGCCCGCGACCAAAACAATCGCGGGTCCGGACGGAGTTTCGGGCAATACGTATGAGAGTGTGAGACCGATCCAGCAGCTCGCCAATGCAAAGGCAAACCCAAGACCAAGCTGTCCGGAAATGGTGTGGGACCAGTAGCGCGCAGACGTTGCCGGGAGGATCATAAGACCCACCGCCATAAGCGTGCCCAGCGTCTTGAAGGCTGCCAGCAGGTTCAGCACGAGCAACAGCATGAACGCCTGCTCGATAATCCACGGCCTGCGTGTTTGCGCCTCAAAAAACACCGGATCACAGGTGCTTACGATGAGCGGTCGCAAGAGAACCGCAAAGGACACAAGCGTTAGGGTTGCCACACCGCCGACCAGCATCAGTGAGGCGTCATCGATGCCAAGGATCGATCCGAAGAGGAAACTCTTGAGTGGGACCGCTGATCCGGCGGCAGAGAGTATGAATATGCCGGCTGCGAGCGCGATCAGGTAGAGTGACGCTAGGCTTGCATCGCTGCGCAGGATGGTCTTGCGGGCCAGCAGAGCGGTCAGAACAGCAACGCCGACGCCTGCAATCAATCCGCCCACAAGCAGTGACGTCACCGACAACCCGGCTGTCACAAACCCGATGACAATGCCGGGTGTTATGGCGTGGGCCATAGCCTCACCCGCCAGCGACAGCCGGCGCAGCACCAGGAAAGCCCCGACAGGGGCGATGGAAACCGAGAGTACGGTCGTTGCGACAAAAGCGCGTCGTATGAAAGCGTAGCTCCACATTTCAGAAAAGAACTCAAACATGGGCAGCATCCGTGTCGCCTGATGCAGCGCGGTATATCCAGGTGGCCTGGCTCTCCGACAGATAGCCCTGGGCGACCAGCCTCTCCTTGGTCAGCACTTCGTCAACGGTTCCATGCGTGGCCTGTTGCGCGCCGAGGAGCAACGCATGACTGCAATGATCCAGCGCAGAGGACAAATCATGCACGACGAGCACAACCGCACGTCCGTCTGCACGCCAGCGCTCTATCATCAACAAGAGATGGGCTTCCGTGCTCTGATCCACGGCGGCAAACGGTTCATCCAGCAGAATCAGTGGCGCGTCTTGCAATATGACCCGGGCAAAGAGGGTGCGTTGCAACTGCCCGCCCGAAAGCGTGTGGATGGGCCGGTCCGCCAGATCCGCGACCCCAACATCATCCAATGCACACTCAACGCGGGCTTTTGCGTCCGCGTCCAGACCGTCCCAAAGGCCCAGTCCTTTCCAGGCACCCATGCTGGCAAGGTCCCGAACGCGGAGTGGAAAACAGCTGTCAAAGCCAGTTGATTGCGCGAGATATCCGATGTCGCGTGGGCGCCCTGCGGGCCACGTTAAAGTGCCTGACTTCGGGGCCGTTAAACCCAAAAGAGCTTTTACGAAGGTGGTTTTGCCTGCGCCATTCGCACCGAGCACGGCCAGTGCCTCGCCCGCGTTAAAATCCAATGAAAGCTTCCGGAACAGGATCAGACCGGGATGGCCAAGTGTCATATTGTGGATTTTGAGGACAGTACTCATTACATCACTGCCCAGATGGCGAGCCACAAAAGAGATGCGAGGCCAAAAGCGCACAGACACAACGCTTTGACACTCAACTCGGTCAAGCAGACTCTGCGCCCCTCAGAAATGGTACGCGGGATCATGATGACGGCTCAAATTTGGGGATGCGGGCCGAAAAAAGCTCTAGACCATGAGCGGAGTGACCATTTGATGCGCTAAAACGTCGGGTTTGATGAGTTGTACAGTTTTGCATCGCCGTCTCCTGTGAGACGGGGATATGGCAGGGCATTGTCGTGCCGCGACGCGGGTCGCGTGAAACATAAGCATCTCCCTCCGGGACACCCCGCCCGGGTTGGTTACAGTTGCGATGGCAGGTCTCCTGACTTGCGGGTCACGGCGTTCCCGAACCTTCCCAGGCATGCGCCCAGTGGATCTATCGGGTTCGCTCTCCGCTTACAGTTGCGGGGGCAGTCACGGACTTGGCAGGACGTGGGCCTGCTGCACCGTGTTCCCATTTCATCTCGCCAGCGACATGCGGACGAGAACCATCGGCGCCAGCTAATGCGCTTGGAGCCAGCGCGTCAAGAGACAAGATGCAAGAGGAGCCACAAGTTGGTTGAGCGGCAGCGCCAGTGTTGCCTCCGCAGGTTGCGAGTGCCGTCACACCAACACTTCTGTACCGTCCTGTCAGGATAGTTTGAAGCAGTTGGGCGCATGTCGCGCTGCATGCGTGCACGGCTTACCGTTAACCTTGCAACACTGCTGCGCGCCGACCGCAGCATCCTTGATACATCGTGCACACAGGCATCCATGTCCTGCTTGACGAGCAATTTCGCAACCACGCGACGGACCTCCCGCAACCGGGCTGGATGGTCCGCGTTTCGGCTGCGTGCGCGTTCTGACCCATCGCCCAAAGGAGCTAAGTCAAAGGGTTTTTCAGCGTTTTTGGCCAAATAGCCGTGGAAGGTCCAGCATGCGCCCGCAGCCGGTTCTCTCGGGGGGCGGCTTGCGGGTATTTGACGGATCCGTCGGATCCATGGCTTCCGAAGCCAGCGCCACGGCGACGGGCCCGCCCGGATCCCCTTGGGCAAGCTGATCTGCCACCCACCGCGCGACCTGAGGTGCCGATACGCTGGTTCCATCCAACGCCACAAAGGATCCGCTTGCCGAACCCGCGCTCAATACCCCGCGCATAAGCGGGCTGTCGTCGCTGCGGGCTGACGTGTCAGGGTAGACGTTGCTGCCGTCCAGCTCAAAACCGGTTGAGGAATATAGCGCCATGGGTGACGCTTTGGGGTCGGAGGCTTCGACGAAACCGGCCACAAGAATGGCGTCTTCGCCCCCCGCAAAGCCGCTCAGCGTCCCTGTTCGGCGCACCAGTGCCGGGCTGTTGGCCGGATCGTAGTTCAACGGTGCACCGATTAACCGGTCGTCAAGCGCGTTCGCGTCGACACCGGGTTCGTAAAACCGGGCATAATTCGCCTCGTTAAAGTAGGACTGCCGCCCGAATTCAAAGAATCCGGGCAACGTCTCATCCCGTTCGATCCAAAAGTGCGCACCAATCGTGCCCTTTTTGACGTCAGCCTCAACCGTCAAGTCCCACACGCCGGCCGGGGCAAAAGGTCCGACGTCTTCCGGGCTGTCTGTTGCGAACAGGTAGACCCCGAAATAGCCGCGATCGAAGTCGGTGAGCAGTGGGCTGAGATAAAATGCGACGCCGACGATCTTGTTGCTGTCATCCGTCAAAAGTGCGAGATCGAAAATGCCGGCGCTGGATAAATCAACCTCGCCCAGGCCACCCGGCCCTTTTATCTTTAGCGTTACGGTGTCATTATGAACCCCGTCATCCAACCACATTTGCACGGCGGAAACGCTCCTGTCTGCAGGCTGAACCTGCCACGGCAGGCTTTGTGACGGCGTGCAGCTTGTCAGCTCAATGCGGGCGTGACACCGGCTTTGGTTGCCGTTGCCGGCCGGCAGAACGAACTGGCTGTTGACGTTCAGGTTACGCGCCTGCTGCAAAGCGGCGTCAATCTGGCGTTCGATCAGGCTGGTTCCGTCATGCGGCCCGGCGAAATTGCCAAAGCTGAAGTTGATGACCAAGGGAGGATGTTTGCCCTTGTCAGGGCCATCACCAATCACAAACCGTTTGTAGCGGTCGATGATATAGACGAGTGCCTGCTCCAGCCAGAAGACAAAGAGGTTTCCGGATGGGTCGCGGACGTCTACAGCCCGGAGGTTGACTGCAATTATGGGCCGCTTGCCGGGTAGGCCACAAAGAACCTGGTCGTTGCTGGGGTAACCGGCACAGAGCCCCATGACATGGGTGCCGTGCGACTGACGGTGCGCGACAGGGGTGTGCTTACGGCGCCCCCAATCCGTGGTTCCGATTGCCGCATAGAAACCGGCGTCATCCAGCAAACCCTGGTGCATATTTTCCCGAAGGCAGTGTGTCAGGCCCACAGCCGTCCAGCCGTTTCCGATCCACGTTGGTTCGATACTGCCCGGAGGCAGCGGCGCGGTATCAACGGCGGAGCCATCCATGTTCCAGTAATAAGCCATACGTGAGGTCGGCATGCCGCCGTCGGTTTCGCGAAACAATTCATGGCCAACCGCCATGCCGCTGTCGATGACGGCCATGACAACAGTTCCGTCTTCCACCGGCACTTTTTCAGTTTCAGATGGCGAAAATGGCTCATCTTGAATTGTCAATTCGTCTTGTCGGAACGCACCACCAACTTCGAGCCATTTGATCCCTGACTTGTTGTCGGGTGTGTTTGCCGCACGGATATATGTTCGACGCGCATAAAGAGAAATTGGCCCTGGTGCGGGATCGGACCGAAAGTTTCTTTCATAGACGGGCGGAACAGCCACATCTTCTGCAAAGCCGGCCTCGGTTGCCATCAGGTAAATTTCGTTAATCGAGTAGACTTCGTCTTCTTTATTGCCGCTTGTTCCGGCTGGTTTGATGGCTGGATCGATAAGAACCAGCCACCAAATATCGTCTTCTCTTATGCCTAGGTCATTGGCGATAATCCGGCTGACGGCTTCGGTACGAAAGGTGACAGCCGGGTTCAGCGACCGTTCGTTCGACTTGTCGTCAGGCTTTTTCCATTTGAGGGTCATGGATGCCTCCTGTATCTAACTGCGGGTCTGTTCAGGTGATGTCCGTCCATTCGGCCTTGGCTTGCGTCCACAACCACTGCAGAGGCGCAGAGTCGGCATCAGCCAGCGATGGCGCGACCGGCGCAACCGTCGTGACCCAGTCCGGCAGACCAGAGGTCTTCAGACCCGGCGTGGCGGAGCTGAAGTCGTAGTACTCACGCCAGTTGAAATCGAGATTTTCAGCTGATCCGCTTGAGTCTTTGAATTCGGTGCCATCGAATTTCCAGCCGCCGTTGACCTCGTCACCCTTGCAGCGCTTCACCAGATATTGCGCGAGGTTGAGCCCCAGTACAGCGCCGGCCGCGCTGTCGACCGGGAAATGAACGCCTGCCACGGTGCGGTTGATTGCAATCCGCGAGGCCACGCGCATCATCATGTCACCCCAAAGGTCATCGCTATAGGGCGCAACCGCCGTTTCGCGCAGCAACAACCACAGAACTTGCGCCATGCAGAAGGACTCGGTCGCGTGACCGCTGGGCAAGCTGCCGTGGGTGGGCGTCCAGATCATTGGCTGGATCTGCGGCGACCACTCAATCGGCCGCTTGCACGCCAGCGCATATTTCAGTCGCATTTCAACGTAACTGGCCATCCATTGCGACATGCCAAGCAATTCGACAGTGCGGGGCGTGCGCGCCGGATCGACAAAGGCTATTGCGCGCAGAAATTCCAGCGGGGTTGCCAGTTGCGCGATAATTTCGCTGGCGCGGTCGGGTCGTAGGTCCGCATAGTTCGCGACCATTGTGAGTTGTTCGCCAAAGATATCCTGGGTCGGACGCACCATCTCCATCAGCGGTACATATTGTGTATCCGGTAGTGATACATCCGTCGCCTGCAGGTGAAACACGCGGGCTTCGTCTGCCTCGAAATGGAACCCGATGCGGGATCCGATTTCATACCCGAAAATTGCTGTTCTTACGGAGTCTGACAGGCGCGCGAGATAATCGGTGTTTTCCTGATCGTTCGGGTTCACCGCACCACCGGCGACCTTGACCCACGTACCGGCGATCCCATCGTGTGTTGTGATCAGTGCGCCTGAAGCCAGAGGTGAGTCTCCGCTGCCCCCCAGTCCACCCAGACCCCCGAGCCCGCCGAGCCCGCCCAGGCCACCAAGCCCGCCTAAGCCTCCCAGACCACCGAGACCGCCCAGACCACCGAGACCGCCCAGACCACCAAGGCCACCCAATCCGCCCAGACCACCTAATCCGCCCAGACCGCCCTCGGGTCCGGCTCCACCTGAATTCGACATGATATGCTCCTTTCTAAAGCCCTGGAGCGCGTCGTACTCTATTCTGGAACTCCCAGCTCTTTGAGTGAACGCGCAAATTCTTTGCCCATTTCAAAATCGGCAGCCGGTGAGTTTCGCTTCCACCAGCTGATAGTAAAATTCGGATGCTTGCGTAATAGTTTTGCAATTGTATCTTGTCCGTCCTCGCGCAGCCCGAGACGCCACTCAGCCACCGCTTTGACGCGCAGCGTCGAGGTATGTGACCGGTTCAGCCGGAAAGAGTTCCTGGCCAGTGTCAGGGCGCGTTCGTTATCCCCATTCGCAAGATTAGCGCCCGCTGCCATCGATTGGAAAAAGAACCGATTTGGGTCGAGCGGTGCAAGATGAAGCGCCCGTTCCGCATCCTGTACCGCTTGCGGCCCTTCGCCGCGAAAAGTGTGCAGCGCGGCCCGGAGCGCGCGGCCCGAGGCATCGTTCGGCATCAGTTCGAGTACATTGTCGTAAAGACCCATGGCCCTGTCGAGGTCGTGTAGAAGGTTGTTGCGCACGAAACCTTCGGCCACCAGTGCGTCCGTGTTCTGCGGATCGATGTCGAGCGCGCGTTCGGTGTAATCCAATGCAAGACGCGCCTCGGATTGCAGGTCCTCAGACCAGCCTTGCTGGACCTTGAGAACATGCCATCGCGCTTTCCACGCAAAGGCCGCCGGCGCGTTTGGAACACGTTCGATCAGCATGTCCAGAAGCTCGCCCGCGAAATCAAAGTCCTGCCGCGCAAGGCGGTTCATCAAGGCCATAGCAGCAAATAGGGCGGCGTAGCCTTCCAGAGTTGGCAACGGATCAGACAGGGCGCGCTGCATTTCCCGGTTGATCAGCGCATTCAGCATTGTGTTGGCAAAATCGCTGAAAATGGTATTGCGCTGGAGCAGCTGCGCCGTTTCAAAATCCAAGTGCTGGGACCAGAAGACGAGCCCTTTGCGCGTTTCCACCAAGGTAAGATCGATCAGGGTGTTCTTGCTGGTCTGCCGAAAGGTGCCGGAGAGAATGAAGTCAGCGCCCAGACGGTCGCGCAGCTCTTGAAGGTTGAGCAAGCTTGATCGGATGCTTGCTGTCGAAAGGCGCGATATGACGTTTAAGTCGCGGGACCGGGCGAGCGCACTGACGATATCGTCGGTCAAAAGGTTCGACCACACGGTTGTATTGTCCGAGGACACCTGTGGCACAAGGGGCATGACCGCAATGGTAGGCAACAGATCAGCTGGTGCGATACGAGAGGTCACCCGCAAGGCTTTGCCGTTCAGACGTAAAAGGTAAGCTTGAATGGGTTGCGCCAGGTTCTTGAGATGCAAATGCCCCAGATCCTCGAATTCGGTATCCGGCGCGTTCGACAAGGCATCGCGCACGCGGGCACTGACAACGGTTTGACCCGGCCGCGCGACCGCTGCGAGGCGTGACGCGGTATTGACGTGCTGGCCGTAAAGGTCGTTGTCTGCGCTGTGCAAGACTTCGCCCGTGTCGATACCGATGCGAAGTTGAATGTGGAGTTTGGCATCCAGCGAGTCGTTTACTGTGAACAGTGCGTCCTGGATACTTTTGGCCGCAAGTACCGCATCATATGTATCGTCAAACACCGCGAGCAGACCGTCGCCCATTCGCTTGACCAGCCGCCCGTTGCCCGAGCTTGCCAGTCGCGTCTCGACTTCGTCGGCGAAAGCCACCCAGCGGAAAATCGTGCCTTCCTCATCCGCTTCGCTCAGCCGAACGAAATCGACGACGTCGGCGAACAAAACCGATTTCTTTGCGCGCAGGAAACCCACGCCCAACTCCAGAAAGTCAGTGGTTTTGGCAGAAATCATATTGCAGTACCAAAAGTCACACCCCGACAACCTATAGCATACAAATTATTGAGCATAAGCACTGTGGCCTACTTCACACAACGCTATCATTGGTTGCATTGGCGACCTTGCCCAAAGATAAGTACGACGAGAAGCGTTTATTCGGCCGTTTAGGTCAAAAAAGTTGCGGCTCTTGTGCGCAGTTACACCCCGGACCATTCCTTGTAGACTTGCTGGATCCAGGCGCTGAAGGCCGCGACTTCCGGTCGGTCTTGTGCTCCATCACGGTGCACAAGGTAATGCGCGGGCGCGACCGGAAGGCGATAGCCAAAGGGCGTTACCAACTGATTTGTCTGGACGTAGTGTCGCGCAAAATTCTCCAGAACGATGGTTGCACCCGGTGCAGTTGTCAGGGCCATGAGGGCGAGAACGGAAGAATCGACGCTGACAATTTCTTGAGACATCGGCAGTTCCAGATTGAAGTACTCCGACAGGTCTCGCCAATCGGCTTCACGCCCGACGATCTGATAAATGCGTTGTGCCGCTAGGGTCCGAATACCGTCAGCGTCAGTTTTTCCGGGCGTTGAGGCCGGGTTGCACACGACCACAGCACTTTCGTTAGCGAGATGTTGAATGGATTGTTCCTGCCAGTCACCAAAGCCCCAGCGAATGTCAACGTCGCTGTTTTCCATGTCAAACCGATCTGCCCAGACGAAGGTCGAAAGTTCAACGGATACGTCAGGATGCCGCGTGTGAAAATCCGCAAGCAATGGAGCAATCACAAGCGTGGCGCTTGAAATGGAGGCCCTGACCTTAACAGTTTTCTTTTTCTTGGTGCGAAACAGATCGTCGGTCGCTTTCTCGAGATCGGAAAAAGACCGGCGGATCGGTTGCGCATAGGCTTGACCGATGTCCGTAAGCACAACACCACGTGGCAGGCGTCGAAACAACTGAACTCCAAGGTGTTTTTCGAGCAGGCGGACTTGCTGGCTGACGGCGGCGGACGTGAGGTTCAGGTCCTTGGCAGCAGACGCAAAACTGTTGTAGCGCGCGGCGGCCTCGAAAGCACGTAGCCATGTGATATGCGGTAGCGACATGGCCTACCCCCAACGAATTTAACCCCTATGGGTCTATAGGCATTGTTTGAATTGTCAAATTAGACTTGTGATAACCCCTGTCTGAACGCGCCTTTTTGTCGGGGATTCTGCATTGGAAACGGCTGAATACGACTTTGTGATTGTCGGAGCGGGTTCCGCCGGTTGCGTACTGGCCAACCGGCTCAGCGAAAATCCTGCCATCAAAGTCCTTTTGGTCGAAGCGGGGGGGTCCGACAACCGGTTCTGGATCAAAACGCCGCTTGGCTACGCCTTCACCTTTTCGGATCGCAACGTCAACTGGTGCTACTCCGGAGAGCCCGATCCGGGATTGAACGGGCGCATTGCCTATTTTCCCCGCGGCAAGGTGCTGGGCGGGTCCAGTTCGATAAATGCGATGGCCTATGTGCGCGGGTTGCCACATGATTTTGATGACTGGCACTTGTCCGGCGCGCTTGGATGGCACTGGACTGCGGTGCGCGCTGCTTTTGAGGCGATGGAAACGCAGCTGGGACCCGATGGAAAGCAACAAGGCGAAGGATCTGGCCCCGTCATTGTCAGTGATTTGCAAAAGCACATGCATCCTTTTTCGCGACACTTTTTGTCCGCAGCGCGAGAGATGGGCTGGCCGGTGTTACAGCACATGAACGGCGGGGCGACCGAGGGACTCGCTTTTATGCGCAGCACGGTCAGCCGTGGTCGGCGATGGTCCAGCGCGGATGCGTTCCTGCGGCCTGTGTCCAGGCGACCGAACCTGCGTATCGTAAAGAACGCGCATGTCGAAAAGCTCGTTACCAACGGCAAACGCGTTTCCGGCCTGCACTACTCAAAGGGCGGGCAACGCATCGCTGTCGATGTGTCGCAGGAGGTTATCCTGAGTGCTGGTGCGATCAATTCGCCGAAGATCCTTCAATTGTCCGGAATTGGCGATCATGCACTGCTGTCGCGACATGGAATTTGCACGGCCCACCACTTGCCGGAAGTTGGAAAGGGCCTGCAGGATCATCTCGCTTTGACGATCTATTTCAAATCGAACGAACCGACGTTGAACAATGCCCTGGGCAATAAACTTGGTCAGATGGCGGCCGGACTGCAGTATCTGTTCAACCGCACCGGACCCCTGGCCGTACCGGTCAATCATTGCAGCGGGTTTGTTCGGATGCGCCCGGACGCTTCACGGCCCGATTTACAAGTGTACTGCAACCCCGCTTCTTACAACGTCAACGCCGGTCAGGCTGAGATAGATAGCACACCGGGCTATTTGCTTTGCGCGCAACCCAGCCGTCCGACCAGTCGCGGAAGCGTCACGATCGCGTCCTCTGACCCGGTTGAAGCGCCATTGATTCAGCCAAATTCCCTTGTAACGGAAGAGGACCAGCGCGCTGCTGTTTCAGCGGGGCGTATGCTGCAAAAATTGGCGCGCACGCCAACGCTCAAACGTGTGACGAAGGCGTGTTACACTGAGAGTTTTGACAGCTTTGATGACGAAGCGCTGCTCACGCATTTTCGCAACACGGCGGGCTCGGTCTTTCATGCTAGTTGCACCTGCAGGATGGGCGCTGACGCGTCAAACTCCGTACTCGACAACCGGCTCAAGGTACACGGATTGGCAGGCTTGCGCGTCGTGGATGCATCGGCGTTTCCGAACATCACGTCAGGCAACACAAACGCACCGACCATGATGCTGGCCACAATGGCTTCTGACATGATCCTGGAGGACCTCGCAAGTTGCGCCCGCAGCGCTGTAGCCTGAGACGCGGGCTAAACGGAGTTGGGTGCTTGCAGATGAACTTTATCAAGCCGATCCGGGACAAACTTCGCGGACTTTCAGTTTGCTGCGCCGCAGCCCCCGTTCAAATTGTCAAAAATCGTCGTATCAACGGGTAACTGTTCAAGCAGGTCCAGCCGGTCCGTTCTGGACATACTCAAAGACAGCAGCTGCGTGAACGAGGGTTGCGGTCCCAGGTGGACGCAAAACACGCTGCGCTCTGACGGAACACGCATGTTTGGGTCTTCCGTGGTAAAGATCGTACCGGATCCGAAGATAAAGTAGGTGCCATTTGCATCTGGTTGCGACATGTAGCCTTCGACCAGCAATTGCTGCTGGTCCAGCGCGAAAAGCCCACTGTCAACGTCGCGCGCCCGGATCGACATACCTTCAGGCATCCAGTCTCCGGAGACACGCAGGTGATCTCCAACGCGGGCATCCACGGGTGAATCCAGATGAAACGGGCCAATCTTCGGGTGGCCGTTTCCGTCGAGCCTGTATGTCCCGTTCACGGTGATCTGCTTTTGTGCGGCCATAGGTCGAAGATGCGATGCAACCAATGTGTTGTCGCGCCAAAGGCCGCTGACGGCGACCCAATCGCCCGGTGCCAGACCGTTCGCAGACAGCCCCGCGATATCAATATCTAGGCTAAGCAAACGGAGGTGGTCGCTGCTGATGCTTTCAACGGGCGCTACGATCGGATGAAAATGTGATATCCGCGTTGCCGTTAGCCCATCCTGCGAAGGCACAGCATCCACAACAACGGTTTCTCCAGCGCTTACGGCGCCAGCTTGTCTGACAGTTCCATCAGGCGCTCTAAGCACAAGGTTCTGCGGCAGTGCGATGCGCACGCCACTGACGTGGATACTGCCAAGGCCGGTGATCTCGCCCATGATCCCGGTACCAATCGTGCCTGCCTCAACATCGTCATCACCGTTTTTCTCATCCGCGGCCAGCGCGACGAAAGTCGTCAAAGCAAAAAGGCAGCTCGCCAATATCACGAAGCGCTTCATTTTTTGCTGGTCTCCCCGGGCTTGAGATTTTGTTGGACAATGTAGCTTCCGAACGACACGCGGTGCGTGGAAGATGGTTGCGCCATGTCCTGTGCCTGTAGTCTCTTTGCCTCAGCATTGAACGCCGCCAATTGTTCTTGCGCGAGCTGACGGGCCAGAGTGTCCAGTATCCGCGCAGAGTCTGCTGACAGTTTGTTGAAATGCGATCCTCGTTCAAAATGCGGGTCACTTTCATTGGTCAAATTGTCCACTGCCGCGCGCAAATGAGCCGAGATGTTCTTTTCGAAAGCAGAGAGCATCTCGGCACTTCCGGGCAGTGGGACATAAGCGCTCGCGCGCAGTACCAGGTGCCCCCCTGCCTCTTCTTCGATCAGACCAGTATCCGTCAAATGCGCGAGTATGGTTCCCGATGGCAGGTCGAACCGCAATTGCTGAACCATCGCATCGAAACTGGGGCCGCTCTGTGCGGTTCTTGGCAAAGCGCGTGGTCGATTGTCTTTATCCAGATAGGCTGGGTCTGACGTCCAGTGCGCAATGAGACGTGCCGATACGTTTGCAAAGGAGACCCTCGCAGGCTCTGAATTGTCCTCCCGAAAGCGGCGGACGTCCTTGCGATGTAATCCGGTGAGCAGGCTGACCTCGCTGTCGCTCACCTGTCCGTCCTTGCGCGCCTGTGCGGTGTCATAAAGCACCTGTTTCAGCAGTTCGGTTGCGCTTGACAGCGTTATGCCGCTGTTGATCATCAAATCTGCAAGCGGCCACAGTACAGCGCGCAGCGTCGCCTTCAGTTTGTCGTCGTCGTATCTGTTCAAGCCTGTCGCACCTCCGCTCATGTCGACCGATACCATACATTCTAGGGGACATGGGAAAAAATCCCTTTCTGGAGATTTTTCGATTTTCGTTCTGTGGGCGATATCGGGCGGAGAGGGTTCCCCGCCCGCAAAGCCATTCAAACGAAAACGAAATCGTCTTCAGTCAGGCTGCTGAGTGATACGTTTTCCAGATAGATGCTGCCATCGGAGCCAAAGTCGAGTTCCACCCCGCGCTTGTGCCAGCTTGCCGCATCGTAAACGTCCTCAAAACTGTCGATACCTTCTATCGCGAGTGCGATCTGGTCATCGCCACGTCGGTCAAAGTCTTTGATGACATCGTGGCCGTCGCCCGCCGCAAAAACAAATACGTCGTCACCGAAACCTCCACGGACGTCGTCATTGCCCGTGCCGCCGCTCAGCACGTCGTCACCACGGTTTCCGTTGATATAATCGCGTCCGGCCCCACCGTTCACGTAGTCATCGCCCGCTCCACCGCTAATGAAATCGCGACCATTGCCACCATGTATAATGTCGTTGTCCCGTCCGCCGTTGATAAAATCTCGACCGTTACCGCCATTGATAATGTCGTCGCCCGCGCCGCCAAAGATCTTGTCTCTGCCATCTTCGCCGTTCAGCACATCCCAGCCTCTGCCGCCAAAAATAATGTCTGCGCCCGCGCCGGCGTCGACAATGTCGTCGTCGCGCCCGCCAAAAATAAAGTCGCGTTTGTCGCTGCCCTGACGTTCGACAACGGTGTTGATGTGGACCACGGCGATTTGTGCACCCGGCAATGTGAAGTCTGCAGCGACCTCGTCGATTTCCGCGCCAAAGGCATTCGTGCCGCCGAGAATGATCTGGTCGCCTTCACCATCAGGATTTCCGGCCGACCCGTTGAACCCGGGGTGTAACTCGATCACACCATTTTCGTCTTCGCCGGTGTTGGGACCCATCTGGTTAATGAATGCAGCATCCAGCTCGGTGTTCACTTCCGTGCCGGCGTCATAAACATCGCTGCCTTCAAAAACCACGGTCTGCGCGCCGGTAAATTTGCCGTTTGCGTCAAAAAGTGCCAGAGCATCGTCTGTTCCCACAAAGGCATCGTTTGATGGCAGGATCATAGCGCCAAAACTGACCTGAGTGTTGACGCTGCCGTCAACAGAAATTGTGTTTGACGTGATTTCCTGCGTTGCAATCGGGCCGCCGGCTCCCGCAACGACAAGACCCTGGCTGTCCGGTGATACGGCGAGCCTTTCTCCGGCAATCGCACCAAAGGTGCCGTCTTCGGCCAGCGCTTCGAGGCCGGGTGAGGCAGCTTCGCCAGCTTCAAACAGGTCAAAGTTGCCGTCGTGAAAGCCAAAGTAAAAGGGCGTCGTAAAGGTTCCGCCGGTTTCTGAAGTATTTCTGACAGTGATCCGAAGCTCGGCCATGGAGATCTCCTATTATACGCTTCATTGATGATGGGAAAAATTCCCAGTGATCGCTTATCTACCTTAGTTCCCGCGTCCGGCAAGCATTCAGAAGGCCAGATCGCAGAGACGTGAGAAGTCTTGGGAATTCGTGAAATGAAAGCTTGACGGAGTGATGACGGTCGAACCGGATAAGGGCGAAGCTAAGGAACGCTTGATCGAAGCCTCTGATCGCTTTGCCGTCTAACGCCAGCTCAGTGACACCCGTCGCGCCATGGTCTCGGCCACTGGCAACAACGGATATGAGGAGTTTCGCGACAACGCGTGCGAAGGCCTTGCGCGGCCTTTGGACAGCTGGTTGTCTATGGACGCCTGACAACACGTTTGGACAGCCGATCTGACTGCTGACCTGGCAGTGGGTATCCACAGCCTGACGGTGACGGTTGAAGAACGCGGTGGCCGCACCTTCAGAAACACGATTGGCTCCGAGATCGTTGAAAAGCTACCTAACATGACATGGCAGGAAATCTTCTGCGAGTAGCGTGAGACAGCTTAGTTTTGCAAAGGGGTACTACGGGCGCTTTTGCATTCGGCGGACGAATCTGTGCAGCTGGTCCCACAGGGAATTCAAAATTGAAAGCGATCCAATGACCTCACTGTCTTCCTTCACCGCATCCCACCTTGGTGCGGCGCGTGGTCTGTCGCAGAATGAGGGATGGCCGCACCGGCCGGAAGACTGGCGCCAGATGTTTGAGCTTGGCGATGGACTGGTCGCAATGGATGGCGACACCTTGGTTGGGACGATCATGTGGTGGACGCATCCCAATCACGCGACGCTTGGCATGGTTATTGTGGAAAAGGACCATCGCAGCGAGGGGCTTGGCGGGCGTTTGGTGTCTGAAGCGTTGGCTCGGATCGGCAACCGGACGGTCGCACTTTGTGCAACTGATATGGCACATCGGGGGTATGCGCGGCTCGGGTTTAAAGCTGTGTGCGCCATTCACCAGTTGCAAGCCGATGTTCCGCAGGTTTTGCCTGAGAGCGATTTGCCGGTTCGTATTTTGGACCCAAGCGAGATTGGCGAAGCGGCTCAACTGGATCAAAGCGCAACGGGTTTGCCAAGAGAGCACTTTTTGCGTGAGATCAGTTCTGGCCAAGTTATTCTGGGCGCGTTTGAGGGCGAAGTTCTTTCAGCCTATGCCTTGTTGAGGCGCGCTGGTCGCGGCCACGTGATTGGCCCTATCGTGGCACCGGATCTTCGGTCAGCAAAGGCACTGGTGCTGTGCGCAATCAAGCAGTTGAAAGGCGGTTTTGTGCGCGTAGATACAAACCCCCGGTTGGGATTGAGCGCGTGGTTGCAGGAGCTTGGACTAAAGCGCGCGGGGGGAGGCACCGCTATGGTCAAAGGCACCTTGCCCTTAGTATCCGAGCAAGCGACAGCAAAGCTATTTGGTCTGGCCAGTCAGGCTTACGGGTGATTGCCCCGGCTAAATCGCCGGGACTGTAAGATGCAACCCATCCAGTCTATCGTCAGCAATGATCTGGCAAAACAGTCGGCTTGTGTCGGACCGGATCGCTTCGCTTGCATCCAGCATTGCATCCTCAAAATCATCCGGTGCGCCCGTCCGGTCAGACCATTCTGGTGCGACGTACACATGACAGGTGGCACAGGAAAGGCAACCGCCGCACTCTCCAGCTATACCGTTGATGCCATTGGAAACCGCGGCCTCCATCATGTTGGTGCCTGACTGAACTTCGGCGGATTGAGTCGAGCCATCGGCAAGGGTCCAGGTGACCTGCATGTCCAATCCTCACACGTAATAGATGTAGAAATCGCGGAGTGCATCATCGTCCAGTGACGCTGTCTTTTCGACTTCCTGCAGTTTCATGAAAATGTGGTTGGCGGTCAGAAGATCGCCGACTGCGGCGCACAAAGTTTGGTCCGCGTCCAGATCGGCGATGGCTGCTCTGAGGTCGGTGGCCGTGCCCTCTGTCGCATCTGTCCTCTCGAACCCGTCGCCGGATTCGATCGCGGGAAGCTGCTGAGCGTGATCGCAACCCAGCAAAGCGGCCTGCAAAACTGCGGCGACGGCTGTGTGCGGGTTGGCGGAGGCATCGGCCATCCGGTGTTCCAACCGGGCCTTCGCGCCGCCTTCAGAGCTGATGCGCGTCGTGACGTTTCGGTGATCGCCGCCCCAGTTCCTCCAGTAGCCGGACAAAGATGCAGGTTGCAGGCGTTTGTAAGAGCTCGCGGTTGGCGCAATCAGACCCGCAAGTCCTTTATGATGTTCCAGCAGGCCCGAAATACAGCCGCGTGCTAGATCGCTGAGGTTGTCCGGCCCGCCACCACCAGCGCTGGCGACGGCGTTACGGCCGCTGTCATCGACGAAAGAGAAATTCACGTGCATGCCTGATCCGCCGGTCTCCGGAATGGGTTTGGGCATAAATGTCAGAATCACCCCTGCGTGATAGGCAACTTCGCGCGCCATCAGCCGGAACAGTACAATATCATCCACAGCCTTGACGGCATCATCAAAAGTCAGCGTGTATTCAAACTGCGGTGTGTCGTATTCCGCAGTGATCATGTCGAGGTGGAAGTCCAGTTGATCGGCCATCTCCCAAATCCGATCGTTGAAACCGAGCGGGTCTGTAAACGGGCCGGTCCCGTAAACCACCGCGCCGCGACTGTTGTAAGGGATCAATGCGCCATCGTTGTTGTGAATAAAGGCATAGGCCTCTAACTCGATCCCCACCTTTGGCGTCAGACCACGTTCCTCCCAGGCTGCGACGGCTCGTTTCAGGGCGCCACGCGGGCACAGACCCAGAGCAGTACCCGTTTGATCGTAAAGATCTCCGATGACCACCTTTGTACCCGGTTCCCATCCATCGCGGATTTCGTCGTGCTTCCAGTGCAGCTCCATATCCGGCAAACCCTCCAGCATCATGGATCCGGGGGAGGGCAGCAGGTCGCGGTCGTAATGCACGCCAAACGTGGAGCGGCAGAACCGCGTTGCGTCGTCCCGGATTTTCGACGCCGGCAAGTATTTTCCGCGCATGATGCTCAGGTGGTCGCAGAACATTGCCCTCAGTCGTTCAGCCATGGTTTTCTCCCAGTTGAGGTGTTGGCGTTTTGTGCGGCCCGTTGAGCTCGACCCGGACAGGCAGCGACTTGATGCCGCCAACAAAATTCGATCGCAGGAATTCATGCGGGCCGGTGGCTTGGATGCTTGAGATACGCTTGGCAAGTTCCTGAAAGAGGATGCGCACTTCAAGCCTGGCAAGCCACATCCCTAGGCAGATATGTGGACCACCCTGGCCGAAAGAGATATGTTTGTTTGGCATGCGGAACAGGTTGACGCGAAACGGGTCTTCAAAGACCGTTTCGTCGCGGTTGGCAGAGGAAAACCAGTACAGCACCTTGTCGCCCGCTTTGATGGTCTTGCCATGCATCTCATAGTCAGACATTGCCGTTCGGCGAAAGTACAAGGCTGGTGTTGCCCAGCGGATGATCTCGTCTGGAGCGGTGTCCCAGACATCGCCGCCAGCCTTCATTTGCGCAAGCAATTCGGGCTGATGGCACATCGATTGCAGGCCTGCCGCAATCGAGTAGCGGGTCGTGTCGTTTCCGGCAGCGACAAGAAGGCAGAAGAAATTGCGGAACTCAGTCTCTGAAATGCAAGATCCGTCAGCACTAGGTTGCATTATCATGTGCAAGACGCCGTTCGTGTCGCCAGTGCGTTTTTTTTTCTCCATCATCTCCCTGGCATAGGCATAGAGTTCCGCACCCGCCGGTGAGTTGAAGGGCATCAACCGGTATTCGTCTGTCGTCATCCGGTCGAGCACATGATCTGTGAAATCCGGATCCGTATTGGCGATCAGCGCGTCGCCCTTTTCCACCAGCCAGGGAAGGTCTTCATCCGGGGTTCCGATAATCCGGCCCAACATTCGCATTGGAAGTACGCGCGCAATGCGACGGGTGGCGTCGAACTCTTCTTCCTTGAGGACCTGATCAAGGATTTCCACGCAAAGATCACGAATGTCCTGATGGAAGTCTTCGATCACAGCCTTTGAGAATGCTCTCGCCAGCTTGATCCTCGTTTTCATATGTTCAGGAGGGTCAATTTCCTGAAAAGTACGCCGGGCGATGACTTCTTCAGGGCTTTGATCTTCCATTCGGATGCCATGTTCTGATGAAAAAACTGCCGTATTGCGGTTCAACTCAAGAATGTCCGCATGTCGCGTCACCGACCAGAACCCTTTGCCGTCGGTCCAATCAGTCCAGTGCAGAGGGTCGGTGTCCCGTAGCCGTTTGAACGTATTATGCGGAGCACCTGCCGTGAACGTGTCGTGGCTGGCCAAATCGGCATACCCGTCGTCGGTTGGGGTCCAGACTGTCATTGGTAGCTGCAGCTCCCGCGAAATTTCATCTTTAATATACAAAAGAAATCTATAAATATACATATAATCTCACCAGTGGAGAGAAAAATGCACCTTGCCATCCTGGTGACGAACACAGACGAAAGTGATTTCGCCCAAAGACATCCAAAAGACGGGGAAAAATTTGCCCGGCTTATCAAAAACGTAAGACCGCATTGGCGCGTCAGTTCCTTTGCTGTCAAAGACGACTGTTTTCCCGAAGATACCTCGGATTTCGATGGTGTTATGATTACGGGAAGCCCGGCGTCCATTCGTGAAGACAAGCCATGGATGCAGCGCCTCATGCAGGAGATTCGTTTCTTGCACCATGCAAGAACGCCGCTCTTTGGTGCTTGCTTCGGTCATCAGGCGATTGCGCTCGCGCTCGGCGGACAGGTCGAAGAAAACGCGGCGGGCTGGGGCTTTGGTCTGATCGAAATGTCGGTTGTGGATGACGTCCCGTGGCTGGATACGCAAGATACACTGTTACAATACGGGGCGCATATCGAACACGTCACGAAACTGCCTGAAGGGGCGCGTGTTGTGTTCACATCAGAACACTGCCCGGTGGCGGGCTTTGCGATTGCTGATACCGTTTACACAACGCAGAATCATCCCGAGATGACGCCTGATTTTGTATTGGATCTTGTAGAGGAATATTCCGACCTTTTGCCTGTCGAAGTGGTCGATCAAGCGCACACGTCGCTGACGCGAAAAGCCGAAACGGCGCGATTTGCCGAGTCTATCGCGCGGTTTTTTGAAGCGGCGACATGATCAGCCGACAGACGCAATCATGTGCATGACCGTTTCACGTTCGTAATTGAAATGCGCCAGCATAGCCTTTCGTGCGGCCGCGCTGTCATGATCCTGAATGCAAGTCATGATCTCGTTGTGCTCGCGGGCCGACGTTTCAATCGTGCCCGGTGTCCGATACCGCAGGCGATAATGTGCCATCAGTTTGCGCGCGTTTAGCTTGATCATGTCAACGAGGTAAGGATTGCAGGACGCCTCCGCGACTGCTGCGTGAAAATGCATGTTGAGTTCAAAATATCCGGTATGCGCTTTCTGGTCCGGCGCGTTGGCAAACGCATCACAGGCTGCAGATGTTGCATACAATGTGTCTGCCTGAAGCGGTGAAATGCGTTGTGCTGCGAGTTCCGCGGCTTGTGCTTCAAGCGTTGCGTGCACTTCAAGTATGGCAAGAAACTGGTCCGTCGTCGGGTGGAAAAGGCTGACACCCTTGCGGGAGTTGCGCACAACAAGCCCGTCCGCTTCCAGTTGGATCAATGCCTCCCGCACCGGTGTGCGCGAAACGGCACAGGTGTCGATCAATTCCTTTTCCGAAATTTGCGCCCCTGGCAAAAGCTGTCCGCTTTCGATCCGCGTCATTATTGCGTCGATCACCACTTCAGTGTGTTTTGGTTTTGCCACCGTCCGTCTTTCATCCGCGCAAGCTACGAAGTGGATATCCGAGCCACTCTGTCTTTGACAAGCCAACCATTTGTGCAGCTTCGGTATTGGCCGGAACGATTGGCACTGCTTTCCGAGATTGAACCTTGCCAAGTGTTACGAGACTCCGCACAGTGCTAGCACTTTAATTTAAATACCCAATACAGCAATTTTCGTAGTGCGGGCGTATTACAGACCCGTTTGTTTGTCTTAAAAGTTACTGTTTTGAAAGGATATTGCGATGTTTTTTAATCGCTTTGCGTGGGGTCGGGATGTGACCCCATTGGGTAATATCGAATTTTCAAGCTTTTCGTTCCAACTTCCCTTCTACTTCGGCTCGCCTGGCCGTGATAGCGCGATTATCGACTACCCGACCTGGTACGTGAACACGTTCGGCAGACCCGATGATATAGTGATCAAGGCGCCCAGCCTCTTCGTTGATCTTGGCCGTGGCGCAGACATGCTTGAGATATGGTCCGTCACCGGTTTTGTCGATCTCGGGCGCGGTCGCGATACTATGGTTGCCGAGGAGTTTGTTTTTCGCGTTGAGGCCGGACGGGGCGCAGACAACGTTACTCTAAAGGCAGGTGCCCAGTACGTTGATATGGGTCGCGGACGTGATCAACTGACCCTTGATTCACTTGTTGCACATGTCGATGGCGGTCTGGGGCGCGACTTGCTCACGCTGAATTTCGAAGCGGGCGGGGTTGATATTGAAGCTTTGGAAGATGGTTTTGTCTTTAAAGACCGCTTCTCAGGCGAAACGATGACGGTCGAAAGCTTCGAGACCATCCAATTCAGCGATCGCAGTTTCACGCAAAGCGAGATGCGCGCAGTTTTTGACGCAGAAATTCCCTACATTCAGGTTGGCGGTGGAACACAGGTTGTGACGATAAATGACCCCGATCCGACTGTGAGCGTGATCTGGGACAGGACAGTGCAGCAGGCCGTCATCGATTCTTCCGAACCTGCCGGACCGACCATCGCATCGCGGGCCTACGCCATGATGCACACCGCAATGTATGATGCATGGTCATCGTACGACGCGACTGCCGTGCGTGTCTCATTCGATGCTCAAGGTGATAACGCGAAAACCACTGGCGGGGCCCAAGACAAAGCCAAGGCCATGAGCTACGCGGCTTTGACGGTCTTGCACAACCTCTTTCCCGACCAGGATGCGCTTTTTGAGACGGTCATGACCGAACGTCTGGGATATTCGATGGTTGACGACGGTTCGCTCGCCGCCCAGATCGGGATCGACGCCGCCGAAGACCTGCTCGCTTTGCGCGGCGATGACGGGTCAAACCAGTCCGGCGGTTATGCCGATACGACCAGCTACATTCCTTTCAATCCCGGACCGGAAGAGATCAATGACATCACTCGCTGGACGCCGGAAAACGTACCAATTGATCCCGAAACGCCGCCGGCAGAACAGAGCTTTCTGACGGCGCACTGGCTTGAAGTCGAGAGTTTTGCGATTGCGGAGGGTGTGGGCGGCGAAACCGATTTTTCATCTGTACGCCCAAATGCGCCTGAAACTTTCTTTACGGCAGCCTTTGCGGACGCGGAACTTGATTTCGATGCAGGAAAAATCAAGCTGGGGTCCGATGGCGTTATTGGTGGCGTCCCTGTTGCGGAGGGGGACGTCATCGACGTTTCGCAAGATCTGATCGGCGAAGTCATCAACGAAGCTTTTATCAATCAGGCTTTGGAGGTGATCGACTATTCCGCCGCTCTTGATGACGAAGGCAAAATCATCGCGGAGTTCTGGGAGGACGGAGGTGGTACAGCGTTCCCGCCCGGAACGTTCATGGCATTTGCGCAGTTCGTCTCGGCGCGTGATGATCACGACATCGACACGGACGCAAAACTGTTTCTGGCGATGTCAAATGCTGTCATGGACGCTGGAATAGCCACGTGGGAAGCCAAGGTGTTTTATGATTATGCGCGTCCTGTACGCGTGATCCGCGATCTTGGCGAACTGGGGCTGATCGGAGAGGAAGGCTTTGACGAGAACACCAATGAATTCGGCTATGTCATCGAAGCTTTTGGCGGCTTCAACGACGATGGCATCGGGCGTGGCACGCAAACGATTTTGGCGGAAAATTTTGTCACCTTCCAACGACCCGAAACGGATCCTTCGCCGCCCTTTGCCGAATATACATCCGGGCATTCGGCATTTTCAGCCGCGGGTGCGGAAGTGCTGCGGCTCTTTACTGGGTCCGATGACTTCGGTGGCTCTGTAACCTTCGCGCCGGGATCGACGCAATTTGAACAGGGTGTTCCACTGGAAGAAATCACGCTGTCTTGGGATACATTTTCAGCTGCAGCTGATGAAGCGGGCGAGTCGCGTCTTTTCGGCGGGATTCATTTTCTCGAAGGGGACGTTGAAGGGCGTGATCTTGGCGCGCAGGTTGGAGAAGATGCTTTCAACCTCGCGATGTCGTTCATTGATGGCACCGCGACCGACGAAGATCGTCCCTTCTACGACATCGTTTAACATTTCGTTTGGTCAATTCAAAGGCCGCCCTGAGGCGGCCTTTTTCTATGCTGGTGACCACGTGGCAAGTGGGTACAGGTCATACATTTTCCGCGTGTTTGATTGCATGGTTCAGGATACCCAGAAAACGACCGGTGACCTTGGCATAGCCAGCGGTTGTACCATGGATTTCATCATTCCAATCCGTGACTTTCGGCAATGCGCCCCGACAGTTCACGACCCAGACATGAGATTTGCGCGAGTTTCCAGCAAGGTCATAGAGCATTTCGTATAGGGAATTTATCAATTCAACGAGAATCGCGCGCCCCAACGGATCGTTCGGGATCTTCTTGTCTTTGAACACACTACCGAGCCATTTGTCGCCTTTGCCCAACACATAAACCGGTGTGCGCCGATCCTTGCTGTCCCAGGGGTAAGGGAAAGGAATGTCGTATCCATGTATAATGATGGGGAGGCAGCGGAATGCAGGATCCGATCTGATGGTGTCGATGACCCTCTGATAGGCTGTGCTCAATTCCGCCAGGCGGCTGGCGACAGCACCATGGTTGATGTGGCCGGCCACGTCATGCACATCGCCGTTGAAGTCTTTCACCAGGCCGCTAAGCGTAGGAACGCCTGTGTCCGGGTCTTCGCCGATAATGTCATTTCCAGCGGCTGAGAAGACAAACGCGCGGGCCAGCGACTTTTGATCGTTCAGGCCGAGCATGTATTCTTGGCCGCCGCGTGTCATCGGGCCGTATACCATGTTCCTGGCTGTGTCGCCTGCTGCGCCCATGGACCAGCAATTATAGCCATTGTCGTTGAGGTAATCGACGACATCGTGGATCAGCAGAGGGAACTGACCCCAGCTGTCCATTTCCGTCACGATCACGGGCGAGGTGTCGCCTTGTTTGATACGTTTTTCGAACTTGCGCTCGCGCTTTCGCCGCTCGCGATTGTTCGCCATGCGCATGGCATTTTCGTCGGTATACCATTCTTTGGGAACTTCAACACGATCCGGGTCGGGCTCCAGCCCGAGATTAAAGCCGTATTGGCCCGAAACGACGCGGGAGTAGGTCAGCAATTCCGCATCCGTCGTAAATTCACTGTCCACCAGAGCTTCCCACTCTTCTATTGAAATCTTGTCGCTTGTGTCGGTCACGAAATTTCTCCTGAAAATTGAATTCTTACGCTAATATGGCATAAAACATCTTTTTGATCGATTTTTTGATGAGGACGTTATGGCACTTCTGGTTGAAGATTTTGAGAAGGGTAAATATTCGGAGCAAGCTGATCTTTTTCGTCGCATCAGAGACGAGGCAAAAGACGTAAAAATCAAAACGGCGCTTGGAAAAGGGTCCGGCACCGACACCCGTGATCCCAAAACGCTGGTCCGACACCAGCCTGAGAAAGCTGTGACGGCTGACTTCGCGGCTTTTGATCCGCGCGAACAGATGATCGGCAATACAGGAGACATCCTGACCGCAGAAACCTTTGAAATCGGGATGCTCGTACGCCGGATGGTTGTTCAGATCAAAAAGCCAAACGGGAAAAACGCAACTGGGTTTTTCGTGGGTAAAGATCTGATGATGACCAATAACCACGTGATCCGGTCGCAGGCAGATGCCGACTTATGTCAGATCGTGTGCGGAAACGTGGAGTGTTTTTATACGCCTGATGCACGTTATTTCAGTTTTTTGCGCTGCGATGCAAAAAGCTTCTTTTTCACCGATGAAAAGCTCGATCTGACGGTAATCGCAGTGCATGATCCGCGTGAGAACCCGCCTGAAGATGCGCCGACAGTGGCAGATTACGGGTATTTGCCGCTGATCGAAGCACAGGGGAAAGCGGTTCACGGTGACCCGCTTAACGTCATCCATTATCCTCAAGGCCTGCCTTGCCGCGTTACGATGCACAATGGCCATCTGATTTACCTTGAAGACAAGACCGAGCTGGATCCCTATTTCTGGCACACCTGCGATACGCTTAAGGGCAGCTCCGGCGCGCCGGTGATGAACAGAATGTGGGAGGTTGTTGGCCTGCATTCCAGCGGCGTGCCCGACACCAATACGAAAGGCGAAGTTCTGGACAAAAATGGCAAGCCGATCTCGGAAGACCGGTTCAGACGGGACCCAGATGCAGTCAACTGGATTGCCAATCAGGGAACCCGCGCATCGCGCATTGTGCGCGCGCTGCGCGAAGCCGATCTCGACGACGATATGAGCACGCGACGAGATGGTCTTTTGGAACTTTGGGAGCAACCGAACGCCAGTCTGCACGGCTTGCGCCAGACCCAGGCTGCAACGGCTCGGATCATGCAGCCGAGCCCTAGTCATCAGACGCCAACTCCGAGCAGTCCAAATCAACCAACAGATCTTCCTCGCCCAACAGATGATCCGCAGGGACCTATTGACACTTTTGAGGATCGTGATGATTAACATTCCCAAGCGTTTGCTTGATGTTTGTTTAAACATGACAAAACGCGCATTTACTTCAATTGCCGCGTGGAGTGAGTTGTGGCAATCAGTCAACTGGAGAAACTCAAATGGCCCCGAAGAAATCCTTAAAGCACTTTTTGGGAGCGACAGCAGCTACGGCGTTTATGGCGTCTGGCGCACTGGCACAGGACGTGACGCTGAAGCTTCACCAGTTCCTGCCGGCGCAGGCCAACGTTCCGAAACTCATCCTTGATGTCTGGGCCGACAAGGTTGAAGCGGCCTCTGACGGACGCATCAAGATCGATCGTTTCCCGTCCATGCAATTGGGTGGAACGCCGCCAGAGCTCTTGGATCAGGCAATTGACGGGGTTGCGGATATTGTCTGGACGGTGGTGGGATATACG
The DNA here is from genome assembly GCA_039191495.1 of Pseudomonadota bacterium. GTDB lineage: Bacteria > Pseudomonadota > Alphaproteobacteria > Rhodobacterales > Rhodobacteraceae > Roseobacter. The sequence goes on along the minus strand of JBCCXN010000009.1, from coordinate 133,011 downwards.
CCCGGACGCTTCCCATCGACAGAAGTCTTTGAACTGCCTTTCATGGTGGAAAACGCACGCGAGGCGTCCTGTGCTTATTGGAAGATGTTCGAAGAGCATATGGAAGAAACCGAGTTTGCGTCCGTCGAGATTTTGGGCACGTGGGTGCATGGACCGGGTATGTTCCATACGTCTGATCCGGTCGAGACACCAGCCGACTTGCAGGGCATGAAAATCCGGGGCGGTTCTCGGCTGGTCAACGCCCTGCTGACCGAAGCTGGCGCGACGCCCGTTGGCATGCCCGTTCCTGCGGTGCCGGAAGGGCTGTCAAAAGGTGTGATTGATGGCACGACCATCCCTTGGGAGGTCACCACAGCGCTGAAAATTCCGGAACTTGTGGACAACCACACAGAGTTTGAAGGCAAGGGACTTTATACGCTGACGTTTGTGCTCGCGATGAACAAGGAAAAGTATGACAGCTTGCCAGAAGACCTGCAGGCGGTGATCGACGCAAATTCCGGCCTCGACTTTTCTATCTTTGCGGGCGGTGTGATGCTGGACAACGACGCGCCGGCGAGAGATTTCGCCGAAGATAACGGAAACAATATCGTCACCGTCAGCGACACGACAGAGTGGCAGACGCTTGTCTCCCCGATCTATGAGACGTGGGTCGCGGATATGCAGTCAAAAGGACTTGATGGTCAGGCACTGATTGATCAGGCAGAAGCATTGATGTCCGGTGAGTGCAAAGGCGCTGACGCAAAGATGTAGAAGTTTCGGCCCCGTATGCATCGTTTCCGGGGCCGTCACACAAAGGGGGAACACATGTACGGCATGATTGACCGACTGGCACGGGCGTTTGCCCTGCTGGGAGGCGCCGTTCTGTCTGCGCTTGTCCTGCTGACCTGTCTGTCAATCGCCGGTCGTCTGATAAACACGGTCCTGCACGGCGGGTTCGCACAAACAGCCATGCCTGGTCTTGCTGACGCCTTGCTTGCTGCTGGTGTCGGGCCCATCAATGGCGATTTCGAACTTGTAGAAGCAGGTATGGCATTTGCGATTTTTGCGTTTCTGCCACTTTGCCAGCTCAAAGGGGCGCATGCCAGCGTCGATGTCTTCGCAAACCGGTTTCGCCCGCTGGCCCATCGTGTGCTGAGTATGATCATTGATCTTACATTCGCTGCCATACTCATCCTGATCGCGTGGCAGCTCTTTCTGGGGCTGCTTAGCAAAATGAATTCCGGCCAGACCACCTTCCTGCTGGAGTTTCCGTTATGGTGGGCTTATGCGTTCAGCCTGTCCGGCGCTTTGGTCGCCGCTTGCGTCGCTGCGTTTGTCGCCGCGATTCGGGTTGTTGAGCTGATGCGCGACGTGGATATTTTGCCAGTCGCGTCGGAGGCTGAGCATTGACCGACATAACTATCGGGCTTTTGTCCTTTCCGGCTCTGCTGGTGCTCATATTCCTGCGGGTTCCGATCGGGCTGGCGATGTTTTTGTGTGGTCTGGTGGGTTTGGTCATTGTAACGGGTGAAACGACGGTTCCTTTTGCGCGTCTGAAATCGGAAACATACACGACGTTTTCCAACTACTCGCTCTCTATCGTGCCGATGTTCCTTCTGATGGGTCACTTTGCGACTTTGGGCGGCATGAGTCAGGCTTTGTTTAAGGCGGCGGAAGGCTGGCTTGGGCATCGAAAGGGCGGGGTTGCCATGGCCGCCGTTGGCGCTTGCGCGGGTTTTGGGGCGATTTGCGGGTCGTCTTTGGCCACGGCAGCCACCATGAGCCGTGTCGCTTTGCCCGAATTACGTGCCTACGGATATGCCGGTGGCTTTTCAACCGCGACACTTGCCGCGGGAGGCACTCTTGGCATTTTGATCCCCCCGTCGGTGGTGTTGGTGATCTATGCCATTCTGACCGAACAGAACATTGCAAAACTCTTTCTTGCGGCGTTCATTCCAGGCATCCTGGCGGCGCTCGGGTACATGATTGCGATTGGCATCTATGTGCGCCTGAACCCCGGCTCTGCCGGAACGCGGCCACGTGTTGCCTACGTCGAGCGGTTCCAGATGCTTTTGCGGATCTGGCCGGTGCTGGTCGTCTTCTTTCTCGTGGTCGGAGGTATTTACCTCGGCTGGTTCACGCCAACGGAAGGCGCCGCCGTCGGGGCCTTTGGCACTGGCCTCATTGCTTACTTTGCCGGTGGCTTGACCCGGGCGACGCTGGCGGAGAGTTTCTATGTCACTGCGCGCACCTCAGCGATGATCTTTTTCATCGTGCTGGGGGCCGCATTCTACAATGGTTTTCTGGCGCTGACACAACTGCCGCAGGAAGCCGCGGCATGGGTGTCGGCAAGCGGTTGGAGCCCTTGGACGGTCCTCATTTTGATCCTTGTCTTTTATCTGCTTCTGGGCTGCCTGATGGACAGCCTCAGCATGATCCTGCTGACCATTCCGATTTTCTGGCCTATCGTGCAGGAGCTTGATTTTGCTTTGGTCTCCATGATCGATCTGCAGTCCGCGCGGCTGGCGGAACTGGCGTCCAGCGGAGCCGAACTGCCTGCTCAGGCGTTGCAGGATGCGCAGATGCTCTTGGCCAGCGGTCAGGAACTGACCCGCGAGATGGTACGCGAATTGGGCTTGCGCGGCGTGTCCCAGGGCGCGCTCAACCGCGTGAATATTGAACAAACAGCCATTTGGTTTGGTATTCTCGTTCTGATCGTTGTTGAGGTTGGGCTCATAACGCCACCCGTCGGCATGAACCTGTTTGTGATCAATGCGATGGATCGCAAAACGCCTATGGTCGAGACCTACCGAGCGGTCTTGTATTTTGTCGCCTCCGATCTGATCCGCGTGGCTGTTCTTGTCGCTTTCCCGATTATCACTCTGATGTTGCTACCTTGGTGACGCAGGTGTTTGGTTACTGTCGCAGAAATTCCAAAATCAGTTGACCGATCTCTTCAGGTGTTTCTTCGTGCACCAGATGACCCTTGTCAGCAATTCGGACCATTGTCGCATCGGGCATCCGTGCAGCAGCCTTCAGCGCAACGTCCGGTGGAACCGTTGTATCCTTGTCGCCGACGATGAATTGCGTGCGTGCCGTGATATTGGGCAGATCGCGCAACAGGTCCTCCAACGACCATTGCGCCATCATCATCAGGGTTGCGTCTGCGTGATCGCGGTTGCCGATGAGCTTTCTGTAATAAGACAGCCCTTCAGGCGAAATCTGGGACCCGGTGCTTTTGATCAGGGCCTCGACGCGTTCCGGCGTGCCTGTTGCCGTTGCAAAGAGCTGAGCGGTGAACGGCACAGCGGACAGGAATTTGGCCAGCGCGGGAAACAGGAGGCCAGCGAGCCCTTCAAAATTCTCAAGCGCGGGATTGATGCCGATGATCGTTGGAGGACCGCCGCGCGGTGCCGTCACACGTTGTGACAGGCGCAGTGCAAGCGCTCCGCCTGCCGAATGTCCGACAATGGCCGCAGGGTGCCATCCTTCCTGTGCAATCAGCGCAATAAGGTCATTGGTCATTCCCGAAACGCCGGACCTGTGCCGCGCGCCGAGCTGGGTAAACCCTTGCCCAGGCAGGTCAACTGCGATGACCTGATAGTCCTCAGCAAGCACGGGGACGAGATCACGGAACGTGTGGGTGCTTGCGCCCGCGCCGTGCAGCATCAGCACCGTGTCGCCGCTGCCGAACATCTGCACATGCCAACGGTGCGGCTTGCAATAGATGCGTTGCGATGCGTGTTGATTGGGCCAATCGGGCGGTGGAGGCCAGCGCATTTGCTATGCTTCGAGCGCAGCGGAAACTGCGCTTGACAGTCGCACAGCATCAGCTCGAGGCAACGCAATGTATCGCGCATTCAAATTCTGTGCGAGGCCTCTTAAAGCGTCTTGCGGACGATTTGACATATCAATCACAAGCGCTGATATCCCCTGCGCGCCGAGCATGCGTGCCATTTTTTCTGCGTCCGCCTGCGCGACCGCCCGGTCTGGTTGGCCATCAAGCGCGATATTGGCGCGCCCATCCGTCAAAATGACGACGGTCGGTGTTAATCCGCGCGCCCGGTTTTGTTCGGCCAGCAAAGCCGCATGCTGCAATCCGGCGGCAAGCGGCGTGCCACCGCCGCCGGGCAAACTGGCCAGACGGCGTTTCGTCTGCACCAACGATCGGGTCGGCGGGAGGAGAATTTCCGCACCTGTCCCGCGGAAAGCAATCAAAGCAACATGGTCACGGGCAGCATAAGCCTGAGCCAAGAGCATTTCGACAGCACCTTTGGCTTCGTTGAGCCTTGCAATCGCGGCGGACCCGGAGGCATCGACCGCGAAGATCAACAATCGATCCGACTTTTCCTCGTAACGTTTGAGCCGGATATCGGCGGGACGAATATGCAACCCGGGTTTTTGTGGAACAGCCTTGCGTCGCATCGGCTGCCACGGGGCCGCAGCCCGCAAGGTGGCGACCAGGTCAATGCGGCTGGAACCGTCCAGACGTCCGGGGCGGGAGGGCAAGGGGCGACCCCGCCGGTTGCCCTTATGTCGCTGTCCTGCGCCCGCGCCGCTGCTGGCACGGCTGGTACCCTGCGCAACAAGTCCCGCCAAAATATCGTTCGGCAACAGCGCGCGCACGGCATCGATCAGCATGTCACCATCTGGCAGAGACAGGCCGTCCTGCGCCGCGACCTCATCATCTGGCGGCGATGCATCAGGATTGGACGTGTCGGGCTCGGGCTCTTCTGCCGATTCAGGCACACGGGTCGCGCGGTGCGGATAAACCAGTTCGGCGGCAGCACTTATGTCGTCGTCCTCCACGGCTGCGCGTCCGGACAGGGCGGCGTTTGCCTTTGCGGCACGCAAAGCAAGCTGTGGTGCGCGCAAACTGTGAATGCCAAAAACGGCGGCCAGTGACGTTAGTTTTTCAATACTCGCCTCCGAAACGTAGACGTCGTCTAGTTGCACGGTTGTGCGTGGGGCCTGAGGCGGCGGCCACGCCTTGGGCATTCTACCTTCTGGTGCAATGAAAAAGGCCAGTCGTTCGGACAGGGCCGCAGGGCAATGCTCGTCCGGATCTGCCCCCTCATCCAGCGCAACGATTGCACACGCGTTGCCAGTGTCGAGCTGTTGAGCCAGTTTGGCGGCCAGTTCTGTTGGGCACCGCTCTGCCATTGTCAAAAGTGCGTGCGTCTGCCGGTCAAAAAACGCTTTGTTCCTAACCACTTGGGATGCATTTAGCGTTGCTGCCAGATCGACGCCGCCAAGCAGCTGCTCGTCGCCGATGGTTGGCGGCAGCTTTCGCAAGTCGAGGCCGGACAACAGTCCGACCATCTGGTCGCGCGCCGGACTTGCACGCATTCGAATGACCGCGCCACCCAAGCCATCAGGGTCGAATGCCAGCAGCCGGAGCGCCTGTGCCGCACGCTCCCAACTGCTTGCTTCAGTGCTCACCCCAGCACCTCATCCACGATGCGCATGACCCGTGCGCTGGAGCCTGCCTCGTCAAGGGGGTCGCGGCGGAGCCGATGCGACAATGAAGACGGTGCTGCGGCACGCAGATGCGCGCGTTTCACCGTTCCCGCCCCGTCATAGGCCGCGAGCGCGCGTGCTGTGCGTAACAAAGTCAGTTCGCCGCGCAGCCCGTCTGATCCCAAAGCAATGCACAACGCTGCGCAGTCCGAAAGGATAGCGTCGGATGTCTTGATCTTTTGCAACCTGCGGCGTGCTTTCAGGATCTTGTCACGGATCTGCGCGTCCTCGGTCTCATAGTGTTTCATGAATGCGTCAAAATCGGTTTCGAACGCATTGCGCCGTTTGATGACTTCGACCCGCTCATCCACGTCCTGAGGAGATCGAACCTCGACAGACAGTCCGAAACGGTCCAGCAATTGGGGTCGCAACTCTCCCTCTTCAGGATTGCCGGAGCCGACCAGCACAAATCTTGCGGGGTGGCGGATCGACAAGCCTTCGCGCTCGACGACGTTTTCACCGGACTGCGCCACATCCAGCAAGAGATCGACGATGTGATCTTCCAACAGATTAACCTCGTCGATGTACAGATATCCACGATTGGCGCGCGCCAGCAAACCGGGTTCAAATGCCTTTTCGCCGCGGGTCAGAGCGCGTTCAATGTCCAGCGCGCCGACAACGCGGTCCTCGGTCGCGCCCAGCGGAAGGTCGATGACTGGTGTGGGCCGTGTCACGATCTTCTTTGAGCCGAGTTCGGCCCAATCCGGACAGTCAGCCGTCTTTTGTGAATTCACAGGACACGTCTCGACCTGCCGGATGGGCGGCAAAAGTGCGGCCAGCGCCCGCACCGCGGTGGATTTGCCTGTCCCCCTGTCTCCAAAGACCAGAACGCCCCCAATGCCCGGGTCGACGGCAGTTAGGATCATCGCCTGTTTCATTTGATCCTGACCAACAATGGCAGAAAACGGAAAGGGCGAATTCATACTATGCGTCCAATTTGTCGAGCGGGCTTGCGCCGTCCCAAGAGCCCGCGTCTCCGAGAATTGCGAAGCGGGCGTATAGTTCTTCTGAAAACCAGTTTCCATCCCTGACGGCGCGTATGGCTTCTGCATGGGGGCCGTTTGTGCGTGCAAACGCGGCCATCGTGTTGGCGTTGGGCCAGATCGAAAACGTGACTTGATGCAAAAGCGGCACCTCGCCGATACCGATTTTGAAGGCGACGTTGCGGTCTGATCCGATCATTCTGCTGATGTCGGGAACACGCCCCCAGAATTTGAGTGCGACCGAAGGCTTGATTGTCGCGCGTGTCAGGGCGGCGAGCGGGCCGTCGGACTGCGCACCCGCTGGTTCGAACGGTGCTGCCCCGGCCCACTGGCCGCGCGATGAGGTCGTTTGCAAAAAGACGGTCCAATCCTCGCACGCACGTTTGCGGTATCGCTGGAAAATCGGTGACGCCGCCGTACGGTCCCGCGCAGTTGTCTCATCCGGCCAGGTTGCGAGAATTGCATAAACGGACGTGTTGGGCACAGGTGTGAACCCTTCGCCCGTGCCTGATCCGCACAATTTCCAGAACCCGATACCCGGCACACGGGGCAACGCCAGTCGTGCGGGTCCCATCATGTAAAAAGCCCAAGCACGTGCCAGTGGCGTGGCAAATCGGAAAAAGCTCAGACTGACGATAGAAGTACCGGTCATTTGGCGCGCTGTTGGTCCGTAAGTGTCAACTAAGTCTGACACTATTCAGAAGAAAAAGGAAGATGACAATTGTCAAGTTAAATAGACAGTCGTACTGTACACATGTCATGACACGTGTTGATCCTATCGAATCCATTGATGCCGCCAGTGGCGCTGGAGCGCGGGCGATTGTCATCGGCGCAGGATTGGGCGGTTTGGCTGCCGCGATGCGTCTGGGCGCCAAAGGCTACCGCGTGACGGTTATCGACAAGCTTGACGTGCCAGGCGGGCGTGGTTCCGCGATCTGGCAGGATGGCCATCGGTTCGACCTTGGGCCGACGATCGTGACGGTTCCGCAGCTATACCGCGAACTCTGGGCGGCTTGCGGTCGGAGTTTCGACGCCGACATCACCTTGCGGTCCATGGATCCCTTTTACGAGATCCGCTGGCCCGACGGCACCAAATTCACAGCTGTTCAGAATACCGAAAAATTGCGGGCCGAGGTCGCGCGGCTGTCGCCCTCCGATGTGGCCGGATTTAACCGTTTTCTGGAGGACAGCGCAAAACGATATTGGTTCGGCTTTGAAAATCTGGGCCGGCGATCCATGCATGAGCTCTGGGAGCTGATCAAGGTGTTACCGACGTTTGCGATGCTGCGCGCGGACCGGTCCGTCTATGCCCATGCCGCGCGGCGTGTCAAAAATGAAAAACTGCGCATGGCACTCAGTTTTCACCCTTTGTTCATTGGTGGCGATCCTTTGCACGTGACGTCCATGTATATTCTTGTGGCGTATCTCGAAAAGGAATTCGGTGTACACTACGCGATGGGGGGAATTTCCGGTATGGCGCGGGCGATGGCCCGTGTGATCGAAGATCAGGGCGGCACCCTGCTTATGAACACTAAAGTCGATGAAATCGTGTTGAAAAACGGATCGGTTTCAGGCGTCAGGCTTGCTGGCGGCTTGGAAATGGGCGCCGATATCGTCGTCTCCAACGCAGATTCTGGTCACACATATACGCGACTGTTGCGCAATCACAAAAAACGCCGTTGGACGTCGGCAAAGCTGAAACGCACACGTTACTCCATGAGTCTCTTCGTCTGGTACTTTGGCACCAAAGGCACGCGCAATGACTGGTCGGATGTGGGCCATCACACAATCCTGAACGGACCGCGGTACACCGGGCTGCTGAAAGACATCTTCATCAAAGGCAAACTCTGCGACGACATGAGTTTATACGTCCATCGTCCATCCGTGACGGACCCAAGTGTCGCGCCAGAGGGGGACGACACATTTTATGTGCTCAGCCCCGTGCCGCACCTTGGTCATGACAACGGCGTCGATTGGTCGGTGGAGGAGCCAAACTACAAGGCCAAGATGTTAAAGATGCTTGAAGCGCAACTTTTGCCGGGGCTTTCGAATAAAATCAGCACCGAAGTGGTCTTTACCCCTGAGAGCTTCCGGGATCGTTACCTCAGCCCGCTGGGCGCCGGATTTTCGATAGAGCCCCGCATCCTGCAAAGCGCATGGTTCCGCCCGCACAATGTTTCTGAGGAAGCACAAGGCCTTTACCTTGTTGGCGCGGGGACGCATCCGGGCGCAGGTGTCCCAGGCGTTGTCGCCACAGCAGAAGTGCTGAGCAAGCTTGTGCCGGACGCACATGTGGCCGTCGCGTCGCGAAGTGGAACTCAGAGATGATCGCACCGGCTGACCTTGATCACTGCCGCGAGGCGATACGGCACGGCTCGCTTTCCTTTCATGCGGCGTCAAAACTGCTGCCCGCCCGAGTGCGTGACCCGGCGCTTGCACTCTATGCGTTCTGCCGCCTCGCGGATGATGAGGTTGATCTGAAACAGGACAAGGTCGGATCGGTTTTGCGGCTGCGCGACCGGCTTGACCTTGTTTATGCCGGACGGCCCAAGGACGCCCCGACCGACCGTGCGTTTGCCGCTATGGTGGAAGATGTCGAAATGCCGCGTGCGTTGCCGGATGCACTGCTTGAAGGGCTTGCGTGGGATGCGGAGGGACGTCGTTACAAGACGCTTTCGGAGGTTTGCGCCTACTCCGCGCGGGTTGCTTCTGCTGTAGGTGTGATGATGTCCGTTTTAATGGGCGTCCGTGACGCGGACGCGCTGGCCCGTGCCTGCGATCTGGGCGTGGCCATGCAACTGACGAATATCGCACGCGACGTCGGCGAAGACGCGCTTGAAAACCGTCTCTATCTGCCAACGGATTGGCTCACAGACGCCGGGCTTGCTCCGCATATTTTCCTTTCGGATCCGAAACCTTCGAAAGCCATACGTGCGATGGTGCGACGGCTGGTGATGGAAGCCAACCGGCTCTACATCCGGTCGGAAGCCGGAGTGGGCGTTCTTCCTCCGAGCTGCCGGCCGGGTATCTTTGCAGCACGCTTTATATACGCCGGTATTGGCGCGCGCCTCACGGCGATGAATTACGATTCCGTTTCGGCCCGTGCCCGCACCGGAAAAATGCAAAAAGTCGCGTGGCTTGGCCAGTCTGTGGTGCGGGCGACCGGCACTGTTGTGATGCCGAAAAACCCAGTGCTTTACGCGCGACCTTTGCCTGAAGTTCAGTTTCTGGTCGATGCCGCCGCACGCGGTGCGTCTGATCGGGGACGCAGTGACGCGCTCCTGTCGATCCTTGCGGGACTTGAAGCGCACCGGCAGGCGCAGCATGCAGAATTGAGCGCCCAACGCATGCGGCCCACCTGACGCATATGTTCTGGCTTTTGTTCTGTATCTTTCTTCTTGCTTGCCTTGGTGCGGGCGCCACGGGAGGTCTGTTCCCGCCGGGGCCATGGTACCGCGGACTCACCAAGCCCTGGTTCACGCCGCCTGATTGGGTGTTCCCGGTGACATGGACGACGCTTTACCTCTGTATGTCAATTGCAGGCGCGCGGGTGGCCATGGCAGAGGGCAATGCCCTGGCCATGGCGCTCTGGAGTATGCAGATCGCCTTTAACGCATTGTGGACGCCGGTCTTTTTCGGGTTGAAGAATATCCGTCTTGGGATGGCTGTTGTGGTCTTTCTCTGGGGTACGGTGCTGGCGACGCTGCTTGTGCTTTGGGCGGTGGATTGGCTCGCGGGGTTGCTGTTCGTGCCCTATTTGATCTGGGTTACGATTGCGGCTGCTTTAAACGCAGAGATCTGGCGCCTGAACCCGGATATGGCCCGCAACCCGCCGGAAACTGCAGGCTGATTGCGACGTCGACGTCGGATGTAGGGAGGTCTCCTCCGAGCCCAAATTGACCAATGCGGCGGTGGGAATGAACGGCCGATTGACGAATGTCCAAATCACTGAGCGAATACTGAAATCCGGTCACAACCATCCGGCCAACTGCTGCGCCGCATCGGTAATCACGGTTTGATCCGTTCCACCTATCAAGAGAAATTCAAAACCATTTTTCTCCCAATGTGCTGCCGCCATCCCTTCCAGCCGTGAGACAGAAATCTCTGACGTGCTCCCTGTTGTCTGGCTGCGTATGATGCACAGGGCCACGGGATCGCCCGTTGAGCTGAGATAAGCCAGCTGAACAAGCGGCCTCCCCTGATAACCAAGAATTTGGCCGCGCCTAAATTCAAGCAAGCCGTCTTGATCTGCCTGTGAAAGTTCATAGCCAAGTGTGGCGCTGAGCGCTGAAAGGGTGATAGCGGAGGTATCGGTATCGGGCACGACATCTGCTAATGTCTCGTTCACATAAAGTGCATGATAGGCCGCGACATAGTCCATCCAACCCGGAGGCTGCGGTGTGCGCCATGACATGATACCAGCGCCAAAGACGAGGCCCACGACAAGGCTTGCCGCAAGGACAATACCTCGGTTGCGTTTTCCAACTGCGTCGCGTGAGGTCGCAGGCAATTCAGGAATGCCAGGTGCAATATCAAGCAGACCGTCGAACGCACGGCTCACGCCACCAATTGGAATTTCCAACGATGCCAGCCTTTCGGCCAAAACAGCGTCCGTCCGCAGAGCGGTTTCAATTGCGTTGCGCGTAGACTGGTCTGCCTCACCGTCGATGTAGGCGGTCAAAACCTCATCACTGAAATAACGTGCCTCGGTCATCCTGTCTTAGCGTCCTCATCGTTCATCCGTCTATTCACGGTTTTTCGTGCTGCTGCCAACCTGCTCATCACCGTTCCGACAGGTATGTCCAGAACCCTGGCAGCCTCTGCATATTTGAAGCCTTCGACATAGACCAGGAGCACACATGTCCGCTGTGCCTCCGGCAACGCGCTTATAGACTGTAACACTTGACCGACGAAAATATTCGTATCTGCCGAAATTTTCCTATCCGGAATGTCAACGTCCTCGATTGATTGTAATCCGCCCCCAAGCCGCACGGCGGTCGCCCGCAATTCGTTCAGCCAGATTCGATGAGCCATCCGGAACAGCCATCGATCCAGCTGCGTTCCCGCTTCGAACTTCTCGTGGTTTTCCAAGGCCCGCAAGCAAGTGGCCTGTGCAAGATCCGATGCCGCATCACGATTCGAAGTCAGCACGAGCGCATAGCGCCAAAGGCGCGGAAACACTTCTGGTAAGCCTTCTCGAACCTCACGCTCAGAATTTTTTTTGTAGAAGATTCGAATAATTCGAGCTCCTCGCGTGTTTTCAACATGCAGTGCCACCAAAAGCAGGTGGCTGCGAGAAACTTAGGGAGCAAACGATGAGAAGAAAACTGTTTTCAATGATCGCGCTTGTTGGCCTGGCGGTCAGTGGACCTGTATTCGGTCAGGGACTGCCTTCAGCGGAGGATGCAAGCGTCTATTTCGTAAATATCGAGGATGGCGCGTCCGTATCGAGCCCGGTCAAGTTGATCTTTGGCCTATCCGGTATGGGTGTCGCGCCCGCCGGCACCGAAAAGGAGATGACGGGGCACCATCACCTTCTGGTCGACCGACCGCCTCTGGGTGAAGGTGAAGATGGAGCTGATGAATTTCTCTACAGCCTGCCTGCCGATGACAATCATATACACTTTGGAGGCGGCCAGACGGAGGTCACTCTCGACTTGGCATCAGGCACGCACACGCTTCAGTTGGTACTAGCCGATATGAACCACGTTCCTCACTCGAAGCCGATCGTGTCTGAGATCATTACTATTACCGTCGACTGACGATTGTTCGTTGAGATACGGGACACAAAGCAAAGCTGCCGTTGACGAGAAATACGTCAGCGGCGGCAGAATCCGCTATGCCGCCATCAGTCCCACTGCCAGTGTCTTCGCCGTGGAACCCGCACGGCGAGCATTGGTTTGAGCAGCGGGGACCGAAATCGGCGTAAATCCAGTGCTTCGTGCACGCCGGTCGTTTCCTGCCCGTCCACCTGCGTGCGCACTGCCGAACGGGTGTAGAAAGGGGCATCCAACATGGCCAGAACCTCTTTGGGGCGGTAACCCGTTTCGGCGCGCGTTTCGCGTTTGACTGCCCATAGGCTACGACGCAGTGCAGCTTTGGGCGGCAGGGGAACATGGCGCGCGATGCCATCGTGATCAAAGGCAAAACCCGCTGCCAGTTCCGATCCGTCGCGTCGCGTGGCATCATAAAAACAGCTTGCACCGCTCGCTGTCGGGAAGCGACCCCAAGTCCAGTACGTAAAGTCTTCTTCCAGCGCGCGGGTGCCAAAATTAGCGTCAAAGTACCCTTCACCCGACCATTGCCAGCCCGGGCGGTCAATATCGACTGTGATACGGGAGACCGGTGCGAACGGCCGCCAAATATGGGCGCCATCAGGTGTCAGCGGCAGTTCGACCGGCGTGATGGCCGAGGGCGTCACCCGTATTTCTCCTCGGACGCGGTTGACAAGCGGAGGGCTGGAGACCTCGTCGATTTCAATCACAAGATCCTGCCCGTCCCATCGCATCATTGACGGGCCCACCTGCAGTCGGGACGCGGTCTGCCGCAAAGCGTCTTTGCCTCGGTCGGTCATGGTGAAGCGCCCGCCCGGACCGTAGGTCGCAACATTGATGCAGACGTGGTCTTGCGGGCATTTGCGTCCAGACCAGCGGTACCATGGCGAAAAGACCGACCCGATGAAGCCGATCACCGAAACCGCGCGTGTGCCGCAGTCGCTCAGCCCGTCGACATACCACCACGCATATCCATTGGCGGCGACATCGACGTTGAAGTTTGGTCGCGCAAGATCGCCTCTGCCGCGTGCCGGGCGGAGAGTGTCGCCATCGGCACACCCGCACCCGGGTGCGTGCCGCCGCCCGCGAGCCACAGCCCCGCAATCGGGGTCTTCGCAGTTGGCCGCTGGAACGCCGCCATCAGCCCGTGCGGGCTTTGGCCGTAGAGGGCGCCCTGCGTTTCCGGGAACAGAGTCGCGAAATCCCGGGGTGTCGTGATCGTCGTCGGAGGTGGGTTCGGGGCGAAAGTCACGCCCATAGATGCCATCTTCTGCATGATCTGATGATGCCATTGCTCCAGCTCCTCTGGTGGCGTGTCATTTGAAAGGGCAGGCGCGTTCGAGATGATCTCAAAGCGCTCCAGTTCGGGGGTGTCTGTGTTTTGGCCGCGATCTTCCGCGCACAGGTACAAAGTCGGATCGCGAGGCATGCGCCCGGCGACAAGATCTTCGAACTCGCTGTCGGGGTTGGCGGCAAAAAAGATATTGTGGTGGATCAGCGGCGCATCTCCGACGGCAGCTGCGAAACTGTGTACGCGCGCTGAAAACGATCGGGGCAGGCGCAGGGTCTGCGGGGCGATGGATTTGAGATCCTCTCCCATGCTGCCGGTGGCCAGCGCACGCGGATCGCCCGCATAGAGCACCGCGTCCGCCATCAACTCAATGCCATCTGTCACAACACCGGTGGCGCGACCATTCCGCGTACGGATGGCGTCCACATGTGTTGCGTACCGGATGTCGACGCCGGCTTTGCGCGCGAGTTTGGCCATGGCGAGCGTCAATTTATGCATCCCACCTTTCACGACCCAGACGCCCGAGGCTTCTGCTTGCCAGATCAGCGAAAGGATTGCGGGGCTCAGGTGGGGGGCGCCCCCTACATATGTCGCATAGCGTCCGAAAAGCTGTGCAAGGCGTGGGTCGTCGAAGCCGCGGGTCAGAAGCTGCTTCAAGGTGGAAAGGGGTGCCATCGCACGGATCAGCGCAGGCTGGCGCATCACGCAGGGCGCAAGTTCACGCAACTGGGGTGCAGGGGCCTGTATAACAGGCGCATCGAAGGCGTCAAAGAGCTGAGCCGTGCGCTTGTGAAATCTCGTGAAGTCATCAGCAGCCTTCGGCCCAGCGAAATCGGCAATCGCTTCCCGACTGGCCAGCGGATCCGCATGCAGATCCAACCGGCTACCGTCCGGCCAGAAATGCCGGGCAAGGATGCTCTGTGGGATCAGTGCGATATGATCCGTCAGCTCTTCACCCACACATCCAAACAGATCGTCAAAAACGTGCCGCATGGTCAGAACCGTTGGTCCTGCGTCCACTGGTCCGGCCTCGGATGGCAGCGTGCGAATTTTGCCACCGGGATGTGCGTGTCGCTCCAGCAAAGTGACCTGCATGCCACCCGCCGCAAGGCGCATTGCGGCTGCAAGACCGGCCACGCCCGCACCAATGACGATGGTGTGGCGTCTGTCTGGTTGCAAAGGTGCGCTTGAGAGATGCATAGGCAATTGTTGACTCGTTACACCAAACTGTCCAGTATGATTTACACTTTTGTGTCGTCTTTAGCTGACACTTTTGCCAAAAAAGGACTGTCTGATGGGCATGAATTCCCGCATCGAAACTGCAATCGCAGAAGCCGTCGCGGTCGGACAGGGGCGTGGCGCGGTGCCAGCGCGGCTCTCTTCCGCGCTTGGGTATGCAACAGCGCCAGGGGGTGCACGCATCCGGCCAACGATCCTGACTTCTGTTGCCATGGCATGCGGAGACGATGCGCCAGCGTTGACGAATGCCGCTGCATCCGCGTTGGAAATGATCCACTGCGCAAGCCTCGTACATGACGATTTGCCCTGCTTTGACGATGCGGATATCCGGCGCGGGAAGCCATCGGTGCACAAACAGTTTTCTGAACCCCTGGCAGTGCTGACCGGCGACAGCCTGATCGTGCTGGCCTTCGAGACCCTGGTGCGCCATTCGAATCTGGCGCCCGATCGCGTTGCCCAACTGATTTTGATTTTGTCTCAGCGTACGGGCATGCCGGGTGGCATCTGCGCCGGGCAGGGTTGGGAGAGCGAAGCCGACATCGACTTGTCCGCTTATCATCAGGCCAAAACGGGCGCATTGTTTATAGCGGCAACCCAGATGGGCGCGGTCTCGGCGGGACAGGACGCTGAACCGTGGTTCGAACTGGGCGCGCGCATCGGCGAAGCGTTTCAGGTCGCGGACGATCTGCGTGATGCGCTTTATGATGCTGAAACACTTGGGAAACCAGCGGGACAGGACGACTTGCACGGTAGGCCAAACGCTGTGAGCCTTTTGGGCGTACAGGGGGCTATTTCAAGACTGAAAGACATTCTTGCTGGCGCCATTTCATCCATTCCATCGTGTCGGGGGGAAGCGCAACTTGCCGAGATGGTGCGCGCATATGCCGAGCGTTTAACGCCGGTTGCACCGCGCAATCCCGCCTCGCGCAGTAATGTCTGAAACCACGCAGGAGCTTCCGGGCTGGCGGGGTAGCTGGCTCAACCGGCTTGTGGCGCGACCCGGATTTCAAAGCTGGGCGAGCCGCTTCCCGCTGACCCGTGGTCAGGCGCGTCGGGACGGCGCGGCATTGTTCGACCTCGTACAGGGATTTGTCCAAAGTCAGGTGCTGATGGCGGTTGTAGAACTCGACCTGCCAAAGCGTCTGCGGGCCGGTCCGCAATCTGCGGAACAACTTGGACGCGCAACCAGTATCGCACCTCAAAGGATGACCGTTCTTTTGCAGGCGGGTGCGGCGCTGGGTTTGTTCAAGCGTACTCGATCAGGAACGTATCGTCTGGCTCGTAGGGGTGCTGCATTGATGGGTGTGCCCGGGCTTGAAGCCATGATCCGTCATCACAGGGCCTTTTATGCTGATCTGGCCGATCCCGTGGCACTGCTCAAGGGTCCCGCGAAAACAGAATTGTCAGAGTTCTGGCCCTATGTCTTTGGTGCGCGCGGTGATATCGATCCCGCTGCAGCACGCACTTATTCGGATCTTATGGCGGAAAGCCAGGGGTTGGTGGCAGAAGACACACTGCGCGCGATCTCCTTGAAAAGCAGCCGGCATCTGATGGATGTCGGCGGAGGTACCGGTGCGTTTCTTCAAGCGGTGGGAGCCGCGTATCCCAAATTGCTGCTGTCGCTCTTTGATTTGCCACAGGTTGCGCCAGAGGCGCGCGCCCGGTTTGAAGCGGCAGAACTGATGGATCGCGTTACGCTTTGTTCCGGGTCGTTTCGCGACGATCCCTTGCCATATGGCGCGGACACCGTGTCATTGGTGCGCGTTCTTTATGACCACAGTGACGCAACTGTGGCCTCTCTGCTCCGTGCCGTGTTTGAAGCCCTGCCGGACGGTGGCCGCCTGATCATTTCAGAGCCCATGGGCGGAGGGCAGAACCCGGATCGTGCTGGGGACGTGTACTTCGCTTTTTATACCATGGCCATGCAAACTGGTCGTGCACGTTCAGCTGCAGAGATTGAGAGGATGTGCGCGGACGCCGGGTTCACGGCGCTCAAGTCTCTGCGGCCCGCCCGCAGTTATGTGACACAGGTGGTCACAGCGCTGAAGCCCGGCCCTTAGCGCGAATGTGTCACTTTTAGTTGACACACATATATGTAAGTTTAAACTGACAATTACCAAACCCAGAATCTGCGAGTCTTTGGCCTGCCCACGGCGCACGGGCTCGCAATGAAGGAGCCATCGCCGTGGAGGCCACCGCAGTTCTTCTCAAAGGTCCCAAGGATCTTGGTATTGACACTCTCGCGCTGTCGGAGCCGCAGGCGGATGAGCTGGTTGTGGATATTGAATTCTCCGGTATTTCGACCGGTACCGAGAAACTGTTTTGGTCCGGCGAGATGCCGCCGTTCCCCGGCATGGGATATCCGCTGGTGCCGGGGTACGAAGCCGTTGGCGAAATCGTTGACACCCCGCGCGGATCCGGCTTCAAAGTTGGTGAGCGCGTGTTTGTTCCGGGCGCCAACTGCTACGACGGCGCATTCGGATTGTTTGGCGGGGCTGCGTCGCGTGTCATCACCGCGCCGGACCGTGTGACCCGAATTGATGCTGATTATGGCGCCAGTGGCGCCCTTCTGGCGCTGGCAGCAACGGCGCGGCACGCAATGGCGGGCCTGAATAAATCGGTCCCCGATCTTATCGTTGGGCACGGTGTTCTGGGTCGCCTGCTCGCGCGTCTTACGATTGCTGCGGGCGCGCCCGCGCCAACTGTCTGGGAAATTGATGAAAGCCGCAGAGGCGGCGCGCAGGGCTATGACGTCATGTCACCCGACGATGATCCCCGTCGCGACTACACCTCGGTTTATGACGCCTCCGGAAGCGTGACGGTTTTGAACGATCTGATCGGGCGTCTCGCCAAGGGTGGGGAAATTGTACTGGCGGGGTTTTATACCACGCCGATCAGTTTTGCGTTCCCGCCTGCGTTCATGAAAGAAGCGCGGTTTCGTGTTGCGGCCGAATGGACCCATGACGATCTGGCGGCAACGAGGGCGTTGGTGGAAAGCGACCTGCTCAGCCTCGAAGGTCTGATCACGCACACAAGCAGTCATCATGATGCCTGTGCCGCCTACACTAGGGCGTTCACCGATCCGGACTGCCTGAAGATGATTTTGAACTGGAAGGACCCTGCGTGAAAGATGGAATGGAAGACAAGCGGGCGTCCCGAGGGAAAGTCCCGAACTTGAAAGACTTCGATCAGCGCTTGCGTGACGAAGCCGCTACGGAGCCATCGCTCGAAGTTCCGCTCGATCCGCCAAGCAAGAAGACCCAGATCATCGCGATCTACGGCAAAGGCGGTATCGGCAAATCCTTCACCCTGGCAAATCTCAGTCACATGATGGCGGAGCAGGGCAAACGCGTGCTTTTGATCGGATGCGATCCGAAATCTGACACCACGTCACTGCTTTTCGGCGGCAAAGCCTGCCCGACCATCATAGAGACATCGACCAAAAAGAAACTGGCCGGCGAAGAAGTGAAGATCGGCGATGTTTGCTTTAAGCGTGGCGGCGTTTTTGCGATGGAACTCGGTGGACCCGAAGTCGGGCGCGGCTGTGGCGGACGTGGGATCATTCATGGTTTCGAACTGCTCGAAAAACTTGGATTTCACGATTGGGACTTTGACTACGTCCTCTTGGACTTTCTAGGGGATGTGGTCTGCGGTGGCTTTGGCTTGCCGATTGCACGGGATATGGCGCAGAAAGTCATTCTCGTTGCCTCAAACGACCTGCAATCGCTGTACGTCGCCAACAATGTCTGTTCGGCAGTAGAGTACTTCAGAAAGCTTGGCGGCAATGTTGGCGTCGCGGGTCTGGTTATCAACAAAGACGACGGCACCGGCGAAGCTGCGGCATTTGCCAAATGCGTCGACATTCCGATCCTCGCAGCGATCCCGCAGGACGACGACTTGCGCAAAAAGTCAGCCAATTACCAAATTGTTGGCACCCAGGCCTCGCAATGGGGCGATCTCTTTGCCGAGTTGGGC
This sequence comes from Pseudomonadota bacterium, assembly GCA_039191495.1. Taxonomy (GTDB): domain Bacteria; phylum Pseudomonadota; class Alphaproteobacteria; order Rhodobacterales; family Rhodobacteraceae; genus Roseobacter. Next base: position 114,250 of record JBCCXN010000009.1, on the reverse strand, counting down.
GAGAACGTGGCCGAGGCCCCACCAATGCGACCGGAACCATTGGATCAGGATGGTCTGCTGGGGCTGTTCGATTCCAAGGACACCGGCGGTGATGTTGTGCTCGTTCCGGCGACAGATCAGGACATGCGCGGCAAGAATGCCGCTCCGAAACCCTCGCTTGAGGTGATTTATGACGAAGCCTGAAGACATCGAGTTTTCAGAAAAGGTGATCCGGCGCAGCCAGATGCGTGGGGCTCAGTCACTGCAGATGTATGAAGCGGCGCGCAAGGCCATTGAAGACACGCGCCAGCTTTTGCGCGACGTGGCAGCAGAACAATTCGACGTGACACGGGGCCGGACCGAGTGAAAGGCGAAGTCACATATGATGCGTCCGATGACGTGGAGGTCATCCGGGGCCACCCGAACGGGGACGTCACGCGCCCGGTCGATCACACTGTGCCGTCGGACGGTATGGGATGCCACTCCGGGGCAGACCTTGAACAGGCGGCGCGGGCAGCCGGGCAATCCGAACTGCTCGACAAATTCAAAGCCGACTATCCCATGGGACCGCATGACAAGCCGCAATCCATGTGCCCGGCCTTTGGTTCGTTGCGCGTTGGTTTGCGCATGAAGCGCGTCGCGTCGGTCCTTTCGGGTTCGGCATGTTGCGTTTACGGGCTGACCTTTGTGTCACATTTCTACGGTGCGCGCCGGTCGGTGGGCTATGTTCCGTTCAATTCAGAAACGCTTGTGACCGGCAAGCTCTACGAAGACATCCGCGAAAGCGTCCATGAGTTGGCGGACCCGGACCGCTACGACGCGATCGTGGTCACAAACCTGTGCGTGCCAACGGCGAGTGGCGTGCCTCTTCGGCTTTTACCAAAGGAGATCAATGGAGTACGGATCGTCGGTATCGATGTGCCGGGGTTCGGCGTTCCAACCCATGCAGAGGCCAAGGACGTCCTCGCGGGTGCCATGCTGGAATACGCACGCACCGAGATCGAAGCAGGGCCGGTGGCTGCGCCTCTTGGCGGAAAATCAACGCGACCGACCGTGGCTCTGCTGGGTGAGATGTTTCCGGCCGATCCGATCATGATCGGGCAGATGCTGGCACCGATGGGGCTGGCTGCGGGCCCGGTTGTGCCCTGTCGGGAGTGGCGTGAGCTTTATGCTGCGCTGGATTGCTCGCTCGTGGCCGCGATTCACCCGTTTTATACCGATACGGTGCGGGTGTTCGAGGCTGCGGGCCGGCCGGTTGTGGGCTCGGCGCCGGTCGGGCGGGACGGCACCGTTGACTGGCTCAATGCAATCGGCAACGCCTATGGTGTCGCGCGGTCGAAAATCTGCGAGGCGGAAAACGCGGCTTTGCCGGCCATTCGTGCGGCGTTGGACGCAACACCGATCAAGGGACGGATTACGCTCTCGGGCTATGAAGGCTCCGAGCTTCTGGTGGCCCGCTTGCTCATCGAGAGCGGCGCGGAGATACCCTACGTCGGTACGGCCTGCGCGAAATCTCAATGGTCCGCTGACGATGCGGCCTGGCTGGAGGCGCGCGGCGTCAGCGTGAAGTATCGCGCATCGCTGGAGGATGATTGCGCGGCTATGGAAGCCATCAAGCCGGATCTGGCGATTGGCACAACGCCCGTTGTTCAAAAGGCCAAAGAGCTGACAATCCCTGGATTGTACTTTACGAACTTGATTTCTGCGCGGCCTTTGATGGGCGTGGCAGGCGCCGGATCGCTTGCAACGGTCGTCAACGCCGCCATTGCAAACAAGGACCGCATGGGGCGCATGCAGGCATTTTTCGAAGGTGTCGGTCACGACGACACATCAGGCGTCTGGGAAGGGGCGCCCAATCTGCGCCCGGATTTCCGCGCACAGCATCAGAAGAAACTCGACAAGCAAGCCAGAGCGGCGAAGGCCGCACAGATGATCTGATGCGTGCTGTCCGGCATATTGCGACGCGACCGTCGTACTGGCAAGGGGGCGCTGCCCCCTTCGGTCCTGCGGTCCTCATCCCCCGGGATATTTCTGGATCAAAGACGGTGCGGGGGGTCTGCTGATGCTTGTCACGGATCATGACCGCGCGGGTGGATACTGGGGGGCGGTTTACGCATTTTGCGCTGTCAAAGGCTTGCAGGTGGTCATTGACGGGCCCGTGGGCTGCGAGAACCTGCCCGTGACGAGCGTGCTGCATTACACGGACGCCTTGCCGCCGCATGAATTGCCGATTGTGGTCACTGGCCTTGGGGAGGGCGAGATGGGCGCGGGGACCGAAGAGTCCATGAAACGCGCCTGGGACACGCTGGACCCGGCACTGCCGGCCGTCGTTGTGACAGGGTCTATCGCCGAAATGATCGGCGGGGGTGTTACCCCGCAAGGCACAAACATTCAGCGGTTCCTGCCGCGCACGATTGACGAGGACCAGTGGGAAGCGGCCGACAGGGCGATGACCTGGCTGTTCACGGAATTCGGAATGACGAAAGGGCGCATGCCGCCTGAAAAGAAACGCGAGGAAGGTGCGCGCCCTCGCGTGAATATCCTCGGCCCGATGTACGGCACGTTCAACATGCCGTCCGATCTGGCCGAAATCCGGCGGCTGGTCGAAGGGATCGGTTGCGAGGTCAACATGGTGATGCCTCTGGGCGCCCATCTGGCCGAAATGCGTAATCTGGTAAATGCGGATGTGAACATCTGCATGTACCGCGAGTTCGGGCGCGGGTTGAGCGAGCTTCTTGCCAAGCCGTATCTACAAGCCCCGATAGGGGTCGAGAGTACGACCAAATTCCTGCGCGCACTGGGGAATTTGGTTGGCCTCGACCCCGAACCTTTTATCGCAAAGGAGAGACACTCGACCATCAAACCGGTCTGGGATCTCTGGCGGTCCGTAACACAGGACTTCTTTGCCACCGCGAGCTTCGCCATCGTCGCGAATGAAACGTATGCGCGCGGCGTACGGCTGTTTCTGGAGGAAGATCTTGGACTGCCCTGTGCCTTTGCCGTGGCCCGCGTGGCCGGGCAGAAAACCAACAACGATGAGGTGCGGGCTCTCATGGGTCAAAAACGGCCTTTGATTGTGATGGGGTCGATCAACGAAAAGATGTATCTCGCGGAGCTCAAAGGCGGGCATGGCCCAAGCCCAGCATTCATTCCGGCCAGTTTTCCGGGTGCAGCCATACGGAGGGCGACCGGCACGCCGTTCATGGGCTATGCGGGTTCCACCTATCTTCTCCAGGAGATTTGTAACGGTCTGTTTGATGCGCTGTTTCATATCCTGCCGCTTGGGACGGACATGGATGCTTCCGATGCCACGCTCACGCCGCTGAGACGCGATTTTCCTTGGGATGAAGATGCGCAGGCGATGCTCGACAAGATTGTCGCGACACACCCGATTTTAACACGAATATCCGCCGCAAAATCTTTGCGAGATGCGGCGGAAAAAGCAGCCTTGGCGGCCGGAGATGCACGCGTTGTGCTCGGTACCGTGCAAGCGCTGGATCCGGCAATGGCCGGGCATGATGGGGAGGATCTGAGATGACGGACATGACAACGGAGTTTGCGGACGAGGACACGCGTTCTTCGCAAACGCCGGCACAGACACGGCGAAAGGGCCAAACGGAGTTCGCGATCTATTTCGCGATCATCTTTGTCGCAACATTGCCGCTTGCGACACTCACCTGGGCAATGCAGGCGATCAAGACCCGAAGTTTCACCGAAAAGGGGCCAATGGCGCGCGCCTGGACCCAGGCCCGCATTATAACGCCGATGATTTTCTCGGCATGATCATCGCCCGCCGACATAAGCATTCGGGCGGTGTTGGCGACCCGAGTTCTCGACTGACGTGCGCCTGTCGAGGGAAGAGACTGGATACCTGGAAACAGGTGTGCAGAGCCCGGAGGGGACAGACCCCCAATGGACCCGGCCGCGGGGTGCGCGGCGTCAGCATAACGTTCCGGAGGAATTTTTATGGCTGATAACAATGACCTGTCCTTCACAGGTCTGACAGACGAACAGGCGCAAGAATTGCACTCCGTCTATATGAGTGGCCTCTGGCTGTTCGCGGCGGTTGCTGCGGTCGCACATCTGGCGACCTATATCTGGCGTCCCTGGTTCGCGTAGAGGAGTAAAAGATGGCGAAGTTCTATAAGATCTGGCTCATTTTCGACCCGCGCCGCGTTTTCGTGGCACAGGGCGTGTTCCTCTTCTTGCTGGCTGCGATGATCCACCTGGTGGTTCTGAGCAGCGGCCTGAACTGGTTCGAGCTGGCGGCGAATTAGGGTCGGCGAATGATTGCGGGCGGCGCGCGGCAAGGTGCGCACTCCGGAACGCTGGCACAGCCGTTTCAAAAGCGCTGCGGGCGGTACAGTGTGCGCCGTCCGCCCGCGGCAAACACAGCAGCAGAATTGCGACTGTAATGTGTGTAAGTCGAAAGGATCTTGAGACGCATGTCGCAGCACCTGTTCAAGAGTTGGCCGGGAAAACGCCCTGCCGATGTGCTGGGTCCAATCGGTCTGATTGGTGCGGTCTGCGCAATCCTGCTGACAGGATATGACTTGCAACGAGCCGCGCATGCGCAGCTTGAAGCTTACAACGAGGAGAGCGCGGGCGTCCCAGTTCCAACAGCTGTGTGCCTGAGCTGTCAAGGTGCTGACCATATGGCGATGCAGGACGTCACAGCGGTCACACCATGGTCCCAAGGCGCGACCAATGCGGGGCCGGAACACGAATAGGGCAAAAAGGCGCATCCCCCTGATGCTCTTTTTGTTCCAGCCAGGCGCGGACCATCGGCTTCCTTGGTCCGGGCGCGGGGTCTCAACACCCCGGTTCCCTTCCTGTTGGCTACAGGAACCTGGGGTCGCAGCGGTTCCCCCGATGCGACCCCTCTTTCTTCCCGGCAGCGGGTAGCGGGCCTGGCAAGAGCCTGCGCTGTCGGGGCTCAGACTTGGAGACGTGCGCATGACACAGACGAACACCCCTACGCTTGATCGGGTCGCCGGCCCGGCTGATCTGCGAAGCCTGACGGATGACGAGTTGCGAACTCTATCTGAAGAGTTGCGCAACGAGGTTGTCGCGGCTGTCAGCCAGACCGGTGGGCATCTTGGATCTTCATTGGGTGTTGTCGAACTCAGCGTGGCGATCCATGCAGTCTTCGACACACCGCGTGACAAGCTCATTTGGGACGTGGGACATCAGTGCTATCCGCACAAGATTTTAACCGGACGGCGCGCGCGCATGCACACGCTGCGACAAGGCGGCGGGCTCAGCGGATTTACGAAACGCAGCGAGAGCGATTTCGACCCCTTTGGCGCGGCGCATTCCAGCACGTCGATTTCGGCCGCGCTCGGTTTCACGGTTGGCCGAGACATGGGTATGCCGACCGGCGATGCGGTTGCGGTCATTGGCGATGGTTCCATCAGTGCCGGCATGGCCTATGAAGCGCTCAACAACGCAGGCCACGAAGGGCGGCGGCTCTTTGTTATTCTCAATGACAATGAGATGAGCATAGCGCCGCCGGTTGGGGCCATGTCCTCCTATTTGTCCAGCCTTTCGGAATTGTCGCGGTCCGGGCCTTTCGGAGGTCTGATGGCCATGGCAGAGGGCATGGAGCAAATGGCACCGAAACCCGTACGCGACGGCGCGCGCAGGGCGCGCGAGCTTGTAACGGGTCTGGAAAGCAAAGGGACATTCTTTGAGGAACTGGGCTTTGATTACATCGGACCCATCGACGGACATGATGTCGGCCAGTTGCTTGCCGTCTTGCGCGGGGCAAAAGCGCGGGCCACCGGGCCTGTCCTGATCCATTGTTGCACGGTTAAGGGCAAAGGCTATGCTCCGGCAGAAGGATCTGCGGACAAATATCATGGCGTCGCAAAGTTTGATGTCGGCACCGGCGTCCAGTCCAAGGCCAAGGCAAACGCGCCCTCCTATACAGGAGTTTTCGGGGACGCGCTGACCAAGATCGCGGAAGAAGACCCGCGCGTGGTTGCTGTCACTGCCGCGATGCCCAGTGGCACGGGTGTGGACCGCATGGTCAAGCGGTTCCCTGCACGAGTGTTCGACGTAGGCATTGCCGAGCAGCACGGTGTGACATTTGCCGCGGGAATGGCCGCGTCGGGGCTCAAACCCTTCTGCGCGATCTATTCGACATTTCTCCAGCGCGGGTACGACCAGGTGGTGCACGACGTAGCGCTACAAGGCCTGCCGGTGCGTTTTGCGATCGACCGTGCCGGCTTGGTCGGCGCAGACGGTGCCACCCATGCAGGTGCTTTTGATATCGGCTACCTGGGCGCGCTGCCGGGCATGGTGGTCATGGCGGCTGCCGATGAGGCCGAACTGGTTCATATGGTCGCCACCGCGGCAGACCACGAAACAGGTCCGATTGCCTTCCGCTACCCGCGCGGCTCCGGTACAGGCGCACAACTGCCGGAACGCGGCGAAGTCTTGGAAATCGGCAAAGGTCGCATGATCCACAAAGGCGATGGCAGTATCGCGCTCCTGTCGTTGGGAACCTTGCTCGGAGACTGTCAGGCTGCAGCTTCCGTCTTGTCGCAAAGGGATATCGACGTCACGCTGGCCGATGCGCGGTTTGCCAAACCGCTGGATATGGAATTGATCGCGGATCTTGCGCGCAATCATACCGCTCTCGTCACGGTGGAACAGGGTGCACAGGGCGGTTTCGGGGCAATGGTGCTGCAAGCCATGGCCGATGCCGGGTTGCTCGATCTGGGCTGCAAGGTCCGGACAATGTGCTTGCCGGATCGCTTTATTGATCAGGCATCACCAGCGGAGATGTATCAGGCCGCGGGTCTTGATACCAACGCCATAATCGCAAAAGTCGACGCGCTTCTGTGTCCCGACGCAAAAGTGGTGGACCTGAAAACCCGCGCCTGATTACCCGCCATTCAGCGCCGCCCAGCAGGGCAGAAGATCACCGGCAGCCGGGCGCGCACTGTAAACGGCGCGGGCAATGGCGCGGCTGAGGCAAAGAGCCGCCGCATGCCCGACGTCTGATACATCCGCGAGCGGGTCTTTAAGACTACGCGTGCCGGTCGACACCGAGAAGACAAGATCGCCATCCAGCGGTGTATGTGCGGGCACGACCGCGCGGGCAATTCCGTCATGAGCGGCAACGGCGACGCGGTGGCACTGCGCCTTGTCGAACATTGCGTCGGTGGCAACGACGGCAATTGTCGTATTGCCCTGCGCGCGCGTCGCGGCCTGTTTTCTGTCTTCAAAGGCAAGTCCCAGCGCGCGCGATGGATCGGGACCAAACCCGCCAAATTCTGTTCCGGTTTCGAAAGGTGCGGCGTAGAAATACCTGTCGCCAGGGGTTGTTACACTGCCGCGCGGGTTGGCGACGACAAGCGCCCCAACAGTGTGCCCGCCACGGGTGAGAAGTGAGGCGGTGCCCAGTCCGCCTTTGAGCGTGCCGGTCAATGCTCCGGCACCGGCGCCAACGGAACCGATGGCAAAATCCGTTTGCGCTGTGGCACAAGCGGATCTTCCCAGAGCGGGATATGGGTTCTGCGACCAGTTTTTGTTGCCGCCGTTGAGCAGATCGAATACAATCGCACCTGGTACAATGGGCACTCTGGCGGCCCCCACGGCAAAACCGCGCCCCGCATTGCAGAGCTCTTCCATCACGCCGCCACAAGCATCCAGTCCGAATGCCGAGCCACCTGACAGAACCAGCGCATCAACCGCTGCCACGGATTTGTCAGGCGCTAGAAGGTCCGTTTCACGCGTACCGGGCGCCCCGCCCATAACATGGACTGACGCAACAAATGGCGCATCCGCAGTAAGAACCGTCGTGCCGGACTTCAGCTTGGCGTTCTGGGCATGGCCGACTTTCAGACCGGCTACATCCGTGATGCTGTTTCTCTGGCCCGGTGTCACTTTTGCGGCTCCGCTGCGTTAAACGATTTCTTGCCTTCGGCGAGGATATTTTCGGATCAAATGCGCGGTTTTGCTGCGGCGGTCTCGGGATTGCCGGTGTTTGGCTCGCCTTTCGGTTCGATAAGCAGCACATGGCATTCGGCATCCGCCCTCGGACGATGCGTGACACCTTTCGGGACCACAAACAGTTCGCCCGCGCGGACGAGATGAGATGCATCCTCAACATCCATCGTCATTGCGCCTGACAGAACAAGGAAAAAATCATCCGTGTCTTCGTGCAGATGAAAGGGAAATTCACCCTGGAACCGGACCACCATGACATCATTGTCATTATAGTCTGCGATCACGTGCGGATCCCAGTGGCTGGAAAACTTCGCAAGTTTTTCGGACAGGTTAACCGGTGTCATGAAGCGCTCCTTTCAGAGCGTGTATTTCAAGACCACTCGGTCGTGTCCATCACTTTCCGGTGTAGCGGGTGCATCGCGATGGTGTTCAAACCCGTGTCTGCGCCAGAACGCAAGACCCCTCGGATTTGCAGTCAGCACGGCCAGCTTCAACGTTGCCATGCCTTGCGCACGCGCACGGAGCTTTATTTCATGAATAATGCCGCCGCCGATCCCCTGGCCTCGGAAAGCAGGGTCAAGCAACATCAGACCGATCCACCAGTCATCGGCAAACTCATACCCCTGGGCAATGCAAAGCAAACCGACGAGCGCGGGGCCGTCCATAACACCAAAGTGGAGCAGGCGATCAGGACTTAAGCCAGGAGGCACAGCAGTAAAGAAGTCTTTTACGTATTCCGCCTCCGGTGCGTGCCCGACTTCAAGGATCACGTAGTCCTGCGCACGTGTTGCGAGATCGAGCGCGTCGGCGGCGTGCTCGTCCCGGAAGATCCGTTGAAGGTACAGGTCCTGTTGCATCAGCCTGCGGAGTCCTGTTCAGCAAACTTCGGTAACCGCGGCGCGGCGTCCAAGAGAGTTTTGGTGTAGGAATGTTGCGGATTGGTAAAGACAGTTTCGGTTTCGCCCCGTTCCACAATCTCGCCGGCTTGCATGACCAGCACCCTGTCGGTGACGGAACGCACAACGCTCAAATCATGCGAGATGAATAGGTAGGTTAGCCCGTGACTCGCGCAGAGGTCTGCAAGAAGGTTCAAAATCTGGGCGCGCACAGACACGTCAAGTGCAGATACCGCTTCATCCAGCAAAACGATATCGGGTCGCGTGATCAGAGCCCGTGCGATTGCGATCCGTTGACGCTGCCCACCTGAAAATTCGTGAATGTATCGTTCTGCGGCCTCCGGCTGAAGCCCAACGGCGAGCAGTGCAGCGCCGACGGCGGCCGTCCGGTCCGCGCCCTTTGGCGCGTCAGACATGACGTGGAAGGGTTCCGAAATCAGGCGGGCCACACGATGACGTGGGTTGAAACTGCCAAAGGGGTCCTGGAACACGACCTGGATCTTGCGGCGGGCATCCTCTGTGGCGCGGCCGTGTTGGAAGAGTGGCACGCCGTTCAGCAGAACCTGCCCGCCCTGCAATGGGGCCAGCCCCAAGAGCGCGCGGGTCAACGTGGATTTTCCACACCCGCTTTCACCGACCAGACCAAGACGCTCACCGCGATGGAGCGTGAAACTGACGCCGCGTACGGCTTCGAACCGGCGTTGCGCATCGAACAGGTGCTTTCGTGGCAAGCGGAAGCTTCGGCGGATACTTTCGACCACCAACAAAGGATCCGGGGCAGGGGCAGGCGGCAGCTTTACCTTGTGAGAAGACGCGGCGAACAGTTTACGCGTGTATGGGTGTTTTCGGGTTCTCAGAAGCTGTGCGGTCGGACCTGTTTCTACAACCTGGCCTCGGCGCATTACGCAAATGCGATCTGCGTGCTCGGCAACGACTGCAAGATCGTGGGTGATGAGCACAAGACCCATCCGATCTTCGCGGGCCAGTCCCACGAGCAGATCGAGTATCTGGGCCTGCGTAGTAACGTCCAGCGCTGTTGTCGGTTCGTCCGCAATCAGGAGTTTGGGCCCGAGCGCAATCGCGATGGCGATGACAACGCGCTGTCGCTGGCCGCCCGACAGTTCATGCGGATAGCGTTGCGGCGAGAAACGGTCCGGCGGTAGGCCCGCGCGCTTCAGCGCTGTTTCTGCCTGATCGGCGGCCTTTGCAGCAGACACACTTTTGTGAATGCGAATGGTTTCGGCCACCTGCGCGCCAATTCTGTGCACCGGGTTGAGAGCGGTCATAGGCTCCTGGAACACCATGCCGACCTCGGCACCGCGCAAAGCACACAGATGGGAGTCGGAGAGCGCCGTCACATCACGGCCCTGCAGCAGAATCCGACCAGTGGTTCTGGCACCGGGCGGCAAAAGCTGCATCGTGGCAAAGGCCGTCATCGATTTTCCGGAGCCGCTTTCGCCGGTGATTGCCAGTATTTCGCCAGCATCGACATGCAGCGAAACGTTGTTCAGCACATGTGTGTCCTGAATGCTCAGGGACAGATTGTCGATTTCCAAAAGGCTCATGTCATGCGTCTCCGCAATCTGGGATCGAGAGCGTCGCGCAGACCGTCGCCCAGCAGATTGAGACCAAGGACGATCAATATGATTGCCAGCCCGGGGACAATGGCCAGATGGGGGGCAAGGGTCACCAACGTCTGTGCATCCGCCAACATACGGCCAAGCGAGGGCGTGGGCGGTTGCACGCCAAGGCCAACAAAGGACAACGCGGCCTCGACCTGAATGCCCAACGCAAACTGAATTGTGCCCTGTACAATCAGAAGGTTGAGGACGTTGGGCAGAATATGCTCAAGCGATATGCGCGTACGGCCTTTGCCTGCGACACGCGCTGCCAGAATAAACTCCCGCTCCCAAAGCGGCAGCGTGGCACCCCGTGTGACGCGCGCAAAAACAGGGATGTTGAACAGCCCGAAAGCAATGATCGCATTGACCGCAGAAGGTCCGAAGACTGCGGTGATCAGAATTGCCATGACCAACAAAGGGAAAGCGAAGATTATGTCGTTGCCGCGCATGATCAGCTCGTCAAGCCAGCTTCCTTTTCGCGCGGCGGCAGCAAGGCCCAATGGCACGCCAAACCCTATTCCTATGGCAAGCGCCAGAAGCGCCACGGCCAGAGACGTGCGCGCGCCCACCATGACCATGCTGAGGATATCACGACCAAGCTGGTCTGTTCCCAGGAAATGCGCAGACGACGGCGATTGCAGCTTGGCCGGGATATCGAGCAGCGTGTGGTCATAAGGTGTCCAGACCAGCGACATCAGCGCCATAGCAAGGAAAGTGATGCTCAGCGCGGCACCAAGGAGCAGCGGACGGCTCATGTGCGCTCTTTCAGTCTTGGATCGACGACCGCATAGGCCAAATCGACCAGAAAGTTGATGAGGATGACGCCGAAAACCACAAGCATCACAACGCTTTCTACGACGATAAGGTCACGCGCAGAGATGGACTGGAAAATCAGACGGCCCAACCCCGGCAGGTAAAAGACCTGCTCGATGATAATGGTGCCCGCAAAAAGAAATGAAAATTGCAAGCCGACGATCGTCAGAACCGGAATGGCCGCATTTCGCAGACCATGCCGCCAAAGGGTCTGGCGCGCGCTCAGACCCTTGGCACGGGCGGTGCGCATATAGTCTTCGCCCATGACATCCAGCAAGGCAGAACGCATCACGCGCGTGAGGATTGCGGCCTGCGGCAATGCCAGCGCCACTGCGGGCAGCGTCAGCGCGCGCAGACACACCCAGACCCCTTCGTCCCATCCAGGAAATCCTCCTGCCGGGAAGAGACGCCATTGGATCGCAAAGACCAGAACCAGCATCATCGCAAACCAGAAATTCGGGATCGCGACGCCCATCTGTGTGGCTGCGAGAACGCCAAGATCGCCCGCCTGTCCCCGCCGTGCTGCCGCAAAGATGCCGGCAGGGATTGCGATAATGACCGAGAGAAACAAAGCATAAAGTGCCAATGGAATAGAGACGCCAATCCGGTCCGCCACCATTTGCGACACCGGCGTACGATAGGTGTACGACGTACCGAAATCCCCTGTGAGCATACCTCCGACCCAGTCGAAGTAACGCTGAATCTTTCCTGCATCGAGGCCCAGCTCGCTCCGCAAAGCGGCCAGTGTTTCCGGCTGTGCGTTGAGCCCCAGCATGAAAGACGCGGGATCGCCCGGCGCAACTTCAATCAGAAAGAAGATTATCAGCGAGGCCACCAGCAAGCTGAGCACGAGAGAGCCGATGCGTTTGAAGATGTAGCGCTGCATTGCTGGCAGGTTAGGCGCGCGCGCCACCCCGGTCCAGAGGGGTTGTAGACGGTATCACATGCGTTACCTGTGGACCCATGACAGCGCCACGTTTGATCGGAGCCGAGATTTTTCGCCATTCCAGCTACGGGCGCTGGCATCCTCTGCGCGTGCCACGCGTCTCGACGGTTATGGATGTGTCGCGCGCGCTCGGCTGGCTGCCCTCAGAGCAGTTCATCACGGCCCCGCGCGCCAAACCAAAGGCGCTGCACATCTGGCATACTCGGGAGTACGTAGCGGCGCTGCAGAGGGTCGAAAAGACACAGCTTGCCACGACCGAAGACACCAAGCGCCACAATATCGGTTCCGTGACGAATCCCGTTTTTGGCGAAGTGTTTCGGCGGCCGGCAACGGCGGCCGGCGGGTCATTGCTCGCCGGTGAGCTGCTGCGTGACGGCGGCGTAATTTACAATCCCCCTGGCGGCACGCATCACGGGATGCCGGACCGCGCCAACGGATTTTGCTATCTCAATGACCCTGTGCTGGCGATGCTGTCGCTGCGCCGGAATGGTGTACGTCGATTGGCATACGTGGACATAGACGCCCATCATTGCGACGGTGTTGCTTTGGCATTTCACGGTGACCCAGACTGCCTGATGATTTCAATCCACGAAGAGCGACTGTGGCCGCGCACCGGTCTGCTTGATGACGACGCAGGCGGTTCGGCGCTCAACCTGCCTGTTCCGCGCGGTTTAAACGACAGCGAAATGGCGTTCATTCGTGACCGTCTGATCGTGCCGCAGGTAGAAGCCTTCCAGCCCGATGCGCTGATCTTTCTGTGCGGCGCAGACGGCGTCGCAGAAGACCCGCTTGCGCATCTCGATCTCAGCAACAATGCGCATTGGGCCGTCACTGAGGCATTGATGGGTCTGGCGCCGCGGATGCTGGTGCTGGGCGGCGGCGGTTACAATCCCTGGTCCGTGGGTCGCTTGTGGACAGGGGTCTGGGCCACGCTGAATGGACATGCGATACCCGAACACCTGCCAGACGCGGCGCAGGCTGTATTGCGCGCGCTGAGCTTTGAAGGCAACCGGCGTGGGAAGAACCCGCCAGAACATTGGTTCGCAACGCTGCGCGACGCGCCTCGAGCTGGAAACATCCGCGATGAGATTGAGGATCGTGTCGATTACTTGAAACAAAAACGAACCGGTACCGTTCGATTGGTGTGAACCGTCGTTCGTGCTATCCCGACGTGATGAGCAAAGAACTTTCCGCAGAAGAGTGCCGGGCGCGGTACCAAAAGCGTCTGGAGCAGGAGCTCGATGACGTCGCAAAAGCGGATCACGAGAGCACTGAGGATCGGAAGCCCGTTGAGCTGGATCAACAAAGCATAGGGCGCCTGTCGCGCATGGATGCGTTGCAGGCACAAGCGATGGCCAAGGCCATGCAGGGCCGCCGACTTGCGCGGACGCGCGCCATAGAAGCCGCGCTAGAGCGCCTTGCCGGTGACGACTTTGGCTGGTGTGGCGATTGCGGCACCTTCATCGGCATCAGGCGGTTGGATCTGGATCCGACCATCCTGCGCTGCGTGGATTGCGCACGTTAGCGTCCTACACTGGCATGTTGTCGAACATGTCGTCGAGAGCTTCGTCCTTGAGCATGTTGTTCATCGTGCGCAGACTGCGCGGCACCTGATACCCTTGCAACGCCATGGCAGTGACGACGCGGTCGACCAGCGGCTGGAGCCGAAGTCGTTCTGCCGGAGATGCGTTACGGACCTGCGACTGCAGTTGCGTCGCTTGTGTGTGAAGGTCTGTCATTTGCCTCTCTCCCCTAGCAAGTATTCAGACGTTTTGTGTACGCCGGATTTTAAAGACGTATTCTTCTAACGTCTTTGAGCACGATCAATTTCATGATGTGCCTCAAGTTTGCTGAATACCACATTATTGAGACTCGTTCACGTTATAGTTGCGATTTGGCGCGCATTTCTTGTGCAAGTGTTTAAAAAATTCGCAACCGTATAGCGCCGAAAACCGCTCTACGCGTCTGAAATCAGATGTTTGTGACGCCGTTATGAAGCACGTTTGAAAGGCTATGCTGCACGTGCGCTGCGCGTGATTTGAGCATTCATATTGAGAAAAGACCACGGCTGGCGGTCCAGTTTACGAGGTGTCGTCGCCCAAACGATTCTCTGCTGCGCTCTGTCGTTTCTGGCGTCAGTCCGCCCAGCTTACGCCAGTCAGGTCAGTGGCCTGTGTCGGCGCATCGGACCAAAGACCCTGCAATCCCGCTTTGGCAACGGACAGCTGCGCCAGCTGAAACAGGTAGCCATTGACATAATCATCAGCGATCATTCGTTGCGCATGTTGCAGCATTTCGGTGCGGACAGTTGGATCCGTGGTGGCGTTCAGCTGCGTCATGAGCGTCTGGAACTCCGGGTTGTCGTACTGGAAATAATAGTCCGGATTGGCGTAAATGCCGATGTCCATTGGCTCCGTGTGGCTGACAATGGTCAGTCCAAAATCCTTGCCCCGAAACACGGCTTCCAGCCACTGCGCCCATTCCACGTTGATGATCTGCGCCTTGATTCCCACCTGAGCAAGTTGCGCGGCAATAATCTCGCCGCCACGGCGGGCATAAGACGGGGGCGGCAGATGCAGGGTGGTTTCAAAGCCATCTGCCAATCCCGCCTCAGCCAAAAGGCTCTTGGCCTTGTCGGGATCAAAGGCCGATTGCCCGGTCAGATCGATGTAGGCCGGGTTATGTGGTGCAAAGTGAGTGCCAATGGGCGTGCCATATCCAAACATCGCACCATCTATGATCGCCTGCCGGTCAATGGCATGTGACAGCGCCTGACGCACCAGCGGGTTGTCAAAGGGGGCTGCTTTGTTGTTCGTGGAGAGAATTGTTTCTCCTTCGTTGGATCCGACCAGAACCTGAAACCGCGGGTCGGCTTCGAACTGCGGCAGGTTTTCGGGTGCGGGGAAACTGTTGAAGTAATCGATGTCCTCTGCCATCAGAGCAGCAAAAGCGGCCGTCGGGTCCGAAATGAACTTGAAGGTCGCAGTCTCAAGCTGTGCGGGCGTGCCCCAGTAGTCGTCGTTGCGGACCAGCTCGATCCGGTCTGACTGAACCCATTCAACGAATTTGAAAGCGCCAGTGCCGATTGGGTTCTGCTTGATCATCTCGATGCTCTCGGGAGCTACGATCACGGCGTCTCCCCAGGCAAGATTGAACAGCATGTTGCCATTGGGTTCCGATAGGGAAAGCTGCACGGTCTGCGGATCGACGACCTCAACCGCGGATATCGCTGAGTATAACGCCTTTTGGGCATTGGCGCTGTCCTCGGCAAGAATCCGGTCAAGCGAGAACTTCACGTCCTCAGCATCCATTGTCGTACCGTCGTGGAAGGTCACACCGTCACGGAGTGTGAAGGTATAAGTGAGCCCGTCATCGGAAATCTCCCAACTCTTTGCCAACCCCGGCACAATGCCGCCGTCGGCAGCAAAACGCGTCAGGCCTTCAAAAACGTTGGAATACAAAACGCTGTCAATCGCGCCTGCGGCGGCCGAGGTCGGATCCAGGTGCGGTGGCTCGAGTTGCAGGGCGACCGTGACACTGCTTTGGGCCGACACAGCACTCGCAGCGACGGTCAAACCGAAACTGAACAGCATGCTTCTAAAAATGGACATGGCGGTTTCCTTTATGCGAACCCTCAAATCTTCGCACAAACGTCCCGTCAATCAAGTGCGCGATCCTGCCTTAAGCATGGATTTTTGCGTTTGCGATTGATAACTCTCTGATACTTTTGAGGGGGAGACACGCGGATGAGTGCGACCGCAAAAAAAACGGCGCCCATGCCAGCAGATATCAAGGCACGCAAGGGCGGTGCACCGATCGTCAGCCTGACAGCCTATACAACGCCTATGGCTCAGATGATGGATGCGCACTGCGATTTCGTCCTTGTCGGTGACAGCGTGGGCATGGTGCTGCATGGTTTGCCGTCGACCCTCGAAGTGACCATGGAGATGATGATCCTTCACGGCCGTGCCGTATCGCGCGGCCTGACGCATGCAATGATGGTCATCGACATGCCCTTTGGCAGCTATGAGCAAAGTACCGAGCAGGCCTTTGCAAGTGCAGCGCGTCTTATGCGCGATACCGGGGCAGGTGCGGTCAAACTCGAAGGTGGCCAGCACATGGCGGCGACCATAGACTTTCTTGTGAAACGCGGGATCCCGGTAATGTCGCATATCGGGCTGACACCACAGTCCATAAACACGCTTGGCGGTTACCGCGTTCAGGGACGCGGGGCAGATGCCGAGATCCTGATGGCGGATGTCCATGCAGTAGCCGAAGCTGGCGCTTTCGCGGTTGTCCTGGAAAAAACCCCGCAACATTTGTCGGACCGGATCACTGCTGCAATCGACATTCCGACGATAGGCATCGGGGCCTCCGCGGGATGCGATGGGCAGATATTGGTGGTCGACGACATGCTGGGGCTTTTTACCGCGTTCAAGGCAAAATTCGTAAAACGCTATGCGGATCTTGGCCTTGATGCTGAGGCCGCGATTGCAGCTTACGCGGAGGACGTCCGCGCGCGTCGTTTCCCGGGGCCGGAGCATGTTTTTGCGGACGAGTTACCTGCAACCAAAGCCGCACAATGATCCCGCCGATACGACGAACGCTGGAGACGCTGCGGGCGGTGACGGGTGGTTGGCACCGCGCGGGGGAAACGATCGGTGTGGTTCCGACCATGGGCGCGCTGCATGACGGACACCTGAGCCTTGTTGCAGCAGCCAAAGCAACCTGTGACCGGGTGATTGTCACGATCTTTGTGAACCCAAAACAGTTCAATCAAGGCTCTGATCTCGACAATTATCCCCGCACCGAGGAGGACGACGCGCGCAAGCTGGCGCGCTTTGACGTCGATGCGATCTATGCCCCTGCCGTCGACCAGATTTATCCCGACGGGTTTTCAACGAATGTGTCTGTGACTGGCATGACGGATGTGCTGTGCGGCGCGCATCGGGCCGGGCATTTTGACGGGGTCGCGACCGTGGTGACAAAACTTTTTACGCAAACCTCTGCAGACAAAGCTTTTTTCGGAGAAAAAGACTTCCAGCAACTGATGGTCGTCACGCAGCTGGCCCGCGATCTGGATATTCCGGTTGACGTCATCGGCTGCCCGACCATCCGCGAGGAGGACGGGCTGGCCATGTCATCGCGCAACCTGCTTTTGTCAGACCGGGCGCGGGTCATGGCGCCACGGCTGTACGAGGTCATGCAGGATGTGGGCGGCAAACTGTCAGAAGGCTTGCCGTTTGCCGAGGCACAGTCCGGCGCCCGCCGCCGTCTGGACGCGGCCGGGTTCACCGGGATCGACTACTTTGAACTGCGCTCCTGCGCCGGGTTGCGATTGCTCGAGCGCGCAGACGAACCGGCCCGCCTTTTTGCGGCCGCCTGGCTTGCGGGCGTTCGGCTCATCGATAATATCGACGTGCCGGTCAGGGGCCAAATGCGGACCTGAGACATCGTCAACGCAACGGTCGGTCTCTGCGCCGGCGTGTCCCGGAGCAGGCGTTTGAGTTAATCCATATTTTTAAGGGATTTCGGCTTTCTGTAACGTGTCGGTCGAACGTCGGTATTCCGTCGGTGCAAGGGTTCAATCGCACACCGCTAACAGTGCGCACGGCCTCATTTGCTACCAAAGTATGAACGCGGCACAGCGAACGGGCGGCTTTGGTTTCGCACGTCCGATCGCACCGTTCCGACCGGAGATCATTTAGCCGGTTCGCAACACACCCCTCCAAGCGCAACTGACATAAGCGGCAGGGGGACTGCCGAAAAGACTGCTCCTCTCATGCGGATCACCTGCGAGGCGGTTCAGATTCTCCTGCCGGTGACACAGGCGAGATGACCAAGCATGCCTGTCATCACGCCGAAAAGGATGTCTTCTGCTCCTGAGCGCATGACAAAACTGCAGCACTTTTGACGTTGGACTATTGATCAACTTTGGTCGAAATAGAGGCAGGATCTAGAAAAACTGTGATCTCCTGCCCACTGGTGCTTGGAAGTCTGACACTGACAACGGACCCTTGATCGAACCACTCCATAGGCACCTGCACAACGAAATGTTGTGATGGGTTCTTCGTGCCCGGGAAAAACTTGCGCACACGTTCATGACCGGCCCATTCGACTTTGACAGTGTCCATTTGCTGGCCATCCCGTTGCAGGATGGCATGCTTGATCCGACACCCTTCGGTGAGTTCGATTCCCCAGCCATGAAATTCAGCCTGACCGGGTGCCTCAGGTTTGACCAGACCGCCCTGCGAGGCCGCAAAGGGAACCGGGCGCAGTTCCATTTTCGACAAGTCTGTATGAGCAGACGCGGCGACGGCCACCAGATCCTGGTTCTCATAGAGCGCTTTGCGGTAGACGCGCATTTGTTTGTCAGACCCCAATGCTTGTTGCACTGCTTTGGTCAGGTAAGCCTCTGAGACCACAGTTCTGCCGTAGATTTCCGTGGATAAAGTGTCACTTTCGGTTTGGGTGGTAAAAAGAATGCCGCTGTCCGGCATCTCACCGATCGCCAGCGGACCGACATTGCTGTAATCGAGCCGAACCGAGAAAAAAAGCACACCTTGAGGTGTCAGCAAGCTTCCAAGTTTCGCAAGCCATTTTGCGAACAACGCATCAGGCAGATGTGTAAACAGCGAGCCTGCAAGGATAACATCAAAGCGCGTAGCTGCGTGGAAGTCTTCAGGATCTGGCACGGACTGAATTGCGTTCACGCCGAAATACGCCTTCTGGAATTCCATTGCGCTTTCGTAAATGTCTGAGACCCAGAGCTTACCCTCGGGCATGCGATCGACAAGAAAGCGCGTAAGACGGCCATGGCCTGAGGCGAATTCGAGAAAGTTTCCCGATTTATCAATTCCGTCGAACAGGGCAGCGGCGATCTGTTCGCACATGCAGTAGCTGCGAAAACCCGATGTCAGGTACCCCAGATAGGCGGCGTCAGTTGGTTTCACCTTGCCTACGGTATTGTGGTACATTTCATCCTTTTGATGGATTTCTCCGCGGAACGCCGCCGGATCGAAGCCGGCATCAGTGAGTAATCCGTCGAGCAATGCGAGACGGCTCTCCGAAACATCGAGATTGGTTTTAAGTTCAGCCATGGTACATCCTGTAAAACTCGCCCGAGTTGATAATCTCGAAGCATTCCTGCCCGTTTATCGCGGAATGTCCGCGATACAAATCATACTTCAGAGGAAAGTCTAGAGACGGTTGCACATTCAGCGGCGTGCGCGCCAGAAAATAACGGGCCGGCTAGGGCAGCAACAACGTTTCAAGAGACGCGCCCATGACCTGCGCGCTGTCTATCATGTCCTGAACGCCGACATATTCGTCCGGTTTGTGCGCCAGTTCCAGAATGCCGGGGCCATAAGCGATGCAGTTTTTCAGCCGGCCGATGCGATCGATGTGTTTCTGATCATAGGTGCCAGGCGAGGCAACATATTCCGGTGGTTTGCCGATAACCTTCTCGATGGCATCCGCAACGGTGCGGACGACCGGAGCTTCCCGGTCGGTCATCGAGGGCAGGACAGAGTTGATCTCCGTCAGCGTATAGTCAAACTCGGGCCGGGTGGCCTTGAGCGCCTCAAGCAGTTCGGTGACTTCGGCGCGGACCTGATCCAGCGGTTCTTCCATCAGAAAACGCCGGTCGATCACGATGCGGCAACTGTCCGGCACGCAATGGGCAGGCAGGCCGTCATAGTCGGGGTCCTGCTCGGGCTGGCCACCATGGATCGAATTGATGTTCATCGTGGACTGACGCGCACCATCAGGCACCACCGGCATATCCGTGTGCCGCGACGCCATCGCCGGAAAGAGCTTGTCCTCGAACGCCAGCAGCAACGCACCCATGTGCCGGACGGCACAGTCGCCCAGAAACGGCATGGAGCCATGGGCAATTTCACCGTGGGTTTCAATCTCGGCCCACCAGCCGCCCCGGTGTCCCAGACAGATGCGATCCTTGTTTAGCGGTTCCGGGATGATCACATGCTGGACACGTTCCGGGTTAAAATAGCCTTGTTCCGCAAGATAGGCCACGCCGCCATACCCGCCGGATTCCTCATCCGCGGTGCCCGAAATCTCGATCGCGCCGGCATAGTGGGGATGGGTGTCAATAAACGCTTCAACCGCGATGATCGACGCCGCCAACCCACCTTTCATATCACAGGCGCCGCGCCCGTAAATCTTGTCATCGACCAGCGCGCCACCAAAGGGATCCTGCGTCCAGCCGTGCCCGACTTCGACCACATCAACATGACTGTTGAAATGGACACAGGTCCCGGAGCGAGATCCGTCGCGCCGTGCAACGACATTCCATCTGGGGTAGCGGTCACTGTCTCCGGGCGTGCCACTGGCGCGGATCAGCTCAACCGCGAACCCGCGCGGGCGCAGCCGTGCGGCAACGTATTCGCAAATGGCGTGATAGTCCGCACCCGGCGGATTGAGGGTCGGGAAGCGGATCAGATCCTGCGTGAGCGCGATCAGGTCGTCAGTGCGTGACGCGATGGCCTCGGAAAGCGAAAGGGTCATGCGTTCAGTTTCGCAGTCTGGGACAGAATGGCAAGGCTGGACTGTGCTGACG
Source organism: Pseudomonadota bacterium (assembly GCA_039191495.1). GTDB lineage: Bacteria > Pseudomonadota > Alphaproteobacteria > Rhodobacterales > Rhodobacteraceae > Roseobacter. The sequence continues at coordinate 93,457 of JBCCXN010000009.1, read as the reverse complement.
CGGGGATGCAAATGTAAAGACAAACAACAGAGCGCGTATGTGCGAATCGGCTGAGAAGGCGAAAAGAACCATGGTGAAATTGGCAGGGATCGGCGGGTTCATTCTGTTGGTGCTGAATCTTTGGGCCATACTCTCGATCATCGGCTCAAGGGCCAGCACCAGTGGCAAGGTCCTGTGGTCCTTGGTGATCCTGATCATGCCGCTTCTGGGCTTCATCATCTGGCTGCTTGCCGGACCACGCGCAGCGCGGAGCAGGGGCTGACATGGCCGAGGACCGGTCACTTGCGCTCTACGCCGGGGCCGCCGGTGGGGCCTTTCGCCAGATCCTTCGCAATAACCTGATGCTGATTTCTGCGGGCGTTGCCTTTTTTGCAATGCTGTCTGTGTTTCCCGCTTTGGCCGCCTTGATCGCGATTCTGAGCCTGCTGGCAGATCCGGACGTGGTCATCACGCAATTGGAAGAGATCCGCGAACTCATGCCTGATGACGTTTACGACATTCTGAACGCGCAGGTTGTCGGGCTGGTCAGCACAAGTACAGACACCCTGGGCTGGACCGGACTGGTCTCTATCCTGGCCGCGCTCTGGTCCACGCGCGCAGGCGTCGGCGCCATGATCCACGGTCTGAACGTGGTTTACGACAAGCAAGGGCGCGGCGCTTTGATGCACAACGTCCGCGCGTTTCTGCTGACGCTGGCATTGGTGGCAGTTGGAATCATCGCCCTGCTCACAGTGGTGGTTGCGCCGGTCGTGCTGTCGTTTTTTGCGCTTGGCGGATTCACATCCGTCGCAATTGATCTGCTGCGGTGGTTGATTGCCATCGGCGTGACCTTGCTGGGGATCGGCTTGTTCTACCGGTTCGGACCCAACCGGCGGCCGGACAAGACCCAGATCGTGACGGCCGGATCGATCTTTGCAGTTGTTTCATGGGCCGGGGTTTCGATCCTGTTTTCCTACTACGTATCGCGTTTCGGCAATTACAATGAGATCTACGGATCCATCGGCGCGGTCATTGCAATGCTGATCTGGCTTTGGATCACCAGTTTTCTGGTGCTTGTGGGGGCCGCGCTCAATGCCGAGATTGAGGCCCGTCTTTCACCCTCCGCACCGAACACCCCGCAAGAGCCAATTGAACCGACGCCCATGCCATCGCCCAGTGCGGTTCTGCCGCCGATGTCTTAGGTCAGGATGTCAGAGTTTCGGTTGATGAAAAGAACATCGCCTGACTGACAGCAGACACGACCTGATCCTCCGCATAGGGTTTGGAGATCAGGAAGGCGGGTTCGTGTTTGTCGCCTGTCAGCAAGCGTTCCGGAAAAGCGGTGATAAAGATCACAGGACGCTCGCCCAAGCTGGCCATAAGATCGTTGACCGCGTCAATCCCGGACGAGTTGTCCGCCAATTGAATGTCCGCCAAAATGAGATCCGGCGGGTCGGCACGCCCAAGCTCCACGGCCTCCGTGCGCGTCCGTGCAATGCCCGTTACGCGGTGCCCCATGTCCGAAATGATGCTTTCGAGGTCCATGGCGATAACCGCCTCGTCCTCGATAATCATCACCGAACCCGACACGGCATCCGCCATCTCGCGGCGCGCAATTTGCACCAGCTCTTCCGCTTCGGTCGCTTCGATGTCGATTATTTCGCCGATCTGAGCGAATCCAAAGCCTTCCAAAGTGTGCAGCAACAAGGCCTCGCGGCTGTCCTCGGTCAGTTTGGCCATGTGGCGCTGTGCGCGCGCTTTCAGGCCGCTTTCCCCTTCTTCTATCGGCGCGCCTGCGCTTGACCAGATGCGATAGAGAACCCGGAACAGGCCGGTTTTTGAATCGACACCGTCCAGCACGGACCGATCCGTCAAAATCGCTTCCAGAGCTGCTGCCGCAAAGGTGTCACCACTCGACCGGCTGCCCGTCATTGCCCGCGCAAAACGACGCAAATATGGCAGGTGACCTGCCAGAATTAAGCTGAAATTCTCGTTTTGAGTGTCGTCAGACATGTTTCGCGTCCTTTTTTTCCACAACACGGGAACCATATGAGTGTGTGTGACGTTTACTTGCAACTAGACTGAAAAGAATCAACCGTTTGAGGGAAGTTTCGCCAACATGGACGATACGGACGCGCGCAGACCACGGGAAGACATCATCGACGCCAACCTCAAGCGGGTTTACGAAGAGGCGGTCGAAGAGGGTGTGCCGGACCGCTTTCGCGACCTTTTGGATGCGCTGCGCGCGCAGGAGCAGAACAAAGGCTCCTGCAAATGACAGGGGATGACCCGCGCGAGGAACTTATCAATCACCTTCCGGCAATGCGTGCCTTTGCCATCAGCCTGACACGGGACACCGAGGCGGCCGACGATATCGTTCAGGATACGGTCGAGAAGGCCTGGTGCAACTTCGGCAAGTTTGAACCCGGAACCAATTTGCGCGCATGGCTGTTCACGATTTTGCGGAACGTCTATTATTCGGAGTGCCGCAAGAGCCGCAGGGAAGTCTCGGACATCAATGGTGTCTTGTCGGGCGCGTTGATGGAAAAGCCAGCCCACGACGGGCGGCTGCAGATGGTGGATTTCCGCTGGGCCTTTGCCCAGTTAAACGACGAACAACGCGAAGCTCTGCTGCTTGTCGGGGCGTCCGGGTTTTCCTATGAAGAGGCAGCACAGATGTGCGGCGTGCCTGTCGGCACGATCAAAAGCCGGACCGGGCGTGCGCGCCAGCGTCTGGCGGACCTGATGCAGCTGCAAGAGGAAGACCCGCTGGAAATGACCGATGACGCGACCCTTTCAGTGCTGACCGCGGGCAAGGCCGCATCCTTCTGACATGACCGGAGGATTTCTGGACGGCGATGTCTTTCGCGGCCTCGCTTTCCGCATGCTGCTGTTTCTGACACTTGCGCTGTTGCCATTCGGTCTGATCGCGGTGTTTCAAACCCGTGAAATTATTCAACAAGCCGACTCTAACGTGGAGCTGTCGCTGCTGGCCCTGACGGATCAGGCCACCAGCCGGGAACAAACCGTGCTGCAACAGGCGTTTGGAGCTGCCGAGGCGCTGAGCGCCCTGGCACAGCTTTATGCCAATGATGCGCGTGCTTGTTCCGCCTTTCTGGAGGCGTATCGCCGCGCAACCGGTCTCTACTCTTTTATCGGCTACTTGCCTCCGGACGGGAACATGCAGTGTTCTTCCGCAGGCAAAACCTATGGCTTCAGTGACTTCCCGGGATTTGCCGAAGAAGTCGCAAACCCCAAACGCCAGATCACGTTTCAGAGCAAGGGAGTGGTCAGCGACGAGTCGGTTTTGCTGATCTCGCAACCGTTTTTTACCAGAAACGGGTTTGCAGGCTTCATGACACTATCCGTCCCCCAAGCCGCGTTGACCGAAGAAACCCGCCAACCGCTTGCGGACGCGCCCGCAAACCTCGTCACCTTCAACGCCAACGGCCAGGTCGTTCGGTCAGACAGGGGTGCGGACCAAACGCTAGAGGACTTGCCCACTGACCGCGTGCTCAAAGCACTGGTTGGCGGCGCCTCCGTGGTTTTTGAGGGCACCAACGGCCGCGGACAGGACCGCATTTATGCTGTTGTGCCGCTTGTACCGAACGTGGCCTACAGCATGAGCATCTGGCGTCCGGACGAGATGAGCGCCAGCCTCAGTCAGTCCATTGGACTGGGTCTTTTTCTGCCCGTCATCATGTGGTTGGCCAGCTTGGTCGTCGCGTTCTGGTCGCTCAACCGTCTGGCGGTCCGGCACATCCGGAAACTAGGACGCCAAATGCGCCATTTCGCTTTTAACCGCCGGGTCCCACGCACCAGTCTTGGCCCCGGCGTGCCACGCGAACTGGTCGACATCCAGATTGCGTTTGTGCGCATGGCCGACTCCATCATCCGGGACGAAGCCGCACTCGAAGATAGCCTGCGCGAAAAAAACATGCTGCTCAAAGAAGTGCACCACCGGGTGAAAAACAATCTGCAAATGATCTCGTCCATCATGAACATGCAGATCAGACGCGCGCAGAGCGAGGATGCCCGTGCCGTGCTCAAACGCTTGCAGGACCGTATTCTCAGCCTCGCGACCGTACACAAGAACCTTTATCAGACCGAAGATCTCGACCGTGTTGACGCCGGGCAATTGATTGAGGAAATCGTTGGCCAGATGCTTGCAATGGGTCTCGCGGCAAGCCGTGGCGTCGACATCAGCCAGGACTACGACAAGATTTTCATGGACCCTGATGATGCCGCCCCTTTGACATTGCTGGTCGCGGAGACCCTCACCAATGCCCTGAAATACCTCGGGCCACCCAACCGGGGCGGCGCACCGTATCTGAAAATTTCGTTGAAAAAAGATGCGGACGGGCAGGGGCGTTTTCGGATCGTAAACTCGACTTCTGGGGCACAGGGCAGTGAAGGCACAGGCCTTGGCACGCAGTTGATCAGTGCCTTTGCACGTCAGTTGAACGGTCGTGTGGACGTAGGCTTCGAAGCAGAAGAGCATTCGCTTGAACTGCGCTTTCCCATCGAAGAGCGTATTAAGAATCCTTACGATTTTTAAATCTTTCTCCGCTACACCGTTAACATTGTTGTGGTCAAAGAGGATGGCTCGCCATGTCGATCGAACTGTTTGCAATCGGGTCCAGTGGTCTGGCGCTGGTCGCACTGGTTTTGATGGTTGCCACGCGTACCCGTGCTGCCAGCATCCGAATACCCGTCAAGGACACGCAAACGAAAGACTGATCAGCGCTCAAAACGCTGGTGGAGCGAAACTCTCGGCATTCGCGCGGTGCCACCTTTTCCTATAGTCGCCAAGGATTTCCGGCCCTTCCTCGTTGCCGAGCAAAAAGCCGTCCGGCAGATAGCCGAAAGCCTCGCTCGCTTCGGCCATTTTCTTGTCGCCCAGCCGAAGCATCATGTGTTGGGGCATAAACCTTCCCGGATGTTCCAACCCCGCCGCGCCCGTGAGCTCGCCCAATGCATGCAACGTGTTCTTATGATACCGCGCGACGCGTTCCGCCTTTGAAGGCACGTCCAGCGCACGGGCGCGCAGCGCATCCTGTGTTGCGACGCCGACCGGGCAATGATTGGTATGGCAGGCCTGCGCCTGAATGCAGCCGATCGCAAACATGAAACCGCGCGCTGAATTGCACCAGTCTGCACCAAGCGCCAAGGCGCGCGCCAAGTCAAAGGCAGACACGATCTTGCCCGCCGCGCCGATCTTGACCCGCTCCCGCAAGCCCGCCCCCCGCAGCGTATTATGCACAAACGTCAACCCTTCAAACATGGGCATCCCCATGTGATTGGAAAACTCCACCGGTGCGGCACCAGTGCCACCTTCAGACCCGTCAACGACGATAAAGTCCGGAACCACGCCCGTTTCCAGCATCGCCTTGACCATGCACATGAATTCGCGCCGGTGACCGATGCAGAGTTTGAACCCAACAGGCTTGCCGCCTGACAATGTCCGCAGTTGAGAAATGAAGTTCACGAACTCCTTCGGTGTTGAAAACGCAGGATGCGCCGCTGGCGACACACAATCGACCCCCATGGGAATGCCGCGCGCCTCCGCAATCTCTTCGGTGATCTTGGACGCAGGAAGCATCCCGCCGTGCCCCGGTTTCGCCCCCTGGCTCAGCTTGATCTCGATCATCTTGATCTGTTCCAGCTTGGCTGTTTCCGAAAATTTCTCCGGGCTGAAAGACCCGTCATCATTCCGACAGCCGAAATAGCCCGAGGCCACCTGATAAATCAGATCGCCGCCGCCTTGCTTGTGGTACCGGCTGACCGATCCTTCGCCAGTGTCGTGCGCAAACCCGCCCGATTTGGCGCCGGTGTTCAATGCCAGAATGGCATTTGCAGAGAGAGAGCCAAAACTCATCGCCGAGATGTTATAAATCGAAGCATCGTACGGTTGCGCACAGTCCGGACCGCCGATGCGCACGCGGAAATCACAATCGGTGATGTCGATCGGCTGCACGGAATGCGTGACCCAGGAATAGCCGGCGTCATAGACCCTTTCGCGCGTCCCAAAAGGACGTTTGTCCTCGGCACCCTTGGCGCGCTGATAGACCAGCGAGCGAGCGTCGCGCGAAAATGGTTCTTCATCCTGATCGGATTCGATCAGGTACTGGCGGATCTCTGGACGAATGCCCTCAAACAAAAATCGCATATGCCCCAAAACGGGGTAATTGCGCAGAATGGAATGGTGCGGCTGTCGCAGATCATGCACGCCAATCACAGCCAGAGCCCCGAAGATCAAAAACAGGAGCGAGAACCATCCACTCCACACAATCGTCGCTAGCCCGCATACAGCTGCCAGCAATGTCACACCGGCAAATGTCCCGTAGCGGGCAAACGTATCAATGTGATGCATATCATTTCCTTCCCGCAGAGGTACCGGACGCCATGATGTTGCGATTTTCAGGCTGGTATTTGCAACTCAACAATTCGCGCGAGACGTCACAAGCCTATGAATTTGGCGTCAAATATTGCCTATCGGGCGCAGTCTTCATAGGCTTGAGAGGAATTTGCCCATGAAAGCCGACTGATGGCGCGCGCCTGCTTTAAGATTCCGAACCGTCCGCAATGACCGGACCGCTGCAATCTTTGACCGTCGTGGAATTCACCGGTTTGGGTCCGGCCCCTTTGGCGGGGCAGTTGCTGGCTGATCTCGGAGCCCGCGTTACGGTCATTGACCGCACATCCGGCACGACCGACCCGACGGACATCAACCGGCGTGGCAAAGACAGCATAGCGCTGAACCTCAAAACAGAAGAAGGGCGCGCGATCGCGCTGCGCTTAATTGAGAAAGCCGATATTCTGATCGAAGGGTTCCGCCCCGGTGTGATGGAGAGGTTGGGCCTCGGGCCGGAAGACTGCCCGGACCATTTGATCTACGGGCGGATGACAGGTTGGGGGCAATCCGGTCCGTGGGCGCAGCGCGCCGGACACGATATCAACTATCTGGCCATGACCGGCGCCTTGCAGGCGATGGGCGATCCGGCGCAGCCGCCCCGACCACCTCTGAACCTGGTCGCGGATTTCGGAGGCGGCAGCATGTTTTTGATCTTTGGCGTGCTTGCTGCGGTGATCGAGCGCGCCGTTTCAGGCAAAGGTCAGGTGGTCGATGCCGCAATGGTGGATGGTGTTTCGGCGATGATGGGACTGATCCATATGTTTTTGGCGCAGGGGAGATGGCAGGCAGGTCGTGGGTCAAACTGGCTGGACGGAGCATCGCATTTCTACCGGTGTTATGAATGCGCGGATGGAAAGTTTCTGTCCGTCGGTGCGTTGGAACCGCAGTTTTACGACGCGTTGCTGGAACGCACCAAACCGGACTTGCGTGAAGTCGCGGCGCAGATGGATGACGCAGCCTGGCCCGCGCAAGCCGACGCACTTGCAAGCCTATTCAGGACCAGGACGCGCGACGACTGGGTGGCGGAATTTGACGGAACCGACGCCTGTGTGGCACCGGTGCTCGATTTTGGTGAGGCGCGCACGCATCCGGTCAATCGCGCGCGCGGTGTTTTTGGCGAGTCAGACGGGGTCTGGCAAGCCCGACCAGCGCCGCGGTTCTCGCGCAGCGATCCATCGGATCCGTCGGACCCGAAGGCCGCAGGCGCGGATACGGACACAGTGCTCACGCAGCTTGGGTTCGATGCGTCCGGCATCGCCGGTTTACGCAATCGGGGTATTCTGACTTAGAAAACAGGAGAGTATAGTGAAACGAGTTGCAGCCGTTACGGGCGCTGCCGGCGGTTTGGGAAGCGCCATCACGCGTAAACTACGCGCAGATGGGTTGCACGTGATCGGCCTCGATATCGACTGGCCTGCGCTCGAAGCGATGCCGCAGGCCGGTTTCTCGGCCCTTCCATGCGATCTGACAGACCCGGATGCCGTATCCGAAGCTTTCTCAACCATTGGGAAGGACCACGGCGGTTTGGACGTTCTGGTCAACAATGCCGGCACCTGTTTCATGTCGGACTTTCCTGACATTCCGGCCGCAGAGTTTGCCAGACAAATGGATATCAACTTCTCCAGCGCGTTCTATTGCTGTCAGGAAGCTGTGAAGCTGATGACGGGCCGAGACGGAGTGCGCAAGATCGTCAATGTCTCATCGAACGGGGCTTATAACTTTGACGTTTTTGATCCGCCGCATTACCGCGCCTCAAAGGCTGCGCTTGACACGCTGACCAAGGATCTGGCGCGCCGGTATGCGGCAGACAAAATCGCGGTGAACTCGATAGCACCCGCGATGACGGATACCCCATTGTTCGGGGTGCTGACCGAAGAGGTTTTGGCACGGGCGATCGCGCAAATGCCCCATGGGCGCGCCATGCAACCGGATGAAGTCGCGGCCTGGGTCGGATTTCTGGTGTCAACCGCCGGCGACATCTCCAGCGGCAACGTGATCATTCTCAATCAGGGGCGCGACGTGCGCTAGTCGTACCATTGCGGCGCCTTGCGGAGTTCTGGCCACTGGGCGGGGCAGTGGCCATAAATCACGAACGCCTGCCGCGCGGCACCAAGGTCCATCAGACGCCGCGCATGTATTTCGGCTGCTGCGGGGTCCCACGCGCCACTGAAACCTGTCTCCATTTCCTGTGGGCGGCTGATGGCATCGGACGTCAAGAGAACGGCGCCTGTGCGCGGCAATCGAAGCGAAAATGCCAGCTGACCCGGCGCATGACCCGGCACAAAGAGAACCTCAAAACCCGGCCCGATCCGGACGTCGGCGCTGACCTCGATGTACTCTGCATCCGGCCATTCCATGGCTTGTTTTCCCGACCAGTAGAGAGGGCGGGGCAGGGCGCGCTCTGTTGCGGCAATGAGGATCGGTGTTTCAGGGAAACCGCCCAAAAAGCCCACGTGGTCGATATGCGTATGGCTTTGGATCATCAGATCAATGTCCGCGCGCGCCAGACCCAACAGCGCAAGCTGTTGCGGCGCGAGATTTTCACGGGTCAGAGACAGCACCTGCCCAAACCCGCCAAGATCGTCCTCCTTGGTAGCGGTCGCGGCATCCTCTGCGTATTTTGATGGAAAACCACTGTCGATCAGCACGGTTTCGCCTGCGGTCGTCTGGATCAGGTAACCGCAGATTCCGATGATGCGACCAGTCTCATGCACTTGGAACAGGCCGTAGTCCAGAACGGCCAGTCGCGCCGGTCGGCCTTTGAGCAGGGGTTGCATATTTCGGCGGCGCCCTTTCTTGTTGTCGCCAAAAGTACAGCGGACGTGCAGCATGAAAGTCAAGATTCACCGGTTATTTGAGTATCTGCTCGACAGTACCGCCGCAGAGCCCGAAGCGATTGTCGGCTTCTCACTCTCCCGGTCGCCAACGCTTGGCGATTTTGTGGACGATCTGGATCCGCATCTGTCGTTGGACTGGAACCAGCGTGATTTTCGCGGCTTGCCGGAGTTGCGCGCACACATTCTGGATCAGGCAGGGCTTGCAACGCTTTTGAACGTAGAAGATGTACTGATCACTGCGGGCGCTGCCGAAGCCAACTTTCTGGTGCTGACACAAGTGCTGGAGGCAGGCGACGATATCATTGTTGAAAGCCCGGGCTGGCCGCAGGCCGAAGTGATCGCAAAAGCGAAAGATGTGAACATCATCAAAGTGCATCGGCAGGAGGCGGACCACTGGGATCTGCCGCTTGATGCGCTGGAGGATGCCGTCACCGACAAAACGCGGATGATCTTTTTGTCAAACCCGAATAACCCCACGGGCCGCGTTCTTGATGGCAACGCGCTGCTGCAAATCGCAAAAATCGCGGATCGCGTTGGCGCCTGGCTAGTGGTGGACGAGGTTTACGCAGGGCTGGAGTGGGAAGGCCCGCGCGCGCCCTCGATTGCTGGGCTATATCCCAAAGGCATAACAACCGGTTCGGTTTCAAAGGCGCTGGGGTTGCAGGGGCTGCGTACCGGCTGGCTGATCTGCCGCGATCCCAAGGTGATCATGGATGCCGTTATCCTGCGTGAAAACAGCTCCGAGATCATGAACATCATGGGCGAGGTCATCTCGGAAGTCGCCCTCAGACCGCAAAGACTGGCGCGTTCGATCAAGGCCGCGCGCGCCGACGGCGAAAGCAACCTGAAGCGTCTGCAACAATGGGTGGATCAGGAGCCGGGGATCAGCTGGATCAAGCCTCAGGCCGGGCTTATCGGTCTGGGGCGCTTGCCAGATGGTATCGATAGTGACGCCTTTGCAACCCGTCTATTGCAAGATCCTTACCGCACATTTGTGCTGCCCGGCAGCGCCTATGATCAACCGGCACATATTCGCCTTGGCGTTGGTGGCGGGGCAGAGGTGAACTTGGAAGACGGTCTGTTGCGCCTGTCCCAAGCCTTGCAGGACTGGCCAATTTAACGCAGGCCGTCACGTGCAAGGAACTCGGCCAGATCGAGAATGATCTGCCCGCGCGCCGCAGCGATCGCCGGTGGACCGGCTTCCGGATCAAAGGGCACCGACAGGTCAAACAACCCCGAACGCTCACGCCCACCGTCGGACACGGCAACGAAATACTGACCCGTTGCATGGTACCGCCCGTCGGCGCCCGCGATCAGGGTTTCAAAGCGGAGATCGACCCGTGCATCTGGCGGCGTTTCGAAAGGCCACGGCGATGACGCCACGCGCGCCCGCGTGATCTGAACAAGGTGGCGGCTGAGTTCGAGCGCGATGGCGCGGTCTGGGGTGTCAGCCCATAAGACCGCCCCTTCACTGGAAACGAGACCGGTCGCATCGCGCAATGCAATTTCGTCAGATGCGGCATAGGCGGGCAGGGAGACTTCGCGCAATTCGACAGCACCAAAGATGATACGCTGGTTTTGCGTCACCGCAGGCGGGTTGACTGCATATCTTTCCGCAGGCGCCCCGCAGGACGCCAAGACCGACAAACCAAAAAGGACACAAGCCAATTTTCTCATTCATCGTCCTCTGATCAGGGCGCTAGGGTTCCGCTCGAGCAGTCGCACCAAAGACGTCAGTGCGTCTGCCGCCGCGGAAATATCGCGCAGAGCCGCCTGCGCATCCCGCGTTATCACGTCGCCGCGGTTGTAACCGGCAAGTGTCGCACTCGCCTCTTCGAACACGGAATTGATCTGGTCGACCAGTTTCGGCAGCTCTTGGGCGGACAAGGCCACGGCGTCAGCCGCATCACGTGTCGAAGAGAGCGTTGCGTTCACGTTGGCAACCGCACCGCCTTCGCGCAGTTCGGCCAGAGTTGCGTTCAGCTCGTCCAGCGCACGGGTGAGGGAGGCGGGCAACTCCTGTGTCGCCGGCGCGCTGAGCAGGGCCTCGGTCGAGGCAAGAATGTCGCTGACCTCAGTGGTCAATTCTTCCAGCGGCAACGTGACAGCCTTGGTCGCGACGCGCGTCAATTCGTCGATTAGGGTTGGCACGCCGTCCACTGCGCCACCAACTCTCGAAGCGGCCTCAGTCGCGGCGTCAATTGCGTCAAGGATGCGGGCCACTGCACGCTCCTCTTCGAACTGGGCGAGGATGGCATCCAGCCGCCGGATTGTGGCACTGAGCGCTTCGGGTATTTCCTGCACACTTTCAGAGGTCAGAACACCGCGCAGATCGGCAAACAGCCCGCGCAAATCTTCCGGAGCGCCGCGGATTTCCTCGCTGTTGATCCAGCGTTCAACGCTGTCCAGAAGACCAATGGCCCGTTGCAGAAGGTCCTCTATCGGCAGGCTGTTGATCCGGGTAAACACACCTTCGACCGTTGCCGAGGCATCGGTTATTTCGCTGTCCGTCGAGGGAAGTGTGGCCAGGGCACCTTCCTGCAATATGATCTGTGCTTCGGGCACGTTCTCGACGTTCACAAGCTCAACTTTCAATCCACCTGTCAGCAGGCTTCCTGACGCCAGGCGCGCGCGCAAACCCTGTTCGACCCGTTCCGTCAAAAAGGTCAGCGCGGCCTCTGCCGTGACATCGCCCGTCAAACCCAAACGCGCTGGTTGAATGCCCAGAACCACGTTCAGCCGGACCCGATTGTCGCCAAATTCCTCCTCATCAATAATCCCCGACAGGCTGGTCACCGAACCGATGCGCAAGCCGCTCAATTCCACGGGTGCATCCAAAACAAGCCCCGAGATGTTCTCGTTGAAGATCACGCGCACCTCCAGCAGTTCCACCGCAGAAGCATTAAAGACACTGTTGCGCGCGTCTTCCTGGGACTCATAGACCTCGAAAACCGTTCCATCCGAGACGGACGCGCCGCCGGAGACGAACGTGTCGAAGGCGATCGCGCCGGTCACCAGAGAGGCCAGCGAGGAAAAATCGATCTGAGCACCCTGTGCGCCGATCGAAACGCTGAAACCCGATGTATCCCAAAAGCGGGTTGCGGGCGTGACAAGCCGATTATGAGGTTCGTAAATGATAGCCTCAGCAATTGCGAAATTACCGGACTGCGAGATACTGGCGGGGCCAACGCGCCCAACTTCGATACCGCGATAAAGAATGGGCGTCTCGTCGGTCAGCGAACCACCCGGAAGTGAACGCAAAGCGAACTGCAACCCGCCGTCACCGGAGGGATAAAGCGGCGGTGTTTCCAAACCGCTAAAAGTGCGACGCTCTGGCCCGATTTCCGCATCCCAGAAACCTTCGATGAAAACACCACTCAAAACAGTGTCCAGTCCACTGACGCCCTGAACGGTCAGCTCAGGCTGCACGATCCAGAACGACGCGCCCGCATCGACATAGGGCGCCACATCTTTGTCGACGCGCACCTCTGCCACGACGCTGCGCAATCCGTCGCTGAACGACACGGCTTCAACCACACCGACACGTACGTCCCGATATCGCAGTTCCGTTTCACGCGCGGCAATACCCGCTCCATCCTCGAATTCGATTGTGATGAGAGGGCCCCGGTCGTTGATGGATTGCCAGGCGAGCCCCAAAGCCAGAACCAAAGCGAGCAAAGGGATCAGCCAGACCACAGATGCCCCACTGAGAGACGACGTCTTGCCCTCCTGAATGGACACCGGCTGCGGATCAGTCATGTTGCAGCTCTTCGTCCTGCATTTTTATGTCGTCCCAAATCATGCGGCTGTCGAACGCCTGCGCGGAAAGCATAGTGAAAATAACAGACAAGGCAAAAAACAAGCTCGCCAGTCCGGGGTAAATTGCCACCAGCACGCTCAGTTGAACCAGAGAGGACAGGATCGCAACCACAAAGATGTCGATCATCGACCAACGCCCGATGTATTCGACAACTTCAAAGAGCAGTTGTCGCTGGTGGCCGGACGCGCGGGTTCGGCGGTTCACACTCAGGGCGAGGAATGCAATCGCGAGAAACTTGCCAATCGGAATTGCAACCGAGGCGAACAGGATGATCAGCGCAACGCCTGTGCTTCCGTATTTGATCAGCTCAATAGCGCCGCCGATGATCGTGTCCTGCTGGACGAAAAACAGCGTGCGTGTCTGCAACATCGGATATAGATTGGCCGGAATGTAGCACATCAGACCAACGACCCAGAACGCCCAAACTCTTTGCAGGCTCTTCGTGTCCCGACTGGACAAACGCGATCCGCACCGCCCGCAGCTCTCCGTACCGAGCGGCCAGACCTGCTGGCACCGCCGACAGGCCACGAGGCCCATCTCCCGTGCGGTTACGGTTTTCGTGGCGTGCTCAGCGCGTTCCATACGGACCATCTGCAAATGAAACTGTCCTGTACGACAACCAGGACGACGAGGATCGAAAACAGCCAGAACGCAGGGCCAAAGGTGACATCTGCAAGATCGCTGATTTTGACGAGCGCGACCGCGCAACCGATTGCGAAAATCTCGGCCATGGACCAGGGTCGCAAAGCTTCGGCCAACCGGAATGCGCGCGCGGCCTGAGGCGCAGGCGGTCGGTCGGCGACCAAGGGCACAAGCACGTAAATCGACAGCAAAACCCGGGTGAGCGGTATCAGGAAAATCAGAGCTGCGGTGGCAAGTGACAGCACGATCAGCGGCCCGTCGCTGAAGGCCAGCACCGCGTCAAGAATGGAAACGGAATTTCGCGCGCCTGCGACACTGACTGACAAAAACGGAAAAACGGCTGCCGCGATGATCAGAATTGCGATCGCGAAAGACAGGGCAATGATCTGTAGTCCCGCCTTGCGTCTTGGCGTAATCAGAACCGTATTGCAGCGTTCGCAAATGGCTTTTTGACCCGGCTGCGGACGCGCAAGCGCATAGGCCGCATCACAGCGCGGACATACGACCAAATCAGTACGCGGAACGGCTTTGGTTTCAGACGTCATATGGACACAGATAGCGCCTAACTTGCGCAACGAACACCGCAGAATGCAATGTTGTGCGCTATCGGTCTTCCTTACCCTGCAAACAATCTGCCCTCTTGTCCCAGTGCGATGCGATGCTGTGCGGCTGATTGTTCAGGCACCCATTTCAGCAGGCGCGCAGCCTGAGAAACCGGCAAAGCGCCTTCAAATTTCTTTACGCCAAAACCAAACTGAGAAGATTTTTTTCCAGTCTCGGTATGCGCGTGCCCGCGCAATAAATCGACACATGGAAATGGCGCGCATTGGCCGCAGTTGCGAATTTTTGGGATTTGTCGCAACATGCAGGACATCCCGGCTTGGCAAGAAGCCGCGCCGCGTGCGCCTTTGACGAGCGCGGAACGCACACGCCACAGGACACATGCAGTGCGTCCTGTGGCGCGTCTTCACTGGCTCTGTTCACGCAATCGTCACCTCTTTGGGTTGAACAGCAGCGCAATCGCGCACATTTCACATGTAATACTGCCAAGCGATACGGTCGCGCCAGAACATGATATTAACATAATACAGCTTATCCGCTTGACGGACTGAAGCCGTAAGAAAACGTCGAAAACAGAGAGTCTTGCCTATGAAAAGCCTGCCAAAAATTGTTGTTCCGATGATGATTCTGAGCGCTTGTGCAACCGTGGAAAACGAGACCTACAGCACGATCAACCTGAACGGACGCGACTATGAATTGCGCACACGGACGGTCACAACCTCAGGTAGCAGTTTTGTCCAACACAGTGTGCGGGCGCGGGATGGCGCATTCTATTCGTGCATGCCGGACAGTCCGGGCTCTTGTGAAGGCGCGTTGCGGTCACGCAGTGGCGGCCAAAACCGGTGACGTGAACCTTTCGGCTTAACCGGTCAGCGCATGCGTAAGGGTGCCAAAAATCGTTTCACTGTGGTCACGCAGGTAAATCCTTAGCCAAGGCGTGAAACGGTCTGGTGTTTGACCAACAGAACGCAACAGGTCGTCGTAGTTGATCCAGTCGAAGGCCATCACCTCGTCGGGATTGGGTGTGACCGACAGATCATCGGTTGCCGTCGCCACAAAAACATCCACGACTTCGTGTTCCACAAGTCCGCCGCCAACATCCGCACGATACTCCAGATGATGCCGATGCTCCGGCGTCAGACCGGACACACCCAGTTCTTCATCCAGCCGCCGGATTGCACAGTCTAACGGGCTCTCGTCCCATGCCGGATGCGTACAGCATGTGTTCGTCCACAATCCCGGTGTGTGATACTTGCCCATCGCGCGCTGCTGCATCAGCACCGCGTCGCCCTTCAGAACAAAGACCGAAACAGCCTTGTGGCGCAGGCCTTTGACATGCGCCTCGAGTTTTTCAACCGGTTTCAGTTTTCCGTTCACCCAGGTCGGGATCATGATGGTCATACGCGTGTCGTTGCCACAAGGCCGGTCAGATGCGCAAGATTTTTGATGCCGATTTTCAGATGCGCCATCGGGCGGGCACGCACCAGCTTTTTGTTCATGTAAGCTTCGAACGTCAGACGCTGCACGTCTATATCATGGCACAGAGACACAAAACGTTCCCGGCGGTCGTCGCTTCGGTAATAGGCGTTCTGCATCGAGCCCAGGACGCGAAACACCATTTTGTGCTCTTTCATAAACAGCTGACGCGCAAGTCGCAGATCTTTCGCGCGGCCTGACGCAAGTGTGGCGGCACAGGCCGTCGCGGCGGCCCTGCCCCCGGCCATGGCGTAAAAAATGCCCTCGCCCGAACTGGGGGCCACCACACCCGCCGCATCACCGGCCAACACCACGTCGCTGCCGTTGTCCCAACGGTCCAGCGGGCGCAGCGGTATCGGTGCGCCTTCGCGGCGGATGGTCTCGCACCCCGACAGGCCGGATGCCTGCCGCAATGCGGCTGTTGCCTCCTTGAGATTGATGGACGAGATCTCCGTTCCCATTCCGACGCTTGCGCTGTCGCCATGCGGAAAGACCCAACCGTAGAAATCCGGCGAAATTGCGCCATCGTAGATCACATCGCAGCGCACCGGATCGTAAACATCAGATTTCGGGGGCGCCTTGATGATCTCATGATAGGCAAAAACCAAAGGCACCTTGTCTGCATTTTCGATCTCGGACAGGCCCACACGCGACTTGGCTCCATCCGCACCAATAACGAGTTTGCAGTGCAAATCGCGCACTTCCTGCGTGGCCTTGTCGCGGTAGAAAACGACCGGTGTGCCGTCGTGTCGCTCAATGCGCACGAATGTCCCGGTGAAGTAGTCCGCGCCAGCGGCGGCGGCGCGCTGTCTGAGATACGGATCAAAATCCTTGCGATCCACCATGCCGACAAATCCGTTTTCAATCGGAATATCGACAGACCGACCTGTGGGCGAGATCATCCGCGCGGTGTTCACCTTGGCGAGCAGTTGGTCTTCGCCAATGTCAAATTCGCGCATCAAAGCCGGGGGTATCGCGCCACCGCAGGGTTTGATGCGCCCTTCCCGGTCCAACAGCGCAACGCGATGCCCGGATCGAACCAGATCCAAAGCCGCAGTCGCCCCGGACGGGCCACCTCCCACAACAACGACATCATACATAGTCTATTCCCCCGGCATCATGGCAGGGCGCGGCGCATCCTGCCGTTTTGTGGTTGTCAGTCGCATCGCAAGCGCGGCGGCAATCAAAAAGACCAGTCCTTCGATGCTGAAAACAGTGCCATAGGCGACGGCATTGTCTGGCGTGAAACTCCGCATCACATCCACCATTGCCGTGCCGGCAAAAGAACCCAGACCAAAAGCGATTGCCTGTGCGGCTCCAAAAAGCCCCATCCGCAGGCCTTCACGCCCGTCGTTGCCTTCGCGGGACAGGCCCATCATCGCGCCAATGGCCGCCACCGCAAAAACGCCATTGGCAAAGCCCAAAAGGAAGATATTGGGCGCCAGAGGCCAGTCTGGCGCGCGTGTTCCACCATAGGCCAGACCAATCAGCGCAGCACCGGAAAGAAGACAACCGCCCACCACCCAAACGCGGGTTGGAACGACAGCCCAGCGGGCCAGAACCGTGCCCGCCGCAAGAACGACAATCATGCCTGCCAGCGCCCCTGCGTGGTGCATACCACCCAATTGCGTGCTTTCGCCGACGGTGAGAGCAAACACATGCCCGGCAAAGGGTTCCAGGATCAAATCCTGAAGGTTATACGCAAGCATCGAGGCGAAAACGAAGATCGTGAACACGCGTACACGCGGATCTGTCCATAGCTCCAGCAAGATGTCACGAAAATCAGCATCTGCTTTTTTCACGGGTCGGGCGGGTTCCTTTTCTTGTCCCCAAAGACCTAGGCCGGTCAAAACAAGCGCAACAGCGCAGACACCAATAGTGACCATTACCAACCTGGCATGGGTATAGGGGTCGAGCAGGAGACCGGCCGTGATCCCCGTCGCGGCCAGACCAAAAATCATCATGATCCAGACAAGGCTGCCCGCCGGGGCCTGACGCGCGGCACTGACACGCGTCGACAGCAAGGCCAAAAGATTGGTCCCTGCCGATCCAATCCCAAGTCCGATCAGCAGAAAAGACGGGACCGCCGCCGCGATCCCCAAGACCGCGCTCTGCGCCATAAGGCCGACGGACAGGGCCGCGCATATGGCGCCAACGGCCAACACACCCACGCCGCCGAAAATCCAGGGCGTCCGGCGTCCACCCAGATCAGCGCTGTGTCCGATCCGGGGGCGCAGAAATTGCGTCCCGTAATAGAGCGACACCAAAAGACCCGGCAGGATCGCGGGAAAGGCCAGTTCAACAACCATGACGCGGTTCATCGTGGCCGTGGTCAAAACGACGATTGCGCCCAACGACATCTGCACCAGACCAAGGCGTGCGATATTGCCCCAACCAATCATCCGCCCAATCCTCTGATCGCAAAGGCTGTGATCATCATTCCGCCGATATAGAGCATAACGCCTGTACCGTTGTACCAGGGTGCTTTGGCTTTGGGATCGCGGAACATGATGGCCATGGCCCAAAACTGCAACAACAGAACGCCGGCGACAGCAGTGGCGTGCAACGGACGGTCCCACACCAGCAACAGGGCTGCGACGGCGGCCTGAGGCGCGGCCATGACGGCACATGCGATTTTCGCCGCCTGTTCCGGGCCGAGCGTCACGGGCAGAGATTTGACACCTGTCTGCCGGTCACCCTCGAGCGCTTTGAAGTCATTGAGGGTCATTATGCCATGCGCTCCAATGCCATAGAGCAGCGCAACGAGGACGACCGGCCAGGCGGGCGCTCCCGCACTCAGAACCGCCGCACCGGTGAACCATGGCAGCGTTTCATAGCTGAGCCCGACAAGACCCGGACCCCACCAGCCCGACCGTTTCATCCGGATTGGCTCTGCCGAATAAATCCAGGCGGCGATGACCGCGACCACGGTAGCACCAAAGCCCCATGGGCCCAGCTGCCATCCGACAATCAGCGAAACCGCTGACATGATGAGCGCGATCCACAACCCCCAACGACCAGGAATTCGCCCGGAAGGGATCGGGCGGTGTGGTTCGTTGATGGCGTCAACATGCCGGTCACACCAGTCGTTGGCCGCCTGGCTCATCCCACACACGATGGGTCCGGCTAGAAAAACGCCGAGGACTACCAGACCCCACTGCCCCGTTGGTGAGACACCGGACGACACGACCCCGCACAGATAAGCCCACATGGGTGGGAACCACGTGATCGGTTTGATCAACCTCAGGGTCGCAAGGGGGTCAGGAAAGCGGCGCGACTGTATGACTTCGCTGACAGACATGTGTCAACTATGGCTGACACTTTGAGTCGGCGCAATAGTTGCTTAAACCGGCAATCACCCGTTTTTGCTGAGCAACCCGAATTTTCGAAGTTTGACGTACAGGCTCTGACGCGAGAGCCCAAGCATCTCAGCGGCAGCAACCCGGTTGTTTCGGGTCAGTTCCACAGCCGTCTCGATGCACATCTTCTCCACGACATCGGTCGTTTCCGCCACGATATCCTTGAGCGATGCAGACCCCACCAGATCCATGACGTTGCGCGCGGGTTCGGTCTGCACCTGATTGAGGGGTGCGCCGCCCATTGCAGTCCGTGTTGCGTCTGCGCGGCTTACATCACGGATGACGCAGCCGATTGCCGGAACGTCACTGTCTTGCAACCGCGTGGCTGAGATTTCAACGGCCAGGCGCGCACCCAGATCGTTCACGAGTTTGGTGCCGTAAATCCGCATTTGACCGGCGCGCTTTGGCTGATCGGTCAGCACCGCGAGATCTATTTGTCCGCGGGCAAGAAAGTCTCCCAGGCTGCGCCCGACCACATCAGAAAGATGCGCCGCACCAACGAGGTCGAGAAAGCTGTCATTCACAGACAGAACGATGCCATTTGGCGACATGAAGAGCATCGCGTCACTGCCCGACCGAAACAGAGCGAGCGCCTGGCTGGACGCTGTGTCCCGGGTGGCCGTTTCATCAGCTACTGTCGACAACCGGCACATCAGAACGCGCTGCCCCCCGGCCCGAAACACGACCGGATGAACCTTGACCGAAGCTTTGGTGCGCCCGGCTTCCAGAGTGACGCGCCCTTCTTCCTCAGCCAGTGTCGCGTTGAGCAGGCTCTCAACCAGTTCTACGTTTGAGCGGCCGGAGAAATGCTGGGCGAACGTGCTGCCTCGCAGCGCCTCGACGCTCAAGCCCAACAACGCACCCGACGCCTCGTTCGCGTCTTCGACTCGGCCACTGTGAACCGACACAAAAACAGCCGCCTGCTGGGTATTCGCCATCAGCACGCGATAGCGCGCATCAAATTCGCGACGCGCCTCATACCCCTGTTCCAATGCAATCTGCGCCTGAACAAGCTGCTGCTGCGTCTCGGCGATTGGCCGCAAATCACGGCCCAGCAGCAGGGCTGCATTCTCGTGGCCAAAACGATGGAACGTGTAACGCACGGGGTATTCCCATACCGCATTGTCGCTGTGGTTCAGCTCAAGTTGCTTGCTGGGCACGTCCCCGAGCAAGTACGTCTCATGAGCATTCTCAAACTTCGGGATCGACTCGCGCGTCAGAAAATCAATGATCGGGCGCCCTTCCCAATGGGCCAGGTTCCCGAATGACTCGCTGTGCGAGTTAATGACAACCGACAAGATGATGCCTTCAGCCGAAACAACAAGCGCAATATCCGACGCAGCAGCGATGATACTGCTGAGGAATTCAGGTTCGATCAGCGGAACGGCTCCGCTGCTCCAGAAAGTGTTGCCGCCTGTCGTCATAAAGCCTTTCGGGATCCAGACCGGCGCGCACAATACGCTGCTGCATCCTCTGCGGCACTCGTAACAATATCCACACCCGTCAATTCAATCACGACGTCTTGTTCCAGAATTATAGCCCCGCCCACGGCAACGACGATGTCCTCGCCGGCAGCGCTGCGGATCGTTTGCACAGTTTGAGCCACAGTTTCAAGCGTCTCGCGCCGCGCACAGGTAATAAGAGCAAAATCAGGGACGTTGCACGCCAATCTGCTGGCGAGCGAGCCGAAATCCTCGTCAAAGGACATCGTAACTTCGCAGCCCAAACGCCGCAATTGCCCGGCGACCACACTGGCACCGAGAAAATGCTGTTCGTTCTGCGGCACGATCACCAGCGCGGTGAGACCGGAGAATTCCGTGCGACCCGGCAGCCGCATTTCAATCGATGCTTCGGACACCAAAGCCTGCAATCGCATCACACCGATTGTCACATCCGCAAAACTGATTTTGTCGTTGCACCAGTCATCGCCCAGAAGGCGGGCCGTTTTGGGGACGTACTGATCAATAATGGCGTCTTCGGTCAGGCGGTATCCTCGCAACTCCGCCAACAGAACATCTGGGGCAAAGTGGTTCTTGGCGAGAACGGCGCGCATCATGTGATCAAGCACGAATTGCCGCAACCCTTCGGCAGACACGATCTGGCGTCCTCGGAGCACGGAAATAACCGTAGAAGCCAGCGCATCCACATCTTCCGGTCTATTGCGCTGGATGCCACGCGGGTCTGACTGTCCGTCCGTCGTCATGGCTTGATCCTCGCCGACTCTTACCGTCACACGCAGGCGACGGCCCGCGCAGAGTCGGATATACCTAAAGAGACTACTCTTGACACCCGGTTGTCAAATATAATTGACAGTCCCGAAGGCTTATTCAGGCAGCGCCTTTGGAATTATTGCAGTTTTTTCATCAAAAAAAGGTTTCAACATATCCTTTTCCGGAGTTTTGCGCTGGTATTCGAGTGTCAACCTGGAATTTCATAGGTGTAAGTTTGAGTTGACACTTTTCTGTCCTAGCCGTTACTTTCGACGAAGATGGCAAGAAAGGCGACTCCCGAAATGCTCCCGAAACCGACGCAGAAATCGGTCCCGCCCGGCCTCTACACAGCCGCCGAGCGCGCACGTCGGGATGCCACCATCTGGACCGTCATCCAGGGCGTTCTCGCCCCCCTCCAGTTCTTCGTCTTTCTCGTCTCTCTGGCGTTAATGGCACGCTATTTCTGGACCGGCGAAGGCTACGGTGTCGCGACCTGGTCGATCGTGATCAAAACACTGGTGCTCTACACCATCATGGTAACCGGTGCGATTTGGGAAAAAGTCGTTTTTGGTCAGTATCTTTTCGCACCCGCATTTTTTTGGGAAGACGTCTTTTCGTTCGCCGTCATTGCCTTGCATACGGCCTATCTTGTCGCGCTTGTAGCGGGTCGTTTCGACCCGCAATTGCTGATGTTGATCGCGCTCGCTGCGTACGCGGCTTACCTGATAAATGCTACTCAGTTCGTACTCAAACTGCGCGCGGCGCGCCTGCAGGCTGCAGAAGGTGAAATGGCATCGGACGAGGTGCCGGCATGACGGAGCTGCCACGCCTCCCCACAGGCGGCGGGTGCCGCAACCAGCCGATTCTGAAACAGCGTGGCCAGCGCGAGGTTTTTTGCGGGCTGACGGGAATCATCTGGCTGCACCGCAAAATGCAGGACGCGTTCTTCCTCGTGATTGGCAGTCGTACCTGCGCGCATCTGCTGCAATCCGCGGCCGGCGTGATGATTTTCGCGGAACCGCGCTTCGGAACAGCGATCCTCGAAGAGACCGACCTCGCAGGATTGGCGGACGCGCAAGCAGAGCTTGACAAGGTGGTCGACGAATTGCTGGCCCGACGGACAGACATCAAGCAGCTTTTTCTGGTTGGTTCCTGCCCATCGGAGGTCATCAAGCTTGATCTGTCACGCGCCGCGGAGCGCATGACGGAGAAATACGCGCCATCCGTTCGTGTTTTGAACTTTTCCGGTTCGGGCATTGAGACAACCTTTACGCAAGGCGAAGATGCTTGCCTTGCGGCAATGGTCCCGGTCCTGCCGGAACAAGGCGAACGTCAGCTGCTTTTGGTTGGCGCGCTGCCAGACGTCGTTGAAGAACAGGCCGTTTCTCTTTTGGAGCAAATGGGCGTCGGACCCATCAAAGTCCTGCCAGCCCCGCGGGCAGAAAGTGATCTTGGTATCGGAGCGAACACTGTCTTTGCGCTCACGCAACCGTTTTTGGGCGATACGCATGGCGCGCTGGAACGACGAGGCGCAAGACACATACCGGCACCCTTCCCTTTCGGAGAAGAAGGCACAACCAACTGGTTGCGCTCTATTGCGCGGGAATTCGGCGTTGATGACGAAACATTTGCCCGGGTGACCGATGCGCCCCGCGCGCGGGCGCGCAAAGCCATCCAAAAAGCCTCAATAGCTTTGCGGGGCAAATCGATCTTTTTCTTTCCGGACAGCCAGCTTGAGATTCCGCTTGCCCGGTTTCTAACCCGCGAATGCGGCATGGAAGCGATCGAAGTCGGCGCGCCCTTCATTCACAAGGGTATCGTCGGTCCGGACCTGGATCTTCTGGCGCAAGGGCCGGTTCTGTCCGAAGGTCAGGACGTAGATTTGCAACTGGATCGATGCCGGGCAGCACGCCCGGATCTTACCGTTTGCGGGCTCGGTCTTGCCAACCCGCTGGAGGCCGACGGACTGGCGACAAAATGGGCGATCGAATTGGTCTTCACACCCGTTCATTTCTACGAACAGGCCGGCGACCTGGCCGGGCTTTTCTCGCGACCTGTGCGGCGGGCCGACCTCCTCAAGCTGGAGGCGGCAGAGTGAAACTGACGGTCTGGACATACGAAGGGCCGCCGCATGTGGGCGCGATGCGCGTCGCAACCGGCATGACGGGTCTTCACTATGTCCTCCACGCGCCTCAAGGCGACACCTACGCCGATCTTTTGTTCACCATGATCGAGCGGCGCAATCATCGGCCTCCGGTGACCTACACCACCTTTCAGGCCCGCGATCTTGGATCTGACACGGCAGACCTTTTCAAACAATCGTTGCACGATGCCTATGCGCGCTTCGATCCCGAAGCGCTGATTGTCGGCGCTTCCTGCACGGCAGAGCTTATTCAGGACGACCCCGGTGGCATGTCTGAAACCATGGGCCTGCCGATCCCGGTCATCCCGCTTGAACTGCCGAGCTATCAACGCAAGGAAAATTTCGGGGCGGACGAGACGTTCTTCCAGATCGTGCGCGCGCTGGCGAAGCCAGCGGAGCGGACCACCCATGTCAGCTGCAATCTTATCGGTCCGACAGCGCTGGGGTTTCGTCATCGAGATGACATCACAGAGCTTACCGGTCTGCTCGCCGATATGGGCATTCGGGTGAACGTGGTAGCACCTATGACGGCAAGCCCGAGTGATATCGCGCGGCTGGGAGAAGCACATTTTAACGTGCTTATGTATCCCGAGACTGCTGAATCAGCCGCACGCTGGATGGAGCGCGAGCTTGAGCTGCCTTACACAAAGACCGTGCCAATTGGCGTGGGCGCCACGCGCGAGTTTGTGGCCGAGGTTTCGCAACTGACTGGCCTTGCACCTTATCTCGATGAATCCCGATTGCGGCTGCCCTGGTACTCCAAATCCGTCGACAGCACTTATCTCACCGGAAAACGCGTTTTTCTTTTCGGCGACGGAACGCATGTGGCCGCATGCGCGCGCGTCGCGCGCGACGAGATGGGGTTCGAGGTTGCCGGCTTAGGCTGTTACAATCGCGAGATGGCCCGCCCAATCCGTGCACTTGCGCGCGAGCTGGGCGTGGACGCCGTGATCACGGATGATTACCTCGAGGTTGAGCGGCGGATCGAGGCATTACAGCCGGAGATGATCCTCGGCACCCAGATGGAGCGTCACATCGGCAAGCGGTTGGGGATTCCTTGCGCCGTGATCTCAGCGCCTGTGCACGTGCAGGATTTTCCAGCCCGCTACAGCCCGCAAATGGGCGTGGAAGGTGCCAACGTGATTTTTGATACGTGGGTGCACCCGCTTGTAATGGGGCTTGAAGAACATCTCCTGACGATGTTCAGGGAAGACTTTGAGTTCCATGACGCGGCCGGTCCCTCTCATCATGGCGGCCATGCGCCGAAACCGGACGCTGCGGGGGGGCCAGCCCCCCAGGCTGCGCCTTCCCCCCGGGATACTTCGGGATCAAAGAACGCGGACCAGCCTTGCGAGGTGATCTGGCTGGAAGACGCAGAGCGCGAGTTGCGCAAGATCCCGTTCTTCGTGCGTGGCAAGGCGCGGCGAAACACGGAAACCTACGCCAGTGAACGGGGTGTGGACGAGATTTCAATCGATACACTTTACGAGGCAAAGGCGCATTATGCGCGATGACGCCGCCATATCAGGGCGGTTGCCCGGCTACCGCGTGGTCATTGTGACACTTGACAGCCATGCGGCCGGTCCGGCCATGCGCGCGACCGACAAGTTGGCAACGGACTACCCGGGGCTGAGCGTGTCCATTCATGCGGCGGCCGAATGGGGCGAGACGCCGGGCGCGTTCGAAGCCGCACAAGAGGCTGTTGAAACGGGTGATCTGATCATTGCCAATCTGCTGTTTCTGGAAGAGCATTTCGCGCGCATCCTGCCCAGCCTCGAAGCCCGGCGCCCACATTGCGACGCGATGATTGGCATGATTGCCGACGCAAGCGTGGTCAAGATGACGCGTATGGGGTCGCTCGACATGACGGCACCGCAATCGGGTGCCATGAAGCTGATGAAAAGGTTGCGCGGTTCTTCCAAGCCATCCAGTTCGTCGGGGGCCAAGAAAATGGCGCTGTTGCGGCGGCTGCCGAAAATCCTGCGCTATATTCCAGGCAAAAGCCAGGATCTGCGCGCGTGGTTTCTAACGATGCAGTACTGGCTGGGTGGCTCAGATGACAATGTAGAAGCGATGCTGCGGTTCCTTTTGAACCGGTACGCCGAACATTCCGGTTGGACCAAGGCACCCGAGGCCGCGGACCCAGTTGAATACCCGGAAGCAGGTCTCTATCACCCCGACCTGCCCGGTCGGATCACGACGGATGTGAACGCACTCAGCGTTCCTGCCGGCGCCCGCGCCACCGTTGGCCTATTGATGATGCGGTCCTATGTTTTGAGCTCGGATACGGCACATTACGACGCCGTGATCCGCGCGTTCGAAGCGCGTGGTATTGCTGTGCGCGCGGCTTTTGCGGGTGGCCTCGACGGACGCCCTGCGATTGATGCCTACTTCCGGGATGGCGAGGACATTTGCATCGACGCTCTGGTGTCTTTGACCGGATTTTCACTGGTCGGCGGACCTGCCTATAACGACAATGCGGCGGCCATTGATGTTCTGACGTCACTTGATGTGCCCTACATTGCTGCGCATCCGCTGGAGTTCCAGACGCTGGAGCAATGGGCCGCTTCCGAACAGGGCCTTGGGCCTATTGAAACCACGATGTTGATCGCTTTGCCCGAGCTGGATGGGGCAACCAACCCGACGGTGTTTGCGGGCCGTCACGGCGCAGGAAGCGCAACGCCCGATTGTGGAGCGGACAGCAAGGCGATGGCGCCCTGCGACGAGCGGATCAATAGCCTGGTCGAGAAAACAATTCGCCTGGCCGGATTGCGCCGAAAGGCCAACGCTGAGAAGACCGTCGCCATTGTTCTGTTCGGATTTCCACCGAATGCAGGCGCGGTTGGCACCGCCGCGTATCTGAGTGTGTTCGAGAGCCTGTTTAACACGCTGAACCGTTTAAAGGACGATGGCTACCATTTGGACGTTCCGGAAGACGTGCATGCGCTGCGCGCGGCCGTTCTGGACGGCAACGGTCGTTCTTATGGTCAGGAGGCCAATGTCGCGGCACATGTCAGCGCCGATGAGATTGTCGCGCAAAACCCATATCTGAGTGATATCGAAGCTGTCTGGGGCCCGGCGCCCGGACGCGTTCAATCAGACGGGCGCGGCGTCTTTGTGCTTGGGGCGCATTTCGGCAATGTCTTTGTCGGCGTGCAGCCGGCCTTTGGGTATGAAGGCGACCCGATGCGTCTGTTGTTTGAGAAAGGGTTTGCGCCGACCCATGCGTTCAGCACGTTTTATCTCTGGCTCAGGAATACTCTGAAAGCAGACGCGGTGCTGCACTTTGGCATGCACGGAGCACTGGAGTTCATGCCGGGCAAACAAACCGGTCTTAGCGGCAAGGATTGGCCGGACCGGCTGATCGGCGAGATGCCCAATGTGTATCTCTACGCCGCCAACAACCCGTCCGAAGCGAGCCTTGCCAAGCGCCGCTCAGGCGCTGTGGCCATCACCCATCTGACGCCTCCTCTGGCTGCATCGGGTCTCTACAAAGGCATGTTGGAGCTCAAAGAAAGCCTGACACGCTGGCGCGGCATGGCGGACGATGCGCCGGAACGGGGCGAACTGGCCGAACTTATTGAAGATCAGGCGCAGGCCGTCGATATGGGCGATACCGATCCCGGGACGCTGTGGCTGAAACTGCTGGAGACCGAAGACGCGTTGATCCCGGACGGTCTGCATATTGTTGGGCAGCCTATCAGCGACCGGGCGCGTGCAGAATACCTGTCAGTGATGGATCACGCAGATACCGAGACGCGGGCCCGCGTGGATCAATTGCTGCAACAGGAAACCGAGCTGGACGCTCTGGCGCGTGCATTGTCAGCGCGTTTCATTCCACCTGTGCCCGGCGGCGATCTGATCCGGTCCGCCGACATCCTGCCCACCGGGCGCAACATCCACGCGTTCGATCCGTTCCGGATGCCAACGGCCTTTGCCTGTCAGGATGGCGCCAAGCAAGCACAGCTGTTGCTCAAGACGCACGAGATCTTGCCGCGCACCGTGGCTTTGGTGCTCTGGGGCAGCGACAATATCAAGTCGGATGGCGGGCCCATTGCGCAAGCACTGGCCCTGATGGGTTGCGTGCCGCGGTTTGACAGTTTCGGTCGATTGTCCGGCGCAGATCTGATCCCTCTCGAAGATCTGGGACGTCCGCGTATCGACGTAATCATGACGCTTTCCGGCATCTTCCGCGATCTCTTGCCGTTACAGACGCGCATGCTGGCGGAAGCCGCTCAGAAATGCGCTCTGGCTGATGAACCGCTGGAAATGAACTACATCCGCGCCCATGCGCTGGCCTATGCCGAGCAAACCGGATGCGACATGACCGAAGCAGCGCTTCGGGTGTTTTCAAACGCCGAGGGGGCGTATGGATCGAATGTCAATCAACTGGTGGATAGCTCTGCGTTTGGGGATGAAGACGATCTCGCCGACGCCTATGAGGCGCGCAAGAGCTTTGCTTATGGAACGGACGGTAAAGCCGCGGCCAACGCCGCGCTGCTGCAAAGCCAGCTGGCGGAAGTCGACGTGGCTTATCAAAATCTCGAATCCGTCGAACTGGGTGTCACAACCGTTGATCACTACTTTGACACGCTGGGCGGGATTGCGCGAGCGGTCAAACGCGCCAGGGGCAGCGAGGCCGCAGTCTACATCGGTGATCAGACGCGTGGAACCGCCAAGGTCCGAACGCTCAAGGAGCAAGTGGCGCTGGAAACGCGCAGTCGCAGCCTGAATCCGAAGTTCTTTGAAGGTTTGCTGAAGCATGGCGCTGAAGGCGTCCGCCAAATTGAGGCGCAGGTGACAAACACCATGGGATGGTCGGCCACGACAGGACAGGTGGAGCCATGGGTGTACCAGCGGATTTCGGAGACTTTTGTGCTGGACGAAGACATGCGCCAGCGTCTCGCAGACCTCAACCCGACGGCGTCGAGCCGGATGGCCAACCGGTTACTGGAAGCGCATGACCGAAACTACTGGGCCCCGGATGCGGAAACGCTCGCGGCGCTGCAGGATGCAGCCGATGCGCTGGAAGACCAGCTGGAAGGGATACCCGCGCAATGACATTGCATTTCCGCATATCTCAAGGCTCAGCGGGGGCCAGCCCCCGCACCCCCGGGATATTTGGGGATCAAAGAAACGGGGTATACGCCCCATGGAACGGAGGCTGACATGAGCCCATTGGACAGAAACCCGCCGGCTTTGCGGGGGCAGGACGGTGAGGGATCCGTTCAGGTGCATCAGGACGCCAGCGCCAAAATCGAGGGCGCGAAAGTCTTTTCCGTCTATGGAAAGGGCGGGATTGGCAAATCCACCACGTCCAGCAACCTGTCGGCTGCTTTTTCCATGCTCGGCAAGCGGGTTCTGCAGATCGGTTGTGATCCGAAACATGACAGCACCTTCACGTTGACCGGCAGCCTTGTGCCCACGGTCATCGATATCCTGAAAGAGGTTGATTTCCACCCCGAAGAGCTGCGTGCCGAAGATTTCGTTTTCGAAGGTTTCAACGGCGTGCGCTGCGTGGAAGCGGGCGGCCCGCCCGCTGGCACCGGGTGCGGCGGATACGTTGTCGGACAAACAGTCAAGCTGCTCAAGCAACACCACTTGCTGGATGACACTGACGTCGTCATCTTTGATGTTTTGGGCGATGTGGTGTGCGGCGGGTTTGCCGCACCCTTGCAACACGCCGATCGTGCGTTGATCGTAACGGCCAATGACTTTGACAGCATCTATGCGATGAACCGGATCATCGCTGCGGTACAGGCCAAGTCCAACAACTACAAGGTGCGGCTGGCAGGCTGCGTGGCCAACCGTAGCCGGGAAACGGATGAGGTGGATCGGTATTGCGGCGAAGTGGGGTTCAACCGCATTGCGCATATGCCGGATCTGGACGCCATTCGCCGCTCTCGCCTGAAAAAAAAGACGCTCTTTGAAATGCCCGATGACGAGGAAATCGTTCAGGTGCGCAAAGAGTACATCCGCTTGGCTGAAACGCTTTGGAACGGAACCGAACCACTGGCGCCGGCCCCTTTGCCGGACAGGGATATTTTTGAACTTCTAGGATTTGATTGATGCGCGACGAAGTCACCCTGCACGCTGCAAATCTTCAGGCTACCGTCCTGCGGGCGGGGTACACGAACACACGCGCGCGCGTTGAGACTTACTTTGACAAGACAGCGACGCGGACATGGGAGCGTCTGACG
Source organism: Pseudomonadota bacterium (assembly GCA_039191495.1). Classification (GTDB taxonomy): domain Bacteria; phylum Pseudomonadota; class Alphaproteobacteria; order Rhodobacterales; family Rhodobacteraceae; genus Roseobacter. The sequence goes on along the minus strand of JBCCXN010000009.1, from coordinate 63,815 downwards.
TCTGACGCGCCGGTCTCCGGCATTCGCCGGACCGTGCGTGCGGGGCGCGACCGCATGCGGGCACTTATTCTCAGCCGATTGCCAGAGGATATGTCCGGCCTGCGCGTGCTCGACGCCGGGTGCGGTGCCGGTCAGATGACAACCGAACTGGCACGGCGCGGCGCAGAGGTTGTGGCTGTCGATATTTCGCCGGCATTGGTTGAGATCGCGCAGGCCCGCTTGCCGGAGGCGCTGCGCGCACAGGTTACCTTTTTTGCAGGAGACATGTTATCTGCGGAACTGGGTGCATTTGACCATGTGATCGCCATGGACAGCCTGATTTATTACAGCGCCGACGACATCGGACGCGCGCTTGCCGACCTTGCCGCACGTACCAGCGGTCACATTCTCTTCACTGTTGCGCCCCGCACTCCGGTCCTGATGGGGATGTGGTATGCGGGCAAGCTCTTTCCGCGCACGGATCGCAGTCCGGTTATGGTGCCACATACGGTCGAGGCTCTGATCGAGGCGGCGACGCGCGCCGGCGTGTTGCGCGACGTGAGCGCGGTCGACAGGGTCGTGTCCGGCTTTTACATCTCTCAGCTTTTGCAGGTGCAACCATGAAAGCGGCCGACCTCAAAAGACTGTCGCTCAAGGCCATGCCATTTGCAGACGCAGCAAGCGCAGAGCTGCCTATCGGCCAATTGCTCCGCCTGTCGCTCTTTCAGGTCTCGGTCGGCATGGCGGCCGTCATGCTGCTGGGCACGCTGAATCGGGTGATGATTGTCGAATTGAGCGTGCCGGCCATGATTGTCGCTGTGATGATCGCCCTGCCCGTTCTGATCGCCCCGTTCCGTACATTGCTTGGGTTCAAGTCGGATACCTACCGGTCGTCAATCGGCTGGAAGCGGGTGCCGTATATCTGGTTCGGCACCCTCTGGCAGTTCGGAGGGCTGGCGATTATGCCGTCCGCTCTATTGGTACTTGGTGGAGATGTGCACATTGAAGTGCCTTTCGCAGGCCAGATCCTGGCCGCACTCGCCTTTCTGATGACCGGTCTTGGCATGCACATGACCCAAACCGCAGGGCTGGCGCTGGCGTCTGACAAGGCCACTGATGAAACGCGCCCACGGGTGGTTGCGCTGCTCTATGTCATGTTCCTCGTCGGCATGGGGATTTCCTCGGTGATTATCGGCTTCCTCCTGCGCGATTTCACGCCGCTGAAGCTTATCCAGGTGGTTCAGGCGACGGCGGTGGCGACGCTGTTTCTGAACCTCGTTGCACTGTGGAAACAGGAAAGCGTGCGCCCGATGAGCCGCGAAGAACGCGCGGCCCCACGTCCGAAGTTTCGCGACGCTTGGGAGGATTTCATTGACGGCGGCAAAGCCGGGCGGCTGTTGGTTTGCATTTTTGTTGGCACAATGGCCTTTAACATGCAGGATGTTCTGCTGGAGCCTTACGGCGGCGAAATCCTCGGACTTTCGGTTTCGTCGACAACACTGCTGACAGCCATGTGGTCGCTGGGTGCCCTTCTCGGTTTTGCCTGGGCTGGCAAGAGACTTGCCGCCGGCTCTAACGCCTACCGATTGGCAGGTGCGGGCATTCTTGCCGGCATCTGGGCTTTTTCCATGGTGATTTTTGCCGCACCGCTGAACTCCGCCGCTCTGTTTTTTGCCGGCGCGGGCCTAATCGGTTTTGGAGGCGGTCTCTTTGCGGTCGCGACGCTCACAGCGTGTATGACATTGCCAGAGGCGGACAGGGCCGGACGCGGCCTGGCCCTCGGCGCGTGGGGCGCGGCACAGGCAACGGCTGCAGGTCTTGCTATCGCGATCGGTGGTTCACTCCGTGACTGGGTGGGCGCCATCGCAATGAGCGGGCAGTTGGGCGAAGGCATGATCTCTCCCGCTACAGGTTACTCATTCGTTTATCACGCCGAGATTGGCTTGCTTTTTGTCACTCTCGCAATCCTTGGACCACTCGTGCGCCAAAGCGGTCCTTTCACCCCGTCGGAAACCAGTTCCCGCCCGCTTGGGTTGGCTGATTTCCCAACTTGACCAGGTTTCAGGAGGTAGAAATGACTGAAACAGTTTTCTTTGGCAACTTCGACATGGCGAGCCTGTCCATATGGCTCTTCTGGATTTTCTTTGCAGGTCTTGTGGTCTGGATCCAACGCGAGAACATGCGCGAAGGCTATCCGCTTGAAGACGACGACGGCAACGCATCGTCCAATCCCGGCCTCTGGCCGCAGCCGGAGGACAAAACGTTTCAATTGCCCCACGGACGCGGCGAGGTAACCGTGCCGAGCGGGCAACACCCGGACCGTGCCGACCTCGCACTCAAAAGAACCGGACCCGGCAACGGACACCCGCTGGAGCCCACCGGTGACCCGATGCTTGACGGAGTAGGTCCTGCGTCCTGGGCGCCACGCAGCGACGCGCCGGAGCTTGATGGGCACGGACATCCGAAAATCATTCCAATGGCCGGGGCCGAAGAATTCTCGGTTGCTGCCGGGCGTGATCCAAGGGGTTTGCCCATAATGGCGGGCGATGAATCGATCGTCGGTAAAGTGACCGACATCTGGTTGGACGCACCCGAACAGGTCGTGCGCTATCTGGAAATGGAGCTCGACTCCAAATGGGGATCTGGCACGCGGCTGATGCCGATGCCGTTCTGCAAGATCAAAGCAAACCACGTGAAGGTGCATGCGCTCTTCGGCAAACACTTTGCCACGATACCGTCGATCGCAAGCCCACGTCAGATCACGCTGCTCGAAGAGGACAAGATCACCGGCTACTTCGGCGGTGGCAAACTCTACGCCGGGAATCGCCAAGAACCCGGTCTGTAAACAGAAGCTCCGGGCCTGAAGGCCTGGCGCAAGCCTGCCAGATCCAATACGCAGAAAGGGATACTCGCCATGTCTCAAAACGAAATCGAAATCGAGCCGGTTGAGGGGCTCCCCGAAGAACCCCCCGAGGGAGAAGAAATTCTCTGGCAAGGTCGCCCAGACCCATGGCGCATGGCCGTTGAGACCTTCCGTATCAAGTGGATGGCGGGATATTTCGTCTTTCTGGCGCTCTGGCGGGTCTTGTCGCAACTCGACATGCTGCCGGTCGGTCAGGCCATTGCCACCGCGGTTCCATTTCTGCTGCTGGGGCTGGTTGGATGCATGATCCTGTATATGGTGGCGTGGGCTCAAGCCCGAGCCACAGTCTACACCGTGACTGATGCGCGCGTGGTCATGCGCATCGGTGCCGCATTAAGCCTGACGCTGAATATTCCCTACACGCAAGTCGCCAACGCCATGCTGGACCTGCGCAAGGATGGAACTGGTACAATCGCTCTGGAGACGATGGGGGCCATGCGTTTGTCTTACCTGATGTGCTGGCCACATATCCGCCCTTGGCATATCCGCGACGCACAACCCGCACTGCGCTGCATTCCCGATGCGGAACGCGTTGCCGGGCTATTGTCGGACGCCGCAGAAGCGCGTGTGTCGATTCCGAAAATCGTGCGCGCGACCGCGATACCGAGCCACAGCTCAGTCGCGGCCGAGTAAGCCATGCCCGTGCAATCTCAATCCCAAAACAACGCCCCAAAGCGGGACATCATCCCCCGCGGAATGGTACTTGGTCTGGCGGGACTGGTGATTGCAGTTCTTGCACTTGTCAGCGCGGCTGCGTTGACGGGGCACGATCCCGCCGGTCAGCCAGGTCAGGGAATGGTGACCGCGGAGCGTATGATTTTGCTTTCTGCCTCTTCCAGCCAGGTGGAAATCCTTGACGCAGAAGGCCAATTCATCGCCACCCTGTCCGGACGGGAGGCCAAGTTCGTTTCCGGTCTTGATCGCGCGATACAACGGGAACGCAAGCGCCAGAGCGTCGCCGCCAGCAAACCCCTGCGTCTGCAGATGCAGGATGGGATGCGCTTGACCCTGACCGACCCTCTCACCGGATGGTCCGCCGAGCTCTCTGGCTTCGGCGCCTCCAAAACCGGCACCCTCGCCAGGTTGCTGGATCACACCTGACCCACGAAAGGAAGCCACCTTATGGGACTACTGACGAAAGACTTTGAAAGTGCGCCATGCACGATCGAGATCAGCCACAAGTTCGAGAGCCTGCACGCGCATGTGCGGTTCAACAACGGTGCCGTCATCTATCCGGGTGACGAAGTCAAAGTGCACGGGCCGGAGCTCATGGCGCCGTTCGGCGAGGTCGTGAGCGAAGATCGTAACGCCACGATTATCCGCGCCAGCAAACTTGAACGTCTCTGGACGCGCCTGACCGGCGATCTGGAAGTTATGGAGCTATGCGAATTTTCCTTCTCAGAGGAGGTCAAGCTATGAATATGCAGAACCCCAAAGGTTACGAAGGCAAACACACGGCAGACGCAACGACGGTCGAAGAAGGGCTCGCCATTCAGGAAGAGCAGGCAAAATTCGATGATGATTTTGCGACCGAAACGGCGATGTCCAATACCCTGCTCACGCCGCGGTTTTACACCACGGATTTCGACGAGCTGGATGCGATTGATGTGAGCGACATCCGCGAGGAGTGGGACCAATTGATCGCGCAGATGGCGGCCGACCCCAACAAAGGTCACTTCAAGAAGAACGACGACTGGGACCACGTCGACTGGGACGGGATGGAGCCACAACTGAAAAAGGAATTCATCGATTTCCTGATCAGCTCCTGCACGGCGGAATTCTCGGGCTGCGTGCTTTACAAAGAGATGAAGCGGCGCGGCAACAACAAGGACATAACGCAGCTGTTCCAACTCATGGCGCGGGACGAAGCCCGACATGCAGGCTTTATCAATGATGCCCTGCGCGAGGCGGGATTGCGCGTGAACCTTGGCTTTCTGACGCAAAAGAAGAAGTACACCTATTTCCGTCCGAAGTTCATCTATTACGCGACCTATCTGTCCGAGAAAATCGGATACGCGCGCTACATAACGATCTTTCGCCATCTCGAAGCGAACCCTGAGCATCGTTTCCATCCGATTTTCAAGTGGTTTCAGGAGTGGTGCAATGACGAGTTCAGCCACGGCGAAGCCTTCGCCCTGCTGATGAAGACAGATCCCAAACTGACATCGGGTGTGAACGTCTACTGGATCAAGTTCTTTCTGACGGCAGTTTACGCGACCATGTATGTGCGCGACCACCAACGCCCTGCTTTCCACGACGCGCTTGGTGTGGATCCGGACTGGTATGCGCATGAAGTCTTCACCAAAACCTCGAAACTGAGCGAACAGATCTTCCCCATCACACTCGATATCGAACACCCGCGCTGGCAGCCGCAGCTCGAGAAACTGCAGAAGGCGAATGTTGATCTGGCGGAGGCCGTAGCACAGGGTCGGATTTTCGCAAAACTTGGCGCGCAAGCCCGGGCTGCCGCAGCCTTTCTGTCCCTGCTGACCATTCCAGCAAGACAACATGAGGTGCCCGCGCAAACCCGTCTGGAGCCCGCGTACTGATCATGACCATCTGGACCGCCGCTCTTTTTGCCCTGTTCGTCTGGTGGTTCTCCACCGGTGCGATCCTGTGGGTCGTGAAGACGGCGGACCGGAAGGGCAGCGGTGCCGGCGTGAAGGCAACGCTGATGAGCCTGCCCATGCTCGTGCTTGGCTTTGTCGGCTATTGGATCAGTCTGAACGACACAAGCGCCTTTGGAGCCTGCCTGGCCTTTCTGTCGGCCCTGGGCATCTGGGGCTGGATCGAAGTGACCTTTCTGACAGGCCTGGTCACCGGCCCCTGCCGGTATGCGCTACCATCAGACACACCAGAGTGGGAACGGTTTCTACGGGCCTGGGGCACGCTGGCTTATCATGAGATGCTATTGGTCACGACACTGGTGATCCTTATTCTAATCGGTCGCGAGGGCGCGAATATCTTTGGGATCTGGACGTTCGCCGTCCTGTTCTTTGCCCGTTTGTCTGCAAAGTTCAATCTCTACCTGGGCGTGCCTTACATCAATGTCGCCTTCCTGCCCGATGCTCTGACACATCTGGCCACCTATTTCCGTCGCAGATCACTGAACTGGTTGTTTCCTGTCTCTGTCTCAGCGCTCACGTTCGCCACCGCATGCTGGCTGGAACGGGTCTATATGGCGCAAACAGATGGGCAGCTGATCGGTTTCACACTGCTGACCGCCATCACGGCGCTCGCCTTGCTTGAGCACTGGATGATGGTCCTGCCAATTCCTGACGAAAAACTCTGGCGCTGGATGCTTCCGGCGCCCAAGCAGCCAACACCCAAAGCAACGACACTCAAAGGGGGACATCATGGACTTTGATGCATTGTTCCAATCGCAACTCGATCTGCTCAAGGAGGACGGTAACTATCGTATCTTTGCTGAGCTGGAACGACAGGCCGGTGCCTTCCCCCGCGCCAGATGCCACAATGAGGACAGTCCGGATCAGGTCACCGTCTGGTGTTCAAACGACTATCTGGGAATGGGCCAAAACCCGACGGTCATCAACGCGATGAAAGACGCGATTGACCGCTATGGCTCAGGTGCCGGTGGCACCCGCAATATCTCTGGCACCAACCACGCGCACAAGTTGCTTGAGGCAGAGCTCGCCGATCTGCACCATAAGGAAGACGCGTTGCTGTTCACCTCAGGGTATGTGTCAAACTGGGCTGCGTTGTCGACGCTGGGGGCCCGGCTGCACGATGCGGTGATACTGTCAGATGAACTGAACCACGCATCCATGATTGAAGGCATTCGTCATTCACGTGCCAACAAAGTTCTGTGGAAGCACAACGACCCCGAAGATCTTGATCGCAAGCTGGCCGCTCTGCCGGTCAACTGTCCCAAGATCGTGGCCTTTGAAAGTGTCTACTCCATGGACGGCGACATCTGTCCGATGAAGGAAATCGTCGAGGTGTCCGAAAAGCATGGGGCCATGACCTATCTGGACGAGGTTCATGCCGTTGGCCTTTACGGGCCGCGGGGCGGCGGCATATCGGAACGCGAAGGTCTTCAGGACCGCATTACCCTGATTGAAGGCACGCTGGGCAAGGCATATGGGGTGGTAGGCGGATACATCACGGGATCCGCTGCGCTGTGCGACTTTATCCGGTCCTTTGCCAGCGGCTTCATTTTTACCACCGCCCTGCCACCTGCAGTAGCCGCGGCGGCACAAACTTCTATCCGGCATCTCAAGCAATCCGATCAGGAACGGATTTTACAGCGTGAACGCGTCGCCCATCTGCGCAAGCGTCTCGATCAGGAGGGTATTCCGCATCTGGAAAACCCCAGTCACATCATCCCGGTTATGATCGGGGACCCGGTAAAGTGTCGGATGATCGCGGACTATCTGATGCAGCAGTACGCGATTTACGTGCAACCGATCAATTATCCGACGGTCCCCAAAGGCACCGAACGGTTGCGGTTCACGCCCTCGCCCCTGCATTCGGTTGATGACATCGAGCTTCTTGTTCTGGCGCTCAAAGACCTCTGGAAGCAGTGCGCCGTGTCGCACGCTGTGGCCTGACAATCCTGACAAACGGGCGATGAATGGCAAGGCGCCAAACCACTGCATTCACCGCGCGTCGCTTGAGACCTCGGCCATTGACGGCTCGTCAATTTCCGCCGACTGTGCTGGTCGGCAATTTGGCCCGAAGCAGATTTTTTTATGCTAGGATTACAATAAATGCAAAAGTATCTCGCGATTGCTGCAGCGCTGTTGGCATCGGCCTGTATGAGCACGACAGACAGTGCCACCCCGTCCGTTGTAAGCTCTTTGGTTGGAAAGACACTCGTCACCGGAAACACCACCTTTATCTTCAATCAGGATGGAACCGTCGGTGGCAGCCTTAATGGTGAGACCATTGTGGGTGTCTACTCAGCAGATGCGTCTCAGGTGTGCAGCTCTTACACCGCACCGGCCCGGTTCGCAGGTGTTGGCGAAATATGCAGCGTGCCGGTTATCGACGGCGGAACAGTTGTTTTCAATCGGACAAACGGCTCGCGATCACCCGTTTACACAATCGAAGGCTAACGTATCCGCAAAATAAAGAGGCACCGTTTTCTGGTGCCTCTTGGACATCTTGGTCTTTGATCCTTGAAACCTTTTTGAGCGGCGACCGACCCCGCAATCGCTTGTGTTGCCTGTATCACCTCCCCTGCACATGAAATCAGGCTTTTTTCCATGAATTCGCTGCGCCAGCGACAAGCCTTGCATTGGATCGCTGTAAAGGCAGAAATCAATGTACCCAACGTGGATCACTTCCGTTCTCCAGGGTGTCTGCTCATACCACAGAGAACAGGACAACCGATGACCAACATCGCCGATTGAAATGAGAAGTGACCCAAAAACGCCTTGCAAATTGGATGGTTGATGCTGCACGAAAAACAGCGCGAGATAAAACATGGAACTGCAATGGACAACCGCAAACTCACATCCGTATTTGAAATCACGGGCTCCGTGTCTGCAATGGTTTACGCGGTGTTAATCGCTTCTAACACAGGCAATGAAATTCTCGGGTTTTCGTTGCTTTTGCTCTCTGCAAGTCTCTTTGCCGCTTGGGCTGTGATCGACAAACGCTGGACTTTTCTGCTTTTGCAGCTGTTCTACGGCGGATCGGCAATCCTTGGCCTAGTGCGATGGGGCTGAGGCTTTTGATCGAGAAGAAGCTCGGTTAGATTTTGGTCCGGCACATTGCAATGCGCTTTTGGCCGGACAAGGCGGGAGATGAATGCAGAATTTCGTGGGGGACATTCCGACCGGGTTAGCTCTTATAGCCGGATATGCCGGCTGCGGGATCGCTGTATTGGCGTTTTTGACAAAAACGATCAGAACACTTCGCATTTTGGCGATTATCTCCAGCACTGCATTTATCGTTTTTGCCCTCGGCTCCGACCTGATGCCATTGCTGGTCCTGCACGCGGTGCTTCTGGCCGCCAACCTCTTTCGTCTTGTGGAACTCGCTCTGTCTTACCGGCGCACACGTATGACACTTGACGGACCAACGGATGTCACCGCGCTTATCCCGCTTATGGACAACAAACGCTGCCAAGCAGGAGAGGTACTGTTTCTCAAAGGCGATCGCGCAAACCAGATTTATTATATCAGCGCTGGCTCCGTAGACATTCCCGAAGTTGGCAAGACACTCGAAGCAGGCACGCTGTTTGGTGAAATTGGTCTTTTCACGCCGGGCCGCACGCGCACGGCTTCCGCTGTGTGTGGCGAGGATTGTGACCTGATGGTCATAAGCGATCAGGATATCGAACATCACTGCCTGCGAAACCCGACGTTCGGTCTTTACCTGACGCGATTGATCGCCGGGCGCATGGTCGAAAATCAGGAATGGACAGCCACGCCCATTCGTTAGGTATTGCCAGATGTCCAGGCTTCAGCCGAATTCGCGGCGGATACTGTCTGTGTGCTCTCCCAATACTGGCAGAACAGATGGCAGACCGCTCGCTAAACGACCCGCCGGCAAAGGAACTGTGACCCGGGTACCGTCCGGCAATTTCGCCTCCGTCACGCGAAGCGCACGGTGCTCCGCAAGATCCGAAACCTCGGCGTAGCGCCCAAAGGCGATACCGGCTCGTTTTAGCCGTGAAACGGCCTCCGCCGCAGACATGCCGGCAAAAATCGGACGCAGAATCTCATCCAGTGCCGCGCGGTTGGCCGAGCGCCCCGTGTTACTGGTAAAGTCAGCCGCCCGCGGGAGGTCGGGACGGTCAAGCACGTATGCGCAAAGGCGTTCGAATTCCGCGTTTGTTTGAACCGCAATGATAATCGTGCCGTCCGCGCAATCAAAAGGCGCATAGGGGTAGATCGACGTATGGGACATCCGGCAACGTTGCAATTGCGTGCCCTCATGTCGGAAATGCAAATATGGTACCGCCATGCAGTCTGCGAGACCGTCAAACATCGAAACCTCGATAAACCGGCCCGAACCTGTCACGCCGCGCGCTATCAGTGCTTCGAGGACTGCCGCATGTGCATTCATTCCGGTGGTCAAATCAGCAACAGGAATACCGATCTTGGCAGGGTCTTCAGCGGTCCCGGTCACGGCGCAAACCCCACTTTCCGCTTGCACCAGCATGTCATAGGCTTTCATGTCCGCCAAATCCGTGTCGGACCCATATCCACATATGGAAGCGGCGATCAGGCGCGGGAAATCCTTTTGCAGTGTCTCCTGCCCCAGACCCATGCGCTTCATTGCACCCGGTCCGAGGTTCTGCACCAGAACATCTGCCTGAGCCAAAAGCCTGCGCAAAAGTGCACTGTCGTCTTCGGTTTTCAGGTCCAGAACAGCGCTTTCCTTGCCGCGGTTGAGCCACGCAAAGTAGGATGACACGCCTTCCACAACACTGTCGTAGTGGCGCGCGGTTTCTCCACCCGGGCGCTCGATTTTGATCACCCGCGCGCCCGCGTCTGCGAGACGTTGCGTGCACAACGGCGCGGCAACAGCTTGTTCAATGGCAACCACAAGAAGACCGTCAAGGGCGCCCATCAATATGACCTCGGCAATCCGAGCACATGTACGGAGAGATAACTGAGTATGAGATTGGTCGAAATCGGCGCAACCTGATAAAGCCGCGTTTCCCTGAATTTGCGCTCGACGTCGTATTCTTCGGCAAAGCCAAACCCGCCATGCGTCTGAACGGCCACATTGGCCGCTTCATTGGAGGCATCTGCTGCAAGCATTTTTGCCATATTCGCCTCTGCACCGGGGTTTTCATTGGCTTCGTAAAGCCGCAACGCCTCCTGCACCATCAGCTCTGCCGCCCGCATATTGGTATAAGCCTTGGCAACCGGAAATTGCACACCCTGATTTTCCCCGATGGCACGCCCGAACACGCGGCGCTCTTTTGCATATTCCACGGCTTTATTGAGCAGCCATTTCGCGTCCCCAATGCACTCCGCGGCAATCAGAATGCGTTCTGCGTTCATTCCGGACAGAATATAGCGAAAGCCTTTGCCCTCTTCGCCAACCAGATTTTCGACGGGCACACGCAGATTGTCGAAAAAAACCTCTGTCGTGGCGTGGTTCATCATGGTTCGGATCGGGCGGATTGTGAGACCATTGCCCACGGCTTGGCGCATATCCACCAAAAGCACGGACAGACCCGCCGTTGATTTGGAGCCCGCTGTTGCGGGGCTCGTGCGTGCGAGCAGGACCATCAGGTCAGAATGTTCCGCGCGGCTTGTCCAGATTTTCTGACCGTTTATGACATATTCGTCAGCCTCGCGTTGTGCGGTTGTCTTGAGCGCACCCGTATCGGTTCCAGACGTGGGCTCGGTCACGCCAAAAGCCTGCAACCGCAGTGAACCATCTGCAATCTTTGGCAGATACGTCTGTTTCTGCGCTTCCGAGCCGTGACGCAACAGCGTGCCCATGGTGTACATCTGCGCATGACACGCGCCCGCGTTGCCACCAGATGCATGGATTTCTTCGAGGATCGCGGCACCGGCAGACAGCGGCAATCCAGCGCCGCCGTATTCCTCCGGAACCAGCGCCGCCAACCAGCCAGCGCGAGTCAAAGCCTGGACAAACTCGGTCGGATAGGCCGTCTCCCGATCAAGCCTGCGCCAGTATTTGCCGGGAAACTGCGCACAGAGTTTTGCAACAGCATGGCGTATCTCGGCGTAACGTTCAGTCATAACGGGCGTCAGGCTTCATAACCTTCCAGCCGCAGCTTCGGTGACAGCGCAGCGGGGTCGAGTTTGAGATGCAGGACGGATGGTAAACGGCTGTCGCGGGCGGCAGCGAATGCGTCTGCAAAATCCTGCGTGTCATTGACGGTCACCCCAAAACCACCGCAAGCCCGCGCAAGTTCCGCGAAATCGGGGTTCAGCAAAGCGGTACCGCTGGGGCGACCGGGGAAATGTCGTTGCTGGTGCATACGGATTGTGCCGTACATACCATTGTCCGCAATCAGAACGATCACTGCAGCATCCTGCTCGCAGGCGGTCGCAAATTCCTGGCTGACCATCTGAAAGCAGCCGTCTCCTGCGAGACACACGACATCGCGTTCCGGATACCCCAGCTTCGCGGCGATTGCGGCCGGCAGCCCATACCCCATGGAGCCCGATGTCGGCGCCAATTGTGTTCGCCATCCGCGATATCGGTAGTAGCGATGCAACCAAGCCGAATAATTGCCGGCGCCATTTGTCAGGATGGCGTCATCCCTCAGCACATCGTTCAAATGCGCAACAACCTGCTCCATCTTCAAGGCGCCGGGCGTTTCCTGCGGCACCTGCCACGCCTCATAAGCGGTGCGCGCCTCGCTTAACCACGTGCCACCGTCTCTTGATGTCGCTGCCGCGGCCAGTTGCTTGACGGTTTCCGCAGGCGACGCCACCACGGCAAGATCAGGCCGGTACACACGACCAATCTCGTCAGGGCCGGGATAAACGTGGATCAGGCTCTGCTGCGGCACGGGCGGCGTCAGCAGCGTGTAACCGGATGTTGTGATCTCTCCAAGGCGCGCACCAAGGCAGAGGATGACATCCGCGTGCATGATCCGCTGAGCGAGCGACGGATTGATCCCGATGCCAACGTCACCGACGTAGTTTGGATGACGGTTGTCAAGATAGTCCTGACAACGAAATGACGCGCCAACAGGCAAACCCATCGCTTGCGCGAGACGACCAAGGTCCTTGGCTGCTTGAGCCGACCATCCGCCGCCACCAACTAGAACAAAAGGTCGTGCTGCGGCATGCAGTCGTTCGAGAATGTCGGTCAAATCGTCTGCGGCTGCCTTTCCGGACGGCAGTGTCGCAACCGGTACCGGCTCCCCCTCCGCCGCGCCAGACAACATGTCTTCGGGAAGTGCCAGAACAACCGGACCTGGCCGACCGGTCTGGGCAATATGAAACGCGTGGCTGACATATTCCGGGATCCGGTCGGCGCGATCGACCTCCGCGACCCACTTCGCCAGCCGCCCGAACATGGCCCGGTAGTCAACCTCCTGGAAGGCTTCGCGGTCCCGCTGGTCAGACGCCACCTGTCCAATAAAAAGAACCATCGGTGTACTGTCCTGAAAGGCCACATGAACACCGGAACTTGCATTGGTGGCACCCGGGCCCCGCGTCACAAAGGCAACGCCCGGACGCCCCGTTAGCTTGCCCGTGGCCTCGGCCATCAAGGCCGCACCGCCTTCTTGCCGGGCCACCACCACGTCGATACCGGAATCGTGCAAACCGTCCAATGCTGCCAGGTAGCTCTCACCAGGGATACAAAACACGCGCTCGACGCCCTGTGCTTCAAGGCAACGGGTCAATAACGCCCCTCCGTGCATTGCTTCGCGTTGGTCTTTCATGCCCGATCAGTCCCTCTGCACCACGCACCAAGGATGTACCACAATCGAGGGCTGCGCAAAGCGGTAAAGCAGCACGAAAGCGATACCGCGCCCAAACCAGACGCCGTTCAAATTAGTTCCGCCAGATGATCGCTGCTCGGTGCTAAGCGTTGTGTATAGCCGCAGTTTCAAAAGACGACTCTGGAAACGTCAGTCAGAGCATTTCACGTTCTTCCAAGACCTTGCGCGCGACACGGAAACACTCCAGAGACTGTGGCACCCCGCAATAAATACCAACCACGTGTATGATGGCACGGATTTCTTCTTTGGTGACACCGTTGTTGAGCGCGCCACGGCAGTGGATTTCCCACTCGTGCATTTTGCCCAAAGCCCCGATCATCGCGAGATTCATCATGCTGCGCGTTTTGGGCTCAATCGCCTCATCGCCCCATCCAAATCCCCAGCACCACGCCGTCATTGCCTCTTGAAAGGGGCGGGTGAAGTCATCCGCAGCAGCAAGGTTCTTTTCGACGTACTCGGCACCGAGGGTGGCCTTACGCTGTTTGAGTCCAGTATCAAAAAAGTCTTCCATGTCTATCCAGCCCCTTTGCCAAGAAAAAACCGGCGCAGTTTTGCGCCGGTTCAGAGTGTGATGCGGTCAGATTATTCCGCTGGTGCAGGTTGTTCGCCGCCTTCGTGTGTGGTCGACACCCCGGCCTTCAGCCGGCGGCTGTCGTTGAAGACGGCCTTCAGCAATGAAATGCCCATTAACACCATGACCAGCGAGAACGGCAACGCGCCTATGACCATCGCAGTTTGAATGGCCCCCAGGCCGCCCGCAATGATCAACCCACCGACAACAAGCGCCAGAGCTGCACCCCAGAACAGGATATGCGGACGCGCTTTGGGTCCCTCGTCCCCTGCCGCGTTGATCGTGTTGATGATCAGAACCGCAGAGTCCGCCGATGTCACAAGGTAGGTCAGCAGCAGAATCACGACGATGATTGACATCAGCCACGACAAGTTGTCGCTCAGGAGCACTGCCAGCGTGGCAAAGAGCTGATCCGACTGTCCGGCGCCCTGAATGCTACCTTCGGCGACACCCGTCAGTTCCAGATGGATGGCGGTTCCGCCAACAATCGCAAACCAGATAAAGCACATCAGACCCGGCACCATCATCGCACCCAGCACATACTCACGCAGCGTACGACCACGGCTCACGCGGGCCAGGAACACACCCACAAACGGGGCGAAGGCAATCCACCAGGCCCAGTAGAAGATGGACCAGGCACCCTGCCAACCCGAAAGCCGGCTTTCAGTTGCTGCCGCATAGGTTGCTTGGATATCCGCTGCGGGCAGGGCCGCTGCCGCTGGGGACAATCCTTCGGTGAAGGACTGCAACGTACCCCATGGACTGGTTGCGCTGTCGTAAAGTGCGGTAACTTCTTCGGGTGAAAGCGCCTGAACAGCAGCCGGCACGGTCGCCGTAAACGTGTCCATCGGAACCGCGGTCCACACGGTGAACAGGATCGAAGGCAGGTTCACGATGTAGTCCCAGATACCTACGAACAGCGTGGTCAGACCAAAGAAGGTCGAGCCGAAGATAATGAAGAACGCGAGCAGGAAAAAGCTGAGCACCATGTTCAGATTCGACAGCCATTTGATGCCCTTGCCAACGCCCGAGAGAGCCGACAGCGTGGACGCGCCCATGATCACCACCAGAGCCACGACGATGCCCAGTGTCGAAACCCCGACGCTGCCGTCCTCTGCCGTGGTCTGGAGCCAATCTCCAAATCCGATCCGCACAAGGCCTGACACAAATTGTTCTACACCGAACCCGAGGGTTTGAGACACGCCGAGCACGGTTGCAACAACGGCGACAACGTCAACGATATGTCCGATGGGACCCGAAAGAGACTGGCCAAAAAGCGGCGTCAAAGCGGAGCGGATGGTCAGTGGCAGACCGCGCCGGTAGGCGAAGTAACCCAGCGCCATACCGACGATGGCATAGGATCCCCAAGCCGCAACACCCCAGTGCGTGAAGGACCATAGATACGCAGCACGCACATTGCCCGCTGTGGAGGGGTCGGTCAGACCTTCAATCGTCGATGGGTTGTTGCCCCAGTGGTACATGGGTTCTGCTGTCGCAAAGGTCAGCATCCCGACGCCGATACCCGCCCCGAACATCATCGAGAACCAGGAGAAGTTCGAAAATTCCGGCGTCTCGTGGTCCAAACCCATTTTGAGTTTCCCCGACGCTGGCCAGATTGCCAGAATGACACAGACGATCACAAAGAACGCCATGACATAGACATACCAGTAGTTGAACGTTGCCAGGATGGCGGAGTTGAGCCCAGATAGCACAGCGCCGGCTTGATCAGGGAATGCGATGGCCCACACGATCAACGCGCCGACAATCAGTTTGGCCGCGACTGCGACGATTTTGGTGAAGCCTTTGTAAAAGCCGCTGTCGGCCGTTGGTATCTCAAGTTCCGTAATTGGGGGCTCTAAAGCCATGCCGGTCTCCTCCGTTGGCACAATCAGACACAATGACTTTCGGGATTACGTTTGCCTTGCTGTCCCACTGTCCTTGCGCCGCCCCATTGCCGGGGCTGATTTGCATTTTCTGTTGGCTAAAAACGTGCTTCGGTAATTCTTCTGATCCCTTCACGCACGCGGTATTTTTCGTTGGGTTCCTTGTTTCCGTTTCTTACCGTATCCGAATTGCGACATTCTTCGTCTGAACGTAATTCCAGAGCGCTTCCCGCCCTTTCTCGCGACCGTAGCCTGATTTTCCAAATCCGCCAAACGGTGTTTCGACACCGCCCGCATACCATTGATTGACAAACACCTGACCGGCGCGAACCTGCCGTGCAGCACGCGTTGCGCGGTCAAGATCGCGGGTGAATATGCCACCGACCAGTCCGTATTGTGTGCCATTTGCAATCTTGAGCGCCTCTGCTTCATCGCGAAAAGACAAAACCGAGAGAACCGGTCCAAAGACTTCATCCTGCGCAATGGTCATGTCCGGCGTTACATCTGTCAGTACCGTTGGAGACATGAATGCGCCCGGTCGGTTCAGGGCGCGGCCTCCGGTGACAACACGTGCGCCCTGCCCTTCAGCAGCCTGAACCATGCCAACAGCACGATCGCGCTGTGTTTCGGACACCATGGCACCCATATTGGCACCGTATTCCGCGCGCTCGATGCCCGGTCCGACCGACAGGCCCTCCGCGATGCGCAGCGCGCGCTCTACGAGCTCGTCGCGACGACTCTCATGCACAATGACACGGCTCATCGCCGAACAGACCTGGCCGGAATTGAAATAGATGCCCCAGCGGATGTCGTCCTCAAAGGCGTCCAGATCGGCATCGTCATGTACGATTGCAGCCGATTTCCCACCCAATTCCAACACACAGGGTACGACGTTCTGAGCGGCAGCCGTCGCAATTGCAATTCCGGTTGGAACCGACCCGGTGAATACAATTTGGTTCACGTTCGGATGCGCGGCCAGAGCCGCGCCCGCATCTTTGCCCAAGCCGCAAAGAACGTGAACCGCACCAGACGGCAAACCCACTGCTTCCGCTGCGCGCGCAAACCAAGCATTAGTAAGCGGTGTCATCTCCGGGCTCTTGATGACGCAGGCGTTGCCAGTGGCCAGTGCCGCAGACAACGACCGCGCCGTCATCTCAACCGGGTAGTTCCACGGAATGATCTGTGCCGAAACGCCCATCGGTTCGTAATCGGTAAAATCGTAATACCCCACACCCAGCGGGATTGACCGGCCTTCAACCGTACTGGCCTGATTGCCGTAGTATTCGAAATAGAGCGCGGCGCCTTCGACCTCGATGTGTGCTTCCCAGAGCGGTTTGCCCTGCTCAGCCGTCAGGGCGCTGGCGATGTCATCTTTGTGATCCAAAAGGAACCGACCCATCGCTTGAACCAAACGGCCCCGTTCAATCGGGCGCATATCCCGCAAAACGCCTGAGAGGTGCATCCGGCGCGCCGCCTGTACGGCGCGATCCACGTCCGCAGCATCCGCGAGGGCATGCTCTGCCAGCTTTTCGCCTGTCGCCGGGTCGGCGACGTCAATACGACCCGCCCCACCATCGACCCAGGTCCCGTCGATGTAGTTTTGCCAATAGGGTTGAAACGTCACCGCACGTCTCCCTGCTGCACGGACCGATGCGACTGACGATAGCCGCGCTTATTTGCGTCGCAGTTGCTCTGAAACGATGCATGTTTGCTTGGTTGCGGTGTCTTAGCCGTCGATTGCATCGCTCATCCACTTTTGCAGCGTCTGTATGGAATGTTCAGAATTCAGCCCGCAGTCCGGATCAAGCACCAGCGGTCCCGGCTTGTAACCACGGCTTTTCAAACCACGATAGACGCTTTCAACAAGACCGATGTCTTCTTCCACGGTTGTCGCGCGGTCCTGCACGGCCAGCCGCCGGATGGCTTCGTCATCCCAACCGTTGGGCGTATACCAGCCGCGCCAGACCGTGCAGTCATCGACGCCTCGGGGACGCCAATGGTACGTGTTCAGCACATTGCCTGGATAGACCTGAAACGAAAACATCGGCCAGAGGAAAAAGCTCTGATAGTCGCCCGCATGCGGGATCGACATGTCGATATCGTAGGTCATCGCATCCAAAGACTGGCATTCCGTCGTGTGACGCAGAACGTATCCTCTTTGATCGGGTTGGATGTCGTAGGTTTCCGGTTTGATCACGCCCGTGGCAAATGTAGGATGGTTGAGCGAGCAGTGGTAGCATTCGGAGTAGTTCTCGACAGAGACCTTCCAGTTGCAGTGCTCCGGGATTTCCACCCATTCCAGCGGCACAAGCTCGTGGATATTGGGCACGAAAGCGCCCAGCTCTTCACGCACACCGGGGAACCAGACGTCCATCGGTTCGGCTTCGGGATCGAGATTGACAAAGATGAAACCATGGAAATCTTCGGTGCGCACTTCGGTCAGACACACGTCTTCGCGCTTGATGCCCGCAGCCTTTATGTTTGGCCCGGCACGCAGTTGGCCGGTCAGCTCATAGGTCCACGCATGGTACGGGCACACGACGACACGGGTGGTGCCGGACCCTTCAACCAGCTGATGCGCGCGGTGTTGACAGACGTTGTAAAAAGTACGAAGCGCGCCATCGCGCCCTCTGACGCAAAACAGACTCTCACCAGCAATTTCAAAGGTGAAATAGTCACCTGGATTGGCAACGTCAGAGACATGACCGGCAAATTGCCATGTCTGCGCCAAAAGACCATGCCGCTCCTTTTCGAATATCTCAGGATCGGTGTAATACCGTGCCGCAAGCGAATAGGTCAGCTCGGCCATCACGGCTCCTCCCTGTAAATGCCAAGATCGTGGCGGCGTTCATGAAACCGCTGCACCCTGTCGACAATTTTTTCATCCGATACCGCAACGATGAAACTCAAAAGTGTCTCGAGCAGCGCGACCGTTGCAACCGAGCTGGGAAAGAAGTTCGGTGTGTCAGAGGCAACGACAAAGCCGAAATCCGCGTTCAGGATAATCGGGCTGGCCGGGCTGTCCGAAAGGGCAACGACGGTCGAGCCCTGCTCTCGCGCCAACTGCACGGCTTCCACAACCTCACTGCGATAAGGACGGTGCGTGATCGCGATCAAAACATCCTGTGGCCCGGTCCAGGCCAGGTCATCGATTGGCGTCGAACCCGCCCGCGGGATAGCATGAAACCGCACCATGCCGGTGCTGGCCAGATAGGTAAAGTTGCGCGCGTTGGAGTTATGCACGCCAACGCCCAGAGTATAGACATTTTCGGAATTCCAGATCGCTTCGGCCGCTCTCTTGAGCTGGTCCTCCGGAACGCCCGCAAAGGTTTCTTCAATGTTACGGATCGCCGCTCCGATCATGTCGGCATAAAGACCGCCCATGTCACCCATCTTGCGCATATCCTGCAGCCAGCGGGCCCGGTCGGGAAAGTCTGAACCTTTGCGGATCGCCTCGCGGAAAGGTTCTCGGAAATCCTCGTATCCTTCAAAACCGACCTGACGCGCCATACGGACAACGGTGTTGGGCTTTACCTGTGCGTAGTCCGCCAATTCGCGCACCGTCGACACGCCCACGTCCTGCGGGTTTTCCAGAACGTAGCGCGCAACTTTCTGGGCCTCGCGGGTCAGGCTATCCCACTCGGTGCTCAGACGCTCCAGAACGTTTTGTGACACGTTTGTACCATTCATGATTGACTGTGGTACAGAAATGTAATTTAGCTGTCTATCGAAAATTCACCTGTTCACGGGATTCCTCACATGTCCGACAAAACCCTGCCAAGCCGTGCCCGCGTTGTCATCGTTGGTGGTGGTGTGATGGGCTGCGGCCTTGCCTATCATCTTGGTCACGAAGGCTGGGGACCAGAGACGGTGCTGCTGGAGAAAGCCGAACTGACCTCGGGATCGACATGGCATGCGGCCGGACAGATTACGCACTCCACCAGCTCATACGGACTGGGGCGTATGGTGGATTACAACATCGACCTCTACTCCGGCGCGCTGGAAGCGGAAACCGGGCAGGCCGTCACGTGGCATGGATGTGGGTCTTTCCGGCTAGCATACACCGACGACGAAATGGACTGGCTGCGCCACACTCTGTCTGTAGGTCGCGCATTGGGCTTCAACATCGAACTGGTCAGTCCGGCGTTCATCGCCGAAAAACACCCTTTCTATAATCTCGACGGCGTGATCGGAGCACTTTTCACGCCCGATGACGGTCATGTGGATCCGTCAAACGTGACCATGGCGATGGCGATCGGTGCGCGTCAAAAAGGCGTACAGGTTTTCCGTCATTGCCGCGCCACCAACATCACCCAAAATGAATGCGGCGACTGGGTCGTTGAAACAGAAAAAGGCACGATTTTGGCCGAACATGTGGTCAATGCCGGTGGCACCTACGCGCGTCAGATGGGCGAATGGTCCGGCCTGCAACTGCCGATGACGTCGATGACGCACCACTACTTCGTTACCGAAGACGTGCCAGAGTTTCGCGATCTTGACACCGAATTGCCCGTGATCCGCGATGACCGTGAAGTTTCCGGCTATATTCGGATGGAGCAAAAGAAGGGTCTCATAGGGATCTACGAAAAGGAAAACTCCAACTCTGTATGGCACGACGAATGCCCCTGGGAGTACGAGAATTGGCTGTTTGAAGCCGACTATGACCGCGTCATGCCGTGGCTGGAAAATGCGCTGGAGCGCATGCCTCTCTTTGCAGATCTGGGGATAACACGCGAAGTACATGGGGCGATCAGCCACCCGCCCGATGGGAACCCGATGGTCGGGCCCGCGCCCGGGGTAAAGAACTACTGGTGCTGCTGCGGCACACAGATCGGCATCGGCTGGGGCCCCGGCCTGACGCGCGAGCTGGCCAAGTGGATCGTGCACGGTGCCGCCGACATTAACATGCGTGACTATGATCCGCGGCGGTTCGGCGCCTATGCCAAAAAGGACTGGCAGGTGATCAAGGCGCACGAAGACTACAAGCTGCGCCACGAAATCCCTTTCCCGCATTTCAACCGGCTGGAGGGCCGCCCGATCAAACCATCGCCTCTGTACGACCTGCTGAAATCAAAAGGTGCAGTCTATGAAGAGGTCTACGGCTTTGAACGTCCGCGCTGGTTCGCAAAAAACGGCGTCGAACAGCGTGACCATTACTCTTTCAAGCGCAATGTTGTGCATGACCTGGTAGGTGCAGAATGCAAAGCCGTCCGCGAGAGCGTCGGCATTATTGACGTCACCGCATTTACGAAAGTCGAGGTTAAGGGCCCGCAGGCCTATGCGATGCTGGACCGCCTGGTGGCCAACAAGATGCCGCAAAAGGATGGCGGCATCATCCTGACACATATGCTCAATCGACGCGGTCGCGTTGAATTGGAGACAACGATCGTGCGTATGGCCGAGAACCGTTTCTACCTTGTTTGCGCAGCTTTCTTTGAACAGCGGCTGCTCGACCATCTTGCGCAAAACAATCAAGGCGAAGACGCAAATGTCACAGCGCTTTCATCGCGATGGGCCGCGCTTGCGCTTAACGGTCCCAAAGCGCGCGACGTCTTGCATCAGTGCACGGACGCAGACCTGTCCAACGCGGCTTTTCGCTGGCTGACGGCGCAGCAGATCGCTGTTGCGGGACATAAGGTATGGGCATTGCGCGTCTCTTATGCTGGCGAACTGGGCTGGGAGTTGCACATGCCCTTTGATGCGTGCCTTGACGTCTACAATGCGCTTTGGGCCGCCGGTAAACCGCATGGCATTGCCGATTACGGCTCGTTTGCGATGAACGTCCTGCGAATGGAGAAAGCATTCCCCGGAGCAGGCGAACTGACCAACGAGGTGACCCTGCCCGAGGCGAACGTTATGCGTTTTGCCAAGCTCGACAAAGAATATCTTGGCGTTGATGCAACCCGCGCCAGTGCGTCCGAAGCGGAAGCAGGCAATGCACCCTGGCTGTGCGCCTATCTCGAAGTTGAACCCGATGGCATCGAAGATGGACACGGTGGCGAGGCAGTGCTTATGGACGGCAAGGTCGTCGGCGCGACAGCCTCTGTCGCTTACGGGCATACGGTGGGCAAAATTCTGGCCTTTGCTTACCTCAAGCCCCACGCCACGGCGCCCGGAACCGCGCTGACAGTGCTCGTTGCCGGAGAACCGCGCAAGGCGCGTGTGCTGGGTGAGGCGGCTTACGATCCGCAATCATTGCATCCCCGCACGGACGCAACGCAGCCAGAAAAAGAGCCGGCATGACACTTCCCTCCACAATGCGCGCTATGGTCACGATGGGCCACGGCGATATCACACAGATTGTTTTGCATGCTGACTGGCCGCGGCCCGATCCGGCGGCGGGCGAAGTCTTGATCCGTGTGGGTGCTTGTGGACTGAACAACACAGATGTGAATACACGCGTCGGCTGGTATTCAAAGACCGTGAGCGGCGCGACATCGGGCGATGGCTACACAGTTGTGGGCGAGGATGACCCCACATGGGGCGGCGCGCCAATCACTTTCCCTCGCATTCAGGGTGCAGATGTCTGTGGCGAAATAGTCGCCGTTGGCGACGGGATCGACGAAAGCCGTCTCGGCGAACGTGTGATAACCGACAACTGGTTGCGCGATCCGGCCGATCCTGAAAACAAAAACAAGACCGGATACTTCGGCTCAGAGCGCAACGGCGGATTCGCCGAATACACAACGATCCCTGCACGCAACGCGATTGCCGTGACATCCGATCTGTCAGATGCGGAACTGGCCACCTTTTCGTGTTCCTATTCCACTGCAGAAGGCATGTTAAGCCGTGCGCGTGTGACGGAAGAAGACACCGTTCTCGTTCCCGGCGCATCTGGCGGTGTGGGCGGTGCGCTGGTGCAACTGGCCAAGCGACGCGGCGCGCGTGTGATCGCCTTGGCCTCCGAGGCCAAACACGGCGATGTGGCGACCCTGGGTCCGGACCGGATTCTTGGCCGTAGCCCGGCAGACCTGCGCGCAGCGCTTGGAAATGAGACAATCACCGTCTTCGCCGACGTCGTGGGCGGCGATTACTGGCCGACGCTCATCGAGATCCTTGAACGCGGCGGGCGTTATACCTGTTCCGGCGCGATTGCCGGGCCCATGGTCGATTTCGACTTGCGCACATTTTATCTGCGCGATCTGACCTTCACGGGCTCCACGGTGATCGATCACGATGTCATGCCCAATCTTGTGCGTTACATCGAGGCTGGCGACATCCAGCCTGCACTCGCCGCGACATACCCCTTGGAAGACCTCCGCGCGGCGCAAACTGCTTTCATTTCAAAGTCGCACGCCGGAAATATCGTTGTCCGCCCATGAAGATCACGCGCATCCGGGTTTTCAAAACCGACCTGCCCTACGTCGGTGGGGCCTACGTCTGGGGGGCGAACAACGCCATCCGTACGGCGCGCGCCTCAGTTGTGGTGATTGATACCGACGCCGGATTGCAAGGCTGCGGTGAATTCACCCCATGCGGTGAAAACTACATGGTGGCGCATTCCGAAGGCGTCGAAGCGCTGGCGCGTCTGGTGGCACCAGTCCTTCTGGGCGAAGATGCGCGACAGGTTGGTCGCATTGAGCAGATCATGGATCATTGCGTGCAGGGTCACGGCTATGCCAAAGCGCCCTTCGATGCCGCCTGCTGGGACATTCTGGGAAAAAGCTGCGACCAACCCGTCTGGATGCTATTGGGCGGTAAGCTGACCGATGGCGCACCGATGTACCGTGTTGTTCCACAAAAGGCCGTCGACGAAACCGTGGCGGAGATGGAGCAATATCGCGCGAATGGGTACCGGCAATTTCAGGTCAAGGTTGGAGCAGATTGGGCCGCTGACATCGACCGTATCAAAACCGCGATCCCGCTCCTGAAACCCGGCGAAAAGGCGATGGCGGATGCCAATCAAGGCTGGCGCGTAGACAATGCGATCCGCGTCGCACGGGCGACGCGCGATCTGGATTACATTCTTGAACAACCCTGCCGCACCTACGCTGAATGCCAGCAGGTGCGCCGGGTTGCCGAACACCCCATGAAGCTGGATGAATGCGTGACATGCATGGCGGCCGCCCAACAGATCGTCGCGGATCGCGGAGCGGAAATTTGCTGCCTGAAACTCTCCAACCTCGGCGGTCTGTCCAAGGCACGGCGTGTGCGGGATTTTCTTGTTGAAAACCGAATACCGGTGGTCAGCGAAGACACCTGGGGTGGCGAGATCACGACCGCAGCACTGGCTCATTTTGCTGCATCAACACCTGCGGAGTACTTGCACAACACAACCGATCTGATGAACTACAACACGACCTCGACCGGCGTCGGCGGTGCCGAAGCGCGCGACGGAAAGCTCTATGCCTCTGACGCACCCGGTCTCGGCGTCACCCCTGACTGGGACAGTCTCGGCGCTCCGGTGGCGGATTACACGGCATGAAAATCACCCGTATCACAGTCTTTCATGTAGCCCTGCCGCTGGAGCATCCCTATTGGTTGTCAGGCGGGCGGCTGAAATTTGAAACGCTGGACGCGACCTTCGTCAAACTGGATACCGATGCAGGTCTCGTTGGTTGGGGCGAGGGCACGCCCTGGGGCCACACCTATGTGCCCGCGCATGGCCCCGGCATCCGCGCAGGCATCGAAACAATGGCCCCTTTCGTCCTGGGGCTCGACCCGCGACGCGTTCTTGATGTGGAACGCGCCATGGACACCGCCCTGCCCGGCCACCTTTATGCAAAATCCCCCATCGACATGGCCTGTTGGGATATCGCCGGACAGGCCGCCGATTTGCCAATTGCCGACCTGATGGGCGCGGGAGAGCCACGTGCGATCCCGATTGCCTCCTCGGTCGGTGCAAAAACCGTGGACGAAACCCGGCAGGTGATCGAACGCTACCGTGCGCGCGGATATATCGCGCATTCCGTCAAGATTGGCGGCAATGTTGCACGCGACATTGCACGCATCAGAGACGTGGAATCTATCCGCCATCCTGACGAGATCGTACTCTATGATGTGAACAGGGGCTGGTCCCGCGCACAGGCGCTTCAGGTCATGCACGCAACCCAGGATCTTGCCGTGATGTTCGAACAGCCCTGCGAAACGCTTGATGATATTGCGGCCATCTGCGGCAAACACGCCGCTCCTGTCTCGGTCGACGAAACGCTTGTGACGCTGCAGGACGCCACGCGCATTGCACGCGACGGGCTGGCGGAGGTGTTTGGCATCAAACTCAACCGGGTCGGCGGGCTGACAAAGGCCGCGCGCATGCGCGACGTTGCTCTGGCCCATGGCATAGACTGCTTTGTCATGGCCACGGGGGGCACCGTGCTGGCCGACACCGAAGCCCTTCATCTTGCGACCACCATCCCCGCAGCCAACTGTCACGCGGTCTGGGCGTGTCAGGACATGATTGCGCTGGACATCGCAGGCGGACGTGGCCCGCGCAATGTTGAGGGGCATTTGACCCTTGGCGACGCGCCCGGTCTTGGTGTTCATCCCGATGAAAAGGCCCTCGGTGCTGCGGTGGCCGTTTACGAGGTGCCACTATGAAGATTACCGCCGTCACTTTATGGGAAGTGCCGCTGACCAGCCATGAAACCTACTACATGTCGGATGGAAAAACCTGCGACACCATCCTGACCGTGGTGTTGCGCCTGTCGACAGATGCCGGCCTGACAGGCTGGGGTGAAGTCTGCCCGATCCCGCACTATCTGCCGGCCTATGCCAAGGGGGTGCTACCGGCCGTAACCGAAATGTTGCCCGCGCTGATCGGCGCCGATCCCATCGGCCCGCAAGCCCTTCTGGAAAAGCTCGACGCGCATCTGCCTGGCCACGACTACGCCAAATCCGCGCTGGACATGGCTTTGTGGGATCTGACGGCACAGGCCGCAGGGCTGCCGCTTTATGCACTTTTGGGGGGACGAGCGGTGCGGGATATGCCGCTCTATCACTCCATAACCTGCATAGCACCCGACGAAATGGCCCGGATCGCCAAGGACGCTCAGGCCCGGGGCATCACGCAGTTTCAGGCAAAACTCGGCGCAGACAGGGATTGGCAGGCTGATGTGGAGCGGCTGAAAGCCGTGCGGGCTGCCGTGGGCGACGGGCCTCTGGTCTATGGCGACTGGAACTGCGGATCCGACACATTGACCGCCACACGTGTGGGTCGGGCCGTGGCGCATATGGACGTGATGCTGGAACAACCCTGCCGCACCTTGACAGAATGCGCCCATGTGAAATCCGCCTGCGGGCTGGCGATGAAACTGGACGAATCCGCCCGTGACATTGCTTCCGTTCTGGAAGGTCACCGCCTCGGTTGCATGGATGCGGCCGCGCTCAAGCTCTCAAAAATGGGAGGTTTGTCGAAGATGCGCCAGATCCGCGATCTCTGCCTCACGCTCGGAACGCGGATGTGTATCGAAGACACCTGGGGCAGCGACATCACGACGGCAGCCTCGTTGCATCTGGCCGCCAGCACGCCGGCACGCGGCATCATGAACACCTGCGATCTTAGCCATTATGTCGGCCCAAGGCTCGACCCCGCTGTGCCGGTTCGGCAAAATGGCCGTATCGCTCCGCCCGAAGTGCCCGGTTTGGGTGTTTCGCCCGACCCGGACGCCCTCGGCACGCCACTCGCCGAATTGACCTGACCCGCCCTGCCCCTTTGGATAAAGGACTGACAGATGGAAGATTTCAGCAACACGCTCCCCAGTCATGACCCTGCTTGGGTGCAACAGATGCACGCCGACCACTACCTGCAAAGCTGGTCGAAACAGGGCGGCAAGCCGCGTGTCATTGCCGGTGCCGCGGGCAGTTGGTTCTGGGACAGTGATGGCAAGCGGTACCTCGATTTCCAGTCACAACTTGTGAATGCGAACCTTGGCCACCAGCACCCAAAAATCGTACAGGCGATCAAGGATCAGGCGGACCGGCTGTGCTACATCGGGCCGGCCATGGGCTCGGACGTGCGCTCGGAACTTGCGGCTCTGATGACGGACGTCACACCGGCCAACATCACCTCCACCTTTTTCACAACTGGCGGCGCCGCCGCCAATGAACTCGCGATCCGCTTGGCACGCCACTATACAGGTCGATCCAAAGTTGTAGCCCGGTACCGGTCCTACCATGGCGCCACCGGTGGCACGCTGAGCCTGACTGGAGACCCCCGCCACCACCTGACGCGTGCCGACATGCCAGGCGTTGTGCGCATGTTTGATCCCTATACCTACCGGCTCTCCAGCGGTCACAAAGATCCGGCAGACTGCCCGATCTGCCAGGGTGGGCCGCATCTGGAAGAGATTCTGATGTACGAGGACCCGAATTCGGTCGCCGCCGTCATTCTGGAAACCATTGCCGGCACCAACGGGATAATCGTACCACCCGACGGTTATCTGCAATCCATTCGCGAGACGTGCGACAAATACGGTATCCTGTTGATCTGCGATGAGGTGATGGCCGGGTTTGGTCGCACGGGCAAGTGGTTTGCCGTGGATCACTGGGACGTGCAGCCCGATATCATAACGGCCGCCAAAGGCATCAATTCGGGTTATGTGCCGCTTGGCACCATGTCGGTGTCAGAAACCCTGCACGATTGGCTGCGCGACCATCCCCTGCCCGGTGGTCTGACCTATGCCGGTCACCCGCTGGCTTGCGCCTCGGGCATTGCTGCGATCCGAGCCATGCAGGAAGAGGACACGCTGAGCCATGCGACGGCCATGGGCGCGGCGATGCGCGCAAAGCTTGTCGAAATGGCGGAACGTCATCCCTCCATTGGCGAGGTGCGTGGCAAAGGCATGTTCAACGGGATCGAACTGGTGAAAAACCGTGAGACGCGCGAACCGCTGGTGCCTTTCGCTGCCAAAGGCGACGCGGCAAAACCGATGAGCGAGATGATGAGCTTTGCAATGAACGAAGGTCTTTACCTGTCGTTCTTTTCCAACGTGATCCGTCTGACGCCACCGCTTAATATCAACGCTGACGATATGGACCATGGATTGCAAATCTTGGACCGCACTCTGGACATCGCAGATCGGCACTGCCTTTAAAAACGCGCGTCAGTCCTCGCGCTTCATGAACTCCAAAACGGCATCCTTGCGCGGCATGGGCGCCACTGCCCCAAATCCCTGCGTCGAAAGCGCAGCGGCGGCATTGGCGTAAAGCGCTGCATCGAAGGGATCATTGCCCGCCACAAGCCGCGCGAGAAAAGCGCCGTCAAAAGTATCTCCGGCTCCGGTTGCGTCGACGGCATCAACCCTACGCCCCGGAATGTGCTGGCGTGCCTCTGGTGTTGCGACCAGCGTCCCCTCCGGTCCTAAAGTAAGCGCGACGACTTGCACTCCGAGGCCAAGGTAAAAGTCTGCGATCGCATCCGGCTCTGACAGGCCGGTGAGCGCCTGTGCATCGTCCAGACCCGGCAGAACGATATCACTTTGTGCCACACCGGCATGGATGACCGCCCGTGCACGGTTGAGCGGCCAGAGCTTGAGACGCAGATTGGTGTCATAGGACACGCGTCCGCCGGCTTGCTTTACAATGCCGATGGCTGTGAAAACTGCATCCGCCGCGGTTTCCGAAATAGCCTGACTGATGCCGGATACATGCAGTATCTTCGCCGCGCGTAACGCTTCAACCGGCAAATCGTTCGGTCCCATAAGACTGCTTGCAGACCCGGCCCGGTAATAACTGAACTCATGACCTGCTGCACTGTGGGTGACAAAATAGATCCCGGTCGGCGCATCCGGTACTTGCTTTACGGTCGAAGTGTCCACCCGCTCGCGTGCCCAGAGATCAAGAAAGGACGCGCCAAAGGCATCCTCCCCCAGATGTGTGACAAATCCCACCATCGCACCTTGTCGCGCAGCGGCAATCGCGCAATTCGACGTGTCGCCGCCATGACCGGGCAAAAAGCTGCCATCGGCCTGCTCGTTGAATTCGAGCATGGGCTCGCCAAGGCACAATATATCAGGGGGCATAAATCGTCTTTCCGCAGTCTTGTCGTTCAACGCGGCATGTCAGGCCGCATGCCTGCTATACCCAAAGCTTTCGCGCAGCGCGAGCCTGTTGAGCGCTTTCCTCCGTGCAAGCGCGGACAGAAAGAAGTACCACAGTTGGAAGACGACGTTTTTGGGGGGCGTACCATGCCAGCACCGCTTGACGGCATCACCGTGGTTGACCTGACCAACGTTTTGGCCGGGCCCTATTGCACCTATCAACTGGCGCTGATGGGTGCGCATGTGATCAAGGTCGAACGCCCGGGCAGTGGCGATCTCGCGCGGCAACTTGGGGCCGATCCGACCCGCAACCGGGCCAATATGGGCATTTCGTTTCTGGCGCAGAACGCCGGCAAATCCTCCATCACCGTGAATCTGAAAGATCCGCGTGGCACGGAAATTGTCAGGGCGCTGGTCAAGTCCGCAGACGTACTTGTCGAGAACTATCGCCCCGGCGTTCTGGATCGTCTCGGTCTTGGATATGAGACGCTGCGCAAGGTGAACCCCAGCCTGATCTATTGCGCCATTTCCGGCTTTGGACAGGATGGGCCATGGCGTGACAACCCCGCCTATGACCAGATCGTGCAGGGGATCGCAGGCGTCATGTCGATCACAGGATCGCCTGAAACAGCGCCGCTGCGCGCGGGCTACCCGTTGGGCGACACGATCGGCGGCATGACGGCGGCTTTTGCGATCACAAGCGCGCTGAACGCCAAAGATCGCGGGACTTTCCTGGATGTTTCAATGACCGAAGCGGTGCTGTCCACTATGGGATGGGTCGTTTCCAACCATCTCATCGGCGCGGTCCAACCCGCAGCGCACGGAAACGAAAATACGACTTCCGCGCCCTCGGGCACGTTTCGCACAGCGGACCAACCGATCAATATCGCGGCCAACAAAGATGACCAATGGACAGCACTGGCGCATCTGCTGGACCGCAAAGAGCTGGTGGACGACGCACGTTTTCTGACCCGTGAAGACCGAAAAGTGAACCGCATTGCGCTGCGCGAGACGCTTGAAGCCAGCCTGATGCAGGCCCCCGCCGCACATTGGGTCGAGAGACTGAATGCCACCGGCATACCCTGCGGCCCCGTACTGACCGTGCCGCAGGTTCTGGACAGCGCGCAGGTCAGCCAACGTGATCTTCTGGCCGAATACAATGGCAACCGTGTTGTCGCCTCACCCGTGCTCATGGACGGCGACCGGCCGAAGGCGACATCGGCCCCGCCGCCACTCGGACAGGACACCGCGTCGCTGCTGGGGAAACTTGGCTGGAGTGCCGACGATATTGAAACCCTGCGCAAAGAGGCAGTGATATGAGTGATGTCTCAGACTGGTGGCGGACGTCCATCATCGACATGGAACCGGGCCGCATTGACATCCGTGGACGTCCAATTCAGGAGCTGATTGGCACTTTGTCCTTTCCGCAAATGATCTGGCTGATGGTGCGCGGCGATATTCCGAGTGCCGCGCAAAGCGCGTTGCTGGAGGCCGCATTGGTCGCTGCCGTCGATCACGGACCGCAAGCGCCGTCTATCGCCGCGGCGCGTATGGCGGTCACCTGCGGCCTCGGGCTAAACAACGCAATGGCCAGCGCGGTCAACATGCTCGGTGATGTTCATGGCGGGGCTGGCGAACAGGCGGTCATGCTTTATATGCATGTGCTGCAACATGACGGCACGGTCAAAGAGGCTCTGGCAGACTGGACTGAGACCCGGGGACGCTTTGTTCCCGGTTTCGGGCACAGGTTTCACAAGCCCACGGACCCGCGCGCGCCGCGACTGCTGGAACTCGTGGATGAAGCCGTCGCGCAGGATGCCTGTTCGGGGCGCTTCGCCGCTGTCGCGCGGGCCATAGAAGCGGAACTCGCGCGCGCTAAAGGCAAACCCGTGCCGATGAACATCGATGGCGCAACGGCCGTGATTTACGCGGAGCTGGGCTTTGAACCGCCGCTGGCGCGGGGCCTCTTTTGCCTGTCGCGATCTGTTGGGGTCCTTGCACACGCATGGGAACAGCAACAGCAGGGCGGGCGCAACAAAGGTCCGACACCCCCAGAATACCGCTGGACCTACGACCCAAAATAACAGAAACGCTCAGGCTGCGCTCAGCCTGTAGCCACGCCGCTTTTTCTCGCGCAAGCGTTTATCAAGCGCCTCATGCGCGTCGCTTTCGCTAGCAGTATATTCGGTCAGGCGTCGTCCGCCCGCAGCACCAATCCGACCCCATTCGCGCACAAGACACCATTCGCCAAAAAGAGTGCGCGCCACATACATGGCGTAAAAGCGGTTTTGCCGCTGTTCGGAATCAATTTTCTCAAGCCGGACAAACATCGCGCGGCTCCTGCGCTGCTCATGAAAAAGTATAGCAGGACGCACACCGTCGGTCATTAAAGATCGGTCATCTCTGCGCACTCCAGCGGGCGCACCATTTTCCAAAAGCCCGAACGCTATCAGGCCAGACGGCGCAAGCTCTGCGCTTCTAACGCCTCATCAAATTCCGACGCGGACCAGTTTTTCATCAAAGCCTCCTTCAAAAGCGCCGCCTGCGTTTGCGGTGCCAGTCCACCGACTGGTGGATCCCGATCAAGGTTGGTCGGGAAAGAGTACCCCTCGGCCGTGGCGGCAATCGCTGCATCCAGCGCTGCTGCATTCATTTGCTTTGCGCCATGGAGCTTCTGCAGAGGCGCCAGAACCTTCTTGCACATGCTCTGGCGATCCACGGTTTCCATCGCACGACCAAATGCGGAAGAGATCTGAAGCAAGTTCACCATGCGGTGCACATCCGCGCTACTGTTGGCTCCGGCGGCATGAAAGAGCGCGGGGTTAAAGAACAGCGCGTCACCCTTTGACAGCGGCAACTGCACATGGTGATCTTCAAAACAGGCGCGGAAGTCATCGCGCCGCCAGGCTGCGTACCCCGGTCGGTAAAGTTGCGAGAATGGCAAAAGCTTTGTCGGCCCGCTGTCCAGCGGCACATCCACATGCGCAATACCACCCTGTAAAGTCATCAGGGGGGAAAGGTCATGCACATGTGCCGGATACGTCGCACTGATTTCCGCCGTCTGGAACCCCAGATGGTAGTCACGATGTGCCTGTTGTGCCTGTCCGCCTGGATGCACCAGGTTGACCTGCGCCGTCATCTGATAGTTCGGACCCAGCCATGCCTCGCATGCCGCGTCAATCGACGGCTGGGCGTGGTAACGCACAAAAACGTCCGGAGCGGCCATGCAGAGCTTTTGCAGGGAATTCCAGATGCGGTCGTTGGCGCCCGCGGCAGCGAAGTGATCCGCGCCGCCCCCCTCCTGCGCCTTTTCATCCGCAATGATCTTTTCAAAGGCGCGGGTCGCCTCATCAATCACCACCAGATCGGTGCAGGCGGATTTCAGAACGAACACACCCGCGCCACTGTGCAAAACATGAGCCCACTCTGCCATCAGCGCGCGCCGCGTCTCAGGTGTGTCGAGCTGATCGCGCAAGCCTGACATGTCATAAAGGGGGATGTTCTTTTCGATCGTACTCGCGTGCGGAACATCCTGAGCACTCAGGCCCTGCGTCACCAAAGCGGTAAAATCGCTCAGGTCGCAGACAGCTGCATCATAGAATCCGTTAGGCAGTCTGGACATTTCATTCACGCGACATCTCCTTTCGTGTCGTTCAGCCCGTCAGCCCGCATCCTTGCGGGCAATCCAGTCGTGATCGGGATCGTTCTCGAACCGCCACTTGCGCAAAGGGCCCGCCATGACGTTCAGGTAGTACATGTCGTATCCATAAGGCGCGCCGCAGGGGTGGTGTCCCCGTGGCACGCACACCACGTCACCGTCACTCACCGCCATTGTCTCATCGAGACTGCGATCATCCGTGTAAACCCGCTGAACACCAAAGCCCTGCGCCGGATTGAGCCTGTGGTAATAGGTCTCTTCCAGATAGGTCATGCGCGGAAAGTCATCCTCGTCATGTCGATGGCTGGGATATGACGACCAGTTGCCGGGCGGTGTGAAAACTTCGGTGACCAGCAGGCTGGAGGCGACATCGCGTCCCTCCATCGCAATGTTGTTGATAAAGCGCTGGTTCTGTCCTTTTCCGCGTGGGGTCAGTTCGATCCCCTCAGGTCCAAGCCTTTGGGCGGGGTAGTCGGCGATGCAAGGCGCAGAGCATACCGCAAGAACGCATTCCGTGACAGCTTCCGCAGTCCAGTCGCTCTCGCCCGGGACATAAAGGCAGTGCGGCGGCGTGCGCTGAAATACAGACGCGCGGTCCCCCATCAGGCCAAAGTCATGTCCCGCCGCCGACACGCGCGCCTTACCCTCGACCAGAACCAGAATGACCTCCCGGTCGCCCGTCCCCTCGCTGGCGGAATCTCCAGCCGCCAGATTGTAAAGGCCGAAACCAACGTATCGCCAGCCTGCGACCTCCGGCGTGATGTCATGCACCTTGCCGGAGGCGCCGTTGGGCTTGTGCAGCAAATGGCTCATACGGTGCCGCCGAGAGATCCCTCCAGCGTGGCCAGTTCCTGCCCGCCCGCCATCAGATCCTGCAGCTCATCCGGTGTAATCTGACCGCGCTGCGCGGTGCCGAGCGTCTTGCCCCGGTTGAGCACTGTGAACCGATCTCCGACCGCCATGGCGTGGCGCACGTTATGGGTGATAAACACCACGCCAATCCCGTCCTTGCGCACACGGTCGATGGTGGCCAGCACGTTGGAGGTCTGCCGGACGCCAAGCGCCGAGGTCGGCTCGTCGAGGATCAGCACCTTCGCGCCAAAATAGACCGCCCGCGCGATCGCAACAGTCTGCCGTTCACCACCCGACAGGGTGCCCACGGCCTGATCCGGACCCCGCAGATTGATGCCCATCTTGCGCATCTCTTCCATCGTGATCTCGTTGGCGCGGTCGGTGTCGAACCGCTTGAACGGTCCAGACCCCTTTGTCGGCTCACGCCCCATAAAGAAATTCCGTGTGACCGACATCAGCGGAATCATAGCGAGATCCTGGTAGACCGTGGCAATACCCGCCTCCATCGCATCCCGGGGGCTGTTGAAATTCATCTCCCGCCCTTCGAACTGGATTGAACCTTTGGTCGGTTTATGGACACCGGACATGGTTTTGATGAAAGTGGACTTCCCCGCACCGTTGTCGCCGAGCAGACAGTGGCATTCGCCCGCCGCGATATCAAAGGACACCCCGGCCAGCGCGATAACGTTGCCAAAGTGCTTTTCGATCTTCTCCATGTGAACGATGGAGGCGTGTTCGCTTCGCGTATTCATCTTACCGCTCCCCCGTCACGCGTTTGCGGATCATGTTGTTGAAAAGGACCGCGATCAGCAGCATGCCGCCGAGGAACACAAGGTACCAGTCCTGGTCGATATCGGTGTAGGTCAGACCAATCAGCACCATGCCGAAGATGATCGCGCCAAAGAACGCACCGATCGCCGACCCGTAGCCTCCAGTCAGCAGGCAGCCCCCGATCACCGCTGCGATGATCGCTTCAAATTCCTTTTGGAAGCCGCGGCGCGCATCCGTCGAGCCGCTGTCGAGCACCGTGATGATCGCCACAAGGGCGGCACAGCAGGCCGTGATCATAAAGAGTATGAGCTTCACCCGCTTGACGGGCACACCGGAGTTCGATGCCGCATTGGCGTCGCCGCCAGACGCAAAGATCCAGTTACCAAAGGGCGTTTTCTGCAACACATAGGTGGCCAGCAGTGCAATGAAGACAAACCAGATTATCTCGACCGGGATACCCTGTACTTTCGGCAGCCCGTTTCGGAAGGTGTCGATCATGCCCAGCTCGGCCAGCCTGGTGAATAGACCGGGAAACGCATCGCCTGAAAAGATCTTGGCCAGAAAGTCACCCTCTACTGCGTCGCGGACGCCACGCAACTGGGTGGAGCCGTCCGTGGCCCACTTCAGACCAACCAGAGACAGGCCGCGCAGAATAAAGAGAAACGCCAGCGTCACAATGAATGACGGCAACCCGGTGGCCAGAACAATCTGCCCGTTGGCAGCCCCGACACAGGCTGCAAAGACCAGCGTTGCCGGAATGGCAATGATCAGCGGCAGGCCAAATGTGACGACACAGGCTCCAAAGAACAGGCCGGTGAAGGCCACCATGGAACCGACGGACAGGTCAAACTCTCCGCCCACCATCAGAAGCGCCGCGCCAATGGCGAGAATTCCAAGCTGGGCTGCAGGGGACATGAAGTTCATGAAACCCGCCAGCGTGAACATCGCCGAGTCGGCCGTAGCCAGAAAAAAGATTGTGACAAGAATGACCCCGGCAATCGCGCCAAGTTCGGGCCGTTTCATCATGCGCGAAAAGAAGGACTCCTCCTTTATGCGCTCGTCAACAGCGGCATCCGCGGGCATTTTCCCCTCCCAAAATGCATATGGAAAAAGGGCGGCGCCGATCCGGCGCCGCCCAGAGTGTGGTTTAGCGGATGCCCTTGGCGGACAGCTCGACCACTTGGCCGGCCTTGTCGGCCGTGATCAGGTTCGGACCGGATGGTACGTTGCCACCAGGGATCAGACCAAACTCAGCGTGCAGTGCAAGGAAGGCCACCGGAAGATAGCCTTGCAGATATTGCTGCTGGTCGATCGCAAAGGCCGCTTTGCCATCCTTGACCGCTTCCAGATAGCCTGCAGACAGGTCAAATGAGCCGACATTGATAGAGCCTTCGCCACCAACGGCTGCCACTGCGGTCACGGCTGGTTCGCCCGCCAAAGACGCGCCCAGAGCCATAACCGTGTCGATGCTGTCATCCGAATCGAGTGCGGCTTTGACCTTGGCTTCGATCTCGGCTGGATCATTGGTCGTCGGCAGAACGGTCACGTCACCGCCAAAGCCCTGCTCGAAGCCTGCGCAGCGCGCGTCCAGCGATACGTTGCCAACCTCGTGGTTGATGCAGATCGCCTTGCTGCCGCCCATGGACTTCATCATCTCGCCCGCCGCAAGACCCGCGTCGAATTCTTCCTGACCGACATGCAGCAGTGCCCCCAGACCTTTGGAGACATCAGAACCGGAGTTCATTGAGATCACCGGAATTCCCGCCGCAACCGCTTTTTCGATGGACGGGCCAAGTGCATCTGCATCCGGAATGGAGACAACAATGCCGTCCGGTTCCTGGTTGACGGCCGCGTCGATCAGCTGGCTCATCGCCACCATGTCAAACGTCTCCGGCGCGCGGTATTCCACGTTGGCACCGGTGTCCTCCGCAGCTTTCTCAACGCCGTTCTTGACCACAGACCAGAACGGGTCAGAGGCCTGTCCGTGGCTCACAACAATGATGTCTGTCGCAAACGCCGGTGATGCAACTGCCAGAGCAGCAGCCGCAATCGTGGTTTTCAAAAAGTATTTCATGCTTCCTCCCAGAATAGACTTTTACAGCCATTACAAAGGTCGATTGTCCGCCTTCACGGTCAGAAAAGCACAGGTTGTGAGTCTTTGCAACCGGTTGCAACACTTCCGAGGCTATGCTCAACTGTTAAGCAGTTTGTAAACGGGAACGGGCTCCATGACGGTCACTTTGAAAGAGGTCGCAGAACGCGCAGGCGTTTCCCGGTCGGCGGTCTCGCGTACCTTCACAGCGGGTGCGTCGGTTTCGGTTAAAACGCGCCGCAAAGTGGAACAGGCCGCGGATGAGCTGGGCTACAGCCCCAATGCGCTGGCCTCGTCATTGACCACCGGGCGCACGAAACTCATCGGCCTTATATCCAACAACTTCCACAACCCGCTGTTTCTCGAAGTGTTTGATCTCTTCACCCGCAGCTTGCAGGATCGCGGGTTACGACCTTTGCTCGTCAATCTAAGCGATGAAACCGATCCCGCCAATTCCCTGCGGCTGTTGCGGCAGTATTCGGTGGACGGTGTGGTCGTGGCCTCTTCCACCCTGTCGCCCGAATTCTCCCTGGCCTTCCATAACGCACGCATTCCCATCGTTCATTCTTTCGGCAAATTCGCCAACGCGCCCAAAGTGCATGTGGTGGGCATCGACAATATAGAGTGCGGACGCATGGCCGCGCGCACGCTCCTTGCCCGTGGCTATCGCAGAATAGCCTTCCTCGGCGGCCCGGCCGATGCGACCTCGACCATCGATCGCCGCGCCGGTTTCCGCGAGGTGCTGCGCGACACTTCCGGGGTGGATTACAGCGAAAGCCATGCCACAGCCTACTCCTTCGATGCGGGCCGATCAGAAATGCAGCGCTTGTTGCGATGTCCGCCCGCAGAAGCCTATTTCTGCGGCGACGACGTGTTGTCCATCGGAGCACTAAGCGCGATTGAAGAACAGGGCCTGCTCGTCCCTCAGCACGTGGGTCTTATCGGATTGAATGACATGGCGATGGCCCGTTGGCAGAACATTGATCTGACAACCATACGTCAGCCGATCCGCCAGATCATCGACAGTTCGATTGAATTGGTCATGGCGATGATCGACACGCCCGACCGCTTGCCAGAGGCACGCCTTTTTGCCTGCGATATCATTGAACGCGGAACGTTGCGCCCCCTGCAGCAAACAGAGTGAACCGCACCTGATTGCCAAACGGCAAGGAAGTCAGAGCGGGCAAGTCTGCGGCTTCCGCATCGCGCAGGTCGGTGACACCGATCACGTTGCCCGGTAGACAGGTTATACGCTCAAATCCGCCTGAAGTGACCTGTCTGCTGTCAGACCGTGTCCAGCCTGACAGACCGCTCTTCTGCCGTCTGTTTATGATTGTCCGCAGACTAAGCCAGACCCGGCAGCAAAACCACCAAACCGGCGGAAATCATTTCCACCGCAATGGCGGCCAGGATCATGCCCATGAGGCGCGTCATGATCACGCGCCCGGTGTCCGACAGATACCCCTCTAACCGTCCGGCAAGTGCAAACACGACACCAATCAGACCCGCAAGGCCACCAAAGATAACGGCATATGTCACAAGATCACCTGTGGTTGTGGCTTGCTGGCGGTACAGGATCAGCGTCGTGATCGTTCCCGGCCCGACAAGAATGGGAAAGGTCAGTGGATAAAACGCAACCGTGGCAGCTTCGGGAAAGGATGATTTTTCAGCGTCGGTTCCATGATGCGCGGCGCTGTCAGACCCGTTCAGCATCTTGAGCCCGATGAGCAGGACCACAAGACCGCCCGCAACGCGAAAGTCATCCACTGAGATTCCGAACAAGTTCAAAATGGCGTTTCCGAATACGGCAAAGGCACCGCCGAGAATGACGCAGTAAAGTACCACGCGCAGAGCAATGGTACGCCGCTCCGATGCACTCGCGCCTTCCGTTACTGACAGAAACACCGGCAGGTTTGAAATCGGGTTCATGATCGCAAACAAGGCGCCGAAAAACTTGATCGCTGAAAAGGTGTCCATCATAGCCTCGCCGGTTATACCGCTTTTGCAAGTCGTGACCCGACAAGCGGGACGCGGTCAACCCGTATCACGGCACCTTTGGTCCTTTCCCGCTCCCGGGACAGTGCGGTTTTTATCCAAGCACTTAAGCGCCGTGTTATGTCACTATGGCCAACAGGTTGTCATGGCGCAGGCGCGCGGCGACCTGAGCGGCTGACCCGCCCCAGCTCGGACAGGGGGCGACCTTGCACAGGAACTCAGCCCCGAGATCGCAGTTGCTCCGGTTCCGAGGCAGAAATCGCGAGAATAGCCTCTGGCGCGTCAGGCCAGCGCCTGTCTAGCGGAACATCGGCGGCCGCGCGTCGACCCACGCGCCGTCCTGCACCGAAGAATCAACAGCCGCATAAACGGCCGCCATTGACCGCAGCCCGTCTTCTGCGGTGGGGATTGCGCCCGCAGGCTCGCCTTTAATGGACGCCGCGAGGTCCACATAGATGTTCGCGACCGCCAGAGGGAAACCCTCCGGATGTGCAATGGCAACACGGCTCAGACGCGCGGCTTCGTTCGACAGGCCACTGTCACCCTTTTCCATGATCTGCGTGCGCCCGCCCACAGGCGTAAAGAACACCTGATTGGGCTGTTCAGAGGCCCACCGCATACCCCCCGTCTCGCCGAAGATCTGAATATCGAATCCGTGCTGCCGACCGATCGCAACAGAGGAAGACCAGAGCCGACCGACCGTGCCCTTGTCCGTGCGGAAACTGACCATCGCGTCATCCTCAAGCACACGGCTGGATATCGTTGACGCAAAGTCAGCCGACAGTTTGCGCACCTCGTCACCCGCGATGAAACTCGCCATATGCAACGCGTGAATGCCGCAGTCCGCAAACTGACCTGACACGCCCGCCATTTTGGGATCATAGCGCCAGCGGACCCGCGGGTTGTCAGCATCCGTGGCGTCCCCGTGATGGCCGTGGCTGAAGTTCGCCACAATCACGCGCACCTGTCCAATTTGACCCGTGGCCACCATGTGACGCATCTCACGCACCATCGGATAGGCCGAATAGCAATAGTTTACGGCACAAATTTTGCCGCTTTCGCGCGCCACGCGCACGATCTCTTCGCCCTCTTCCACGGTCATGGTCATGGGCTTTTCGCACAGCACGTTAAAGCCGGCCTCCAGAAAGGCTTTGGTGATTTCAAAATGCGTGGAATTCGGCGTGGCCACTGTGACCAGATCGCATTTGTCCGCCCGGTCTCGCTCGCCTTCGAGCATCTCGCGCCAGTTGCCATAGGCACGGTCGGGCGACACGCCCAACTCTTCGGCATAGGCGCGACCCTTGTCCGCATCCGCATCCAGTGCGCCCGCAGCCAGTGCGAAATTGCCGTCTGCCTGCGCGCCCAGTCGGTGCGCGGGTCCAATCTGGCTGCCTTTGCCACCGCCAATCATGCCCCAGTTCAAACGTGCCATGGTTCTCTCCCTGCCCCGCTTAAAACCCGATGGACTGCAGGTAGCTGCGGTTCACTTTCGCGTCCCGCAGGCTGTCCGTATCGGGCAGCGTCGGGTCGCAATCCTGCTCCACCGTGCACCAGCCCTCGAACCCGTTGTCCAGCAGGATCTGCCGCACCCGTGGGAAGTCTACATCACCATCTCCAAGGTTGCAGAATATACCCTGACCACACGCCTCGTAAAACCCCGTGCCTTTGGCAATCACATCCGCTTTTACCGCAGGATCGATATCCTTGAAGTGCATATAGCTGATGCGACCAATGTGGCGCTCCATAAACGCGACCGGATCAAAGCCCGCATAGGAGTGGTGCCCCGTATCAAAACAGATTTTCAGAATGGACTCATCGACGTCATCCAGCAGCCGCTCCAACTCGGGCTCGAAATCCATGAAGCCCGCCGCATGAGCGTGCATGCCAACGATCAGCCCGTACTCCTCGGCACCCATGCGCGCCACATGGGCGATCCGGTCACGAAAGGCTGTCCACTCCGCCGGATCCATCTGTTCCGCATCCGCCGCGCGTCCGGCCGTACCCGCCCGCCGGGGCGATATGGAATCGATCAGCACGAGATGTTGCGCACCATGCGCCTTGAGCGCCCGGCAGGTGCGTACGGCACCGTCCAGCACATCGTCCCAGGCGTCGGGATCATGGAAAGGGCGAAAGACCACGCCACCAATCAGGGTCAGATCATGCTCTGCCAAAGCCTCCGCCAACAGCGCCGGGTCTTCCGGCATGAAGCCCACGGGGCCCAGCTCGATCCCCCTGTACCCCGCTTCGGCATTCTCGCGCAGCACATCGCGCCAGCCCGGATTGCGCGGGTCATCCGCAAACTCCACACCCCATGAACAGGGGGCATTGCCGATTTGAATGGTCATGAAAAAGCTCCCCTAAACAGTTGCAGGATCAAGCGCGACCCATCGCTTGTCAGTGTTGGACCGGCGGGCGGCATCCACAATCCGTGACACCTCGAGACCGTCCTGAAACGTGGGCCAGCGGGCATGTCCGTCGTCAATTGCCGCCAGAAAGTCGCGCGCTTCGATGATGATCTGATCCTGGTAACCGGTGCCATGGCCCGGCCCCTGGCAAAACGGCAGATAATCCGGATGCGCCGGGCCGGTCAGGATCTGCCGAAAGCCGCGTTCGGCCTCCGGTCCGTCCCCCTTGTAGAGCCAAAGCGCGTTCTGATCCTCCTGATTGAAGCGAAGCGCACCTTTTGTCCCGGTGATCTCGTAAATATACCCCATCTTCCGCCCCGTCGCGGTGCGGCTGAAGAAAAGATGGCCCATTGCACCGCTTTCAAAGCGACACATGATCTGACCCTGATCATCATTGCTCACAGCGGCGCTGCCGCGCGTCGGATGTACCGTTTCGATCTCGGCCATGACGGAGTTCAGGGGCCCCGCAAGTGCAAGGGCCGCATTGATCATATGCGGTGCAAGATCGCCCATGCAGCCGTTCGCATCCCCTGTGGCGCGCCAGGTCGCCGGCTCGTCGGGATCAGCATAAAAATCTTCGGTGTGCTCACCGCGAAACCACGTGATGTCGCCGATCGCGCCCTCGGCAATCAACTGGCGGGCAAACTGCGTGGCCGGTGTGCGCACATAGTTGAACCCGATCATATTGACGACGCCAGCTTCCTCGACCGCCGCAACCATCTTATTTGCATGATCCAACGAAGCTCCGAGCGGCTTCTCACAGAAAACCGGCTTGCCCAGTTCGCAGGCCGCGCGGGTAATTGCCAGATGCGTTTCGGGCGGCGATGCGATAACAATCGCATCCACCTTCGGGTCCTCGACCAGCGCGCACCAGTCCCCGGTACTGCGCGCGAAACCAAAGGACGTTGCATAGGACGCAGCAGACGCTTCGCTGGAGGCCGCCACCATCTCGAGCCGCGGCCGCAAGCCCGTGTCGAACACAGCGCCAACCGCATGATAGGCCACCGCATGAGCCTTGCCCATGTAGCCACCGCCAACAATGCCGATGCCAATTTCGGTCACGACACCTCCCCAAAAAATTGTTGCAACCGGTTGCAACACGGGTATCTATAAATGGCGGATCAGGTCAAGCGGCAATCGGTCCGGCCGCCCATATCGACCGCCGGCGAGGAGGACGCCCGATCATGACAGACACGACCATTCGCCTGACCACAGCGCAGGCCATCATCCGCTATTTGAATGCGCAATTCATTGAAATAGATGGCGAACGCACGCGCCTGTGCGGCGGCGGATTTGGCATTTTCGGGCATGGCAATGTCACTTGCCTCGGAGAGGCGCTTTACGAGGTGCAGGACACACTGCCGCTTTATCGCGGGCAAAACGAACAAAGCATGGGATTCGCGGCAGCGGCCTATGCCAAGTATCACCTGCGTCAGCGGTTCATGTTCTGCACGGCATCTGCCGGACCCGGCACTGCAAACCTTCTGACCTCAGCCGCACTCGCCCATGCCAACCGGCTGCCCGTGCTGATGCTTTGCGGGGACACGTTCCTGACCCGCCTGCCCGATCCGGTGCTGCAGCAGCTTGAACACTTCGGCAATCCGGCGCTCGGGCTGAACGATGCCTTCAAGGCTGTCTCCCGCTATTGGGATCGGATCACCCATCCCGCCCAGATCATCCAATCGCTGCCCGCTGCAATCGCGACGATGCTCGATCCTGCCGATTGCGGCCCTGCCTTCATCGGCCTGCCGCAGGATGTGCAGGGTTGGGCCTATGACTATCCCGTAGAGCTCTTCGCGGAAAAAACCCACCGCATTCGCCGTCAGACACCCGATGCAGACGAGATCGCAGAGGCCGCAGCTCTGCTCAAATCCGCCGAGCGCCCGGTTCTGATTGCAGGCGGCGGCGTGCAGTATTCCCGCGCCGTGGCCGATATGACGGCCTTTGCCGAGGCGCATAACATCCCTGTCATCGAAACCATTGCGGGACGCGCAAACTTGCACGACACCCATGCACTCAACATCGGACCTGTCGGCGTAACAGGCTCTGACAGTGCAAATGCGGTCGCCGAGGCGGCTGACGTGATCCTCTCTGTCGGTTGCCGGTTGCAGGATTTCACCACCGGCTCGTGGACCGCATTTGCCAAGAAAGCGCGGATCATCTCCGTCAACGCGGCGCGCCATGATGCAGGCAAACATATGTCCCTGCCCGTGGTCGGGGATGCCAAATTGGGTATCGCGGCGCTGACCACCGCCCTGGGCGGCTACGCCGCGCCGGATGCATGGGTCGGTTTTGCCAAAGACGAACGGCAAAAGTGGAACGGCTATGTGGCCGAGAACGTGAAGCCCGGAAACCGACCAAATTCCTATGCACAGGCCATCGGTGTCGTAAACGCGCTCTGCGATCCGCGAGATCGCGTTGTGGCAGCAGCGGGCGGCCTGCCCGCTGAAGTCACGGCCAACTGGCGCACGCTCGACATCGGCACGGTGGATGTCGAATTCGGCTTTTCCTGCATGGGATACGAAATCTCCGGCGGCTGGGGGGCACGCATCGCACAGGCCGAAAAAGAGCCGGATCAAGATACCATCGTTTTCTGCGGTGACGGGTCCTACCTTCTGATGAACTCGGACATCTATTCCTCGGTTCTGACGCAGAAAAAGCTGATCATCCTCGTGCTCGACAACGGCGGTTTTGCAGTCATCAACAAGCTGCAGAACAACACCGGCAACGAAAGCTTCAACAACCTCATTGCCGATACGCCCACCGTGCCACAGGCCTTTGGCGTCGATTTTGCCGCGCACGCCGCCGCCATGGGGGCCAATGCCGTTACAGTCGACAACCCCGCTGAACTGGCCGACGCGTTCAAGACAGCCAAGGCGGCCGACAAAACCTCCGTCATTGTCATGACCGTCGACGCCTACGAGGGCTGGACCACCGAAGGCCACACATGGTGGGAGGTCGGCACGCCGGAGGTTTCACAAAGTGCCAGCGTGCGCGAGAAACATGCCGAATGGGAATCCTCCCGCAGCAAACAACGCAGGGGCGTGTGATGACCGGACTATCACGCAAGGCACTGACCGATGGGATCGCGCAAAAGAACTTTGTCGTTCTCGGCCGCGCCGGAATGGATATGTTTGCACATCCCCCCGGTGTCAAAAGTGAACACGCAGAGGTCTTTCACGCCGACCTTGGCGGCTCGTCGGCCAATATTTCTGCGGGCCTGTGCAAATTCGACTGCCGCTCAACTCTGGTCACCTCCGTTTCGGATGACGCGGTGGGGCGGTTCTGCATCAACAAGCTGGAATATTACGGCGTTGATACGCAATACGTCCGATCCGTCGCCGGTGAGTTCCGCAATTCCCTCGCCGTCTACGAAAGCAGGATCGAAAATTTCCAGAATGTCATATATCGCAACGGCGCAGCTGACTTTCAGGTCACCGAGGACGATATGGCCGCGGTGGATTTCAGCCCCTTTGGCGCGCTGGTGACAGCAGGTACGGTCTTTGCCGCCGAACCCTCCCGGTCGGCCACCTTCGCGGCGTTCGAGACCGCGAGGGCGCAGGGCCTGCCGGTGATTTTCGACATCGATTACCGCCCCTATTCCTGGCCATCGCCCGAAGTTGCCGCTGACGTCCTGTCCCGCGCAGGCGCTGCCAGCGACATGATCGTCGGCAATGACGAGGAG
Organism: Pseudomonadota bacterium; assembly: GCA_039191495.1. Classification (GTDB taxonomy): domain Bacteria; phylum Pseudomonadota; class Alphaproteobacteria; order Rhodobacterales; family Rhodobacteraceae; genus Roseobacter. The sequence continues at coordinate 19,607 of JBCCXN010000009.1, read as the reverse complement.
TTTGGTTTCATGGCCGGCGGTATGGACAAGGGCCTCACCAAAGCACGTTCACTGGCCGAGGAGGGCGTGGGCATCGTTATCTACAAAATGGGCGAAAAAGGCGCCGTGACCTTTGCCGGCGGTGAAGAAATTCGCACCGGCATCTACCCGGTCAACGCGGTAAAGCCCAACGGCGCCGGCGACAGTTTTATGGCCGGTCTGCTGTCCGGCATTGCCGAGGGTCTGGACCTGCGCGCCGCAGTGCTGCGCGGTTCGGCCTGCGCCTCCATCGTTGTGGCCAGGCCCGGATGCGCCCCGGCCATGCCCGATCACGCGCAACTGGCCGCATTTCTGGCCGATCATCCCGGTCCAACCGAAAGGTAACCCGCAATGCACATCCCGCCCTTTGACAACCAGAACCAACCGATTGTCGACGTTGATGACGCTCTGGTCCCGCTCAATTACTTCAACATCGTGAAGCTGAAGAAGGACGAGAGCTTTGGCTATGCCGTGCCGGGGTATGAGACCTGCATCGTGCCCGCGACCGGGTTGCTGGACGTGCACGTCGGCGGTTTCGAGGCCAAGTCGCTCGGTGGCCGCGGCGTCGACGTCTGGGATGGCGAGCCCGAAGGTGTCTATGTCCCCACCGGCGCGGAGGCGCGTTTCACCTGCCTGTCCGACACTGCAGAGGTCTTCGTAGCCGGCGCCAGGTTTGATGGTGAGCTCGACCCCTTTGCCGTGCGTGCGGATGAACTGGATCTGGTGCAATATGGCTCTGATGACACCAAGACACATCGCAAGATCAAGCACATCCTCGGCGCCAACCAGCACGAGCGTGTCGGTCGATTGCTGGTGTCGGAACTTTTCACCGTCGGTGCGGGCGGCTGGTCCGGCTTTCCGAGCCACAAGCATGACACCGACCGCCTGCCCGACGAAAGCCGTCATGACGAGACCTACAATTTCCGTTTCAGGCCCAACTACGGTTCGGGCCTGCAGATGCTGCAGCGCGTCGACAACGAACCGGGCGACGCCTACCACATCGTTGATGGCTCCACGATCTGCATCGACAAGGGCTACCATCCCTGCGCCGCCCTGCCCGGCTATGAGATGTATTACTTCACCATTCTCGGCGGGCTGAGCCAACGCAGCCTGAAACAGTATTTCCAGCCCACCCACGCCGAACAATTGCACACCATTCCGGGCATCATGGACATGGTGGCCAAGTTCAAGTGACGCGGCCGAAGTCGGCGAACCGCCCGACACCGCCCCAAAAAAGCGGCGCACCTGCGCCGCCTTGCGCGCCACAGCAGCCCCTTTGCGCAGGAGACCAAGAATGACACTCGCCACCCTCTCTGAGGTCCTGCAACCGGCCCTGCGCGACAGCTACGCCGTCGGCGGTCTGGTGACGCTGGGCTGGGAAGACATGCGGGCCTATGTGCAAGCCGCAGAGACCGAAGGCCTGCCCGTGATCCTGCAGGCCGGCCCCTCCTGCCGCAAACACACCCCCCTGCCCGTTCTCGGCAAGATGTTCCGCCACCTGGCCGACACCGTCAGCGTGCCCGTCGTTGCCCACCTCGATCACGGCTACACCTACGACGCGTGCAGCGAGGCCCTCGACAGTGGCTTTACCTCGCTCATGTTCGACGGCTCGCGCCTACCATTGGCTGAAAACATCAAGGAAACCGCGCGGATCGCCGAGATCGCCCATAACGCGCAGATTTCCTGCGAAGGCGAAATAGGCTTTGTCGGATATTCAGATGGTGAGACATCTCAGGGCACCGATCCGGACGAGGCCGCAACTTTTGCCCGCGACAGCGGCGTGGATGCCATGGCCATCTCCGTCGGAAACGTGCACCTGCAGCAGAACAAGGAAGGCGGACTGGATGAGGCGCGCATCCGCGCCATCGAAGCCGTGACAGACGTGCCGCTTGTCATCCACGGCGGCTCCGGTGTGCCGGTTGCACAGCGCACGGCGCTGGCCCGCGGCTCAAAGATCTGCAAGTTCAACATTGGGACCGAGTTGCGCATGGCTTTCGGCACCGCCCTGCGCACCGCTGTCGAGGCGGACGCGGACCGGTTCGACCGCGTCCAGATTCTCAGCGAAGTCGAAGCGCCCATCACCACAGCCACCCGGCAAGTGCTACGCGCTCTGGGTCCGAAATAGTCTCTAACTAGGAGAAAAAGATGATATCTCTCGGTCTTCTGGGCTGCGGCCGCATCGGGCAGGTCCACGCGGCAAGCATCGCCCGCATGCCTGACGCAAAGCTCACAGCGGTCTCGGACGCTGTGCCCGACGCGGCCGAGGCTCTGGCGGCGCACGCACGCGCCGACGTGCGGGCGTCCGAGGCGATCATGACAGCCGACGACATCGATGCGGTGATCATCGCCACCCCGACCACCTTGCACTACGATCAGATCCACGCGCTGGCACGCGAGGGCAAGGCGATCTTTTGCGAAAAACCGATCGATCTTTCCTCGGAACGCGCGGCGGAATGCATGAATGCTGTCGCCGACGCAGGCGTCCCCTTCTTTACCGCCTTCAACCGGCGCTTTGACCCGCATTTCGCCCACCTGCAGGCGCAGCTCGCAGAGGGCGCAATCGGAAATACGGAGCTGGTGATCATCACCTCGCGCGACCCCGCCCCGCCACCGATCTCTTATATCGAACAATCCGGCGGGCTGTTTCGGGACATGATGATCCACGATTTCGACATGGCACGTTTTTTGTTGGGCGAAGAGCCTTTTGAACTCTATGCCGTGGGAGCCTGCCATGTGGACCCCGAGATCGGTGCGGCCGGCGATATCGACACCGCAATGGTAACGCTCAAAACCGCCAGCGGCGCACTCTGCCAGATCAACAACTCGCGCCGCGCCACCTATGGCTACGATCAGCGTATCGAAGTGCATGGCGCAACCGGTATGCTGCAGGCCGCAAACCAGCTGGAACATCACGTGACGCAGGCGGGCAGCCACGGGTTCACCGTGGCGCCCAACCAGCATTTCTTTCTGGAACGGTATGAGGCGGCCTATCTGGCCGAGATGACAAGCTTTGTTTCGGCTCTTATGGACGCACGCACGCCAATGCCCGGCATCGCCGACGGAGTGGCCGCGCAACGCCTGGCGGACGCAGCGGCTGCGTCTTTTGCTTCCGGTGCGCCCGTCATGCTATAGGTCTCAGCCCCAGACCTGGCGGTGCGACAGCTCTGCCAGTTTTGCGCGGCTCAGGTTGAGGTCCAAAAGCTCAGACTCGGTAATCCGGGACATTTCCGCATTCAGTCTGCGTTCTTGCGCATGGCGGTTGATGTAGTGACGTAGCATTTCAAACATGGATCTGTGCTCCTTTCCGGCGCGCGATAAAATCAATTATGGGCCGTATTTACGCCGTTCCGGCGCGTTGACAATCCTCAGTTTCTGCATGGCTGCCGTGCTAAAACGGAATGGCGGCGGCACCGTGTCAGGAACGGATTTCAACCCGCACGGGGCAGCCTTTCTGCCGCTCCAATGCCGTGACCAGACGACTTGCGAGATGGGTTTGCACAAACTGCGCCACAAAGGCTGATGGCGCGCGCAAGACGACATCTGTATCGCGCTCGCTCTCGAGCGCGAGCTTCATATACCAGTTGTGCAAATGCGCGGGATCTGTCTCTGCCAGCTCCTGCAGAGCCGCCGTCCAGAGATCGTTCTTTTCAGATACCGGTAGCGGTGTGGCCTTCGCGGTGAAATCCACCCGCACGACCTTGGCCTGTTCCGGAGTGCTCAGGTCTTGCATGCGGCTTTCAAAGTCCTCGCCGACCGCGCTCCAGCTCTGTCGCGTGTTGCGGTAGAGCTCGGCATAATTCAGACGATACGCGGCCACCCTACCCCGCACTCCGGGGCGAATACACATGAGCAATCCGAAACCAACCATTCGTTTGAGTTCACGTTTCACAGTGCGTTCAGAGACATGCCACATGCGTGCCAGATCCGGTTGCGGGACAGTCAATTGATCTGTGCGCCAGTTGTAACGGGCTGTGACGACAGCGATGAGACGCATCACGGTTGTCTGCAGCGTTGCTGAGCTGTGCAGTGCCATGACAGACAACGCTGTAATGATGTCGTACTTGACGACCCCTGATCCGGACCCGGTCAATCGTGCGGTTTTCAGCTGCACTGTGCTACCCTCGATGTTGCCTCAAGTGGCCTCTGACGGGCCGATTCTCGTTCCCTCGATAAAGGCATGAAATCCCGTATTCTGTCAACAGCGTCGAAAAAGCGGGAACAGATTGAAACAAACTGATTTCAAAAACAATTTTGGTTATAATGGTTAAGGGTGACACCCCACCTGTCACCTTAAGTCCTATATACTGTCACTAAAACAGCAATACCAGTCTCTAATTTGTCACCTCTTCGCCTTTTGTTTCAGATATTGGCCGTCTGACTTCTCCGGCGTTTTCCCGCAAATCCGTGAAATTCATAAAGAAGAGGATTTACCTAATTAGAAAATCCCGTTATTCAAACGATGCAGGATAAATACGGGGTATTAGAGCGATGCGCAACCATTCCGATCTCCAGAATATGAATGCCCGCAGTCTGGCGCAGCAGCAGGCTGTGCGGCGCGCGACGTTCTCCCCCGGCGAAGTCAAGGCGCTCAGGCCGTTTTCGATCTGGGAGATCAGCCAGTTCATGTTTGACGTTCCAGCCGATACGCTGCGCAAGAAGCTTGCGGATGACCCCACCCTGCCCCAGGGCGAAACCGAGGACGATGGCCGGCAACGGTGGTTCACACTCGAAGAGATTAACGAGCTGCGACGAAGGCTTCGGTTTCGTGGTCGCATTCTTTTACCGGAACGACCAAAGGGACGCGCGATGCGGGTTGCGGTGTCGAACTTCAAGGGCGGTGTCGGCAAGACAGTTGTGGCTCAACATCTTGCAAATGCCGCGGCGCTGGATGGCTACCGGGTGCTCTGTATCGATTTCGACCCACAAGCCACTCTGACCCACTCGATGGGCCTGACGGAGGTCAAGGAGTGGAACACGGTTTGGGGCATCATGTGCCGTGATCTGTGCCGCGAGGCAGACCGCATCACTGAGAGCTACGATGACCCAGACGACTGCCCCTACCCCTCTTCAGCGGAACTGCCGGAAGACGTGCAGTCCATCGGAGCACAGCGGTTTCAGGACTTCATTCAACCCACCTGCTGGCCCACCATAGATATCATCCCGTCCTGCGCGAACGCCGCCTTTGTCGAGTTCGCGTCGGCACAGTATCGCGCGCTTCATAAAGCGTGGTCCTTTTTCGGCTGCGTCGCGCGCTATCTTGAGGAACTGCCGGATGATCAGTACGATATTATTCTGTTCGACTGTCCGCCGGCGATTGGCTACCAGTCGCTGAACGCGGCCTTTGCCGCCGACATCCTCTACATCCCATCCGGGCCCGGCTACTGGGAATACGACAGCACAACCTCCTATCTTGGTCAGCTCGGTGATGCGATGGAGGATATTTCGGACGGGTTTGCGCGGGTGGCACAGGACGCAGGCTTGACGCTGCCGAAACGGTTTTCTGATATTCGCCTGCTCATGACGCGGTTTGAAGCGTCGAACCCGTTGCACCAGGCGATGATGGACGCATTTCGGAATGTGTTCGGCGCTGATGTCTGCGCTCATCCGATCGAGATGACTCGTGCGGTCGAACAGTCGGGTCGGTTTCAGATGTCCGTCTATGAACAGGACTACCGGCAAATGACACGCGAGACCTGGAAGCGGGCGCGACAAAGCTTTGATCGCGCGTATGGCGAATTTAAAGAGACTGTGCTCAGCGCGTGGCGCCAGGGAGCAGAGGAAGACCGAGGAGCAGCATAAAATGGCAGGCAAGAATAAATTCGGTTTTGAGCCGCTTGAACCCATGCCGGCAAATCGCGCGCGCGACAGGGCGCCCGGACCTATGGGCGCTGCGGTGCGCGACGCGGCAGAAAATCTCACGGAGACCACCGAAGCCAAGATCGAGCAGCGCCGCAAGAACGCGGAGGATGCCAAAGCCTTTCGCGCGGCACAAGGCGACGGGCGGATATTGATCGACGTGCCGCTGGCCGAGATTTCGACAGATGATCTGCCACGGGACCGGCTGGCGCTCGAAGAGGTGGCGCGGTCGGACGAAATGGAAGAGCTCAAGTCGTCCATCCGGGCGCGCGGGCAGAAAGAGCCTGTTGAAATCTATGCGGACTCCAAAGGTTGCTACCAGCTCAAGAAAGGCTGGCGCCGCCTGACAGCACTGCGTCAGTTGCTGGAAGAAACCGGGGAGGCCCGCTTCGCGAGCGTTGTCGCGCGGGTCGAACACGGAGAGGAAGATCGGCTCGACCGTTACGTCGACATGGTCGAGGAAAACGTGGTCCGCGAGGACCTGAGCTTTGCCGAGATGGCACAGGTCGCAATCACGGCGGCGGAGGACAGGCGCGTGGGCGAGGTGGATGCGTCGGAACTGGTCAGCCGATTGTACGGCGCGCTGCACAAGACGAAGCGGTCTTACATTCGATCCTTCGTGTTCTTGCTGACTGCACTGGGCGACAGCCTGAAATGGCCCAAGGAGGTGTCGCGCAATCTTGGTGTCGACGTCTCGCGTGCCTTGAGTCGTGTCGAGCAGGCCGAGGCGCTGAAGTCACAGCTGGAGACCTGCGCGGATGCAGCAGCGCAAACACGCGTGCTCGAGGGGTTTCTAAAGACGCAAAAGGTGGCGCTTGAACGTCCCGCGGATACACCAGCGCCGCGTAAGCAGAAATTTGAGTTCTTTGTAGGCAATACAAAGGTCACGGCGCGGGCAGGGGAGTGCCGTCTCGTCAGTGACGCGGACTTTGCGTCGGTGCCGCGTCATCAGCTGGAGGAAGCTGTGAAGGCGTTTGAGGCTGCTCTTGTGGCTGGGCCGCGCATCAGGTAGCCGTTACCCGTGGGTAACCCGCCTTGTGACTCTGATGGCGCACCGGTTACCCGCGGGTAACCGCTACATTGAAATAAAAAAAACTTTTAAAAACAAAGTCTTAATAAAACTTGGCTGCTCATTAGTTTCGCAGATCCGACAGTAGTCAGTAGTATTGCGTGTTTGCGGTCCTGAGCCGCGCGAGCGCACGTTCGGCCGGTCGGTTTTCAATTTGCGAGCTCTGGATGCCGCGCACGAAAAGCGCTCAGCAGATGACACCAGTTTGACACGCGCACCGAGGTGCGAGCTGCAGGGTCATTCAGCGTTGTTGTGGCTGTTGGGCGCGTTGCCGCGCGGCGATGCGGTTCAACCGTATTTCATCATCTTCACTGGGCACGCCGATTACGCTATGGCGTATGCCCTTCGCATTGGTGCGTTGGATGGTCCAGTACCGCTGGCCCGGCCACAGGCCAAGCAGAACAAGACTTTGCCAGACCAGAAGCAGGGCGTCGGTGCTGTCAAGAAATGCACCGAAGAGTGCCGCCAGAAACTGCAAGGCCATGATGATAAGGACCGCACCACACAGGGACGACAGTACCAGCTCGGCAAGAGCGCTGGAATACATCGATAGAAGATCGCGTCTGCGCATGTGACCCCTGGCTGGCTGCAACACGTTGCTCGCTGGATTGCTTCGGAAGCTAGGACAAAATGGTTAAATTTCTGCGTCTCCACGCAGGTTTTTTTTAGGCTTTGATCAAAGACCGGCAGACTTGGTCACATTTATCCGGAACCGGTCGCGCCGTCGCTGGTATCGGCGGGTCATTTCCGCAGTGCTGTGCCCGAGGTGTTTCTGGGCAAGGCGTTCGTCAACCTGTGCTGAGGAGGCAAGACCGGCGCGCAGGCTGTCACCTGAAAAGAGTAACAAACGTTCGGCTTCGGGTCGTTCGGATCGGATGCCGGATGCCAGAACTGTCTGCTTGATCAGTCGCGCCACATGCTTGTTGTTGAGCCGGGGCCCAAGCGCGCGGGTGCCGTCGCGCGACGTCCGGACAAAGAGCGGGCCAAAATCGATTTTTGAATAGTGCAGCCATCGCTCGAGCGCATGTACGGGGCAGCTTTGCGGACCGGATCCGCGACCGATTTCAACCTCGCGCCACCCGGTTTTGCCGTGCAGCGTGAGAATCGCGCCCGCGTGTTCGATATCGACCCAACCGCCAGCATCGGGCGTATGCTCGCGGCCGGCGTCGAGGCAGACGATTTCGGACCGGCGCAGACCACCGGCAAAGCCCAGCAGAAGGATCGCGCGGTCACGCAACCCCCGCAGATCGAAGGGCAGGGTGGCCACCATGGCAATGATGTCTTCGGGCAGGACAGCTTCTTTCTGTGCGGGCGGACGTGCGTGCGCGCGACGGATTTCGTCAAGCACCGCGGCGATGTGGCGTTCCCTGCGATCCAGTGTGAAGCCGCGCTGCGCATAGTGCCATGACAGGCCTGACAGGCGCCGTTCAAGCGTTGCAACCGTCAGCGGGCGACCGCCGGGTCCCGGTGTAACCAGGTCTGTAAGGTACAAACCCACCAGTTCCGTTGACGGGGGCAAGGGATCTGTGCCGCGCATGCGACACCAGCGCGCAAAGTGGGCCCAATCGGCCTTGTAGGCTTTGGTCGTGTTGACTGCTGTGGCCTGACCCGCGTCCTCACGTGCCGTGTCCGCCAACCGATTGAGATCGTTGGAACCGGCATCATGCCCGGGCTTGTCAATCTGCCGGTTTTGCTCGTCTTCTTGCATGTTCACGCCCGTGTGCTCGACTGCGTTGCATGTCGGCTTTGCCGTTTTGGTCAGTGTGAACACAAATGACCAATAATGCAAAAGTATTGGACATAAGAACTCAAAGCAGAGCGCGGCGGTTTAACACCTAATTTTTCAGAAAAAGCGCCGCGGCTCTGATTTCCGGGATCGCGCATTGCGCGATATGTGGTCGCATGGGAAACCCTACCGCAATTACAGGCCGTAGTCACCCGTGCGCGATGCGACGGCACGCAGATGTGACGATTTTGCCGAAAGCAATTGTTTTGGTTGCGTTCTTTGTTGTCTCCTCAGGCGTCAGCAGGCGGGAGCCACGTCAGCGAGGAGTGGTGCAGCGAAATCAGCACGCGCCCTTCAATCTTGTGGTAGGCAAAGGTGTAGTCGGCGCGTGTCGCGTTGCCGTCCCCATCGACAAATGTGTAGTGTCCCATGTCTTTGTAGCCCAGCCCGCCTGCTTTCAGGATCGGGCCCACGGCACTTTGAAAATCCACGCGCTTCCATCCGCGCTTCAGAAATCCGTGATCGTGGGGGTAGCCGGGGTCGCCGCCGACAAAGTAGGACCGTGCGCCGTCCCGGTCGAGGCGAATGACGTCCGCCAGCGTCGGTTTGAAAAGCACGGGCTCGTCCGCATCGCCGAAGTCATAGAGTTCCAGAAGGTTGTCGACGTCCTGTTCGGTGACGTATTTGGCCCAGGCGCGTTGGGCCGCAATAACGTCGGCCTTGGTCATTTTTTCAAAGTTGCGTTCGGAAATTGGTCCGTCTCCTCACCTGTTCTTGCTGTGCATTGCTGAGGTCGTAGCACTGGACTGCGTCAGATTAAACCCATTCAGCGCCGAGTGTCTCTGTGCCGATGCTGTTTACCCCCCAACCCGGGTCGCCGCATATGCGATGGCGCGCTGGTAATTGCCACTGTCGTTCCAGACCGAGAGCACCTTGAAATTGCGCGAGCCGTCATCGAACGGCTGGCCTTTTTTCCAGCCGTTGGCGCTGAGCATATTGGCGGCAGTGGCAAGCGCATCAACGGCGTTGTAGGGATCGGCGCGCCCGTCTCCGGTGGCATCAACCCCGTACTTTGCCCAGTTGCCCGCCAGAAACTGCATGTGACCCAGCTCGCCCGAGGGCCCGCCCTTGGTGGTGGCCGTGATGACCCCCTGATCGACAAGTTTCAGGGCGGCCAGCGCGTGGCTTTCAAACCGGGGATGCCGGCGGCAGTACGATGCCAGCGTGACCGCGCCGGAGACAATGGGCGTTCCGCCAAGATAGCCGCCCCAGCTGGTCTCAAGCCCCCAGATCGTGGCCAGAACGGAACCGGGCACGCCGTAGCGTTGCTCCAGCACTTCGAAGACGCGGGCGTTCTGCTTTATGCGGTTGCGGGTTGCATTGACGAAGGCCTGCGCGCTTGATCCGCTGCGTTTGGCCAGAAATGTGGCTGGATCGCTCTGCAGTGTCCCGGTCTGGTTTCTGGGGTTGGATTCAAAGCGCCAGGTGATGCCGGACAGCTGCGCGGAGGCGAGGGCCTGCATGCCGCCCTGTTTGACGCCGCTGCTTTTTGCCTCTTGAGACAAGGCGCTGACGTAGCCCGGAAAACCGCCTTTTTGCGTGATACACGGTGCGGCGGCGGCGGAGAATGCGCCAAGAGACAGGACCGTGGCGGCCAGAGCGTTGCGCGGCATCTTCACGTTGTAACCTCCTTCAGCGACCCATGGTGCCAGGGAACTTCCGGCACATGGCCAGCTTTGGCACAGTCGCGTATCTGATCAAGCGTTTTGCGGCGAAAACTGCCTTCAATTGTGCGCATCCCGGTTCAGTCAAAGACCAAAAGCGCGCCGACGGGAACACTTGTGTCATTGATGACGCGTCCGGCGCCCGGCAAAAGACCGCTTAGAAATTCCTCGTCACGCAGTCCGACGGCCCATTCGATCGGGTCGGGTTCATCACTGAGGCTTTCGGCGATGCGTCCGACCGCAACCATGGTGTCGAATGAGCTGATTTTCTCTTCGAAGAAAATGAAAGTGGACTGGGAACCGCCCCCTGCACGGTAGCGCAACAGGACGATCCGCTTGGCCGGGCGCAGGGAAAGTCCGGAGATGCCCGGTTGCAGGCCGGTTTCGCCGTCCAGCTTTTGCTCGAAAAAGGCGGGGCCGATCTGAATGGCTGCCGCGCATTGTTCCTCGACGATCGCATCGGCACGGCGTCCCACTGCGCTGGCATCTTTTGTGCGTTTGCCTTCGGCCAGAACCTCAATACTGATAAGCTCCATCGGCGCATCGTCGTCGATGCACAGAATATGTTGCGCGTCAAAATCCAGAAATCCGGAAATCGTGCCATCCGCACGTGTCTTGAACACGCCCATGGGGCGCTGGCCGTAGGAATCCTCATTCCAGAACGGGCCGCTCAGGATGAGCTTTGGCTGCGCGTGGCGGTCGAAATACGCTTCATTCTCCATGAAAAAGTCAATGCTGGGTGCGATCTCAAGCTCTGCGCCGGTTTCAAAGTCGGCCCAGTAATTGTCGTCAAGGTAGAACCGCTTTGAATTGCCTTCCGCGCGCGACAGTCGCGACAGGCTGTCCCGGATGTGCACGACGCTGACATTGGCGTCTTCCGGAACCGCAACGAGAAGCGCTTCGCCCTTGTAGGCCTCATAGGACACCGTCCGGACAACAGACCCGCGGTAATTGGATGCCTCCATGTCAAGCGCTGAAAAGGAATATTCGAGTGCAACAGGCTCGAACGGGGGCAGCGGGTCCGGCGGCTGGCCGATTGCCAGTGTCTGAGCACGTGTGTCGTACTGGCACACGAGATCGCATCCGGACTGAGCCGCGGCGTATGTGGACCAGAGCCCGGCTATCAGCATCGCGGACAGGCAGCGGTTTCGCATTACAATCCAGTCCTTTCCCTTATCCAGCTCAGTGCATCGAACTGTTCAAACTCGTCGAAGACATCGCGCACAAAGATCAACGCGTCAAAACGGCAGCTTTCCAGCTCGCCTTCGGCCATTGCGCTGATCACCTCCTCGCGGTGCTGGTCCTTGATGACAAGCGTCAGCTCATGTTTGCGGTGATCATAGTTTGCATCGTTGCTTTTGATGCTGACAAAGTTGTCCAGCATCTCCTGATCGATGTAGAGGCGCCCGGTTTCGTTCAGGTCCGCTTCGCCCTCGCGGACGACCTGCGTGTTCACCTTGATATTGAAAGCGACCTCGTTGGTGCTTGTCGACAGGCCACCGTCTTCTCTGTAGCAGCTCATCTTGTAATCCAGAGTGACCTGCGCGGTTTCGGACGCCGAAAAGTTAACGGTCCGCACCTTGGAGGACTTGAGCCGCGCGCGCATCCGCAGCACATCCTTGCGGTCCACTTCGCCGATATATCCGCTCAGATCATCCAGTTCGCGCAGCGGGAGGGTCAGCAGGTCGAAAGGTTTGAAGTCTTCGAGCGCGTCGCTGCCTTGCTCGGTTGCCGCATCTTTCATGCGACGCTCGATGCGCTCCAGCCGGTCACGGTTCGAAACAACAAAATCGATGTGGTAGACAAAGACGGTGTCTTCGCTTGCCGAGAGGTCGTCGCGCATTTTTTCGAGAAAGGCCTCGATCTGGTAGATGCCGAGTGCCCATTTGATCGGCACGGTCAAAAGCGCAACGCCCAGCACGATCACCACCAGCGCGGCCAGTCTGGCGAGCCACTTGATGGTTTCCTGTTTGGCTGCATTTTTGAACTCGGTCGCGGCAGAGGGCTGTGGGTCGTTGCCTGCGCCTCCGTTTTGATCGACCATTGACTGTTAAGCTCCCAATCTTCTTTCAGAAATTCCGAAACGTAAAAAACCGCGTGATTTCGCACGCTACAACTGCAGGTATCGTGCCGTTTTGGATGCAATCTGGCAATGGCGTGTTTTGCGGGGCGGTTTTCGCAGTATCCAATGGAACAAAGCGCCCCCCTGCGGTAATCTGATGTCATGATGTTTCAGCATGCCGCGCCACTGGACGGGCCCGATGGGTTGGCGGAATTGCCCGCTTGGGCCGGGATGTCCCGTGCGGCGTCTGCCGAGGCGGTTGCCTTTCAGTCCGGCGCGATGTGCGCGGTGTTGAACACGCTTGTGACCGATCCCGAAAGCGGTGTGCCGGTGCCTTTGCTGGCCAACCATCTTGCCGCGCAGGCGGCCGAGGCGTCGTCAAAGCTGGAAGGACGGATGGCGCGTGCCGCCGAACTTCGGGATGCCTTCTATCTGACCCCGGCCGGGGAGGCGCGCGGGCCGGATGGCGACTTGCTGGACTTTTGGCGGCAGGCGGCGCGCTTGCGGCCGGGCAGGGGCGACAGACAGGCCGGGATCGCCGCGCTTGTCGGACAGGGGTTTGCCGAGCATTCGGCCCATTGGATCGACCGGGGGAGTGCCCTTGCGCAAACGCATGGTCCGCTCGCAGGCTGTGCGGCGGTTCTGGAGGGGGTCTTTCAGGCAGACAGCCGCGCCGAACGTGTGGCCTGCCTTGCGTCAGATTTGGTTCTGGCGTCCGCATTGCGATGGAAGACTGTGTTGCCGGTCACAGCGCCGAGATTGACCAAAACGATTGTCCGGCAGCTGGCTGCGGGTGAGCCAGAAGCGCGCCTTGCAGCTCAGCGTACGATCCTGTCCACATTGCAGGATGCAATACGGCTCGCGCGCATGCTGGCCCGATGCGCGGCGGCCCTGACGCGCGTGGCACCCAAGCTGCGGGCCAAAGGGGCGGAGGCCGCGGTGACCCTGTTTTTGAAGGAGACCGCAGTGTCGCCCGGCTCCATGCTGTCGCCTGTCATTCAGGGGACGCGCTGTGCCATGACCGACCGTGCGGCCAGACGTCTGTGCGACCGGCTGGTCAGCCTTGGTGTCGTGCACGAGTTGACGGGCCGATCGACATTCCGGCTTTACGGGATCATGCCATGAGGTCCGCGCCGAACGCGCCGGACAACAGCGATCATGTTCCGGATGTCTTTGATCGCGCATTGGAGGATTTTCCACCGGAGGTGCGCTGGCGGACATGGATGGGTCGGATTGAGGCGGTGCTCTTTGCCAGTGCGACCCCGGTGTCGCGCGCCGATTTGGCGCGTGTTGTGGCTGAAGGGGTGTCGCTTGATTTGCTGATCGAGGACATCCGTGCGGAACTGTCCGGACGGCCCTACGAGCTTGTGTCGGTGGCGGACGCCCTGATACTGCGCACAAAGGTTCAGTTTGGCGATGCGATCGCAACGGCGGCGGACGTGGCCGATCAGGGGTTTGCCTTTAGCGAGACCGAGATGGGCGTGCTGTGCGCCATCGCCTATCACCAGCCCATAGATCGCGCGGGGCTGGCCGAGATTTTCGGCAAGGAGATCAGCCGGGACCTGTTGGCGCGATTGCGGCACAAAAACCTGATTGCCAGCGGGCCACGGTCTCCCCGACCCGGCGCGCCGCATACCTTTGTGACAACAGAGACCTTTCTGGCGACGTTTGACCTGCAAAGTCTGCGGGATCTGCCGGACCTTTTGGTTGGTGACCCGCCGCCGTAAAGCCGTGCGCCGAAGACAAATTGCACGCGGGTGCCGGACGGACGGGATACGTCTTTTAAGAAGCTTCAGCGCGTTTCATCTTCTGGTGCTCGTCTTCGACCAGTCCGATTTTCCAGTAGCCGGATATATAGGTATCCGCGCGCGCCAGGCCCAGGTCCTGATGCAGGAAGCCGCGTAGCGCACGGATCACGCCGCTTTCTCCGGCGATGCAAGTTTGCACGCGGCCTGTCGGCCAGTCGAGCGATCTGATCAGCGCTTCTTGGGCGGCGGACGGCTTATGCGGATGCGGGTGGATGAGCCAGTGCATGTCGATCCCGTCCGGCGCGTCGATTGCTTGTTTGTCCTCTTCTGCGGTGATCTCGAAGATCGCGATACCTTTCGCGTTGCGCGGCATCGCTTCGAGCGTTGCAGCGGCGACCGGCAGGGCAGAGGGATCGGCGGCCACGAGATACCAGTCGGCATTAAACACTGTGACTTTGGGTGTGCTGGGTCCGGCGAACCCCAGAAAATCACCGGGCACGGCGCGGCCCGCCCAACGCGACGCCGGGCCATTGTCGCCGTGGGCTACGAAATCGATGCTGAGTTCCTGCGAGACCGGATCAAAGTGCCGGACAGTGTACGTGCGTCTGACAGGGGCGGGGCCGTCCGACAGCCGTTGCGCAAACGCATCGCGGGTTTCCCCCACGTCTGGGATCATCAACTTGCAATTGCCGCCCTCGCGGCCTTCGGGAAAGCCGTCAAGTTCCGGTCCGGCAAAGGTCACACGGATCATATTGGGCGTGAGATACCAGGCTTTTTTGACCGTCAGCAGGCGCGGTACACGTTTGCCGGGCGTTGCCTGAGGGGGAACTTGCGCTGTCTCTGTCTGTACGGTCATATGCGTTCCTCGATAAAACCTACTATTATTGTCAGATATATATACTGACGCGGAAGCGCAAGACAGGCTGGTGTCTCATTTTCGCGGACGCGCGTTATTTGGTCTGCATGTCCGACACCATTTTCAACACCCGGCGTCGCGGCAGCAGGGGTGTGATCCAGTTCAGCAGGAAGGAAAGGCCGGGTTCGTTGATCGCGACAAGGTCGCCCCTTGTCATCGCGTCGTAGCCGCATTTTGCGACAGAGGCCGGGGTGGCGCCCTTGCGGTTGGCCAGCCCGGTGCCCGCAAGGTCCGCCGATGCGACAAATTCTGTGTTCACAAGGCCGGGGCACAGGGCGGTTGACGTGATGCCGTGGGGGCGCATCTCTTCATCAATTGCCTGGCTGAAAGATGTCACAAAGGCTTTTGTTGCGAAATACACCGCTTGATTTGGGCCGGGCGTGAAACTTGCCGTGGACGACACATGCAGCATCTTGCCGTGACCGCGGGCTTTCATCAGTGTGCCGAAGAGGTGGGTCAGTGTGACGAGTGCGGAGATATTGAGATCGATCATCGCCTGATCCCTGGCCAGATCGCGGTCAAGAAAAGCGCCGTGCCCACCAAAGCCGGCATTGTTGATCAGAATATCCACATCGATCCCTTGCGCGCGGACCGCCTTAAACAGCTTTGTCGCCTGCGCAGGCGTGCCCACATCCATGTCCAGTACAGTAACCGTGACGTTGTGCGCGGCTTCGAGCTCTTGCTTGAGCGCCTCAAGCGGTGCTTTGCGGCGCGCGACAATTACAAGATCGCCGCTTTTCGCGGCATGGTATCGGGCGAATTCCGCACCGATACCCGAAGATGCACCGGTGATCAGGGCTGTTTTGCTCATCTGTCTCTCCAATAAGTCAACAACTGTTGACGTTCAAATAGGGACCTCTGTTTTGAAAGTCAACAACTGTTGACAAAAAACACGGAACGGTTAGGTCTGGGCCATGGGAAAACAAACTACGACCAAGAAAAAGCTGGTGGAGGCGGCACGGGATCTGTTCTGGACGCGCGGCTATTCAAACGTCTCTGTGCGCGACATCGCCGGGGCTGCGGGTGCGGACCCGGCGTTGGTATCGCGCTATTTCGGTGGCAAGCGGGCGCTGTTCGAGGCCACGCTGGCGGACATCGGACCATGGGACGCCTTGTCTGCGAAGCGGGACGACTTGCTGCATGCGGCGGTTGCGAGTTTTTCGCATCCATTCGATCCACAAAAAGATCAGGCCAATCCGTTCACAATGCTTGTGACCAATGTGATTGACCCTGAGATCGGCAATGACATTCGCGATTTGGTTCAAACGGGTCTTGCGGATCCGCTGGCTGAAAGGCTTGGTGGTGCCGATGCAGAGGACCAGGCAGCGATGTTGCTTGCGGTGCTTTTTGGTGTGGCTTTGATGCGCAAGAATTTCCAGTTGCCTGCCCTGTCGGGCGCAGCGTCCGAAGACATCACCGCAATGACCACTTGTCTTGCAGAAGCGGCCTTGCGGTTTGGCGATGCGTCAGAGACGGCGTAGGCGTCAGGCATGTACCGTCTGATCCGCGACCACGTGTTGCCGGATGGCGTTCGAAAACTGATCGACCAAACCACTTTGTTTTTGACCCGTACGGGTAAGCAAACCGATCGGGCGCGACACGAGCGGATCGATGATTGGGCGCATGGCGAGGCCTGTGGTGTCGCTCAGAGCAGCCTGAGGGACCGGGGCGATCCCGACGCCGATTGCCGCGAGGTTCAAAGCCGTGGATGTGCGGCCCACCTCAACGGTCCAGACCAGAGGTTGCCCTGCCTTGGCGAGCGCCTCATCAATCGCCATGCGGTTGCCCGTTCCCCGTTGTGGAAGGATCAAAGGCTCGCTCGACAGATCCGACCACCGCAGACCGGGTCGCCGTGTGAAAGGGTGATCCTGAGCCATTGCAATCACAATGGGATCGTTGAAAAGAGGCTCGAAATCCGTGTTGGGCTCAAGGGCCGGAACCGAACAGATGCCGATATCCGCATCACCTTCGGCGACGGCTTCGGCGACATCGTTCGCAGTGAGATCAAGGAGCCTCAACCGCAAACCCGCATGTTCGGCCAGCATGGCGCGCGCCACGGGGGCCAGCAGTTGCGACAGGACCGTTGGAAGCGTGGCAATCGTCAGCGACCGCGCGCGCTGATGTGCATATGCGCTGCTTTCGTCGCGCATGGCGCGCGCGGTTTCCCGCGTGTCGCTCAGGATCGCTTCGGCGCGCAGTTTGAGCCGCTTGGCTGTTAGCGTCGGCTTGACGGCGCGGGTGGTGCGCTGAAACAGTGTGGAGTCGAGCGCCATTTCCAGCTTTTGAATGCGGCGCGTGACCGAAGACTGTGACAGCCCCAGTTTTTCGGACGCCAGATGAAAAGACCCTGTGTCGTAGACTGCCAGAAAAGCTTCGAGGTCCGAGAAGTCAAAATTGATCCGCATGGCGCATGAGTTACCAGACCCTCGGCAAAATCCAAATAATTCTCTGTCAGATATCTTTGGTGTCAGGCCCGTTGCCAGACGTCCGCATTGATCATGTGAATAGGTGCAGCGCTGGCATAGGCGTTCACCTGATCAAAAATATCGGAGAACTGCAGGTCGAATTCATCTTCTGTGACATAGCCAATGTGCGGTGTCGCAAGAACGTTCGGATGCGTGAGCAGCGGGTGTGATGTATCGGTCAATGGTTCGGTGTCGAAGACATCCACGGCGGCGTGTATCCGGCCATTGGCGATTTGGGCCTCCAGTGCGCCCTGGGCCACAAGGCCGGAGCGCGATGTGTTGACGAAGAGACCGCGCGGTTGCATGGCGGCGAAATCATCAGCTGTGATTATGCCCCGCGTCTCTGGTTTCAGCCGGACATGGATGCTCACGATATCCGAAGTGGCAAAGAAGTCGCGCCTTGACGCTGCAACTGTTTCCCCGTCAGCGGCAGCGCGTGCGCGTCCGGAGTCAGAGGCCCACCATTGCACATGAAGCCCCAGCGCCTTGGCGTATTCGGCGACCGCACCTGCAATGCGACCATAACCGTAAAGACCCAGCGTGCGCCCGCGCAGGCTGCGCCCGACCCCGGCCTGCCATTGCCCCGCCTGAAGCGAATCTGCCTGCTGCGGGATCTGCCGGTAACTGGCGAGGACCAGCGCCAGCGTCATTTCGGCTGCTGCATAAGACGGGGTGTCGGAGTGCATGTTGGAGCACAAAAGCACGTTGTTTGCGGTGCAGGCATCCACGTCGATGTGGGGGTAGACACTGCGCTGTGAAATGAGCTTGAGATTGGGCAGGCGGTTCAGCAAGTCCGCACCGATTTTTGTGCGTTCCCGGAACAGAACGAGCGCCTGTGCATCCTGTAAACGCTCGGCCAGCGCTGCCGGATCAGGCTGGTGATCGGTCCAGACGGTGACATCGTGTGATGCGAGTTTGTCAAAACACGGCAGGCCGCGCAGCGTGTCGAACCAATCGTCAAGAATATGGACTTTCACCGGCTTTCTACTCCTGAGTAGGGTGTTGGATAAGTGACGATTTCCCAACTGAGGGCAGTGAGTGCGGACAAAAAACTGGCGCGTGCGGGTTTTAAATGCGCTTCGAAATCCTGGGACATAAAGTCTCCTTAGACCGAATTCGTATACAATTGTATGCCGAAATTGGCCGTCGTCAATTCCCATCCCAAACGGATTTGGGCACGTAGACCTCGCCTGCCGCCAGTTTGCGGGCGGTTCGAACCAGCCCGGCAGAATTCAGCACGAAGCCGCTGGTGGCGTTCTCAAAGTCGACCACCACGTCAATCGTACCAGACGGGTGTTCCAGCACGATGGTTGCAGGTGCTTCATTGGGAACCGCGGCCAGTCCTTCTGCCACTGTGCCGGGCGTCAAGACGCAGGAGGCCAGGCATTGCGCGCCCGTGACAGCCATGGTCGGATGGCACTTCCACGGCATGAAGTAGCGCGTCGCAATCGTGCCGCCGTTTTGTGCCGGGGCGAGCAGCCCGAATTTTGGCGTGACGGAGGTGGAGACATCGCCCATGCCCATCAGCTCGCCTGCTTTCAGCCTGATTGGTTCCATCCGGGCGTAAAACTCCTTGTTTGCATCCAGTTCAGCAGCGGTTTCATAACCGGTCAACCCGAATGCATCTGCCCGCGCCATCACGATCGGCATCGCCACATCCATGCAGGTCACCTGAACGCCGTCGATCTCGTCAATCAGGTTACCAGTGGGCAGGAACGCGCCCGTTACTCCTCCCACTGTGTCCATGAACTGCAAGGCCACGGGGGCTGCAGTGCCGGGCACACCGTCTATCTGTGCATCGCCTTCATATTGCACCTGTCCGCCCGGCGTTTGTACTGTTGCAGCAACCCGCGCCCCGGTGTTCACCGCCAGAATATTGAGCGATGTCTCGCCTTCCTGCGCATCAATCAGACCCATTTCCAGCGCCGCCGGGCCGACGCCGGACAGGATGTTGCCGCAGGTGGGTTTGAAGTCGACCAGTTCCTCCTCGACGCTGACCTGTGCAAAGAAATAGTCGATGTCG